>PBKA01000018.1 GCA_002721305.1 Acidimicrobiaceae bacterium | reverse complement strand
TAACCCAGAGCTAAGGACATTGTTCGATTCAATTTTTCTCGAACAGTTCGGTCGAGCAATCGACAGGACCTGGAACTGGGGAGTGCGAGAAACAGCTAACTAGGGACTGTAGGTCTGTATCTATACATGTGAACACGATGCCTGGGGGCACCCCCGCAGAGGCACAGATAGATTGAGTGCCAGTGACCCTAGAAAGATCAGACTTAGAACAATGGATATCAGTGACTTTCCCAGCTGGGCTGTAGGCAACCTTGTTGACAACCGCAACCGAGGCATCTTCGCGGAATGGCTGGTCGGACAAGCACTAGGAGTTATTAACCCGGGTGAAGTCCGCAAAGAATGGGACGCCGTTGATCTCCGCTATAGAGGTATGGGGGTCGAAATCAAAGCATCTGGGCTGAGTCAAACCTGGAATCCAGCGAATACCTCTACCCCGAGATTCGACATCCACAAACAGCTTCAGTGGTGGGATGCGGACACCGACACTTGGGGTCTTTACGACCCGCCGCAACGGACCGCAGACGTATACGTGTTCTGTCTACATGAGGCAGTGCCAGCAACAGATAAGAATGTTGCTGACCCGTGGCAATGGCGTTTCTGGGTGATCTCCACTGCGGTACTCAATAGTGAACTTGGTTCACAGAAGTCTGTTGGTGTGACAACGCTCAATGAGCTTGCCGAGTCGGTGTCTTTCTCAGAGATCAAGAGCGCTGTCGAGAAGCTCGTCTAGATCCGTGTGTCTGTATCTATACGTGTGAACACGATGCCTGGGGGCACCCCCACAGGTGAGGGGCTCTAACAAGCATCCAGGACGATAGCGCAGACTAATTTTTGAGCTTGCGTTGGTTGTTTAGCTATACATGGTTGGTGCGACGAGCGAAGCAGGTGGGACGTGAGTAACTACATCGAATTTAACCCAGAGGCCTGGGCGTCAATGAAACAACGCGACCCAGACGAAACGATCTACATGATTAACCTCCTCAAGTTCCGAGACACGGCCGAAGAAGGGCTTGGTATCGACGGCCGAATAGGCCGCGATGTGTGGATGAACAAATACGGCGCTGGAGTTAACGCCGTGGCCGAGCGCCTCGACACAGGCCTAGAAGTCGTTGTTCTTAACGACGCCCACGCAACGATGCTTGGATTGCCCGGCGAGGAATGGGACATGATCGCTCTAGTTCGGTACCGAACCAGAGCCAATTTCATTCGAATGATTGAGGATGAGGAATATCCGCTGAAATATCGCAACGGCTCTTTAGGAAACAGTCGCCTAATCGAATGTGTCACCGACAGACCTGAGGATTATCCGTCAACCCTTCAAAAAGATAAGCCAACAGAATGTTTGATTGGCAACGCTCATGTAAATGGTGACCATCGAATGAAGAGCTTCAGGGATCGGGACGCTGAACAGCCGATCTTTATGTTGAACCTCATACGCTGCAGAGCTGAAACCGATTCTGGTGTTGGACTGGATGGTATGAACGGCGGGGCGGGATATGACGCCTACCACAATGCTATGGAACGCGACTACCACGAAAATGTAGGGATGTCGGTGCCATGGAAGTTGTACCCCCGCGCAACAATTGTTGGTCCACAGGACGAACAGTGGGATCAGGCTTTTCTAGTTTCGTATCCAAGCCGTAAGGCGTTTCGAGACATGGTTACCGATTCGAACTATCGAACGGGCAATCAGTTGTTACGAGATGCCTCGGTGCTTGACTCACGCCTTATCGAAACAACACCAGTCGTTCGATAACTCATAGGTCTGTATCTATACATGTGAACACGATGCCTGGGGGCACCCCCACAGGGGTAGGGCATGAGTCAAAACT
Organism: Acidimicrobiaceae bacterium; assembly: GCA_002721305.1. GTDB lineage: Bacteria > Actinomycetota > Acidimicrobiia > Acidimicrobiales > Poriferisodalaceae > UBA6944. The sequence goes on along the minus strand of PBKA01000018.1, from coordinate 57,794 downwards.
TATTTTCACCGCTCGCTGGAGAACAAGTGCAATGATGGAGCAATGACCGATCGTTCCTACGTCAGTCTGACCTTCGATGTCGACACCATTTCGCTGTGGATGAGTCGACAAGACCGCACAGCGTTCAGCCGAGGCGAGTTCGGGGTGGTGGGTACTCGTCGGATACTGAAACTTCTCGCGTCACGATCTGTACATGCAACCTTTTTCGTACCCGGGTTGACGGCTTCAACCTACCCGGACCTTCTAGAGGAGATCGTTGACGGTGGTCACGAGGTCGGTCACCACGGCAACCACCACGAAAATCCCGCGCGACTCGAACGCGACGACGAACGCCGAGTCCTCGAAGAAGGCTTAGAGATCCTCGAGAATCTCACCGGTAGACGACCGTCGGGGTGGCGTTCACCGGGTGGATATGTAACCAGCAGTACTTTCGAGCTTTTAGTCGACGCAGGGTTTTCGTATGACTCGTCGCTAATGGGACACGATGTGCGGCCCTACCGCTGCCGGCTTGGCGACAGCTGGGTAAAAGGTGAAGGAGTTGAATGGGGAAAGGAAGTCGACCTTGTCGAGTTTCCCTGGGCATGGCATCTCGACGACTTCCCATGGTTCGAATACATCCCCCCACAGGGCGGCAACCTGACACCGCCATCGGCAGTACTGGAAACCTGGCTCGGTGACCTTGACTGGGCCCTCATCCATGAGCCCGGTGGGGTACTGACCTACACCATGCATCCCCAAGTCATCGGTCGCGGTAACCGGATGCTCATGCTTGAACAACTAATCGAAGAGATCGACAAACGCGAAGTGGGGTTCACAACCCTCGAAAAGGCAGCTACCGACTGGCGCGCCGCTCACCCGTTCAAGCAATCGTGACACACGATTGCGGTCTCTGATCGGTGTCCGATATTTCAGCTGTTTTACGCGATTGAAGACTGCTCAATCGTTTGCAGAAGCCAACGCGCGACTTCGGCTCTGTCTAGGGGTCGATCAAGAGATCCGAGAGCCGCGTCGACCGCGGAGCTTCCGATGCGTTCAATCCGGGACCTATACAACGACGCTGCCAGTTCAGGAACGAACTCGATGTGACCCTGAATGCACATCACATTGTTGCTTACCGTGTAGGCACCAACGGGGCAGGTTGGTGCGGTTGCTAAAAGCTCAGCTTCACGAGGCAACGTAAGAACTTGGTCTTGGTGGCTAGCGAGCAGGCTGTAACGGTCTGGTGTTTCGAGCCACGATCGGCTGCTAGTGACCTCATAGTCAATCACTCCGATATTCCACCCGCCGGAGGCCCGACCGACCTCCGCTCCCATTTCGGCGGCTATGAGTTGGTGTCCAAAACACACTCCTGCTAGCGGAGTGCCATTCCCGAGGGCGGTGCTGATCCACGCGCGAAGTTCGGAAATCCATGAGTCGTCGTCAGAAACAGACTGTCGGGACCCGGGAATGACCCATCCAGTGCATTCATCGTGCGCGGGTAACGCGTCGTGTCGTGCGTCAAAGGGAATTATCTCTGCTCCGACCTTCTCGAAGATGTCGCGAAAAAGTTGTTCATAGTCGCCTGCAATTGACCGATGCGGGTTATCAATTGAGTCAAGTACCAAAAGTCCCAGCCGAGTGGGAGACGAATAATCACTCACCGATACGATGCTAGGAGCTACTCGTCCGACGTGGGTCACTGGAAATGCATATTCTCTTTGCAAGCCACACCAAAACCAAGGAGTGCATTGGGGTTGTCGCGGCAATCGACGTTGGGTGTGCGGGTAGTTCTGGCCGCCGGAGGAGTGGTCGACGTCAATAGCAGGTGAGGTGAAAGTATGAAAATTCATTGGTTCTTACCCACCGGTGGCGACAGTCGGGACGTTGTTCCCGACGGCCTGAACGCTCATTGGCGGCCACCAACAATTGATTACCTCGCGCAAATTGCTCAAGCTTGCGACGATTTGGGTTACGACGCCATGCTGACACCGTGCGGGACGGCCTGCGAGGACGCGTGGCTGGCGACAGCGTCGCTCATCCCTTTGACTAAGCGAATCAAGTTCTTGGTGGCCTTCAGACCGGGATTCTTGTCGCCCACCTTGGCGGCACAAATGGCCTCCACTTATCAACGGATGTCTGGTGGACGGCTTTTGATCAACATCGTTACGGGCGCTGAGCCCCGGGAATTGAATCGTTTCGGTGACTGGTTAGACAAAGACGCCCGTTACGAACGGACGGGTGAGTTTCTTGGCATCATGCGCAACGCGTTAAGTGGCGACCCGTACGATTTCGACGGCAAACATTACCGAGTTGCTGAAGCTACGACCCGCGAAGTTCCTGAGCCGCAGCCTGCCATCTATTTTGGTGGCGCTTCTCCCGCCGCTGAACAGGTCGCAGCGGAACACGTGGACGTTTACCTAGCCTGGGGCGAACCTCCATCCATGGTTGCCGAAAGAATCGAACGGATGCGTGAGTTGAGCGCCGCAAAAGGGCGCACATTGACTTATGGCATTCGTTTTCACGTGATAACCCGACCGACGTCTTCGGCGGCATGGGCAGTAGCCGACGAAATGCTGGCTCATATGGCCCCTGAAGCCATTGCGGAAGCACAAGCAGATTTTTCAACGACTATGTCAGAGGGTCAGCGACGCATGGCTCAGCTCCACTCGGGAGACATGGGGAATTTGGAAGTTCATCCCAATGTTTGGGCGGGAATAGGTCTCGTCAGAGGCGGTGCCGGTACGGCCCTAGTGGGGTCATATGAGGAAGTTGCTGACCGGATCTGTGAGTACCACGAACTTGGATTCGACGAATTTGTCCTGTCGGGATATCCACATCTGGAAGAGGCCTACTGGTTCGGAGAAGGAGTTCTTCCCGTTCTCCGTGACCGAGGCTTGGTGGAAGGTGTTGCCGAACGTTCAGCAAACGTCAGTACTTTTCGCTGAACGCTCAAACTCTTGTTGGGAGGGTTCGCGGTGTTTCAACTACGCGCTGCGTCGCAACGTTTTAGCTGGGTAGCGTGGCCAGCGATTTTGGTTGCCGCACAACAGTTGCTTTTTCCGGCCCCCGCTGGATCATTTGTCTCAGGTCTGGTTTTGGGAAGTATCACCGCCTTGGTAGCCCTAGCCATGTACCTCGTGTACCGGGCCAACAATGTTTTGAATTTTGCTGCCGGAGAACTCGGTTTACTACCAGCCGTTTTCGCCATGTTGTTGATCCTGGAATCAGGTTGGAATTGGTACCTCTCATTCTTTCTCGCATTGATATGTGCAGCATTCCTCGGCGTGGCCACCGAGTTCCTCATCGTCAGACGGTTTTTTCAGTCCCCCCGACTGGTTTTGACGGTCGCCACTTTGGGAATAGCGGAACTGTTGGCTGTTTTCGCTCTTTACCTCCCAGCCTGGTGGGATAGTTATGTCCAATCGCAGCGACTAGAAGCTCCCTTTGGGTTTAGATTCGACATTGGTAGCCGCGTCTTTGATGGAGATCATCTACTGGCCTTGGTGCTCGGACCAATGGCGATCGTGGCAGTAGCGGTCCTTCTTCGCAGAACTCGAATCGGGATAGCGGTGAGGGCTTCCGCAGAACTACCGAGCCGTGCTGGTCTGTTGGGAATACCGGTGAAATCCGTCCAAAGCGTGGTGTGGGGAGCAGCAACCGTCCTTGCCTTCTTAGCGCTGTTTCTTCGCTCAGGCGTTTATGGGTTACCTATCGGAGGATCACTGGGCCTGCTGCTTTTGTTGCGTGCTTTAGCGGCGCTTACTTTGGGACGACTACAACATCTGCCCACCATTATCTGCAGCTCGTTCGCTCTTGGGGTTCTACAAGAGGGCATTGTGTGGAACTCTCAAGCCAACGAAGCTGAAGCCAAGATGGCAGCGTTGACCGGCCTGATTATCGTGATCGGCCTGGTATTTCGAAGAACTCGCGGGGTTCGCTCAGCAATCGACTTCTCAACGTGGCAGGCAGTCGGACACGCGCGTCCCATCCCGCGAGTCTTTTTGGAGTTACCGGGCCTTCGAGCCAGTCGTGTGTTGGGTGTCTTGGTCGTGGTCGGATTTTTCGTCGGGTTTCCCTACTGGGGGCTGTTCGGGACCACAGTCGTTGTCAGAATGGGATTGGTACTCATGTACGCGGTCATCATGCTGTCATTGGGGATACTCACTGGCTGGTCAGGGCAACTATCGCTGGGACAGATGGCGTTCGCAGCTGTCGGCGGAGCCACCGGTGCTTGGTTGACACAACAAGCAGACATCGATTTCGTTGCAGCGACTGTTCTCGCAGGATGTACGGGAGCGCTGTTCTCTTTGGTCGTTGGAATTCCGGCCTTGCGGATGCGCGGCACCTATCTGGCCGTCACCACATTGGCGCTCGAGTTGACCATGATCCAATATTTTTTGAACCCCCAGTTCTTTTCATGGGTACCCATAGAGCGAATTAACAGACCGCCATTATTCGGCAGAATAAACTGGGACAGTTCACAAGCCGCCTACTACGTGTGCCTCGTGACACTCATGCTTGCTTGCGTCGCGGTCGCCGGACTCAAGAACGGACGTATTGGTCGAGTCTTAATTGCGCTCAGAGACAACGAAATAGCAGCCGCGGCGTACGGAGCCAGAACCGCACAACTGAAACTTACGGCCTTCGCAATCTCAGGGTTCCTTGCAGCAGTCGCAGGTTCTGTTATCGCCCACCACCAACAGTCATTTACCGTCACCCCAGCCGGATTTAGTGTCGTGGTGTTCATCGGAGCCGTCGTGGGTGGCTTGGGCTCCATCAGCGGCGCGATCCTAGGTTCCTTGTATTGGAATGGATCTTGGTACTGGCTCCAAGGTTCCTGGCGACTATTGGCAACAGGAACTGGGGTGCTCATTGTCCTTCTCATCGCCCCCGCAGGCATCGTCGGACTGTGGGCGGACTTGAGGAACCTTGTATTGAGGAAGATAGGCGCGCGCTTCGGACTTCAAGAAAGTGACCCAGCCGAAGACCTTCTGCAAAGCAAGGACCCGGAGCGATGAACCAGCGACAAACCTTCATGCGCAAAGTAGCGGGGGATGGACCCGTAACAGCACTTCTGGTCATCTTCGGACTTAACGCCGTCGATGAACTTGATCGCAGCGCCTTTGCGATCCTCGCCCCAGAAATACGCGATGAATTTCAACTCGGTTTCACGGGACTGCTTACCTTCATCGCCTTCGTTGTGGCGTTTGCTCTCTCGTTGCAGGTGCCCATCGCGGCGTTGGCTGATCGCGCTCCCCGGGTGAGATTGGCATTACTCGGTGCAACCCTTTGGGCATGTTTTTCTTTTGGTACCGGTCTCGCTGTAGGGATCATCACTCTGGGACTTGCACGAAGTGGGTCTGCGATTGGTAAAGCGGTCAACGATCCCACCCATAACTCGTTGATAGCTGACTGGTTCGCACCCAAAGACCGACCTCGAGCCTATGCGTTTCATAGGGCAGCAAACGCAGTAGGTGCCACCGTAGGACCCCTGATCGCCGGATTCACTGCGTATTACTGGGGGTGGCGGACACCATTTCTACTGTTCGCGATCCCGACGTTGCTGGTGGTGCTGATGGGATTGCGACTACGGGAACCAGTGAGGGGTGCCCATGAACGGCGACTTGCCGGAGGAGATGAAACGGTTGCGGCGACAGAAGAGAAACCACCGTCGATCTCCGAAGCGTGGCGTATGTGTTGGAAAATTGAGTCGCTACGTCGCATCTTTGCGGCCACGCCCTTTCTCGCGGCATCTTTGATTGGATTCGGAACGCTGGCAGGCTTGCTCTACGAGGAGGCATACGGGCTGGATGAACGCGCACGCGGAATTGTCGCGGCGGCTGCAGAACCGGGACAACTCATCGGTTTGATTATCGGCGCGCAAGTCGCTTCACGAGTGGTGGAACGCGACCCGGGGCGAATTCTGAAGTTTCTGGCGGTGGTGTCGACGGTGACAGCGATCTTGTCGGGAGTATTTGCCGTGGTACCGAACCTGGGAGTGGCTATCGCCGCCAACGTAGTGATCGCGCTGTGTCTCGCAATCGTGGGCCCGGGAATTATTGCTGCTCTGTCACTTGCCATACCGCCACGAGCGAGGTCTGTTGGATTTTCGATGGGATCGCTGTGGGTTCTCCCGGGGCTTCTTGTTCTTCCATTCATCGGGTGGATCGCGGACAACTGGGGAATTAGGACGGGCATGGTAGTGATGGTTCCCGTGTTTTTCGTTGGAGGGCTCGTGATTGCCAGCGGAGGGAACGTCATCAGTCGCGATGTGGAACAAGTGCGAAAAACTGCTTTGGCGCGGTCCGAAGTCCTCCAGGAAAGGAGGAACGGCCGGATCAAGCTTCTGTACTGCCAAGACCTGCAGGTCGGTTACGACGGAGTTCGAGTGCTGCACGATGTCAACTTCGAAGTCGAAGAAGGTGAAATAGTCGCACTGTTGGGCACAAATGGAGCAGGAAAATCGACCCTCCTGCGAGCAATTTCGGGTCTGGTGCCGCCAGATCGTGGTGCAGTGATCTTCGACGGCCATGACACGACATACGCCCCACCCAACGAGATAGCAAGACATGGAATCGTCCAAATGCCGGGCGGTGCCGGAGTTTTTCCGAGTCTCACAGTCGCCGAAAATTTGGAAGCGGCCAGTTGGATGCGACGAAACGATCCATCTGGACTTGACAACGATAAGGACCGAATCGCGAAGGCCTTTCCGGAGCTTCGCGATCGAATGACCGTACCAGCAGCTGATCTTTCCGGAGGGCAACAGCAGATGCTTGCCCTCGGCATGACGCTGCTCACCCGCCCCCAACTCCTCATGATCGACGAACTTTCTCTGGGTTTGGCTCCGGTGGTAGTGGAACGCCTTTTGGAAATGGTGCGAGACATAGCGGCATCTGGAGTGAGCATCGTCCTTGTTGAGCAATCAGCGAACTTGGCATTGGATGTTGCTGACACGGCCTACTTCCTTGAACGAGGAAGAGTGAGGTTCAGCGGGCCTGCACCACAACTTCGTGAACGAGCAGATCTTTTGCGGTCGGTCTTCCTCACTCAACGATCACCTCACGCTGCGCCTCCCACACCGGTGCCGGTTCACTTCCAAGATCCACCTGTGCTTGAAGCACGATCGCTTTCAAGAAACTTCGGGGGTATTCGAGCCGTCAACGAGATCTCTTTCGAGATCCACCCCAATGAAATCGTTGCATTCATAGGACCGAACGGTGCGGGCAAAACAACACTCTTTGATTTGATCGGCGGTTCCACCCCTACCGATGAGGGGCACGTCCTTCTCGCAGGACAAGACATCACAAACAGTCCGTCAAGCACACGTGCCCGTCACGGCTTAGGGCGCAGTTTTCAAGACGCGAGAATGTTTCCGACACTGACTGTGAAAGAAACGTTGGCGGTGTCTATGGAACGTTGGATTCGTTGGGGCGACCCAGTGACAGCTGCTCTTCACCTACCAATGGCCTATGACAGCGAACAGCGAATCAACGATCGAGTCGATGATCTAATCGCGACTTTCGGTCTTGGCTCCTTTGGGGACAAACGCATCCTCGAACTGTCAACAGGTACTCGTCGAATAGTTGACCTTGCCTGTGTAGCTGCCCATCAACCGACAGTGATTTTGTTGGACGAACCCTCCAGCGGAATAGCCCAACGGGAAGTGGAAGCGTTGGGTGAGGTTCTGCTTCGCATGCGACAAGACTTGAACGCCTCGTTAATGGTCATCGAACATGACATGACTCTTGTCGCAGAGATAGCGGACCGCGTCATTGCTCTAGATGCTGGCAACGTCATAGCTGAGGGTTCGGCACAGCATGTGTTTGAAAGTGACCGGGTTATCACCGCGTATCTCGGCCGCTCCGAAGGGGCGTTGAAGCGTTCTGGTCGCAACGACCCGCCCAACATGCCAATCTGATGTGATGGAACCCACATCCCAACGACCGTCATCTGGATCTCCGCTTCGCAGATTCGGCCCCCTGTTCGCACTCTTGGCAGCGGTAATTGTGGTTGTGGTCATTGTTGTGGCAGGGGGGAGCGATAACGACGGACAAGAAGAAGTTTCTCCTATCTCAGGTTCAACTGAGACAGCGGACTCCGACGAACAAGACGCTCAAACAAGTGACGGCAATACAGAAGAGGACACCAGCACAAATTCTGAAGAGACCGCCCCGACAACGACAGCTCCCAGACCGCTCGGCACGGACTGGGGTTCTGATACAGGTTTCAGGCCCGGAGTCATGTTCTTTGAACGGGCTCAAGAACTCGGCCTTGAAATTGATTGGGGAGAACGCTGTGATACGACGCGAGGCACCCTAGCGATCCCCAGTTTCTTCGCCGGTGCCTGCGCAGCTCCTTATGAAGGATGGAACGGTGGGGCAACAGATCGGGGAGTCACAGAAGACAGCATTCGCATCGTGTGGTGGCTCTCTCAAGATGTAGACCCGGTTATGGCGTACCTCACATCGGCCATATACAACGACGACACAACAGCTGACGATGAGCACACCATTCGCGGACTATTGGAGTACTACGAGACGTACTACGAGACCTACGGGCGAAGTGTTGAGTTGACCGTCATGATCGGTTCGGGAAATATTCTCGACGCAGCCGCGGCACGGGCAGATGCCGTGAAAGTAGATGAAGAACTCGACCCCTTCATGGTGATCGGTGGCCCTACCCTCACCAACGCCTTTGCTGAGGAACTGCACGCCAGGGGAATACCTTGCATATCTTGTGGTCCCGGACAGACCCCCGAGTATCACCGCGAAAGGCCAGGGCTTGCTTACACGTTAGGAAAGGGGCCACAACAGTCGAACATGCTGGTGGCCGAATACATCGGAAAGCGATTGGCGGGGGACGCCGCGATTCACGCTGGTGATTCCTCGATGCACGATACGGAGAGAAGGTTCGGGCGAATATGGAATCTCGCGAGCCGCGCTTCCGTCGACTCCAACACACAGTTCGAAGAACTCCTTGGGGAATATGACGTAGAAATTGTTGAATCGCAGTCCTACATTCTTGACCCGGCAACCCTCCAAGAATCAGCTGGCACGATCATCGCGAGAATGAAGGAAGCAGGGGTCACATCGGTCATCTTCAGCGGTGATCCTATTGCCCCTCGCGATTTCACCAACGAAGCAGCTGCGCAAGACTATTGGCCGGAATGGATTGTGACCGGATCGGTGCTGGTGGACACGACGGCCTTCGCGCGGACATACCACCAAGAACAGTGGTCACACGCCTTTGGCGTTTCGAACCTGAGCGCCCGGGTCGCCAGAAGTGTCGCCTCTTCACACTTCCTCTATGAGTGGTTCCATGGGGAGCCTCCGCGAGCGAATGACAACATCGGGATAATCGATCCCGCGCCAGGCCTGTTTTATGCAGTTCTTCAGGCGGTCGGACCGGAACTGACCATTGAAGGCTTCAACGAAGCATTATTTGCTGGGGACCCCACGAGACGCGCCCTGACAGCTCCCAGTCTGTCCTACGGTGACAAGGATCGGTGGCCAGAGTCACAGGAACCCGATTATCACGGCGTTGATGACATCTCGGAAATTTGGTGGGATCCAACCGTGGAAGGCCTCGACGAGATCGATCGAGACGGCCGCGGAATGTGGCAGTTCGCGAACGGAGGACAGCGATACCTCTATGGTGAAATACCCGAGGGTCCGCCTCCCGTGTTTGAACTCGATGGGGCTGTCACCATTTATCTATCTCCACCAGGAAGCGAAGCGGCGCCGAGCTACGAGCCGTTGCGGAATCGTTGACGACAAACACCCAAGTCCCACCTCGGTCGAATCCTTAAATTAGACTCCTCTCAACAGCGGACACGCCCTCATCAACGGGGGTGACCGGTGATGAGAGACCCGGGGGGAAACATGGGTACCGAGTACGACGTTCACATAAAGAATGGCACCATCGTGGATGGCACGCGGGTGCCTCGATTCCAAGGTGACATGTGGATCAAAGATGGGCGAATCGCCCGCATCGGCGGTCGAGCTGATGGGGTTGCCGAACAAGTCATCGATGCCGACGGGGCGATCGTTGCCCCTGGCTTCATCGATCTTCACACCCACTACGACGCCCAAATCCGATGGGACCCTTACTGCTCCATATCAAGTTGGCACGGAGTTACATCAGTGGTTCTGGGCAACTGCGGTTTTGGCTTCGCTCCATGCAAACCCGAGTTTCGGGAGCGTTCAATGTTGACAATGGTTCGAACAGAGGCCATCCCGCTGGCCTCAATGCAAGAAGGGCTGCTTCCTCACTGGGATTGGGAAACCATTCCCGAATATCTTGACAGTCTTGATCGGGCACCCAAGGGCGTGAACTGTCTCCAGTACATGCCCACAGCTTCGCTCATGATCTACGTGATGGGCCTTGAAGAGGCGAAGACCAGGCCCGCCACCAATGCCGAACAAAAAGAAATGCAACGATTGCTTCATGAAGGGATGGATGCGGGACTCTGTGGCTTCTCAATACAACGGCTGGGTCCGAACTCAACGCAAGCCGATTTCGACGGAACGCCGATGGTTACCGACACCATGGTTGATGATGACATATTTTGCTTGGCCGAGGTTTTAGCCGAACGCGATGAAGGTTTTATCCAACTAACTCAGGCAACAAGTTCAGATCCCAATGATGCTGATGACCTCGCGTTCAAGCGCAAGTTGGCCGAAATATGTAGACGCCCCATCATCGACAATGTTGTGCCTGTAAGTCAGCGCAACCCGCGTACTCACCAAGAGCGCCTTGAATGGATTCAAAAGGCCCAAGACGAGGGTCTCAGAATTTTCGGGCAAGCGGCAACCCTTCGCACGGGCTTTGCCTTTTCGTTAGACGAGTGGAACTTGTACGACTCCAGCCCCGCCTGGCGCGAAGCGACAACTGGAACGATTCCCGAGAAAATCCAAAAAATGAAAGATCCCGCTCTGCGGGAGCGCATCAAAGCAGAACAGGACGAAGCTAACACCCTGTTCACGCAAACACAGATAGCGGTAGGCGGCCCTGCTCATCGACTTGTTGTCCAGGGTGTCAATCGCCGCGAGGACATGCAAAAGTACGTTGGCAAGAGTCTGGGAGCCATCGCGGAAGAAGAGGGGAAGCATTACGTCGACGTGATGCTCGATTTGTCAATCATGACCGACCTAAAGACAGAGTTCCTCGGGGAAGGACCAGAGTGGAACGTCGATCACATGGCCGGCGCTATCACTGAATCGCCGTACACCGTTCCGGGTGTCTCTGACGGAGGAGCTCACACAAAGTTCTTTACAGGCGGGGCGTGGACCACCGACTATTTGGCGTGGATGGTTCGCGAAACAGAAGCAATAACGCTCGAAGAGGCCCACTTCCGTGGCTCCACATTGGCTGCCCATGCAGGCGGTCTTCAGGATCGTGGAATGCTTCGCGAAGGCGCCCCTGCCGATGTCATCGTGTACGACCTAGAAGAATTGTCTATTGAACCTGAGTGGATCGGTGAAGCCGTTTATGACCTACCTGGCGGTGAATGGCGACGAGTTCAACATGCAAACGGGTACAGACATATTTTCGTCAACGGAGTAGAAACTTTCCGTGACGGTGAGTGCACCGGAGCAACACCGGGAACTCTTCTCCGTCACGGCCGGGGCTGAAAAGCATCGCAGTCATTTGAAATGTGACATAGGAGACAGCGAATGGAACTGGGAGCCGTTTTTCCCACATGTGAGATTGGCGATGACCCGACACAGATTCGCGATTGGGCTCAAGCCGCCGAGGGCCTCGGCTACGACTACATCGTCATATATGACCATGTTGTAGGCGCAGAACACGCGGATCGAGAACCAGCTCTTACAGGTCCCTACACCCAAGATGACGCGTTCCACGAGCCATTTGTCCTGTTCGGGTACCTGGCAGCAGTTACAACTTCGATCGAGTTCGAAACCGCTGTGATCATCATGCCGCAGCGTCAAACCGTGCTCGCCGCAAAGCAGGCTGCCGAAGTGGACGTGTTGTCCGGGGGACGGCTTCGCCTCGGTGTTGGCACAGGCTGGAATTATGTTGAGTATGAGTCATTAGCGGTGGACTGGGCTCAGAGGGGCCGACTGCTGGACGAACAAATCGAAGTCATGCGCGAGTTATGGTCCAAAGACGTTGTAGACATAGACGCCGATTTCCATCGGATAGACCGCGCGGGGATCGCTCCGCGGCCCGGACGATCGATCCCCATTTGGCTGGGCGGTTCATCAGAAGTCGCGATGCGCCGCGCTGCGCGTCTAGGTGACGGTTTCACCTTTGCGAGCGCGGGGAGCCGCACCGTAGAAATGGCCGAAAAGCTCCGAGAAATTGTGGCGGCGGCGAACCGAGATCCAGGTGCTTACCCAATTGAGTTCAACATGCCGTACGGTCTCGGTCCCGCAAAGTGGGAGACCTTGACTCAGCAGGCTCAAGACGCATCTATCTCACACCTTTGCATCAACACCATGAGTGTGACATCTGAGTGGGCAGGAACCCCACCGTCGGGACTTGAATCTCCCGGAGATCACATCGACGGTCTCGAACGCTTCATGCAACTGGTGCGCTAGGCGTCGACCGTTATTGCAACAACTGAGCTACTTCAGCTTCGACGGTTGTTCCCGCAAAGAAATTCGGGTCGTTCGCTGTCCAGAACCGCGCCGGGTTAGCGAACGTGAACTCGCGGAAGTCATCGAGGTCCATAACCCCATCCTCGACCAACTCCCACGCGTGGGGGAGTACCCGGTTCATGTGAATGACATCGAAATGCCCGATGTCGGACGAGAACAAAGCATTAATTCGTGCCCCCATTGGATTGACCCCAGTGTTGAACGCTGTCGCGTTTAATCGGTCATCAGCTTCGCACCCAAAGTAGAAATTGGGTACGAAGAGATCTGCGATGTCTTCTTCCGTTTTGATCTCGCATGGAGCGTAGTCATCGAGTTCCAGTTGGCCGCCGTCGTTGGTTGACGCTGCTGTGTTGAGGGCGGCAAACAACGCGTGATCCCGGTCGACCATCAACTCTGCCATTCCGTCGGGACCGAATTCGGAGGCTAAATCGATCATCAAACCGTGATCAAGATTGGCGGGGTCGTTGTACTCGAGAGCAGTCCTATTACGCTTCTCCCAGTGTTCAATCAGGTCGGCGTAAAGCTGACAGGCCCAGGCCGTGCCGCCCTCAAGGAATCCCATCCGTAATTGCGGGAACCGGCGAGTAACGCCACCGAGGAACATGGCTTTACAGATGGCCTCGCCGGTCGACGCGAAATGACCGATGTGGTTGTAGGTGAAATTGGTCGGTGAACGACGCAGTGCGTAGCCTCGCCCTCCGGAATGGAACGTCGGTGAAACGCCGTACTCCAAACATGCTGCCCAAACGGGGTCGTAGTCGTATGGGCTATCTATGCCGAACACGTCGTAGGTGACCGATCCGAGCCGATGGGCTTTCGGGTCCCCTTCCGTTGCAGCGGGGACTGAGCGAGGAACCATTCCACTGAATAGACAGGCCTTCAGCTCCAGTGATTCTCGGACATAGGCGATTTCTTCGATGGCCTCGTCAGGAGTGTGCATAGGTATTACTGCCGCCGGAGTCATTTGGTCGCTGTAATCAGCAAAGTATTCTGCGCTGAAAATGTTGAATGCTCGACATGCCGCCCTCCGCACTTCGTCATCGTTTTGCATGGCGGTCGCGAATCCGCCGGTTGGGTACATGACGCAAAAGTCGAGACCTAGCTCTCCCATTCGCTCCGCCAACAGAGCAGGCATCATGGCGGTCGCACGGTCGCGCGTGTTTTTTGTTGGCAACATCCAAAATCCCGGGTGCCCATACCCCATATGTGCTCTGCCGTCGGGCCCCATTTCTTGGATTGGGACGATCTCTTGAGTACCGGTGAATCCGGCTAATGCTTTCTCCCCTCCGATTTGGTGCATCCGTTCTTGAACCAGGGGGCCGAACTCAAGCCAATGAGCGTCAGAGTCGATAATGGGGTGAGTCAGATTCCCGCGGATCTCAGCCGCGGTACTTTCTTCTTGCTTCACGTCAGTGTTGTTCATACGGTGCCCCCCACCCGGTGTACCTCGACCTTAGCCAGCAACACCGAAGGCTGGTACGCGAACTATTCCATTGGCTCTCGCTGCTCGATCGAGTTTCGGAGAACGAAGGCCACGCGACACATCGGAATGTCAGACTGATGATAACAAGAAGCTAAATATCTAAGGGGGAAACGTCGGGATGCAATCAGAGAGGTACAAAGCTGGAGCAGAAAAATTCGAAGAGGTCTATCCGCGGAAGGCTTCTGAAGAACCTGAAGAGTTTGAACGCATGGCCATGGAAAATCTTTTTTCTGACTACTGGTCACGGGAGGGTCTGAGCACCCGCGATCGTCGCTTGCTGATTTTGGGTATCGTCGCCGCCCAGGGCAACGACGCTATTTTGAAGCTGCAGTTCAGCGCTGGAATTGCAAAGGGCGATCTAAACGAAAGCGACCTAACCGAGATACCGATCTTTGTTAGTCAGTACGCAGGATTCCCACTGAGCGTCGTCGCCAACACCGCGGCCCGCAAAGTCCGAGACGGATTGTCTGACTGACGAAGTGACGTCGGAGTGCATCTCGAACGCATGGCTCAGTGCAGGTTCGTTGTGACTTGTTCAGGTGGATAGGTAGATCGATGGCGAGTGCGCACTGGGGCGATTGGGCATACTAGGACGTATGCCCAATCGCCCCAGTACGCCTCGCGTTGAACCTTTGCCCAAAGCCCTTGAAGAAGCTAAAGAAGCTATGAGGAGTTCGGCAGTCAACGCTGCAAACGTCGCCGCAACTCTGGCGCACAACGAAATGGTGTCCGTTGGTGTGGGGAGGTTCTCACGCCAACTTCTTTTCAGGGGATCGGTATCTCCGCGACTTCGCGAAATTGTCATCTTGCGCATGGGATGGAATTGTCAGTCCGTGTACGAATTCGGTCAACACACGCTCTTCGGGCTTGATGTTGGGCTCACACCACCTGAGATTTATTGGTTGACTAGATCTGTCGGCGAACACAACTGGGCAGAAGACGAAATCGCATTGTTAGAGATGGTCGACGACCTATACGACGACGACTGTGTATCCGATGCCACGTGGATGAAACTTACTCACTTCTTCTCGGTTTCAGAGGTGCTGGAATTCATGGCGGCAGCACTCCAGTACCGGTTAGTGAGCGGACTTTTGAACTCTTGTGGTGTGCAGCGAGATGCTGGAGTCCCGGGATGGCCCGAAGCACCGAAACCTTGAGTGCAAGGTTGACGGCTGTCGTCTCAACGTAGGAGTCGCCAAAGGGTCTCAAACATTTGTTCTCAGTGTTGTGGGTGGAAAGTTAAACGACAGTCGTACCGTTGAATGCAACGGTTCGCTGTGTTCGTTGAACCGCGCGAGACTTGAGCAGCAATATGTCTTCCAAACAAGCGTCTACCCGGCTACCTGTGATCGACGTAGGCCCCTATCTATCGGGTGTCTCTGGGGCGCTGGAAAGAACTGCTGAAGAGTTACGAGCGGCACTTGAAGAAATAGGGTTCTTGTCGATAGTTGGTCATGGAATCAAGTGGCAAATGGTTCAAGACATGTACGCCTGGGCCGCCCGCTACCACGAGTTAGATGACATCGCCAAATTCGACCACGAGATGACTTCTGCCTTGATGGGTTATGTGGGACTTGGTGGGGCGAAACGAGGCGACCGGCCCCATGCTCTCAACGCTGCATTCTTTATGGGGCGACCGGGTTCGAAACGGAACCAGTTCCCTGATGAGGCGCTGTTGCCTGGCTTCGAGAGTGCTGCTGAAAGCTACTACCGCACTATGGAACGACTGTGTCACAAGCTTTTACCCCTGTACGCCGTAGCGGCAGACATGCCAGCCAGCTATTTCAAGGAGTTCTTTGACCCTGCTCTGGCGACACTACGAATGAGCCACTATCCACCCATTGCCGCTGAGCTAGATCAGTGGGGAATCGACCCGCACAGTGACGCCGGATTCATGACATTGCTCCCCACCAACGAGGTCAGCGGTCTCGCGATCAAATCCGACGATGGATGGTTCTCCGTAGAACAAGAGCCTGAATCATTCGTAGTGAATGCTGGGGACACGCTAAGAGCTTGGAGCAACAACCGGTTTCGTTCAACGAAACATCGAGCTTTGAATATCGGTGCAGGTAATCGCTACGCGATTCCGTTCTTCTTCGACCCTCGAGCTGACACCATGATCGAACCACTCCCTGGTTGTATCAATGATCTACGACCGATCGTGGTGGAGCCATACAGATATGGTGAGTACCTCCAGAACTTCATGCGCGAGGGATATATCCCCACGGCGAACTGAGGGATAGTGATGCTCAGCTTGAGGCAAAACTGATTTAGTTGTACTGATCTTTGAACTCGGAGATCTGATCAAGCTTGGGGATTACCGTGTCCGCGTCGGCTGGCGGAAGCGTGAACACGATGCGGTTACATCCGGCTTCGATGAGACCATCAACGATTTCTGCTTTGGGTGGTGTTCCGAATTGTCCGAAGTCGAACGAGTCGGGATCGCGCCCAGCTTCGGATGCCATCTGTTTGAGCGTTGTGATCTGTTCAGCGAAGTCGTAGCGGCCGCTGATAGGCATGAAACCATCGCAGTATTCAATGATGTCGTTCATTGTTTTTGGTCCAGCAGCGCCACCCAGGATGATCGGTGGATGGGGTTTTTGAGTGGGCTTAGGCCACTGCCAACTGGAGCTGAAGTCGACGTGTTCACCATGGAACTCTGCTTCATCGTTGGCCCAAAGCTCTTTCATAGCGAGGATCCGTTCACGCATGACAGCCCGACGTTCGGTGAATTTCACACCGTGATGATGAAGTTCTTCTTTGTTCCAGCCGTAGCCGATCCCGAAAAGAAATCGTCCGTTGGTTAGTGCGTCAACCGTCGCAACACTTTTCGCTAACCAAATAGGGTCTCTTTGCGGTACCAAGGTGATCCCGGTGCCGAGTTTGATTGTGCTGGTTACAGCACCTGCCATTCCTAGCGCCACGAATTGATCATGTGTTCGCCAGTACTCCTCGGGGAGAGGTGGTGCTTTGGGGTTCAAGCCCCATGGGGTTTCGCGGCTGGTTGGGATATGGCTGTGCTCCGGAAACCAAATTGACTCAAACCCTCTGTCCTCAGCTTCTTTAGCGAGAGTCATGGGGTTGATCGCTTTGTCGGTGGGGAACATGTTTACGCCGAAATCAGTCATGAGTTGATCCTAACCACGTCGCGAAGCCGGGTGCTCGGCTGGGCTTGAAAAGCTAACAATGTTGCCTAGTTGGCTTGTAAAAGGGCGATGAGCCTCATGAAGCTCAGGGCTCACCACAAATAAGGATGGTCGAACGCCCTCTGAGATCTAGTCACCGAGCGCCCATCCAGGTGGTCGGGCGTTATTTCTTAAATAACCGGAAACCCTGTTAGGCGTCGTGACTGTCTAGATAGGTGACCTGGAGGTTGCCAGCTAACACTGGTCCCAGCAGTTCCGGAAGTCCGGTGTCCATCCTCCATTGCAGGTATGCCTGATGGTTTTCCTTGAGCGCGAATTTCTCCCAGAGAACGACGGTGTCAGGATCCTTATCGTCGCTGTAAACCTCGATCGATTCGCAGCCTTCAAAGGCACGGGTATCGGCAAGAGCCTCGCGGAGGATTTCGATCAATTCGGGTCCCTTGCCTTCCTGACAGGGGAATACAACATGAATAGTTTGAGACATCTTTGGCTTCCTTAGTGGATAGTGGTTGGGATGTGCGTTCGAAGCCCATCACCTTTAACTGAATTCGTCAACTTTTTCAACACCGCTTGGCATCCCAAGACGAGAAGTTCCTGCAGGGACCGGTCGGAGTCATCTCCTAGGGCTTGACGCGGCGATAATTTCGACTTCAATATCACCCACCACCAAGGGGGCGCCGACGGTTGTTCTGCATGGGTACGGCGCCTCGAACACGTCAAGAAACACTTCATTCCAAATGGCGAACTCCGATACATCGGTCAGCTGCGCATTGACCTTGATCACATGATCCAGGGAGAGACCCATGTCGTCGAGCATTGAGCCGAAGTTTTCTAAAGCGACTCTGGCCTGAGTGGCGAGATCGCCGCCGGTTACCTCAAATGTTTCGAGATTGATCGCCGTCATACCGCTGAAGAAATACAAGTCACCGACTTGGATAGCAGTGGAGTTCTTTATGTTGAAATTTTCGAGTGCCGCTGACGCGGAAGTGGATGAATGAATGATCGTCATGTCGCACACCTTAGGCCCCGGTAACTTAAGGCTGATTAGGTTATGAAATCTTGTGACCCCAAAATCACCGCCTTTGTGGCGAGATCGAATAGAGAGTTGTCTTGTGACTGAGGAAAAACATGGAGAAGACATAGACCGGACGAAGGAATGGGAACGTCTGCGCGCAGAGCACTTGGGCCCGTCGGCTGACCGACCTCTTTCCTCCGGGCAAGGAGTCCATCACCTAGCGCTTTTGTGTTCTGACGTGGAGCGCACTATTGGGTTCTACCAAGGCATCCTTGAATTCCCCATGACAGAACTCTTCGAAAATCGCGACTACCAGGGTTCAACTCATTTTTTCTTTGACATCGGCAACGGAAACGCTCTCGCATTCTTCGATTTCCCCGGGTTGGACCTCGCTCCATACCGGGAAGTACTTGGATCTCTTCACCATTTGGCCATTTCAGTCACCCCGGAACGCCAAGCGTATTTGCGGTCCAAATTGGAGGAAGAAGGTGTCGAAATCGTGTTCGAGCATTCAAATTCGGTTTATTTCAACGGGCCAGACGGTGAGCGACTTGAGTTGCTCGCTGAACCTTTGGGTCAAATGAATGGTCGAGCGGTCTTGTAGCTGTGCGCGACAAAGTTCAACGGTCTGGTCACAATCGCGTTTGTGTTGAGGGGAACTGATGCGACGACCAACGCGCCTGTTGGTGGGAATAAGTTTGATAGGTGCAGTCCTACTCGGATACGTGGTGCCATTGGAAGCCCACGACCCAGTGTTTCTTACCCCAGCTCACGGATCCCCCGAGGCTGGTCCCCTTCTTCCCGATGGAACTATCTCGTTTGCTATATATGGCGGGCTTACGGAACTAGCTGCGACTCAAGGATTTCAGGCTCGACTGAAAGAGGGAGATACGCTCAATCTTTCGTTGCTCATTCCTGCCGTTCCACCGGAAACGACATTCGAGATGGACTCACTTCCAAGAGTCGAAGTAACCAGACCAGATGGAAGCTCGATTTTTCTTACGGCGCAATTTCGCGAGATGTTTCACGAACCGTTTACCAACACTCGTTACCTGCGGCTAGGTGACCACCTGGAAGTTGCCCAAGAAGGAGAATATGACTTTCTCATTTCTAGCGCCCGACCAGGCCGATATGTGGTGTCGATTGGCACCTTGGAACGGTTTGGAACCACAGTGCATCGCTACACACGACCACTTGTTGTTGGACGATCTACCACTCCGTTGCTTGCGTGGTTTGAGACCGAGATAACTTCTGCGAGTTTCGAACCTCGCAGTGGGACAGGCGACGCTGAAATCGACGCCACACCCACCCCAACCTCAAACCCGACCCCGACCTCAACTTCGCCTCCCAAGCCAATCGCCCCTCAAGCAGCAGAGTCAACTGCTGGCGAAGAACCTTGCGATTGTGGGCGCCCGCGACGATGGGTGGTCATTGGGGCTACCGCAGCGGCGGCCGTGACGGCTATAGCGGCCTTGAAGGTCTGGGGGTACCGGCGAGACCGGAAAGCGAACGAGCCACTGTCCTAATCTTCGCCACCAGGCATTCGACCGTCGTCATCGAGATAAATCGAATTCGTGGGTTGAGCGAACAACGACTCCACAGCTGGCACGAACTCAGATAACGGCATCGAGTCATAATCGGGGTCGAAGGCGGTTTGATCGAACTCTTGGCAAAATTCGACCGTCAGGTCGTACGCGGGATGATCATGGAACTGATCTCTCATGTTGCGATCCAACCCCAGATAATGGAAAAAGTTGTAGCCCTGAAAGATCGCATGCTTCTCGACCATCCAAAGGTGCTCCTCGGATACGAAGGGCTTAAGAATCGCCGCGGCGATGTCTTGATGATTGTAGGAGCCGAGCGTGTCGCCGATGTCGTGGAGAAGAGCACACACCACGTATTCATCGGACTTATTCGCGCGGTACGCGCGAGTGGCTGTCTGCAGTGAGTGCTCCAGCCGATCGACAGCGAATCCACCGTGATCGCCTTCAAGGAGCTTGAGATGATCGAGCACCCGACTTGCGACGTCGGCAGCTAAATGCTGGTTGTGGGCAGCAATGATCTTCCACTCGAATTCAGTCGCGTCGGTCATGGCTCCAAATGTCGCAGACTGCTCGAGTAGGTCGCCATTGTTGTGGGAAGCGTTCATTCGGTCCTCTTCTTCGTGGTATCCCAACATTACCGGGTCATCGCCGGGCCGGTCTTCTGTGAGAATTACCGATAAAAAAGAGATGGAGCAGAGAGGGAGGGCATAATAAGCCGGTGAAGTCGCGGGGCGCCTGTATCGGGTTCTTGTTTTTGTTTTGTGCGTGTTCCAACTCAGGGGACTCTGCTATGACCGAACGCCCTGATAGCGCCACTACACAGGTCGCCGCCACTGAACTTTTCGATACTTCGGCAACAGAAACGTCGGTGAAATCCGCTGAAACCGCGACAACCGTTGGGTCCGATGAGAGTGTCAACGACCTGGAACTAACGGTTATTGCACCCGCACTCGTCAATAGCTATTCGCAGTTCGAGATTTCTGTTGTGGCAGAGGAAGAGGTAGTCGACACCCAAATCGTTTCCGACCGGTTTGTGGTGCTGTCTGCAACGAAACAATCGGTTGTAGCTGTTAGTCCCATTGTCCAACAAAGCGAAACGATTGATTACTCGATTGATGTCACCGTTGCAGATGGGCGATCAAAGAGGGTCTTCCTTCAGATGGAGGTGGTCCTCTATGAACACGATGTACCCCGCACCCGGCACCTCAACCCAGCAGACCTAGAAGGCACTACTACCGAAGATTACGCCGTGTTCAATTTTGGTTTTGAGACCGTTTTCGTGAACGAGCGCTACAGCGAAACTTATTGCTACCCAACAGTCAACGACTGCAACGAACTAGATGGGTCGTTTACTGCTGACGCACATAACATGATGGTCGGAGACTTCAACGGAGACGGCCACCAAGACCTAGTAGTCGGTTGGGTCATATTTCCCCATACGCTCGATCACAAAGAACGAAGCACAGTGAGGGTGTACCTCAACGACGGAGCTGGTCGACTGATAGCTGACCCCGCAATCTACGCCTCGGGGGCGCCACCGGAACGCAACATGTCCTACCGTCTGGTCGTTGACGACTTCAACCAAGATGGTGTCGACGATATCTTCGCGGGATCTCAAGGTCTACTTAAACTCCTCCCAACCGGTGAGCGAGTCAACGACATAGACCCGCACGTTTTGCTGCTATCTCGTGACGGCAAGCTCTTCGACGCGTCAGACAGCATCGACTATCGCGACACCATATTTTTTGCCCATGATGGTTCGTCGGGAGACATAAACGGAGACGGGTTCCCAGACATCCTCGCTGCCCGGACTCTGTTTTTGAATGAAGGCGGAACGGGTTTCGTGAATTCAATCGAACATCTCCCTGAGGGATTGCGTCGGAATGATCACTACGTCATGTCGTCTCTGCTTGAAGATTTCAATGGTGACGGTTTGGCCGATCCCGTCCTTTTTTGGGGTGACGAAGTAGATGCGTTGAATCCTCGACCCCCGCAAATGGCAATCAGTGACAAGCAAAAGCAGAGCGCTCAATGGCGGGTCCAGAGTCTGCCCACAGGACCTTTCGGACTTGGAACCACTAAATTCAACCATGCAGCCGCCGCAGATATCGACGGCGACGGAGACGCAGATATTGTCATTGGAACGACTAGGGCGGGGGACCTCTATTACGTCGGAAGATCCATTCAAATCCTCCGCAACGACGGCTCAGGAAGTTTCACCGATATCAGTCAAGATGCGATGGGTGAACAACCGAGGGCGTTGAATTACAAAGATCCAGATGTCGAGGCGCAGTGCACTGTCTGGGGAGAAGGTCAAGTAGTCCTTCTCGATATAGATAACGACGGCGACATCGACATTACGGACCGAACACACGGCGGTGCGAACGGCGAAAAAGAACGGTGCCCGGGCATAGAGATTTATTTGAACGATGGGAACGGCAGTTTTTCCCGTGACGCGTCAACCCAATTAGCTTGGGTTCGTCAATACCAAATTCCCGGTTTCGTGGCTTTGACGCCGGCAGGTCATGAGATTGGGAACGCCATTCCCATCGATCTTGACGGTCGTTTCGGAGTTGATTACGTCGCCCACATACGCTCCCCGTGGGGAGGAACATTCGCGTTCCTCTATCAAGTGATGTCAGTGAGGTAAACCGACGAGAGTCATCGGGGCAACGACGCCTACATGACTTCAGAATGAGGCAGTTGTTGCTCCATACATCCGGTCCTTAGTCTCCTCACGCAAAATTCCGAGCTCCTCTATGAGAGCTTTCCGACCAGCTTCAGCTTCAGGATCCTCAGGATAATAAGCCAATTCAGATGCCGGGTCGCCGGCGACTCGCGTTCCAATCAGATACCTGGGTTTGGTGTAGTCATAAGGACGCGCTCGGTGAAGAGCTCTTCTGTTGTCCCACAACAATGTGTCTCCGACAACCCAGTTGTGGCTATAGACACGGGAGTCATCGCTCACAACATGATCGATGAGAGATCGGATCAATTTCCGGCTTTCTTCGCGGCCAAGTCCCGGAATTCCAAAAGCATGTCGTCCCACAAATAGGTTGGGCTTCCCCGTTTCAGGATGGATCTTGACCATAGGTCGCAGGTAAGCCTCGCCGTGGTACACCTCGCCGTATAAGCCATCGCCGTTAGTGTCGGGAAAGTCCCCGAGATCATTTGCCTGAGAAAAATTTGTTGAATGGAATGCGCTCAGTCCAGCGACCATTTCCTTGGTGGCATCATCAAGCGTTTCATAACCTGAACGCAGGTCGGCTAATTCGGTCTGTCCACCCTCGTCAGGAACAACCACAGCGGACAGCATTGCCACCTTGCTTGAGATCGGTTTGTACGTCGAGTCGGTGTGCCAAGTTTCGTTCCCGACATTGGTGCGCATCAATTGGGACTGAAGATCATAAATTTTGCCGAAACTGCCGTCCTCATGTTTCTTCTGGTTTGCCATAGGAGCCCCACCAAATTCCAAATCTCCAAAACGCTCACCAAATGCGATGCTGTCTTCTTCGTTCAGGTGTTGATCAGGGAAGAGCAAGAAACCATGTTCGAGGAATGCTGCGCGCAGTTCACTGAAGTCTTCGTCACTTAAATTTTTGAGATCTACGCCAGTGGCGGTCGCGCCAAAGGCTTTGTTGGCCATTGGAACGATTGTCATGTCACTCATCTTGGTCCCCAGATTCCTTGTTGAGAACAGGGTAGCCAACGAGCGAGGTCAGAGAGGGGGAACCCACTGTAGGGGCAGCTAGGAGCAGGTGAGTTCGACCGATCCATGACCACCAACCGAAAATTTCACTTGATCAGCAACCTGGGGGAAATAAGTGATGACAGTGCTGCCCGTCATCACAAACTCTCCTGCCCGAAGAGAGCGGCCTCGACCGTTGAGATGATTTGCGAGCCAGGCGACTGCTTCGAAAGGGTGACCTAACGCATCACCGGTTTGACCGGATCCGAGGACTTCGCCCTTGACCTCCAGAACGGTTGGAGTGTTTACCAGATCAAGGTCCTGCCAGCTAACAAAGGGAGAACCCAAAACGACTCCAGCGTTCCAGGCGTTCTCAGACACCGAATCAAAAGGATTGAGTTGGTCGTAATCGGCGTCGCGGTCTTCGATTAGCTCAAAAGCTGGATAACACTTATCGATCGCGGACCGAATGCTTTCTTTCGTATGAGGTGAATCTTTCAAGTCCAAATCGGTGCCAAGCTTAACAGCGATTTCACATTCGAGGCCCAGATGACGATGATCATCGAGAGATACCTGAAATGGTGATGGGTGAACTCGGCTGGCGAACACAGCTCCTGCGAGTGGGGGATCGACGCCGCAGAACTCTTGCATAGCCTTGCTCGTGAGAGCGACTTTCCAACCGACAATTTGTTCCCCGCGCTCAATCATGAGGTCAATAAACGAGTCCTGCACGAGGTAGGCATTTTCGAGCGTCGGTTCAGCCACTTGATCTGCCATTGTGTGATGTTTTTCTTTGGCTTCAAGTTCTTGTATGAATGCGCTGGCAATTTGTATCCGCTGCTGTTCATCCATGACGCCTCCTCGGTTTCACATGTGATTGTTGCATTGAATCATCGAACATGCAGTCTGGTTGGCCGTGACCATGGAGGGCAGCACTGATTATTCGATTCAGTAAAGAGCCTCAACGGCTGCAAGATCGGCGATCTTGTCTCCGTCGTAGCCCAACATTTCGCTGAGGACTTCGAAGGTGTGTTCGCCAATAGGTGGACCGCCCCACAAAACGTCCGACGGAGTCCTACTCAACTGGTAATGAGAACCTTCGACTACCGTCTCACCCGCGTACGCCTGAGGCACTCGTCGGAAGTGATTCCGATGTGCGAGTTGTGGATCGGCCACCGCGTCAATGGAATCAGATACAACGTGGGCGGCGATGCTGTGATCTTGCAGAACTTTCTGAAGTTCGAATCGGTCTTGTGAAGCGGTCCACGCGCTGATGTTCGAATCATCTAAGTCTTCGCATCCAATTAATTGAGCCAAATTTTCCTGTGCTGTTTGATTTTGACAAACAATGGCGATCCATCGGTCGTCACCATCGACCGGGTACACACCATGGACATCGTGTCGTGGGCTTGAGTTGGCAGATCGAGTCGCAGTTCTCCCATTCACCTCTTGATCCAACAGAGCGGGCCCAAGAAGATGAAGAGCAGATTCATGTTGGCTCAGATCTATATAGGAACCCTCGCCGGTGCGACGGCAGTGATCAAGCGCCGCCATTAACGCTGTCACCGCAAATCGGGGCGCGGTGTAATCGGTGTATGCCAGAAACGGCCCTGAAGGAGGTCTATCCGGCCAACCGGTGATTTCATAGAAACCGCTCAAGGCACCAGCAAGATTTCCGAAACCTGGATACATGTTCATCGGTCCGGTTTGTCCCATTAGACAACTCGATAACATGACGATCTCCGGTTTGTGGGACATGATCGATTCATAATCGAAGCCCCAATTAGCCATGGCTTTGGGTGTAAATGCCTCAATTACCACGTCGGCCCATTCAATCAAGTCCCAAACAACAGCCCGGGCTTCGTCAACGGACAAGTCCAAGCTCATCATGTATTTACCGGCATTGGCTGAGTGATATTGCGCGGTGTTGTCCGGATGGGTTTCATCGTTGACAAATGGCCCGGCATTTCGGATCACATCCATTCGACCCTCGGATTCAATGCGTACGACAGTTGCTCCATGATCGGCAAGGTTTCGCGTGGCCATGGGGGCGGCGATGGCCCAGGTAAAGTCCAAAACCTTGACCCCATCTAATGGCCTTCGCGTAGGGGCAGGGTCAGCTAACGCAGGAGCGACTGGCTTGCGTTCAAGGTCAGCGAGCACTTCGACGGTGTGTTGTCCCAATTTAGGGGGCGGTCCAAGGGTCTGAGAAGCAATGCTTCCCTTCACGAACCGACCAGGGAATCTATGGCCGACCTCGGGAACGTACTCGAAGAACCCTCGAGCCTCCAGATGCTCAGAGTCCACAATGTCTTTAGTTGTCGCGACCGGGGCGATGAGCAATCGCCGCTCGTGATTCCCTGCTATCAATTCAGCTTTGGTTTTTGTAGCGGTGAATTCAGCGATCGCGTCTTGGGCTCGGTAAAGGTCTTGTGGATCCGCTTGACCCGAAAAAATCATCATGAAGAAATCAACCCAATTTTGATCACGCGTTGATTCATCACAGAAGCCCTCTTCGTGAACCCAATTCATCAAACGCTGACTAAAAGGACCCAGCATCTCGCCGAACATGAAGGTGATGGACACAAACCCATCTAATGCTGGGTACACGGTTCTAAGCACGTAATCTCCGGCTTTGATCCCGCCGCCTGCTCGAGCAACAGGGGGAGCGCCAACGGCGCTGGTTATCAACATCGTCTGGGTGCACTGCGTGACTGCTTGCTGAGCGGACACATCAATGTGTTGCCCCCAGCCTGATTCGCTTCTCTCGAACAAGGCGATAGTTATTGCTTCAGCGGCCTCTAAAGCGCCGTGCAACCAGCCCTGGGGAACAGCGCCTACCTGAATCGGGGCTCTATCAGGGTCCCCGGTGAGACCGAGTTGACCCCCGCTAGCTAAAAGCGTCAGGTCGCTAGCGCACCAATCGCTTTTGGGACCGCTTGCTCCGAAAGCGGACAGGGACAGGGTGATAAGGGAAGGGTTACTGTCTCTCAGTGCTGCTAGGTCAAGCCCTTCGAAAACTCCGCAGTCAATGATCACATCAGCGGTGACAGCAAGCCGCTCGATCTCTTCGACGCCACCAACTACAGATTTCTTGCCTCGGTTCCATGCCCAGTGGGTCAATGACTTCTCAACATCTTCGACATCGTCTACGAAGGGACCCAGGTGACGTGAATTATTTCCTTGTGGTGGCTCGATGGCGATGACCTCGGCCCCTAGCTGGGCCAACAGCAGGCCAGTCAAATTAGAACGTTCATCGCTGACATCTAGAATTCGATATGACGAAAGCATGATTGCCATTCTGCCCTCTAAGCGGATGCTGCGTGAGATGATGTTAAATCCGCCGGTGAAAGTAGGCCAGAGTGGAAGAAGATGAGACCCGACTAGAGATGCTGCGGGAGTCAATTGGCCTGACCAATGAAATCCTTGCCACTATCCGCGACGGGTCGGGGCACTCGCCGAACGCCAATATTGAAGCCAGGCTTATGCATGCTCGGGACTGGCGGATGCGTTACCTCTCCCACCTAGAACAGGGTGGCCAACCACTCAACGTTGGCGATGAATGGTCGATGCACCACGGACATGATCTGGCAATTGAGTGGGGCTATGAAAGTTGGGATGAGAATCGGATCGGGCTCCGTTGCAGAAGCTGCGATGACTGGATCCAGTTGTATGACGTCGAACAGTCAGGCTCTCCGCAACCCGCCATCGTCGATCTGTACCTTGAACATGAAACGCACACCGTCATTTCGTGGCGGCGAGGTACAAATGCAGGTCTCGAGTGTGTTACGTGTGGGGCTGCAAGTGAAGACGGGTTCTCTTTGTTGGATGCACCCGTAAGCGCTTGGTTCGATGATGTTTGGAACGGCTAAGCGAAAAGAACTTGGCCAAGAGTATGTGCGCCGGGTGGGACTCGAACCCACACGTCCTGAGACACCGGCACCTAAAGCCGGCGCGTCTGCCAGTTCCGCCACCGGCGCCTTCTCACAACCTATCGGCCTAACAAGCTGACTATTCAGGTCCGAACTTCGGATTCTCGAAACTTTGAATGACGGCGTCCGAAACGGTTCACCAAAGACGGATCCGTTGCACCTCAACATTCTCCGTCCATATCAAGCTGTAATGTCGCGGCAACCAGTAGCAATCGAAACAGAAGGGCCAGGTTTCGTCATGGAGGTCACCAGAATCTTCACAGGGGAAGACGGTCGCTCACATTTCGAAGAGCTCGAAATTCCGAGCACGGACCTTGGTCCACCACTCGGCGAAATCAGCGAGTCGGTAACGAGCGATTCAGCATTCTTCCGTTCAATCGGAGTCGAAGGCGAAGAAGATGTGTACGACTATCACTGCGCGCCGCGAAGGCAGTTCGTGATCCACCTAAAGGGATCGGTCGAAATTGAAACCGGCGACGGAACCAAACGTCGATTTGGAGTGGGCGACGTTCTGTTGGCAGACGACACGACCGGTGAGGGGCACATTAGTAGGGGAGTCGACACCCCTCGGGAGCAAGTGTTCATCGTGGTGCCCGATGATCTTGACCTAACGAAATGGCGCAAGTGATCAACCCCTTCCGGCATTAGGTAATGTCTTCTCGGATGAGGACGGTAAATGCTTAGATTGACTTTTTTGATTCGCAGGAAGCGAGACTTGTCGCGTGCGGACATGCAGCGATACTGGCTCGACAAACACGGATCGCTTGTCGCTGGTCATTCTCGGTCGTTGGGCGTGCTGCGTTACGTCCAAGTTCACACCACCGACGACGATCACAGTCGTCTGCCGGGCCGTCGAGGTGAGATGGAGGAGCCCTATGACGGCGTCGCGGAAGTTTGGTGGGAGTCAAAAGACGCCATGGTGGAAGCGACGCGTTCGAAAGAAGGTCGCCAAGTTGACCGGATTCTCAGAGAAGACGAAGAACACTTCATTGACCTGACGCGCTCGGTAGCGTGGTTCAACTACGAGTATCCGCAAGTCAATCCGACGCCGGAAAATATTGTTGCCACGGAACGTTCCAGTCTGGTCAAGTTGTATTTTCCACTGCGCCACCTCGAATCTTTGTCGGTGGAAGAAGCACAGTGGTACTGGCGTACCCACCACGGACCGGTTATCAGACGCCAAGCGCACGGGTCAGGCATCCTGCGATATCAACAGGTTCATCGCGATGAGCCAGAACTGACGGCCGCGATAAATAGTTCCCGGGGATCTGAAATTGAGCCGTATCTAGGTCATGCTGAAGTGTGGATGGACCGAAATTCCATGGGCAATCCGACACCAGAAAATAAAGCTGCCTCGAGACGCGCCTATGAGGATGAAGCCAACTTCATCGACTTCGAGCGTTCCTCAATGTTTTTGACCAAAGAACATGTCATTGTCGATCACCGTTGACCGGTCCGTCGACCAAGGACTTGACTCCCTCTACCACTCTTTGCATGTTTGCTTTGTGGATGAGACGTCGCTCGAATAAGACATCATTTTCGAGTGACGGATCTTGCAGAGCTCGAGGGGCCGTCCCATTGTTTTCTTTCCCGATGACCATGGAGAATCGCAGTCTGCTTCCCGCTCCTTGCTCTGCCACCTCGAAGCGCCAAATAGCGCCAGGCTTGACCGGGTCGGTGATCCGCCATTCGAAAACCTGGCGTTCAATCCATTCGGTAACGATGCAATCTGTTTCCCAATCTCTGACGTTCGCTATCGAATTCCTTCCTTTGAAGACTGAACCGGGCCCTATTGCCCCCGAAGTCACCCAGTCAGCGCCGACGAATTCGTTTGAAAATTGGGCTGGCATGTTGATATCGGAAATATGTTCCCAGACCGCTTTGGGTCTTGCATCTGTGTCAATTTCGACAACCACTCCGGGACCGTCTTGAACCCGGGCCGACCCGTCGGCGCTAGGTCTTTCTCGAGTAAAACCCCATTGATCGAAATAGGTGATATTGGAGGCGGGACGTCTTGAAACTGGGGAAAAATCACCACCCAAGGTATACGCGACCGGGAAACAGACGAGTGTTGTCACTCCGGGAGGAATGCCGAGAAGATCGGCAACCTCGTCAGACTTGTTGTTCAACATCGTTGCGTACGCGGTACCTAAACCTCTTGATCGTAATGCCAGGTTAAAACTCCAGGCCGAAGGGATCGCGCTGTCAAATAGGCCCGGGCGGCCGCTGTTGTCATGTAATCCCCATATAGCGCACATCACCAGCGCGGGTGCCTTCGCGAAGTTCTCGACTAGATATGCGCTTGAATTCACTACTTGCTCTTTAGGGTGGCCCGTGCCCTCGAGTCGGCCGCGGGCGTTGATGAACAAAGTCCCCACTTCGGCGTAGAGCTCACCCAACTGATCTTTAAGAGACTGATCTCGGATCACTAACCAGCGCCTACTTGCGTCATTGCCGCCCGTGGGGGCTTGCTCAGCCAAATCAATACATTCAAAAATCAGTTCGTCGGCGACCTCGCGTTCGAAATCCA
Source organism: Acidimicrobiaceae bacterium (assembly GCA_002721305.1). Classification (GTDB taxonomy): domain Bacteria; phylum Actinomycetota; class Acidimicrobiia; order Acidimicrobiales; family Poriferisodalaceae; genus UBA6944. Next base: position 27,854 of record PBKA01000018.1, on the reverse strand, counting down.
AACGTTTTCGAACTGCACGCGTAGTGGTCAGCAAACGATCCACTTGTGCAAGGTCAAAACCGGACTCAGAAAAAGAATTGCTCATGGCATGAATCTAGGCGGACTTCCTTGATTCACTCAATGTGGTCTGACGATGAAAGCCGATGGAGCACTGAGAGGGTGAGAGCTTTGAGGACGATCATCGTCTGTTGGTTCCACCGCCGTACGATTTGGTAGGCGTAATGCTCCGACGATGCCAAGAAGCGAGCATCCTGCTGACAAGACAAGGACCCAAAGAAAGGTTGACGTCCAGTCGGCCAGCGCACCCCCGATCTGAGGGGAAACCATCTGAGCGACCCCAAAAGCTAGTGTCGCTGCGCTGAAACCGGGGCCGTAGTCCTCTGGAGATGCGTTCTGTACGAAGTACATAGTGAGGGTGACAGGAATCGACGCAAAGATCATCCCGATGACCACCGAAGACGCGAGCGTTGGTAATACCCACCCGGGCAAGATGACGATGACCAGAGTGCTCCAGAGAGTGAAGGCGGTGGCCAGTGTCGCTCGGGCTCCGTACAGTTCAACGGACTTTGCGATTATCGGTCCGCCGAAAACCATTCCGAGACCTATCAGCGTGAATGAGAGCGAAGCGGTGCTCGCTGACCATCCGTTGTCATCTTCCAATCGGCTGCTCATGAATGCCAGGACCAGCAAATACATGAATCCAAATGTCGTGTACATCGCTGTCACGGGTTTCCAGCCGGGAACGCGACGTAAGGCGTCGAATCCTCCGATGCTGCCTTTGTCGGAAAGTTGTTCCTGAGCGTGTCGGACCACCGCGATGGTCGCCAGAGCAATCAAGAAGCCGAGAAGCGCTTGCACCATATAGACGTTGCGCCAACCCTCGTCCCCCGATAACCGTCGAAACCAGCCGGCCAGCTGGCTTGTGAACACGATGCTCAGAGCCATACCCGATGAAAGTAGACCGATCGCTGTGCCCCGCTTCTCAGGCGGAAACGTAGCGCTGGCAACCACTGGAGTTGGTATCCATACCCATGCCCCGCCGAAGCCGGAACAAAACATGCCTAGAGCGAGAACTATCGCTCCCGGAGCAAAGGCGGACAGAACCTGACCGACCACCGCGATCAGTAGCCCTACCCGCATGATTGTTAGCAGTCTCAGGCGAGATGCAGCGATAGCAACAGCGAGTGTACCGATGAGATAAGCGGTCACGTTTGCTGTCGCAAGCGAACCAGCAACCGTGTTTGAGAGACCTAAATCGGCGCGCATAGCAGGCAAGACGACGCCAAGAGTGAAGCGACCGAAGCCTTGAGCCACGCCAGCGCTCGCGGCAGCAAGAGCAACAGCTATCCAGGTGCGAGCGGTCACAAACCAGACGTTACCAGTCGGTAATTAAAGCATCCCGGTGAATCTCCCAGGGGGCCAAAGTCGTTAACGTCTCAACAATGTCAGCGGGACCCGAGTCGGGTTGCGTAACATCGCGAACGTTCCGAACGGAGGGAAAATGGCGATCAGTATTGACCCAGCAACAGGGCTGAAAATCTTTGACACCCGAGCAGGTAAGGCAAGCGACAAGATCCGTGGTCAGGGCTATCAGTTCAATCCAGATGTCGCCCTTAAGACTCTTCCAGAAGCCCCCGTAGGCGCAACCTTTGATGCAGTCGAACAAAAAAAATATAGAGAGTTCAAAGAACAGCGACGCGGAGCTGCTGACTACATGACGATGGAGGGAGAATTCTCTCAATATCTTGAAGATCACTATTCCGAACCCCCTGTTGAGCGCGAAGCGTTAACCGATGAATGCGAAATATTGGTTATCGGCGCAGGGTTTGCCGGGCTACTCCTGTGGTATCGACTCAAAGAAGCCGGCTTCAACGATGTCCGATTCTGCGAAAAGGGAGGTGACGTCGGAGGCACCTGGTATTGGAATAGGTACCCGGGTATTGCTTGCGACGTTGAGTCCTACAGCTATTTGCCCCTCCTTGAGGAAATGGAATATTTCCCGACGATGAAGTTCGCGTCCGGTTTCGAAATCCTCGAGTACTGCCAAACAATGGCAACCAAGTTCGGCTTCTACGACAAATGCCTCTTTCACACGACGGTTGAAACAACAGAGTGGGATGAAGAATCAGCCCGGTGGACCGTGCACACGGACCGTGGTGACGCAATGCGGTCTCGTTATGTCATTTTGGCCAATGGGATCTTGACGACACCTAAATTGGCTCGAATAAAGGGCATGGAAACCTTTGAAGGAGAATCCTTTCATACCTCTCGATGGCGATATGACGTGGATCTCGAAGGAAAGACGGTTGGCATCATTGGTACGGGCGCCACCGCCGTCCAAGCAATCCCGGAACTGGCGAAAGTGGTCGGTGACCTATACGTATTTCAACGAACACCATCGTCAATTGACGTGCGAGACCAACGTGAAACCGCTGTTGAGGAAATCGAAACTTGGAAAGTAGAGCCGGGATGGGCGCGTGCTCGAAGAAAGCGCTTCTCGCGGATCTCTGCTGGACGAACCGCCATTCAAGCCAACGATGACTACCTAGCGGGAAAAGTCGACGACTTCAAAGAACGCAAAGAACATGCTCGGAAACTGAGCCCCGAAGAGCTAGTTCAAAAACAACTGGACTCGAACTTTCGAATCATGGAGCAGATCAGAGCCCGAGTGGATGAAATTGTCGAGGACCCCGAAACAGCCCAAGCATTAAAGCCCTACTATCCATATGGTTGTAAGAGGCCGACGTTCCATGACGAGTATCTACCGACCTTTAATCTGCCTCAGGTGCATCTCGTGGACACAGCGCCCATGGGAGTCACCGAAATAAACCAACGGGGAGTCGTCCATGACAACGAGGAATTCCCGCTTGACGTTCTGATTTATGCCACCGGCTTTCAATGGATGGCCACTTCAACTTTCAATATGGTGACCGGCAGAGGTGGCCAAACGATGAAGGATAAATGGGAGAACGAAGGAACCAAAACATTCCTCGGCATTCACAGCAATGGGTTCCCCAATCTGTTCATTATGACGGGTCCGCAGGGAGGTGGCGGAAGTTTCAACTTTACGGACGCAATCGAAACGCACGCTGATTACATCGTGTGGATGCTGTCGCAGATGCGAGATGAGGGCCATCAAGTAGTCGACATCAATGAAGAGGCCGAAATCACCTACGCCGAACATTGCAGGCAGGCAGACGTTGCGACTGCGCCGTTACGAGATTGCCTTTCCTACTACAACGGTCATGGTGACGCGGAGCCGGGAAGCCTGGCGTATTACGGGGGAGGTAATTGGCACAAGTTTCGGGTGCGCGCTCAAGAAACACTCGAACCCTACATTTTTGATTCCGTCTGATATCACTTCAGGTTTGGAATTACCTCTGAGGCGAGCCGTTCAAGGTTCGCTGCCATGAATTCAGGTTCGATCCCGGGCGGTAAACCTGACGTAGCTATGTCGGTGATGCCGTATAGATGAATGAACTCAGACAACTCTTGGGTGACTTCCTCTGCGGTACCCACGATGACATTCTGAGGTATGCCGTCGGGGCTTCCCCAGTCGTACTCATCTGGAGTTTCTGCCATAAAGGTTCCGTATACGCCCATCCGGAATCGTTCTGCTTCTCTGATCGTTGGCCAGTCTCTTTCTCGGTCATCTGTCACATACACGGAACGAATGATGCCGACGCGGTAGTCGTCGGGGTCCTCACCTTTAGCAGTGACCGCTTCGCGCCACGGGTCAAGAACTTCTTCTCTTCGTCCTTGCGGAAGTAAATTTGTGCCGAATCGAGCGGCGCGCAACGCCCCTGGCTCCTTCATCGCCGCGATCCACAGCGGAGGTCCATCGGGTTGAACTGGCTTCGGGTATACATCGATATTTGATAGTTCGTAGCGTTTCCCTTTGAAGCTGAATGGCTCATCACGCCAAGCGAGACGAAGTATCTCGATTGCTTCATCGGTCATGGAGACGCGGTTGCGTAAAGGAACCCCAAAAGCATCGAATTCTTTTGGTACGTACCCCATTCCGATTCCAAATTCCATGCGCCCATTGGATATGTGGTCAAGTACTGCCAGTTCCTCAGCTAGGCGGATTGGGTGGTACAGCGGCAGTAGGGCGATGTCATTTGAAATACGGATTCGGTTTGTTCGCGCCGCTATTGCTCCTGCGAGAGGCTGGAACGCGGGCAAATATCCGTCTTCAAGGAAGTGATGTTCGGTGAACCAGACGTGATCGAAGCCGAGTTCGTCGGCCAGAACTGCTTGTTCAATGGTGGCTGCATATATGTCGGTCATTGTCATCTCGCCACCCGGAACGTGACGGCAGTCATACATGACACCGAATCGAAGTGGTTCTGACACCATGGACCCCTTGTACTGTCTAGTTATCTGGACCGTAGTCGGTCCGAAGGGGTTAGGTTTCTGTTATGCAAATTGAGCGTGATACCCGCGGCGTTGAACTAGGACCGAATCAATACGAGGATGCTGAAGGCTATATAGCTCCGCTTCCTGCCGGTTTTGGACCAAGATCTAATCCATTGGGTGAATTTCCTACGGGTCCTGGAATAGGCCAGCGGCTTCCCGACGTTGTCGCGTTGAACTCAGATGGCAAGAGTGTGGACGTCCATAGCGATCGCGATGGGAAACCGGTGGTTCTGGTGTTCACTCGATCGGCTGTTTGGTGACCTCCATGTCGGACCCAGCTGGTCGAGCTGGAAAAAGGAATGCCCGAATTCAATGCAGCAGGAGCAAAGCTTTATGTTCTCAGCTATGACGAAGTTGATGCCCTTGCGGACTTCAAGGAAGCACATGGAGCGACTTTCACGATGCTGTCAGATCCAAATAGTGAGGTCATCGGGTCTTTCGGCATTCTCAACACGACGATCTCAGAAGATGACCATCCTTGGTATGGGATTCCCTATCCCGGTGTGTATGTGACCGACGCCGATGGCATGATCGTTGAAAAGTTCTTTGAAAACAACTTCACCGTTCGTCCTGGTCCAGAGCAACTTCTTGCGGCCGTTAAGGGTGAAGACGTTCAACTTGCTGAAAAGCGGAGTGATTACCAAGGCGTCAGCGTCGAAATTGAATTTGAGGGTGACAGCCTGCCGGTGGGTATTACGAGACAAATAGTTGCTCGTTTCTCTGTTCCCGAAGGGATGCACCTTTATGAGGGGCCAGTGCCAGAAGGGCTGATTGACGCCTCAATTCAGCTGGACGGTCAACTTGAGGGCATTGTTGCCTATACACCGATTACTCCTGAGACGATCCCCATGACCCTGACGGCTGACGGGCACACCTTGCAGGTATATGAAGGAAATGTCGTTTTGCGCCTACCCATTGCTCAAAATGGGCGCGCTATTGAAAAAGATGAAGAGGGGCGTTGGGTTTCGATCGCCGGGAAGGTCCAATGGCAGGCTTGCGATGACGAAAAGTGCGGCACTCCTGAGGAGCAGTCATTTAGTTTTCGGGTGCCAGCAGCTTTCACCGTCATGGCTGACATGGGACCGGGTGAAGGACGAGTACCCTCAATGAACGGTGCGGAACATTTCAAGAAAATGACTGACCGTCATGGGACGGCTTCATAACTTTTGATCCACAGAAAGCACTTGGGAGAAGCGATGGTTGATGCTGCTCTAGGCTGGTTCCATGGTTGATCTTGCTTACTTCGACAGCGACGCCGATAAGGGTGAAATTCTCAACGCCCTCCGCGAGGACGGGGCGTGTGTCCTGACCGATGTTATGAGTGACGACCTTCGCAGTCGCCTTGATTCTGAGTTAGGGCCGCTAATGGAAGCGACACCGACCGGTCGAGATGACTTTACGGGAAGGCTGACTGGACGAACCGGCGCCTTAGTTGCTCGCAGTGAGGCGTCTCGAGAACTCGTGATGCACCCCACCATCACCGACTTGGCACGGCAATTCCTGGAGCCCCACACCGATTCGATCCAACTGCACCTCACCCAAATCATCAATATCCAGCCTGGGCAGGGCGCTCAGCCCCGCCATCGTGACCGGCTCGCGTGGCCTCAACTGCCAGCAGAAATTGAACCGCAATTCAACACCATTTGGGCCCTGACCGATTTCACTGAAGAAAATGGTGCGACTCGAGTGGTGCCTGGGTCTGTTAAATGGGATGCCGATCGCAGGGCGACGGATGAAGAGACCCGTCAAGCGGTGATGAAAGCGGGGTCGGTCCTCCTCTACTCGGGATCAGTGATCCATGGTGGGGGTCAAAATCTCTCTGAATTCGAGAGAACAGGTATCAACATCACTTATTGCCTGGCATGGCTGCGGACCGAAGAAAACCAATACTTGTCTTGCCCCCCTCGGGTGGCTAGAGACCTTGACCCCGACCTGCAAGAAATGCTCGGGTACCAACTGTATGGCTACGCACTGGGGTACTACAGCGATCCCGACGGTGTCACCGAAGTCAACGATCTTCGACCACCAGAGTTTGCCCTTGACCGCTCACCGCGAAAGAAAGCGAGTAGCGCGGCACTCATAACTGACTAAACGAAGCACCGCGAATTGGCTGTCAACGCAGTCCGCGGTTCATCACGTTTTGTGTGATTTGGGAAATAGCTGGATCTCCAAGGCCATAGGCCCAATCGGTGCAACCGACGGTAAAGACAGTGCCAGCGTTGCGTTGAAACGATCCCATTACGGCGTACCCGAGCGCGAAACGAGCCCTGTTCTCTGGGGTATCGCCGCCACCCAGTCGCTCAGCCACCCAATTCAATTCCCCGACGTAACTATCGTGTAGTTGTGGGGGTAAATCTTCGGTCTCCCACAAACGAGCAGGAGCAGTGCCGAGAACCTCGAACCCAATGGGTGTGGCTGGTGATGTAGCAGAAACGGGTACACCGTTCTCCAGAGCTAATTCGCAACCGTCGCACTCATAACCGACAACCACAGGATCGGCGCCAATTACGTCGCCGGTGTGAAGCCGAACCTCTTCAAAAGCCCAATGGTCGGGTTGCCACACGGTGTATCCACCTGAACCAGTCGGCGCGTTACGACAATGGGCGTAGCCTCCGCGGGTGAAACTCACCCCAGTCATCAGGGACTCGGGGCGTTGCGTTAAGGGATCACTCCACATCGTTGTGACAAGACGTTCATCGTCGGTGCCCATCACCGGGTCGTCGCCGAATCCTTGCTTGAAACTCACCATCGTGTCATTAGGCTCTTCGAATCGAACTTGCCAAAATGCCGTGTTACCCGAGAAGAACGCGGCGAAACCACCTCGATCGATCCAGCCTTCGAGGTGATCGCGCATTTCGGCGGACCAGTACTCATCATGACCAACACTTAGATACAGGGAGTAGGGGTCGAGTAGTTCAGCGTCGTGATGTAAATCGAGGCTGGTTGCATAGTCCAACTCGATGCCGCGACTTTCCGCCCAGCGCACGAACAACAATTCCCAGTTCGCGAACCCCGCGGCGCACGACCAAATCGAAAACTCGGAGAAATGATCCCTTCGTTCGTCGTCGGGGAGTTCGTCGATACGAGCCACTCGATAACGATGGGGGTCGGGTTTCTCTAGGAAACCTTTCGGTAACGGCCTCTGCAGGGATGAGTGACTACCGCCGGTGTAATAGCTAGGGCCACCCCAGTTGTTATAAGCGGCCCACGTTGAAGTGGCCAGAACTAGAAGTTTGTCTCCAGGCTCGGGCGCCCTAACAATAAAAAATGCTTCGGCGGTCTCTCCGCTGCGGCTCGTGAGCCGGACTAGATAAAAACCTGAGCGCCATGATCTGTCCACTTCGATGGCGAGTGTCTCTAACCAGTTGCAACCCGCATGAGCAGTATTGGCTGGGGCAGGTTGCTCAATGACGGACACACCAGGCCAAGTGCCGACGGTGAGTTCTCCCGATCCAATTCTGACGACGTCGACGTCGCAGATGTCGTCAGCGGCGCTCACCGCAAGCGATACGACTTCGCCAGGTAGCACTGATTGCGGCCAGCAATAACCGGCGATCATTGCTGTTTCTTCAAAGGTGGATCGAGAAGCCAGCTCAGTCCCAGAAGCCCCGCCATTGTCAATGCGGCGATGAGAAACGCGGGTCCGGGACCCAACCAGGCATAGATGGGAGCAGCGGACAGCGCTCCAATCATTGACGCCGCCGAACCCATTGCCTCACCGAGTCCTTGAGCCGACGCCGCGTCATCCATGGGAGCCGCTTCAGCGACGGCTGCCTGTGAGCCCGGAGACTGGATTGCTTCCATGATCCCGTGAGGCAACATGGCGACAAATAACACCGGTACAGCGGTAATCCAGCCGTAGGAAGCCATCATTGGCACTGTAGCGAGAGCTGACAGCAACGAAGTTAGTCGAGGGCTGTGGCGATCCGATAGGCCGCCGGCCCACCGTGCAATCACCAACATGGGCAGAGCAAACGCGGACAAAGAGAGTGTCACGATCATTGTTGAAGCACCCAAATTGTCCATATGTGGGGCCCACAGGGGCTCGAACACACCGACCGAATAACGGAATGACACCACGACCAGCAGGGCGGCAACCATCTCGCGGCTGCGGACAAGTCTCCTTAGCACGCCTTTAGACGAGCGCTCGTCCATGTCGGCAGCGGGAATTTCTAGGCGTCGCACCGATAGGTAAGACAGAGTTGTCACCGCGCCCAACGCCAAGAACGGTGCCCGAACATCAAAGGCGACGGTGAGTGCACCAGCTATAGGGGGACCAATCACGAAACCAGCGAGGTATGCGCCGTAGAAAGCGCCAAGTTGGCGGCCTTGATCGGCTCCCGCTGTCACGATAATGAACCTGCGCGCGGCGGGAACGATGACACCGACGCCAGCCCCAAGCAAAGAGCGCGCGACGACAAATTGCCAAAGCTGATCAGCGGCGGCGAACCACAGAAGCCCTGCCGCCGAGGCGAGTACACCGAGGCGCATCAAGAGTCCTCCGTGGCCGCGATCGGCGTATCGGGATAGCCACAGCTGTGTGACCAGCGCACCAACGAACGCTGACCCGGCTATCCACCCCAAGTCGCGTTCCGCTATTCCGTAAGTGTTGTGGATTTCAGCGAGCAAGGCGAATACCGACGAGACCCCAGCCATGGTGGTGCCAGCAACGATATAGAGGCTTCGCACGCTGTTGCCTTCTAGCTGCTGTAACCAGCAGGGGGACCGAAAACTCCGCTGAGATCGGGAGGACCTTGGTACAACCAGGTCAAGGTGCGGCTCGCGAACTTCCATTCGTCGTCGACACATCTGTAGGTGTCGTCGTAGTAGCCCAAATAAAACAGTGTCTTACCTGATTTTGTTTTAGCGAACTCGCTGAAGTACCAGCGACCCTCACCGGCGGCTTCATCAGTGGTGGCGGTGCCGTTAAATGCCAGTTGTATCACCGATTCGAACAGGTCCATGGCGGTTGCCATTGCCGCGCGGATTTCGTTTCGACCGTGAACTGGCCCCCGGCCGATGTTCCACACCCCGTCCTCGGTCCACAGATCCAGCCACGCTTCTTGATCGTTGTTGCAAACTCGATCGCAATAGCTGTGAACGAGATTGTTGATGTCGTCGCGACTGTTCATGATTGGGAAGCTACCTGTGAGAGTCGAGGTACTGTTCGAGGGTTTCATGGAAGTGGCGTATTCGACTTTCTTGATAGGCAGCCAATGTGACCTTTCCTCGCTTGTTTGCCTGCAGACCTCTTTGAATTCGGACCAAGTTGTCTGTGTCTTGGTCTACGACCATTCCTGCTCCTCCGAGTGCTGCTGTGTCACTCCAGGTGTCGTCGAGACCTAGCTTGACGACGGGAGAAGGAGGTGGAGGAGGGCCTTCGTCCGGATGTGCGAACAGCAACATTATTTCCATTATTGAAGTCTGAGGATCGTTGCCGTTTGGTCGGAACCGGTAACAGATCGGTACACCTTGTCCTCCCCAAGGAACGAAGTTCGGGAAAAGAAAGTACTCGATCGCGTCCAAGGCTTCCGATGTCGAAAGATCTGACATGTCAGCCCGAGCTGAAGACCCCAATTTTTCTCTGGCCCGAGTAGCGAGGAGGTCACGTACTCGCTCGCCGTTTTGGGCAACGATGGGTTCCCCTCCATGAAAAGGAACATCACGTTGCATTTTTCTGATTGTCTCTTCGGCAGGAACATCTCCCAAGTTTGGGCTCGGTGTTCCTTCTAAGGTGATCATTCTGTTCACGTGGCGCGAACCGGGAAAAATGTCGTACTGGGTGTTCGCGTCAGCGACGTAAGCAGCCGTTTGCGGGTGGGTAACACCTATGTGGAAGCTTTCGATAAAGGCCTCTAACGCTAGTTTCCAGTTACATGGCATGACTTTTTCTACGTGAGCTGCCTTCCAACGCTGGTCCAAGGGAAAATCTTTAAACTCTTCGTCAAGGACCTCTATGTAGCTTTCGAACGGTTCACATTCGTCGTCGAAATTGACGAAAACAAACCCTCCCCAGAATGCGACTTGAGCCGTGGGGAGACAGAAATCTTCGGGCACGAGATCTGGAAAGTCCCAACTATTGGGAATGAGAGTTAGCTCGCCGCGCAGGTCCCAAGTGAAACCGTGGAAAGGGCATCTGAACCGTTGGACGTTTCCGCCTTCGGTGCGTAGTTGGGTTCCCCTATGGAGACATGAATTTATGTACGCGGTTATATCGTCAAGTTCCTCACCAGTCCTGACGACGATGACCGATTCGTTAGCGACCTCGTACACGATGTGGTCGCCGACTTCTGCGAGTTCCTCCAAGCGGCAGGCCATTTGCCATACTTTCTGCCAGACGTGTTCGACTTCTCGATCATGCCACTCTTGACTTAGATAGCGATCCACAGAGATGTCGTGATTATTTGAGAAAGTTGGTGGGTACTCGCGAAGAAGTACCTCCGGTGGAGAGATAGCGTCGTCTCGCAACACGTCTTGAACGGTTGGCCCCGGTGATCGGCCTCCTTGATTTCCCTCCATGGCTTCAATCTATCTTTTGGTCACGATGAGTGAGGCCTTAATCAAGGCCTTCGCATATTCAACGAAGTTGTCCGATCCACGGAGTCATCAGCTAGCGGGCCTCCATAAATCTCGGTTTCGAACCAGTCAACAAAGGCGGAATCCTTCGATGGTTTCAATAACGACCAGGCTGCTTTCGCCCCTGGGCTTTGCATCAGACCTAACTTGAGTAGGTTGACTCGCATGTCTAGTTGCTCTTGGGTCGCAAGGCCATTTTCTCGTTGTTCGAAGGTGTCGAACAGGTCAACCAACATTGTGTTTGTCCAGAGCGTAACTCGCCAATGATCTTCAGCAGTTAGCTCTGGCGAAGAGAAATCTTTGGCGAGAAAGGCAACGAACTCTTCGTTCTGCGTCGACGACAAATATCGTTCGTACAGTCGATCGGTAAGAGTGTGGCTGAACTGCGCTCTCGTGAGCTTCACGTTCAGCTGTGCTTCTCTTGCCAAATAAATCAATGAGAGCGGTAGAAGCGCTCCTTCGATGATTTGGGCGATTAAGCCTAAGTCGTCTAACACGATCATCTCCTTTGCTGAGACCTAAATGTCTGGCGATAAGCGACGGCCATGCGTGAGCGATTGACGGTCACTTAATGGTGTGTTTATTAGCTACCGCTACATTCAACTCGCATCTTCGGATAGTTTCAGGAGCAGCGAGCCTCATCCTAGGAGAGGGTAGAGGTCTAAGCGCTTGCCTCGATTTGGAAGGGACACCTGAGGATGTCATCAGAAATAGACATGGAAGAAGTACAGGAGTATGCGGGAAACATACTTGGACATATGGTCGGCGCTGCGACAGTGATCTGCAGTGACCTTGCGCACAAGCTCGGTCTTTACGGTCACCTAGCGGGTAGCGGAGGCATGACGGCCGGCGACTTAGCAGAGGCCGCGGGCACCAACGCACGGCTTACCCGGGAACTACTTGACCAACAAGCTTCGTCTGGGGTTTTGTCCTACGACGCTGATGAGGACACATATGCATTAAGTGATGCAGGGGCAATGGTGATGGCTGAACAGCACTCTCCGGCTTGGCTCGCTGGTGGTCTGGGAGCAGTGCGAGCTATGTATGTTGGCCTTGATCAGGTCGAGGCAGCATTTCGGGGCGATGGCGGCGTGCCCTGGGGTGACCATCATCCGTGCTTGTTCGACGGAACTCTGGAATTTTTCCGCCCGTGTTACGAGCATCATTTGGTGCAGGAATTTATTCCGGCTTTGAGTGGCGGTGAAACTCGTATAGCTGAGGGTGCTGTTGTCGCCGACATCGGCTGTGGTGCAGGACTTTCAACGCTCACCATGGCAGCTGCGTATCCCAACAGCTCCTTTGTCGGTATCGACTTTCACGGTCCGTCAATCGAAATGGCTAGAACCGCGGCTGCGGAGCAGGGGCTCAATAACGTCACATTTGAAGTGGAAAGTGCCACCGAGTACCAGGGTGCTTATGACTTGATCTGCTTCTTTGACTGTATGCACGACATGGGTGATCCGGTTGGGATTGCCCAGCATGCCAAATCTCAGTTGAGTGACAAGGGATCTGTGATGCTCATTGAGCCTTTCGCGTTCGACACGAGGGCAGAAAACCACGCTGGTCTCGGTGGTGCGTTCTATGGATTCTCAAGTTTCTTCTGCACTCCCTGCTCGTTATCACAAGACGTAGGGCGTGGTATGGGAGCCCAAGCCGGAGAACCAGGGATGAGCGCTGTTTTCGAAGAGGCAGGCTACGGCCAGTTCGGTCGAATCTCGGAGACGCCATCCAATATTGTGTACGAAGCTTTTGCTTAATTGAGCGTCACCTAGCTGGCTTGTTCTACGGTGCAAGGCATGATTTCACAGCCATATTACGACCCTGAAGTACGAGCATTTTTAGAGTCTCAACCAGCTTTGGGAACAGTCAACGCCAAAACCCTTGAAAGTGCCCGAACTTCGCGTCTGCTGCGCAACGAAGAGGTTGAACTTTCTGATCAGGTAGAACGGGTTGACCACTTCGTACCCGGAGTCGACGATAATGACGTCAGGGTTCGGGTTCATCGCAGCAAGAGTTCCACTGAGTTGTGTCCAGCGCTGTATTGGACCCATGGAGGGGGCTATGTGCTGGGAAGCCCCGAACAAGACGACGAGCGGTTCGATAGGTGGTGTCAACGGTTCGGTTTAGTCGGAGCGGCCGTCCAATACCGTCTGGGGCCCGAACATCCCTACCCAGCAGGCTTAGAAGACTCTTATACCGGGCTCAAGTGGCTAAAGGAAAACGGTGAGTCACTCGGTGTCGACGTCGAGAGGATAGGAATTGGCGGACCGAGTGCTGGGGGCGGAATGGCAGCCGCCTTGGCGCTACTTGTCCGAGACCGCGGCGAGTTCGAAGTCGACTATCAGCTTCTGATTTACCCGATGATTGACGATACCCGCGAGACCGTCACCGCGAACTGGAAGGTCCCTGTATGGGATCCCGAGTCCAATCACTTTGGTTGGAACTCTTATTTGGGGACTCTGTTCGAAACCGATGAGGTTCCCAGTCACGCTGCGCCGACCAGGGAAGAGGACCTCAGTGGCTTACCACCGGCCTTCATCATGACCGGCAGTCTGGATGGGTTCGCTGATGAAGATATTGATTATGCGAAGAGACTTAACCACGCGGGCGTTCCGGTTGAACTTCACGTTTACCCGGGAGCGCCTCACGGATTTGACGGTTTTGCGGCTGGGACCGCCGTCGCTAAACAAGCGCGTTCTGACATCAATGGCTTCTTGGCGAGAATGTTGGACGCTAACTAAGCCCTACGACTTTACGTAAAACGACTCCCGAGCCTGAGAGGGTGGAACTATAGGGATCTCATCGTCGTCTAGCGGGGCCATCCATTGTTTTCTTTCCAAAGCAGCTTCGATAAACGGTGCCAGTTCTAGTTCTTTTTGAGCGACGCGTTCATCCCGATAAGGAGCGAAGTGGGGGAGCACTTCTTCACCGAATAGTTCGAGGCTTTCGCAAATATGTTGATGTTGGTTTTTGCCTCCCTGCTGCAAAAAGATCACCTGATCAACGCCAGCTGACTCAAATTCTTTGACTAAGGCCGTGTAGTCATCAGGAGTTCCGATGCCCGGCGCGCCAATGGTCGGCAACTCTGGGCCCCGAAGTTCTTCGTACTCACCCCACAAGTTGCTGCGGCCTGGCCGTGTTTCGTTAGCGACTAAGGCGTTAACCGCGTAACGAAAGAATTGGAATCCGTCGATACCGCGGCGCATTGCCTCATTGGCGTCCTTATGAAGGCTGAAACCCGCAACCATCGCCAAATTCGCGTTAACTGTGTGACCAATAGGGACACACTCATCGCTTCTGATGATGTCGTAGTAGATATCGGCCCAAGTCCGTGCCTCATCGGGGTCTACGAAACTAAAGGCCAGGGCGCCTAAACCGTTTCGGGCCGCAACTTCGATTGTGGAACGGTTGGTGCAAGCGATCCACATGGGGGGATGAGGTTTCTGCATAGGTTTGGGAACCACATTTCTGCAAGGCATAGAGAAGCCTTCACCCTCGAAGCCGGGGTAGGGCTCCATGACCATCATGTTGGCAATCTGCTCCGCTGCTTCTAGGGACAGCTCTCGTTTCCTTCGAGCATTGATGTCGTAGCCGCGTAGTTCCAGACGTGTCGCTCCCTCTCCAATGCCGAATTCAACTCTTCCTCTGGAAATGAGATCCAGCATCGCTACTGTCTCAGCGCTCCGGGACGGGTGGTTGTAATTCGGAATCACTTGCCGGATGCCCAGCCCGATTCTTATGCGCTCAGTCTTAGCAGCGAGAGACGCTAGAAAAACGTCTGATGCTGAGCAATGGGAGTACTCCTCCAGGAAGTGATGTTCGACCGCCCAAGCATGATCAATGCCGATTTGGTCCGCTAGAACAATTTGTTCCGTTGCTTCGTCGATAAGACGTAATTCCGCGTCCTCATCCCATGGCTTGGGCAACTGCAACTCGTAAAGCATTCCGAACTTCATGATTTCCCTCCTCTGAGGCCACCCTGACCCTACAAGGGAAACTTGGATCGTTCAGTTTTCTTGGGCCGTCGGATTTTTGAACTAGGACTTTGCGGTTAACAGACTTGTAGAAATGCCTGTCGCTACGAGAGATTGATCTTGCCAGACCTCTGTTTCAACAGTCGCGAAACCGCGCGATATCTCGCGACACGTTCCGATAGCAACGAGGTCCTGTTGCGTGACTTGAGCCGAAAACCTAAGGGATAGGTCCGGGTTGGGGTGAGGTACCCACCCACCCTTGGGAAGAGCAGCGTCAACGGGTGGTCCAACCGAGAGGTCCGCTGCCAGACAAGCACCCTCACTACCGTCATCAGATGGATTCCATGGCACTGAAACCAACGTGGCGATCGCGGAGTCCACCCGCGCAGCTTGAGGGCGGGCAGTATCAATAATTGGTACGTCGACTCCCTCCGGTTTTCTCCAGGGCTTGGCGCTGCTGGACAAATCTGTGGGAGGGGGGCCCAGCAAACCTCGGCTTCGCTCCTTTGCCTGAATATCGACACGAAGCGCCTCAGATGCTGCCAATGCGACACGGGCTTCCGTCGTGGGTGTCCCGGACGCATCGGTGAATTCGACTCGCAGAATGGTCAAGCTGCGTCCCGAGGCGAGAGTTTTTATTGTGGCCTGAGCGTCAGTAGTTGATAGGCCTCGCAGGAAGTGGATGTCGATTCCGGTTACCGTCCGAGTTGGTTCCACGGTGCGACTTAGCGCGATAGCCGCGGCAGCTAACGCGCCGCCTGTCACGCCCCCAAAAGCGCCGTGAATTTCTTTAGGTAAGTGAAGGCTCCACCCCTCGTTGTTCGAAGAAACACTGAAATATTCAAAAGGTGTCATCGATTCGGGTCCTTGTCGTGCGGTGGTATGTCTAAAGCGTAGGCCGCGTTCTCTTGGCACTGGCCGGTTCGCACTAGCGTTGTCTCATGACTGGCGGCATCACATCAAACGAAGATCAAACAGCGAGACTGCGAAAGAGGGCTGAGAATTCGCCGGGACGGCCTTTGGTGATGCTCAACATCAACAGGTACCAGTCTGCAATTGATTTCCCCGACGGCGAAATCTACAGGGCGTACATGGCAGCAATCCAGCACTCTGTTGGGGCGGTCGGAGGCTCGGTACTGTGGCGAGCAGAGGTTGAGGGGTCAGTCGTTGGAGATCTCGATGGCTTCCATGAAGTGTTGGCCGTTTGGTACCCAACTCACGACGCTTTTCTCGCGTTGCCCACTGCGGACGGCGCAAAGGAGATGTTTCGTTACCGCCGGATTTGCGTTGAGACGGCACACATAATTGAACTCTCGGATTTCAGTACACCTTCGGTCTGACGGTGGGTGGAACTGATAGTTAACGCCCCTGAAATTTAGGGGTTCGTTTTTCCATGAACGCCAAAGGACCCTCCTTGGCGTCGTCGCTTTCGGCTAGCACGGCACCAGAATCAGATTCAAGAAGTAGAGCGTCATCTTCGTCAAGGTCCACTGATTGGCGGATGACGCGTCGCGCTGCTTGGACTGCAAGCGGTGCGTTCGACGCCACGGTGTGAGCAATCTCCAAGGCTTGGGGAAGTACCTGATCAGTCGGAACCAAGCGATTGAATAGCCCGGAATCGGCTAGTTCATCGCTGATGATCGGTTGAGCACAAAGCAACATTTCCATGGCTAAAGCACTTGACACATGTCTGCGCAACAGAGCGGTTCCCCCCATGCCGGGAATTAGTCCGAGCGCTACTTCGGACAACCCCAATTTCACTCCTTGGGCCATCACCCGCAAATCACACGAAAGCAATAGCTCCATGCCGCCGGCAATAGCGTGACCGTTGACAGCGGCGACCAGAGGCTTGCCGATGTCATACCCGGCGAGTGTCGCTCGACGCAGCAACTCTCTGTCGGTTGCGATCGCTTCCTCAAATTCATTTTCTGGATCCCGAGCACCGGTAATGACCGGGATAGTTGTTCCGAGATCAAATCCGGAGCAAAACGTTGACTCACCGGCTCCTGTGAGGACAGCAACTCGGACCTGGCCGTCCTCCTTGATCTGATCCCAAATCTCCGCAAGTTCCACGATGAGTTCCGGGTCCAGGGAATTTCGAGAGTCTGGGCGATTGAGAGTGACCACAGCGACGTGATCATTCACTTCATAGTGGACAACACTCATGTCAAATTCCTATGTCCCGCAGGTTGTAATCGCGAAGCTGGGATTTCGTGTCCTCTCCCCAGACGTACTGGTCCTCGAGGCCATTGAAGGGCTTGTAAACGTAACGTTCTTCACTGGGACGATGCTGTGCGCGAGCATCGATTGCCCACGCGATGGCCTTGGAGCGTTCAAATATGTAGTCCTCGTCATATACCGAAATGGGGTTGTGTACGCCGCCGCTTCGTATGCCGAGTACCGAAGAGCGACGATGAAACCCAAAATTGATCGTCACCCGGACGTTGGAGCTCGTGTTTGCAAATGAACCATGAACTGCTTGACGGCTTGTCATAGCAACGTCTCCCGGACCGCAAATCAACGGCACCGCTTCTGGTAGGCGATCTGAGCCGATCTCATCAACTATTGCTTTGATGTCGATCTTGCCGACGCGGTGCGAACCAGGAATGACCCACAGGCCGTTAGTTGCATCGCAGCCGTACAACTGGGCCATGAAATTGAACCCGTGGGTATGGTCATCCAACTCAGGGCTATCCCAATGGGTCCAGCCATCCTGGTGCCAAGCGACTGAACCACCTAAGCCTGGTTGTTTGACCCACACTGCTTCATTGAACGGGGTGAAATCCTGTCCGTTGATTGCTTCAGCAACTCTCAATAGTTGAGGATGTCCGTAGAGACGTAGGCACGCGTCAGAGAACTGGAGAGAACCCAGAAATAACTGCACCACATACTCCGGAGCGTCTGCTGGCGGGGTCGGCTCATTCATTTTCGCCTGGTGGCGGCCATAGGAAGCATCGGTTCCACCGAGAGGATCTGATAGTGGGCGAACCCAACTGATGTTTCGGCCTTCTAGACCTACTCCTAACGCGGGATTGCCGTGCTTATCGACCTCAGCGTCTTTGGTGATTGGTGATCTGTCGAGCATCATCGCCACATCGGCTTCGATTTCTTTCAGCTCTTGCTGGTCTATGACATCGGTGAGGACGTAGAAACCGTGACGACTGTAAGCATCGATGATCTCAGGGTGGAGATGTCCGTCATCTCCAAAGCGGATTGGGCCGCGGTTGTCTAGTTGAAGAGCACGATTCGTGCCATCCTCTCGATAGCTAGCCATATCGCTCTCCGCCGAGCCGTAGTCAACTATCGGTACCTGGACTAACGGAAGTTTCGTATCTGTCATACCCCTCCAACGGTAGTTCTTACTCAAACCCGATGGGTCCAGTACAGCATGCCGGTTGTTGGAATGTTCGAACATTCATGCTGTACCGTCCACGTGTGCCCCTAGTCGAAAATTACATAGCAGGCTTACTGAAATACGCCGTCTTTCGTGGTCGAGCCAGCAGAGCAGAGTATTGGGGGTTTGCTTTCGCCAACTTGATCCTGGCGGGTTCCTTTTGGCTGTTAGGAACCCTGGGAGGTCCGCTGCGAACTCTTAGCCTCCTATACGCAGTGGCTGTCCTCATTCCAAATCTGGCAATTACGGCCCGGCGCCTGCATGACGTAGGACGCAGTGGCTGGTGGTTGCCGCTTGGAATCGTCCCCACGCCACTCGTCTTCGTCATCTTGTTTTTTGTATGTCAAAGGGGCCAAAGCGAAGCAAACCGTTACGGCCCACCGGTTTCGAAATGAAAAAGTAACGGGTGAATGTAAGCATCGTTGAAATTGTCTCCGTTGGACCCGACGAAAGCCAGTAACTTTGATGTTGTGCCGGAGTTTCTATATAGCGACCTGCTTCCCGTTGCTGATAGTGAGATCGTTTACCGCAAACTCACAGAAGACTACGTTTCTACGTTTGAAGCTAACGGGCTGAGTTTTCTCAAAGTTGAGCCCGAAGGTTTGCGATTGCTGACCGCCGAGGCGATGCGCGACATAGCGCACTTGTTCCGCCCGGAACATCTCGTGCAACTGGCCGCAATCCTGGATGACCCTGAGGCATCGGACAACGACAAATTCGTTGCAGTCGAATTGCTAAAGAACGCCAATATTGCGGCAGGCGGCGTACTGCCAAGTTGTCAAGACACTGGTACCGCAATCATCTGGGGGACGAAAGGTGAAAGGGTCATAACCGACGTTGATGACGCTGAACACATCAGTCGGGGCGTATACGACACCTATCAAACTTCGAGTCTTCGGTATTCCCAACTTGCCCCATTGACCATGTTCGAAGAACAAAACACGGGCAATAACCTCCCAGCTCAAATCGAGATCTACTCAGGTCCGGGAGACATATACAAGCTTGCGTTTATGGCGAAAGGCGGTGGTTCGGCTAACAAGAGTTTTCTCTTTCAAGAAACCAAAGCGCTTCTTAATCCCACGAACCTGACCAAATTTCTTGATGAGAAACTCCGGACCTTGGGCACCGCAGCTTGCCCGCCCTACCACCTTGCTGTTGTTATCGGGGGAACTTCAGCTGAACATGCACTCAAGACAGCCAAGTACGCGTCAGCTAAATATTTGGAGACGCTCCCTACAACCGGTAACGAAGTTGGGCACGGTTTTCGCGACCTCGAATGGGAACAACGAATTTTGGAACTCACACGAGAATTCGGGATCGGTGCCCAGTTCGGCGGAAAGTATTTCTGCCACGATGTACGCGTTGTGAGATTGCCCCGTCACGGAGCGAGTTGCCCGGTGGCGATAGCAGTGTCATGTTCAGCAGACCGGCAGGCGTTCGCAAAGATCACCGCAGACGGAATTTTTCTGGAACAGATGGAAGAAGACCCCGCAAAATATCTTCCAGACACTTCGGACTCTGAACTGTCCGCTGAAGTCGTTGCCATCGATTTGAATCGCCCAATGAGCGCGATTCGAGAAGAATTATCCAACTTTCCGGTGAAAACGCGGCTTTCTCTAAGCGGCACTTTGGTTGTAGCCAGAGATATCGCTCACGCCAAGATCCAAGAGCGACTTGACGCTGGTCAAGGCATGCCCGAATACATGCGGGACTATCCGGTCTATTACGCCGGTCCGGCTAAGACCCCGAAAGGTTACGCCTCTGGTTCTTTCGGACCGACCACAGCTGGACGTATGGATAGCTATGTCGAGTCATTTCAAGCCGAGGGCGGCAGCCTCGTGATGCTCGCCAAGGGCAACAGGTCGTCTCAAGTCACCCAGGCCTGCAAAACCCACGGGGGTTTCTATCTCGGTTCGATCGGTGGTCCTGCTGCGAGGTTGGCCAAAGATTCGATACGAAAAGTCGAGGTTCTCGAATATCCCGAGTTGGGGATGGAAGCAGTCTGGAAGATCGAGGTTGAGGACTTCCCGGCGTTCATTGTCATAGACGACAAAGGGAACGATTTTTTTGCGGAGGTCTCAACCCCAGTGTCCATCAGATAATCACCGTTAAGTTTCCGCTGTCGGCCGTGTTTCTATCGAAAGAAAGCAACCCATAGCGAGAACGCAATTCCGGCTAAGGCCAAGACGACCATCGTGATGATGCTGGAACGTGGGAGACGACCGTCGCTGTCACTGGGTAGTCGCCGCCGCACTATCTGAAGTAAACGATCCGCCCATGCCACATCTCTACTCAGAATACCCAGCCCTACTGCGACGATGAGAAGACCTGGGCCCGGCAAGGGCATCATGATCACACCGATAATGGTGACTAGTGTTCCAGCAGTCATACGTAGTAGCCGCGTGATGACCCCACGTCGCGCTTCTTCTCGGGTTTCCTCCCGGTAGCCGGTCTCGAATTCGGCTTCTATAGCTGCTTCCTCGAAGCGGTTTTCTTCTTCGCTCACCAATTGACCCTCACCCCAGGACAGAGCGCCACGCTATGACGCCGTGGTCTGACTCACTGAATCCTCAGACTTTAGGCGGTCGCGAACCAACAGTATTAATGGGAGACGCTTACTGTTGATTACACCAACAAATTGAGTCGAAGTATTTCAATGATGTCAGGGTCAACTCCCAATTGTCCAAGTAAAAAATCTTCAACTCCGCCGTAGTTGCTGTCCAAATGACTCAAAGTCTTTTCCATTGCAACTCTGGGGGCGGACAAAGCTGGTCGAATCGCTTCGACGTTGGCGCCTGCGGCTTCGAGACTGGATCTGAGTGCATTAATTCGGTGTTCCGAACGCAATAGGTTGGTCAGTTCATAGTCATCTAGAACCGACTCACGATCGAGTCCGCAAATCTCAAGTATGAGAGCCGCAGCGATACCCGTCCGGTCTTTGCCGGCGGTGCAATGAAAAAGCAGCGGCCAGCAGTCTAAATCTGCGGCCAAGTCCAAGAAGCTGACGAACTGATTGCCTGATTCGGAGAGCATTTCGATGTAGCTATTTGCGACATCGTCCACGCTCACAGAAGTAATTTCGCCCGCTCGTATTCTCTCCACGAACTCTGTTTGTTGTGCGATTTCGTCTCCTATCGGGAGGGGAGCATGTGTGGTCACCGTTGACCACAAACGCGAAACATCCCTCTTGGATTCAGCGGAAGTGCGGAAATCTACGACGGTCCGGATGCCGTAACTTTCAAGTTCTTCTTGATCGTCATCCGTTAGGTCACTCAAACGATCAGACCGAAACAGGGCGTTTGTTCGAACGTAACGACCGCCACCCACCGCGTAGCCGCCTAGATCTCGACAGTTCATCGCACCGGTTAGTGGGAGCACCGCAGAATCACGATTCACGATTTCGGCCTTGGTTCTCTTGGTAAACCGAGGATTCTCTCCCCAATGATGTTTCGCAGAATCTGTGTTGTTCCGCCCATGATCGTGTATGCGGGCGAATATATGAGATTTCGAGACACCCGGTTGTTGAGCATTGCGTTCGCTCCATTGACGAGACCAATGAAGTTCGCAACCTTTTGTTCGAACTCTGTGCACCAGGTTTTTGTTACGGCCGAATATTGGGGGAACGGGGTTTGGCGAAGAACATTGCGAAGGACCATGTCACGACCAATCTGGTAACCGGTTTCAATCTGGGCCATCTCCTGCCGGATGAGGGCATTCGATGAGTCAATGGATTCTTTCGTATCCAAATAGAGGCGTTGATTTGAAGCTAGGCGATCAATTCCCCCGCGTTCATGTTCGAGTTGTCGCATCGTTTGACCAAAGCTGTTGTTGAGTTCGCCAACGAGATTTTCTCCTGGAACGAGAACGTCATTGAAGAAGACTTCGTTGAAGTGAGAATCACCGGAAGCATCTTTGATGGGTTTGACTTCAATACCTGTTGATTTCATATCAACAATGAATTCACTCATGCCTTTGTGAGGAGGAGCATCCATATCGGTACGACAAATCAGGTAACACCAATCGGCTGTTTGAGCTCCGCTGGTCCAGATCTTTTGGCCATTTACTACCCAATTGGCGCCGTCTTGTACAGCTCTGGTGCTGATACCAGCGACGTTGGAACCTGCATCGGGTTCCGACATGCCGATACACCACTTGGACTTTCCCTGCCTCATGGCGGGTAGGAATCGTTCTTGCTGTTCGTCAGTGCCGTAGGCGAGGAGGACCGGGCCAATTTGTCTGTCGGGGAAAAACGACCCAGCCATTGGAGCGCGCCCAAGAAGTAGTTGTTCGGTCACCACGAATCGTTCCACTTCTGGTCGTCCGTCGCCGCCCTTGTCGACGGGCCAAGTCATGCCGATCCAACCTTTTTCGGCGAGCCTCAAGGTGAACTCGTCGCTATAGCCAACTAACCAACCGTCGTCAGTGTTGAACAAGTCGGAGGTAGCCTCTGCTACCCATTCGGAGGCCTCTGTAGCCAATTCATCGAATTCTTTCGGCCAGGTGTAGTCCATAGGCCCCTGAGCGTACTCAAGAGCCCGGGCTTCTACGATTTTGCGGTACGTAACGCGGCTAACCTCGCCCGAATGCGGGCAGTGGTAATCACAGAATACGGCGATGTTGATGTTTTGAAGATCCAGGAGGTGCCTGATCCGGACCCTGGACCTGACCAGGTGTTGGTGGAGGTGACTGCCTCGGCGATGAATCGCGCTGATCTCGCGCAACGACTCGGACAGTACCCGGCTCCGGGGCCGAAGCCCCTCCATGAAATACCCGGCCTGGAGTATTCCGGTCGTATAGCTGCTGTTGGGTCGCAGGTAATGGACTGGTCAGTCGGCGATGCGGTAATGGGCATAGTTGCCGGGGGAGCGATGGCAGAGCTAGTGGTCACCTACGAACGAATGCTTCAACCGGTTCCTTCCAACATCGACGTTAGTGACGCGGCAGCCATTCCGGAGGTCTTTATGACTGCTCACGACGCTCTTGTCACCCAGGGGATGTTTGCCTCCGGAAGTCGAGCGTTGGTTCATGCAGGCGCATCTGGAGTTGGCACGGCGTCAATTCAAATTGTCAAGGCCCTGGGAGGAGAGATTGCCGTTACCTGCTCTGGCGGCAAAGCGTCTTCTTGTAAGGGACTTGGTGCAGACGTGGTGATCGACTACGCCGAGCAAGACTTTGTGGAAGTAGTCGAACAATGGACACGGGGACGAGGCGTTGACGTGGTTCTTGACGTCATAGGCGGGGAGTACCTCGCGCGAAATCTCCAATGCATCAAGGTTCAGGGCCGCGTTATCCAAGTAGGTGTAATGGGCGGATCCGTGGCTTCTTTTCCATTGGGCGCCTTATTGCCCAAGAGAGCGTCTCTGATTGGAACGGTGCTGCGTTCGAGACCCATTGAACAGAAGATCGACGCAAACCAACGTTTTGTGCAGGAACTATTGCCGAGATTCGATGACGGTGCCTTGAAACCCGTAATTGATTCGAGATACCCGTTGGAAGATATTGCCAACGCTCACACCTACATGGCGGCGAATGCGAACGTCGGCAAAATTCTGATTGACCTTTAAGGAAAGCGTCGGTCAACTAGCGCTTTGCCATTGGCACGTAGTCCCGCTCACCGGGACCCGTGTACATCTGGCGCGGGCGATATATCTTCTGCTCGGGATCGTCGAGCATCTCCTGCCAATGGGCCAACCATCCAGGTGTGCGTCCGATGGCGAACAAGACAGTGAACATGTCCATAGGGAAGCCCATGGCCTCATAAATCAGGCCGGAATAGAAGTCGACGTTTGGATAGAGGTTTCTGTCGATGAAGTAGGAATCGCTGAGAGCGACCTCTTCCAGTTTCATCGCAATATCCAATAGGGGATTCATACCGGTTACTTTGAAAACCTCGTCGGCGGTCTTTTTGATGATCGTGGCCCGGGGGTCGTAGCTCTTGTAGACGCGATGGCCGAAGCCTTGCAGGAGGGTTTCACCCGCCTTAACTTTTTCTACGTATGCTGCGACATTGTCCAAGGTGCCGATGTTGTGAAGCATGTGAATGACGGCTTCGTTCGCTCCTCCGTGTAAGGGACCGTACAGGCCGCAAGTTGCTGCCGCGACTGCGGAATACGGATCCGCATTGCTGGAACCAACAGTTCTCATGGTCGTCGTTGAACAGTTCTGTTCGTGGTCTGCGTGAAGTATCAGAAGAATGTCGAGTGCCCGAGTGAGGATGGGGTCCGGTTCGTAGGACGGATCCGCGACATTCCACATCATCCGAAGAAAATTGCCGGTGTAACCGAGGTGGTTGACGGGGTACTCGTATGGCAGTCCCAGGCGATTCTTGTAGGCGAATGCTGCCATGGTTGGCATTTTTGAGATGAGTCGGATGGTTTGAATGAGACGGTTGTGTGGGTCGTCGATGTCTTTTGCTTCTGGATAGAAGGTGGACAATGCCGCAATGGTAGAGACGAGGGTTCCCATGGGGTGAGCGTCGTAACGCAAGCCCTTCATAAAGCGAGCAATATCCTCATGCACGTACGTGTGAAAGGTGATGTGGTGCACCCACTCCTCGGCTTCCTCTTCAGATGGAAGCTCCCCGTTGAGCAGCAAATAGCAAACTTCGAGAAAATTTGAGTGTTCGGCGAGTTGTTCGATGGGATAGCCGCGGTACCGAAGGATTCCGTTTCCACCGTCGATATAGGTGATCTGGCTGTTGCAGTTCGCCGTTGACATGTAAGCCGGGTCATAAAACCACATGCCTTTGTCCAACTCGCGAAGAGCTGCCGACGAGATAGTGCCGTCCACAATTGGCACTGTGACGCTCTCCCCACTTCGGTTGTCTGTGATTGTGAAGGACTCTTCGGACACGCTCATTCCCCTATATTCTGTACGTCTTGTATATCCACAAAGGGGTTAAGCCCTGAGGTGCGCCATTGCACGGCTCAATAAACCCCAGCCCGGACCGTACCTCAACTTGAAGCGTTTCGCCTCTTTCCGCGGGCCAGATTTGCGAGAGGTTCGTTAATAATGGCCAAGAAACCTCGGAGGCGGTGGCTTCGATCGGTTTAGAGCGGGGAGTTGTCGTGTCTTCGACGGGGAAGTCGTTCGCGCTTTGAACTGAAAAGTTCGACGAGGTCGGCCAACTCTTTGCGTGTATTGGAGGGGTCTATCACCGCGTCGACGAATCCGCGTTCTGCTCCGACGTAGGGATTTAGGTAGGTCTGCTCGTAATCTTCGATCCAGGTTGCAATGGCTTCTTCTGATTCACCGCGCTGAAGAATCTGTGCTGCTTGGGTGGCTCCCATCACGGCTATCTCAGCTGTGGGCCAAGCGAGGTAAGCATCGTTTCCCATCGTTTTTGAGTCCATGACGATGAACGCCCCGCCATAAGACTTCCTCAAAACAACAGAAATGCGTGGCACTGTCGCCCTTGCGTAGGCAAACGCCATTTGTGCTCCATGGCGGATCATGCCCCGCCACTCCAAGTCTTTTCCGGGGTAAAACCCGGGCGTATCGACAAAGGTGATGATGGGTAAGTTGAAAGCGTCGCACATCGTCACGAAACGAGCGCCCTTTTGGGAGGCCGGTATGTCGAGGGTTCCCGCAATCGCCATTGGTTGGTTAGCTACGACTCCGACTGGTCTTCCCCCGATGCTTGCTAATCCGGTGACTAGGTTTTGCGCCCAACCTCCTCGCAGCTCTAAGAATTCCTCGTCATCGACCACTAAACGGATGACGTTCCTGACGTCATAGGAACCTGTGGGTGTGTCCGGAAGAAGATCCAAGGCTTCGGGGATTGCTCGGTCGACGGGGTCGGCTGTGGCCAGAAGTGGTGGTTCATTTTCGTTGTGGTCGGGAAGAAAGCGAAGAATGTCGCCAATGGTGGGGAGCACGTCATCGTGAGACACAATGATGCTCGCCGCGCCGGTATCTCGATAGTGAACTGACGCTCCACCTAATTCTTCAACGTCTACTCTCACACCCGTCATTTGCTGCACAGGAACGGGCCCGCTCACGAATGCATAGGCGTCTTCGGCCATTATTACGACGTCTGCGAGACCGATCAACAGAGCAGTTCCAGAGACGGCGGGACCGGTTACACCCGCCAAGATTGGCACCACACCCGACGCTTTAGCGAGCACTCGGGCCGCGCGGCCCCAACCGTCTAGGGCAGCGACTCCGTGGTTGGCGTCCGCTCCCGACGAAGCAAGGAGTAGGACTATGGGTAGATGCTTTTCGAGTGCTAGAGCTGCGGCGGCGGTGAGGGTATCGCCATCGTCGGGTGTGAGTGCCCCGCGATGCTCTGGGTCTTCAGCACGGATGAGCATGACTGGGCGACCATCGAGATTGTGCACACCAGCCACTGCGTGAGCCGGGGTTCCTTGACGTAGCTGAAGAGCGATGGGGTCCGTCACAATGATGAGCGTAGGCGCGTTCGGTGGCCCGGTAGTGCAGTTAGATGTAAACCGCGTTAAACAGCGGTAAGGCCGTCAATTGTCGGAGCTAGATCTCGAACCACTCGTCTCAGCACATCGCGGGTTGCTGACGCTGGTGCGGAAAGCATTCCGCGACGTCGAACGGCTAAGCCCACGTGCCGTGGAGGCATTTCCTGCAGCGACAACACTGACCACTTACCACGCCCGATCCAGGCGGGAATCGCTGTCACGGGCACTATTGCCGGTGCGTAGCCCTGAAAGGCGAGTGTCGCGGCTAGGCGAATGCCATCCAATTCTGCCACTGTTCGCAATGTCACTCTTTCGGCGCGTGCCTTGTCGTCAATTAACTCCCGCAGGTTGGACCCGGGTGGGCTGAGCAGGAGTTCATGTTCCTCAAGTTCGCTGATATGAATGGGCCTATCGCCACTGACACCCAGAGGATGCCCTTCTGGGGCGATTACGACCAATTGTTCATCAAACAGCGGGCTGGTGAATATTTCGTCGTGCTGGAGTGGGGTGTTGATGACAGTTAGGTCGAGGTCGCCGTGTTCGAGCAACGGGACCAGTGCTGTGGTGGTGGAATCGATAACGGTTGTCATGACGTCGGGAAAGCTTCGGCTGAGTTCATCAAGTAGTGGTGGTAGCAGCCAGCGACCGGTTGTGCCGATAATCCCGATTCGGACCTGGCCGGTTACCCGAGAGGTCATGGAGGTGACGTCGTCTCGGAGAGCAGCCAATTCCGTGTTTATTCGGCGTGCTCTTGTTAGGACGACTTGACCCTCGGGTGTCAACTGCCCGGCGCTTCGATCGACCAGAATTGCGCCGAGATCGTCTTCAAGGCGCGCGATGTGAGTTGAGATGTTGGATTGAACGGTATCTAAGGCCCGAGCGGCTGCGGAGAAGCGACCATGCTCGGCTACGGCTGCGAGTGCATCGAGTTGTTTCAGTTCCATTTCATGAGGGTACCCGAAATCCTATTTTGATCTATAAAATAGATCAAAAGTATCTATCAGTTCGACTTGATGAATGACCCACGGGTAACTAAGTTGTTTTCCGTTGGGAATAAACGGC
>PBKA01000017.1 GCA_002721305.1 Acidimicrobiaceae bacterium | reverse complement strand
TTGCGCAGCAAATCGGTGAGGGTAAAGTACGCGTTGTTTGCATGAAGGCCACCGACGGGTTGACGCGCGGTGCTGTAGTACGAAACACGGGCAGAGGAATTGCAGTACCAGTTGGCGACAACGTGCTGGGCCACATCTTTAACGTGTTGGGTGAACCTCTTGACACCGATGACATTGGGGAAGTGCCCGACCGGTGGGAAATCCATCGAGATGCGCCCGACTTTGACACCCTGGAACCCAAAGCAAAGCTTTTCGAATCGGGTATTAAGGTCATTGACCTTTTAGAACCATATTTGGAAGGTGGAAAAATCGGATTGTTCGGGGGAGCTGGTGTAGGCAAAACAGTTCTCATTACTGAGATGATCAACCGGGTTGCCTCGCAGCACGGTGGCGTATCGGTTTTTGCTGGTGTAGGCGAACGCACCCGTGAAGGAACCGACCTCTACCTCGAAATGGAAGAGTCAGGGGTGCTTGAAAAGACCGCCCTGGTCTTTGGACAAATGGATGAGCCTCCTGGAGTGCGGCTCCGTGTAGCGCTTTCGGCATTGACGATGGCCGAGTATTTCCGAGATGTTCAGGGTCAAGAAGTGCTCCTTTTCGTGGACAACATCTTCCGTTTCGTTCAAGCGGGATCAGAAGTATCGACACTGCTGGGCCGTATGC
Organism: Acidimicrobiaceae bacterium; assembly: GCA_002721305.1. GTDB lineage: Bacteria > Actinomycetota > Acidimicrobiia > Acidimicrobiales > Poriferisodalaceae > UBA6944. Next base: position 45,041 of record PBKA01000017.1, on the reverse strand, counting down.
CATCAGCTGTGGGATATCAGCCCAACCTCGCCGATGAGATGGGGGAATTACAGGAAAGAATTACGTCCACATCAGGCCACTCGATCACGTCGCTTCAGGCTGTTTATGTACCAGCTGACGACTACACCGACCCTGCGCCGTTCACTACGTTCACGCACCTGGATGCGACGACTGAACTAAGTCGTCAAATTGCATCGTTGGGTATTTATCCGGCGGTGGATCCGTTGGCGTCTACCTCAACGATTCTCACTCCTGAGGTCGTAGGAGACAGGCACTACGCGGTGGCTCGTCGGGTCCAAGAGATCTTGCAGCGGTACAAAGAACTTCAAGACATCATCGCCATTCTTGGTCTCGATGAACTATCCGAAGAGGACAGGATCACAGTTGATCGAGCTCGAAAGATTCAGCGATTCCTGTCTCAGCCATTCTTCGTTGCCGAAGTGTTTACAGGCATGCCAGGAATTTTCGTGCCGATTGAGGAAACCATTGAATCGTTCGAAATGTTGTGCAACGGTGATCTCGATCACCTTCCTGAACAAGCCTTCCTAAATGTCGGTAACGCAGAATCGGCGATGGCTAAGGCCCGCGAATTAGAACAGTCTTGATTGGTAAGTGAGGCTGATATATGCAAGTTGAACTTGTCTCACCCGAAGCGGTGCTTTTCTCAGGGGAATGTTCTCAAGTCGTCACCCGTACCGTTGACGGAGATATCGCCTTCCTTGACAACCATGCGCCGTTCATTGGCGCTCTTGATATCGGTCAAACACAACTTTGGGCTGACGATGGTGTCGTCTCGCTAGCAATCAACGGTGGCTTTGTAGAAGTGAGTGCCAACGCTGTCACCATTCTCAGTGATGACGCTATGGCTGCTCAAGATATCGACGTCGAAGAAGCCCGAGCGGACCTACAAGCGGCCGATCAAGCGCTGGCCTCCGATGACGATGATACTGAAGCTGCCACCGCGAAGAAGTGGGCGGAAACTCGGATCCAAGTAGCCGGAGCTAACTAACTTTCCGCGAGTACCATTTCGGATCGGTTTAAAGGGTTACTGGACAAACATCAATTCGTCGTTGCCAACGACCGCGCGGTAATAACAACCCGATCTGCTCGAGCCGTCAAACCCCAGCGTGTGGCAAGCCCCTCGCCCCTCGCGCCTCACTCGGTACAGCAGCGAGTTCTGTTCGCAGTTAACACGAACGTCTACTAGAGACAAGGTGTCTCCCGAAGTGGCACCCTTGTGCCAGATCTCATTTCGAGAAGTCGAATAGAGCACCGCGCTTCTGAGTTCGAGAGTCATGCGCAGAGCCTCTTCGTTGGCGTAACCCACGAATAACACGTCGCCTGAGTCGACCTCTTGAAGAACTACGGGAATGACTTGGTGCCCGTCTCGGCCGATTGCACTGATTTTGTTGAAGTCGAGTTGCTGGGCTGTGCCTTCTTCTAAGTCGTTTGGTTGGACCATAGGAGTGAGCATAGGGCCGAAGAAGGTGAGGACCTGCTCAGATTCCGTGGTGGCAGAACTTGTTAGGTGAAATCCACCGAAGAAAATTCGCTCAATTTAGCGATGTTGTGTGTCGCTTCGATGCGGCGCACCGTTCCACTTTGCGACCTCATCACCAGAGAGTCCGAAATAGCGCCCTCAGCTGTAAATCGGATGCCGCGCAGCAATTCGCCATCGGTGATACCTGTGGCCGCGAAAAATACATCGTCAGATCGAATGAGGTCGTCTGTATGAAGAACGCGATCGAGGTCATATCCGGCATCAACTGCTGCCTGCCGTTCACTTCGGTTCCTTGGCCAAAGCTTCCCTTGCATTTCTCCACCGAGACACTTCAGTGCAGCAGCGGAAATTACTCCTTCGGGAGTTCCTCCTACCCCAAAGAGCACATCTGCCCCGTCGCTTGTGGCTGTCGCTATGGCACCAGCCACGTCGCCATCAGGTATTAGGCGAATTCGGGCTCCGCTTTGACGAACTTCATCAATTAGTTCAGCGTGTCTATCACGGTCAAGAATGACCGCCGTCAAGTCACGAACCCCTCTACCGGTCGCTTGAGCAATTGCCGCTAAATTCTCGGTCGGGCTTTTGTCGATTGACACTAAACCCTTTGACTTTGGACCTACGGCGATCTTTTCCATATAGACGCAAGGCCCAGGGTCGAACATTGTCCCCCGGGGAGCGACAGCGATAACCGAAATCGCGTTACCGCGACCGAGTGACGTCAGTGTGGTCCCATCTATCGGGTCGACCGCTATATCGGTTTTTGCCCCTGTGCCGTCACCAATGGCTTCCCCGTTGTACAGCATCGGAGCTTCGTCCTTCTCGCCCTCACCTATAACCACAAAACCGTCCATGGGAACTGAACCCAGAATGATTCTCATAGCGTCGACGGCAGCACCATCTGCTCCCTCCTTGTCGCCTCTACCCATCCATCGAGCAGCAGCCAAAGCCGCGGCCTCGGTGGTACGTACCAATTCGAGTGCGAGGTTGCGATCAGGAAGCTCAGAATGTGAATCAGCCATGCAAAGTGACCCTAGCCCCTCGAGAGCAACAAGTATGAGTCTGTTGATACTTCGCCTAGTAGCGTCCATAGAGTGATTTTGGCTGAGCTCAACGTTTGGCATTCTCGGCCGGCGGTTCCAACGCGTCGCGTGGCGTTGGGCGAAGATCAACTGAAGTTTGAACCTCAACCCGGCCCTGGCGGACTGTTGCTCGGAGCGGTGGTAGCTGTCTACGCCCAACAGCTCGGAGATGAGGAGAACAATGACTTGACCGCACTGTTGAATCTGCTGGAAGTCGGTGCTCGAATTCCTCAACCTCGTCTTCGACATCGACTGCAGAGGGACCGCATCGGCCTGACGCGTTCCACCCATCGACTTGTTACCGCCACAAACGGTCGGATGTCGTTGGACTTAGCGCCCGGCGATCGTCCCGAACCGCACATATTGGCAGCCCTTTATCGTGCTAGTGATCAGCCTGGAGACACCCGAAGGGCTTTGTTGACCTTGCTGCGTTCTGCCAGAAGATGGCAAGGCCATGACCACGACGACTTGTTGCGATACCTTTCCGGTGACCTACCCAAAGGAACTTGGGACTCACGCGTCGACGTAGATCCAATAGTGTGGGCCCTCGGGATACTCGGGTTTCCTCAACAACAGACTGAAAACTTGCCAGATTCGCGGCTAGTGCGGCGTACCTTTCGACGTCTTCTGCGAAACGCGCACCCAGACCATGGCGGGTCGGCAGAAGACGCGGGAAGCCGTATCGAGACGTTAACGGCGGCCCGCAATATCCTTCTTGACCGAAGGAGTGCGTAGTCGTTGAATATTGACCATGCGGATGTAGTGATTGTCGGAGCAGGCATCATCGGGCTAGCAACAGCGCATCGCTATCTCGCTCAGCACCCTGGAGCGTCGGTACTAGTAATTGAACGAGAATCTGGGGCGGCTCATCATCAGACCGGCCGTAACTCTGGTGTGCTTCACTCGGGAATTTATTACACGCCGGGATCCATGAAGGCAGAACTAGCGGTCGCTGGTCGCAGCGCCATGGTGGCATTTTGTGAGGAACGCGGTATTAGGTACGAAGTGTGTGGGAAGGTCATAGTAGCTACCGGCAGCGATGAGATAGATCGCCTTCGAGCATTACGAACCAGAGCCGATCAGAACGGCCTAAAAGCGGAACTCATCGACAAATCCCGGCTATCAGAAATTGAACCCTACTGCGCCGGTATCGAAGCTCTGCATGTTCCTTCCACTGGAATTGTCTCTTACTCCGCGGTGTGTGACGCATTGAGCACCGAAATAGAGGCTGAAGGGGGCAGAGTAATATATGAGACAACGCTGCTGGGTATAGAGGAATCTTCTGAAGGTGCTCGCTTATCCAGCTCTAGGGGCGAAATCCTCGCTGACCTTGTAGTGAATTGCGCTGGGCTTAGAAGTGACCAGGTAGCTGAGATGGTCAGTGCTTCGAACGGCAACCGAATAGTTCCCTTTCGAGGTGAATACTACGAGGTGGTTCCTGAACGCCGCCACCTGGTTCGGGGATTGATCTATCCGGTACCGGATCCCAGTTTTCCTTTTTTGGGAGTTCACTTAACTCGTATGATCGACGGTTCCGTTCACGCCGGTCCGAATGCTGTACTGGCGCTTGCGCGAGAGGGATACACATGGCGAGACATCAAGACTCGTCAAGTGATGGAGCACCTAACGAATCGGGGTTTGTGGAAACTAGCCCGCAAATATTGGCGAACAGGAACCGGAGAAGTATGGCGCTCGATTAGCAAATCGGCCTTTGTGCGAGCCCTACAGCGTTTAGTTCCCGACGTTAGTTCCAATGACCTTGAAGAGAGTCCTGCAGGAGTGCGAGCGCAGGCCATGGATGCCGAGGGGGCGCTGCTTGATGATTTTTCAATTACTCAAGCGAAAAACAGTCTGCACGTGCTGAACGCACCCAGTCCCGCAGCTACGGCCAGCCTGGAGATAGCGGACCGGATTGTCCGAATGATCGACACTCGTCGGAACTAACTTATGGCCTGTTCTGATCGCGGCCTCGACTCTGTATATCTGCTCGACGCTGCGCCACCTTTTCAGGTTTGAATTCGGTGTTCCTTAGCCATTCGCTTCCCATCGACGCCTCTATTTTCCAACCTTCAGCGACTGTTGTGTTAGCGGTTCGAGAATAAGTCTCGAGCATCTGCTGCACTCCCAGCTGGTCGTTAGAGCGAATATCTAAAGCGAGTGAATGCACTGTTTCTAGCAGTACGTCGTGTGACACGACATGGTTCACTAAACCCCATTGAGCGGCAGTTGCTGCGTCGACGTAGTTGCCAGTAAGACTCATCTCTCGTGCTCGTCGAACTCCGATTGCTTGAGGCAAAAGGACGCTCAGTCCCCAACCGGGCATGACCCCTACTCGAGCGTGAGTATCGGCGAAGCTCGCGCGATCTGATGCGACAAGAAAATCGCATGCGAGCGCGAGCTCCAGCCCTCCTGTCACAGCTACGCCATTAATGGCGCCGATCAAAGGTTTAGATCGTTCCGGGAAAGGACCTTCGGGTTCAGGTGAGGAATCTGGGCTTATGTTGCCGCCAGAATCACCCAATTCTCTTAAGTCGAGGCCGGCGCAGAATGCCGGATCAGTTCCGGTAAGGACCAGCACATCGACGTCGGGATTTTGGTCCAGCGAAAGCATCGCTACGGGTAAAGCCCCTAGGAGTTCGCTGCTTAAGGCGTTTCTAACTTCTGGACGGTTGAGGGTGATCACGCCAACGCCGTCGACGATTGCCGTCAATATTGTTCCATTTCCTAATTCGCCCGTCGTCATCTATATGGCACCTCTCAACCGTTGTGACACCTATTCTGCCCACATGAGGAGTCTCCGTGTCGATCATTGAAGGATTGGTACTTTTGCCCGGCGCCGGCGGCACCAAAGAACACCCGACCCTCCTCGCGTTGGAAGAATCATTGGCCCCTCTACCTGTGCTCAGACATGAATTTTCCTACCGTCGCCAGGGTAAACGGCCCCCTCCCCGAGCGCCGAAGCTCGTCGCCGAGCTGTTGGAGGATAATGAACGACTAGCGGATGAAGTGGGGTGTGACCCAAATGCCTTGGCCTTCGGAGGCCGCTCCATGGGGGGCCGCATCTGTTCAATGGCTGTGGCCGAAGGTATGCCCGCCGCTGGTTTACTTCTCCTTAGCTATCCTCTCCACCCCCCGGCTCATTCAGAGAAACTTCGTGTGGAACATTTCGCAGACATCGAAGTCCCCACACTCTTTGTCTCAGGAAATAATGACCCTTTTGGATCACCCGAGGAATTTGAACGATACGTGATGCAAATAAGGGGCAAAGTTTCGACCCAATTCCTAGAAGGTGGGCGCCACGACCCGTCAAGCCGAGTTCATATCGCAGCAATTGTGGACACTGTGAATCTATGGGTTTCAGCTCTGTCGCAGGACAATATGACCTGAAAGTCTATGGCATCCGATCTTCTGGGTTTAGAGCCTCTAGCTCCCGTCGGGTCCCTTCGTGAAATCTCCTCCAGACAAGAGCAGCGGCAAGCAACGGACCCGCCCAAAGGATTGTCATGGCTGGTCCAAAAGACCCCCAACGGACGCGCATCCACCCAGCGGCCAATATGCCAATCGAGCCTCCCACCACTCCGATGGCACCAGCGATTGTCGCAGCGCGAGCTCGAACGGCGGTCGGAAACATTTCAGCTCGGTACACCCCCAGAGCCGGTAAGAGACCGCTCGCGACTGTGATAGCAGTCAACGCTAGGGGCCATAGCCAAATCCCCGATGAGTTGAAGAAGATGGTGGTGAACCCCAGTCCAACAACTGCTGCTACTCCCACAACAATTCGTCTGCCACGTATGTCCGCTATACGTCCCGCAAGATACAAGCCGATCCCGCCCGGCGTCGCGGTAGTGATGATGAAGAGGCTTACCTGTAGCGCGCTATAGCCATGCTCGTCCCTCAAATATTCGTTTCTGAACCAATCGATAGGCGAAAGGAATAAACCGAGTAAGAAATAGGTTCCCCCTAGCAGTGCGAGACGTTTCCAATAGCTTCTCAACTTGAGACCCGCTACGTGTTGCACGAATCGACGGCTTTCAGGGAGTTGACGAACCGCATTTGCGATGAGAGGAATCATCAGCACCGGAATCACGAATATCAGTCGCCAAGACCACTCCGCGAAACCCGCGACTGGTTGCGCCCACACGACTACCCCGGCTCCCAAGGCAGCCGAAAGACCAAGCACGGAAAGTCCCCACGCCCGGCTTCCGGCGGGTAGTTCCTCGAGAGCAAAGACCACGATCAGTGCGGCGAGAGTTGCGTTGGAAGTTCTGACGATTACCAAGCAGGCAGCGAAAATTCCGATCGAAGGGGCCAATGCGGCGGCACAAGAAAATGCGATTCCGAACGCAATAGCTAGAGTCAACAATTTTCTGCGCCCGTGACGGTCGGCCAAAATAGCGAAGCCGATTGCGAGCAAAGTACCTACGCGGACAACCGCACCGAGAAATCCCTGGCTCAGCTGGTCCACCATGAACTCGTCAGCAGCGTAGGTATGCGTTTCGGCTGGAGCATTGGAGAGGAATCCCGAAAGAAGAGCAATGGCGCACAAGGTGGCGAAAACATGTGTTGCTCGCTTACCCAGATGGTCAGGAGGTGCCCAAAATGGAGTAGTGGCGTCTTCACGACGGTTTCGGAGAGCGTGACGGACAGGCCAGCGGAAGAAAAGGCCGAACCACGGAATAGATAACTGATAGTCGATTCGTTCGATGACAAGATGGCCGTTTGGTCCTGATTCAACGACGAGGGACCTCTCATAGAACTCGAAAGGCCCGTCAACTAAGGAAAATAGGTCATCTCCCGATTGCTTTTCGCGCACCAAATCGGTTCTAGGAGAGCGAACGCGTCTCAGCCCTTCATCATCGACACGGTGAGTAATTTCTAAATGAGCCACAAGAGTGATGTGTCCTTTGCCACTTCGATGAACATACTGGAGGGGTGGATAAATTCCTTGTTCAGGGAAGTGGACCTTTAAACGGTGAGGTCCGCATTGGCGGAGCGAAGAATAGCGCTCTGAAACTGATGGCCGCTTCGCTGTTGGCCGAGGGTTCAACTTCTCTACTCAATGTTCCGGACATCACCGATGTCGCGATCATGATCGAATTGCTGGAGGCAATGGGGGTCCGAGTGCAACGGGAAGGTCACCGGATCGATATTGATGTGCCAGCCGAAATAGATCCCGTTGCTCCATACAGTCTGGTGGAGCGGATGAGAGCGTCCATCGTGGTCTTGGGACCGTTGTTGTCCAGAATTGGTCGGGCACAAGTGGCAATGCCGGGCGGAGATGACTTTGGAAGTCGTCCTATTGACATGCACTTGCAAGGGCTTGAGCAACTCGGAGCCACATTCTCCTACGAACATGGAGACATCAATGGCCGAGCGGAACAGCTATTAGGCACAGAGGTGTTCTTGGAGTTTCCCTCGGTGGGGGCGACTGAAAATCTGTTGATGGCCGCTGTACTGGCTGAAGGCACGACAGTGATCGAGAATGCAGCGCGAGAACCCGAAATTGGAGATCTAGCTAATTTCCTTCTAAAGATGGGCGCGCTAATCGATGGGATAGGTACATCTCGACTTCGGATCGAAGGTGTCACGGTCCTACGTCCCGTGACCTACGAAGTGATCGCTGATCGGATTGAAGCAGCGACGTATCTGGCGGCGTTAGCGGTCTGTGGAGGGGAACTTCGGCTACAAGGTGCTCGCCCCGATCACATGGAGATGTTGTTGCGCAAACTGGAGGAAATGGGGATGGCCTGTCAAGAGAACGATTCGGGGCTTGAAGCCAAGGTCCGCGATCGCCTGAAAGCTGTAGACATTTCAACGTTGCCGTACCCAGGTCTGGCCACGGACTACAAGCCGTTCCTGGTGACGGCACTTTGTGTCTCCCACGGCGCGGGAATGGTTACAGAAAATATTTTTGCTGGACGGTTTCGATATATCGACGAGTTGGTACGAATGGGCGCTGAGATTCGTGCAGAGGGGCGACATGCTGTGGTGCGTGGAGTCGAGCGACTTTCAGGAGCTCCTGTTCGAGCACATGACATTAGAGCCGGAGCTGCCCTAGTGATTGCAGGTTTAGCGGCTGACGGAGAGACAGTTATTTCAGACGCACATCATGTCGATCGGGGATACGAAGATTTGGCGGGTAAGCTCTCGTCGGTTGGTGCCCAAGTTACGCGGGTTTGAGTCGTTGCCCGCTAACCGACCATCTTCGATGAACCGGCTAAGCACAGATCCCGTCGCCTTATTTAAGGCAGCACGTGAGGGGCAGCGTCTTGCGCTTGCCAGGCTCATGTCCCTAGTGGAGCGCGGTGGCGATGAGGCTCGATTAGTCGGATCCCACACTTTTCCCCAAGTTGGTAATGCATACACGATCGGGATGACCGGGGCGCCCGGATCAGGTAAGTCAAGTCTTACTTCGGTTCTTGCATCTGTGGTCCGCGCCGAGGATCAGCGCTTAGCGATTTTGGCAGTTGATCCGTCATCACCGTTTACCGGAGGAGCGATCCTCGGTGACAGAGTCCGAATGCAAGATCACGTGACCGACGAGGGAATCTACATTCGATCGATGGCTACTAGAGGACATTTAGGCGGTCTAAGTCTCGCGACGCCTCAAGCAGTGCGTGTTCTCGATGCGTTGGGCTGGCCTTGGGTGTTGATCGAAACTGTCGGCGTTGGCCAAGTGGAAGTTGACATAGCGGGAGCAGCGGACACAACAATTGTTGTCGTGAACCCGGGATGGGGAGACGCTGTTCAAGCCAACAAGGCAGGGCTGATGGAGGTCGCTGACATTTTTGTAGTCAACAAGTCTGATCGGAAAGGAGCGGACGATACCCGTCGAGACATTCAGCAGATGCTCGAGTTGTCGTCGCTCGGCGATTGGGAACCACCAATACTAATGACTGTGGCCACCGATCAATCTGGGGCGGACGAGTTATGGAAAGCAGTAAACGAACATCGTTCATACTTGGAAACAAGTGACGAACTAACAGCCCGTCGTAACAGTCGGATACAAAACGAGCTGGCCGAAATTGTCCAACGAAGCCTCGAACGTAACGTTGCCGCAGTTATGGACGGGTCCGATGCAGCGGAGCTGCGGCAGCAGCTAATTCAACGTGACATTGATCCGTACACAGCGGCAGCGCTCCTTATTGATATGGCCGACGAGTGATCGAACTAATCAAGTTCATCGCGGGCTAGAGCGAATACCGCTTCCCTTTCAGCGACGGACAAATTGGTGTCCAACAAACGAAGTTCGGCGGCTTCTCGCACATGACTCAACACTTCGGTAACGCCGAATTCCTTGATGAATACATTTGCGAATCTCTTCCGCAAGCTGCTTATCAACAAGCGAGCAAGACGATTATTCCTCGATTCCGCGGTTCGAAGAATGACGTAAGTGACCGCCGCGTCGAATGATGACGAGCCACGGGCTGATCTACCCCAGTTCAGAACTACCGGCGTGCCGTTACTCATCTTTATGTTGCCCGGATGAAGATCTAAATGAACTACAGATTCACCCTCGCTGACGCCTTCCCAACTGGAAGGAGCACCGATACTGCCCAAGGCCTTGTGCAGTCGGGCGAGATTCTTGGCGTGTCTGTTTAGTGTCCATGGGCGTGACGTGAGATCTTCCAACATCGTTGGACCGTCAATGCGTTCTATAACAATGGAAGATGGCGTCAACCGTTCGGACAGCTCTGGCGCTGGAAACCCCGCAGAGCCCACTGTCTCCAACGCCTCGGCCTCTCGCGACAAGTCCGAGCCGTGGGTGCTTGTCCGGATCACGTGGTCCGGTCCGTAGTGGCGCAGTTCCCACTCTGAGCCAATGCCGATCAACCCTCCTGGTTCCAGACCTGTTCCGGTCTCTTGCCGTTGGATGATGCGCTTTCGAAGAGTTCTGAGGTTGCGACGCCAGATCGCTGTCAGGATTGGTTTGGCCACACTCTCGCCGAGTTTGCCTGCGAAACGAAGCGGCAACTCTATTGATTCGTGCCAACTGAATCGAGTACCTCCAGAAATCGTCGACAGAGTGAACCGACCGATTCCAGTCACAATTCCCGAATGCTTGACGCCCATCGCACTCTCGGGGTCCCATTCAACGACCTCCATCCGGTCTCGAACTCGGAAAGGGCCAACTGCCGTAAGACAGTCGAACGTCAGCCCAGGGCCTTCGGTTGTTTCTGAGGTGATTTCAACGCTTAACGCGTCCATCATCCATTCACTGTGCTTGGTGACGTCGCGTAAATAAGTCCAGACTTCGGACGGAGTCGCGGGGAGATCTATCACGACTCGAATCTCCATTTACACGCGCCTCCATGAGGTCGAACTGAAATTAGGAATTAGCTGAAGCGTAGACCGATATGTGATGATCGCTGCTGCTAGTAAAGGTGCTTTGGTTCCAGTCCTGCCATCGTTCAAGCAGCTTGAGGCCATGGATAGCCGCTATTTGGTCCAATTCGTCCGGGGTTCTGATTCGTATCCTCCAAGGTCTGAGCACGACGCCGTTGTTCCCGAACTGAACGCTTTGGCCTCGGACTACCCCCGACATCTTTTCTCGGATAGTTATGTTGAGCACAGTCGCATCGGACAAATGACGCGACTCGACGCCCCGGGTCGGCAGATAGGAGTAGTTAGACGGGACAAAGGCCTCAATGATGAACAAGCCATCGGCGCTCAAGCGGTCACTGACGAGGCTCAGACATCTCTCCTGGTCGTCGTCTCCCACCAGGTTGAAGAAAGTGTTGTAGGCACAGAAAATTATCTTGTAAGGCCCAGAAGGCAACCACTCGGCCATATCGGCAAGGTGAGAACGCACGAGCCCCTCGGAGTCGCGTGCAGCCAGGCGTTTGAGCATTGCGGGCGAAGCGTCGACTCCCGAAACCGGGACACCTTTACGAGCGATCGGTAGCGCTAGACGGCCAGTTCCAACGCCTAGCTCCAACACCTCCAAGCCACCGGACAAGTCGCTGATCAAATCAGCCGTTCCCTCGACGTCCGTCACCTGCTGATACCAATCGTCGTAAACGTCGGCGAAGGCGTCTCCGTAAGTTGAACAGAGATAGTTCACCGAATTTGACAGCTCCATGCCGCTCACTTTATTTGGGGCCTAGCCTTGGGGTGATGGAGACCGTGAAGTTAAATCGCCCGGCATACCTCGACTGTGCAGCTTCAACTCCAGTTAGGCAGTTAGTCATCGATTCAATGATGCCGTACCTGACCGAGCATTTCGGCAACCCATCCGGCGGCCACCGAATGGCGCGCGTGTCTAGAACAGCTATCGACAACGCACGAGAGATATGTGCGACGTCGCTCGGTTTTGATCCCCATGGAATCGTCTTTACGAGTGGAGGCACCGAATCGGACAATCTTGCGATCCGCGGGGCGTGCGGTCCCAAAGGCACGGCCATCTGTCCCGAAACCGAACATCACGCGGTGCTATATCCCGTGCAGGCTCGCCAAGGGCGCTTCGTCAAGGTCACCGCCGAAGGCGACATAAATCTCGAACACCTTGAGACTTTGCTTAATGAGGAGGTTTCGGTTCTATCCGTCATGTTGGTGAACAACGAGTCGGGCAGGATGATCGATCTTGAGCCCATAGCAGAACTACGCGACCAACGGGCGCCCCAAGCGCTGCTGCACACGGACGCGGTTCAAGCGATCAACTGGCTCGATATTGCCAAAGCTGCCCAGCGTGCCGACATGATGTCGCTTAGCGGCCACAAATTTGGCGCGCCCAAAGGAGTTGGCGTTTTAGCGGTTCGAAACCAAGTCAATTTAACCCCGCAGTTGCTTGGCGGTGGACAAGAAGCGGAACGAAGAAGTGGGACCCACAACACGGCTGGGATAGTCGCTTTCGGAGCTGCTATCCAATGCCTCGACGAATCACGAAAGAGCGAGATTGAAAGACTGGGAGCGCTCTCCTCGCGGTTGGCAGAAGGTCTCACAGGGGCGATACCGGACTGCTATGGAACCGTCCCGAAAGCCCATAGGGCTGCGGGTATATTGCAGGTAGTCATCGAAGGCATCGAAAGTGAAGCTCTACTGGTTCTGCTCGAACGGCACGAGATCATGGCATCAGCAGCAGCTTCGTGTGCTTCAGGTGCCATGGATCCTTCACATGTCCTAGCCGCAATGGGAAAGGACAGAGCTGCGGCGGCGGGCTCGCTACGACTTTCGCTCGGGTGGTGTACCCAAGATTGGGAGATCGAACACGCCCTTGAAGTCGTTCCCCAATGTGTTGAACAGCTCAGAGGATCGTCATGAGTCGTGTACTTGTAGCCATGTCCGGGGGAGTTGATAGCGCGGTTTCAGCAGCCCTTTTGAAGCAGCAAGGTCACGAGATAACCGGCGTGACTCTGAAACTTTGGGGAGGACCCCAAGATCAAGGCTGTTGCTCAGTTTCAGACGTAGACGACGCACGTCGGGTCGCGCAACAACTTGACATTGATCACTTTGTCTTCAACTACGGTGAAGAATTTGAACGACACGTTGTCGGACCCTACGTGAAGGCCCATGCCGCAGGGCTCACCCCAAATCCGTGTATTGAATGCAACCGGCACATAAAGTTCGATGCCTTACTGAGTCGCGCCAGAAAGCTCGGTTTTGATTTAGTAGCCACAGGTCATCACGCCAGAATCGTCACGACCGACAATGGACTGCGACTCGCACGCGGATCTGATCTGGCGAAGGACCAGTCCTACGTTCTGTACATGCTTTCAGAACAGGATTTGTCGTTACTTGAGTTCCCTGTAGGACAAATGAAGAAAACAGAAGTGCGTGAGCTAGCCAACGAACTGGGCCTTCGGTCTGCCTCGAAGCCAGACAGCCAGGACGTTTGCTTCATCACCGCGTCGGAAGGTCGCGGTGCGTTCTTGTCCGACAGGCTTGACCTCCATGTCGGCGAAGTTGTCGATGTCAATGGCAACAACCTAGGGAGTGTTGATGCGGTTGAGTTGGTAACTATCGGTCAACGAAAAGGACTCAAACTTGGGGGAAACGTCAATCGAACCTACGCAGTAGAAGTTGACGTCCCGGCACGACGGGTCGTTGCAGGCAGCGCAAGAGAGCTTCTTTCTGACACTATAGAACTGAGGGACCACATCTGGGTCGGTCAGGAACAGGTGGGACCGATAGAGGTTCAAACAAGTGCCCACGGCGATCCCGCACCAGCGTTTTTGGACTCTGATGGAAGCGTGCATTGGACTGAAGCTCGTCGAAAAGTAGCGCCAGGTCAGGCCGTCGTGTTTTACCTTGATGATGTCGTAGTCGGAGGAGCCACGGCGAACTAGATGTCAGCGCACCAAGTTTCGACGGTGGGCTTCCCGAAGTACTGCCCCCGGGCGGGTCGGAGCAAACAAGATTTGTTCGACTCGCTTTACTTCGCTGATGCCTCTGGAACGCGGCACCACTTCTACGTCACCCCGAAGGGCGACTTGAAGCACCGGACCCAAGGCTAATTGGCTTACATCTATTAGGCGCTCAGAGTCGATATTCACGTCGGCCGCCGCGGGACCAAGAGATGATATGTCTTGGCGACGAAGCAGAAACGGTTCGCGCGTCGCCAGATAGTCGTGGATGACCAATCCATTCGGCACGAAAACCAACCACCTGCGGGCCAACTGATGCATCGATCTAATGGAGAACGCCGCGAGGGGCCATCCCACGACAGTCAAGACCAGACCGAAGACCCACCTGTTTGTAGCAAAGAGGATCGGACCAGCAAAGGTTCCGAAAACACCGATTGACCACACCAACGGCAATGGCCCAACAAGTACCGCGCTAGGGACGCGAAGTAGGAATCGTTTTTCGTCCCCGTAATTAAGACCGTCAACCATCAGATTCCCTGTCTCGGGCAAAAGGGCCAGCAGGCTCACCAAACCTGCATGCGTGAGTGCTACAGCAAGATTGCCGTTGGGGATGGTCACGTACCAGTGCGTCGCCACGATGGCCGGGACAGTTGTCGGAGCGAAAACCCGTACCGTCGTTAAACCCCACGGCCTTCGAATAATCGAAGACCCCAGCACTAAACCCCACAAAATCCATACTCCGATTGAGAGTGAAGTTTTGAGTTGATCGGTGCTATCGGCAAAGGCCGAATCAATAACCGCACCAACAGAAAACGGCACCGCTGCCCAGAGTACGATGAAAATGGCGAGCGGATTTTTGATCTTCACCCCACAATCGTGGCTCATGGAAGCCTATTTGACCTAACTACTGATGTGTCAGAACGACAAAACATGGGCTCTCGGCTAGCTAGAGTCGGGACTGTCGTGAATGAACCTGACCCAGATCATGATCGTGCCGCTGAGCTACGGATTCAGATCGCAGCTTACGATGAGGCCTACCACGGGCGAGATGAGCCCATGGTTCCCGATGCTGTGTACGACGAACTGCTTCGTGAACTGATCGCAATTGAAGGTCGCAGGCCAGATCTATTAACCCCTGATTCACCCACCATTTCGATCGGATCAGCGCCCAATGAACTGTTCGCACCGGTTGAACATCAAGTTCCGATGATGTCACTGGATAACGCCATGGATCTCGCGGAGCTCAACGCTTGGCACGACCGTGTCTTGAAAGGTCTAGAACGATCCGATGCGCCCCGATTCGTATGCGAACTCAAATTCGATGGACTAGCGGTCTCTATCCGATACGAAAATGGAGAACTGATACAGGCGGCGACTCGAGGCAACGGCACAATCGGGGAAGACGTCACACACAACGTCCTGACAATCAGCGGTATTCCCCACCGTATTAAGAATGCGCCTGAGGTATTAGAAGTCCGGGGCGAGGTATATCTGCCCATTTCGCATTTCGAAGAACTCAACCGATCCCAGATGGAGAACGGTGAAGCGCCCTTCGCAAACCCGAGAAATACTGCTGCGGGGAGTCTGCGTCAAAAAGACCCAGCGGTCACAGCCTCAAGAAATCTTGCGTTCTGGAGCTACCAACTGGGGCAAGTAGTAGGCGGCCCGGCGATGCTCTCCTCTCAGGAAACATTCGCTCTACTCGAACGACTCGGGCTTCCCGTCAATCCCGAAATCAGGGAATTTTCGGACTTTGACCAAGTTCAAGAGTTTTGTGAAGAGTGGATGGCGAAACGCCACGAACCGGACTATGAAATCGATGGTGTTGTAGTTAAGTTGGCCGACTTATCGCAACGCGAAACATTAGGGACGACGAGTCGCGCTCCTCGCTGGGCTATAGCGTTCAAATTCCCCCCCGAGGAAAAGACCACCCGTCTCATAGGAATAGACGTTTCGATAGGTCGCACCGGACGTGCTACACCTTTCGCGGTACTCGAACCCATATTTGTAGGGGGTTCAACGGTGAGCATGGCGACACTTCACAACCAGGACCAGGTTGCCGCCAAGAATGTTCGACCCGGAGACATGGTTGTGGTTCGCAAAGCCGGAGACGTCATTCCTGAAGTGGTAGGTCCAGTGCTAGACGAACGTCCCGTCGCATCAGAGCCGTGGACCTTTCCGACAACCTGTCCGAGTTGCGGATCGGCGTTGGAGCGTTCCCACGGTGATGCCAATACGTACTGCCTCAACCGGACTTGTGCTGCGCGCGTAGAGACAGGCATCAGCCACTTTGCGAGCAGAAACGCGCTGGATATCGAAGGTCTAGGTGAACGAACAGTCCGGGGTCTCGTTGAACAGGGTCTCGTACGAGACGTAGGTGACCTCTTTGCGCTGACCAAAGCTCAATTGTTGCAGCTCTTGGTAGCTGACACTTCCAATGAAACTTTGGTCAACAATCTGATGAAGGCCCTAGAAGAAGCTCGTGACCGCCCGCTGGCCAGAGTCCTGATTGGCTTGGGGATCGAACACCTCGGTCCCAGCGCCGCCGAACTCATCGCTCGTCGCTTCGGCGACATGGAAGCTATCGCCGAGGCCGACACGAGTGAAATTGAAGCTATCTCTGGCATCGGCCCAGTAATTGCTCAAAGCGTCAAAGATTTCTTCTCTGACGCCCATAACCAGTCCGTTGTCAGCAAGCTCAGGGCTAACGGGGTACGACTCGATTTGGTAGATGGTGAAACAGACGCACCACAAGTGTTGGTAGGTCGTTCCGTTGTCGTTACAGGGTCCTTAGACGGCTGGTTTGTCAGTCGCGACGAAGCGAAGAAAGCAATTGTCGCTCGCGGTGGGAAATCCCCGGGGAGTGTTTCCAAGAGTACGTACGCCCTAGTTGCAGGCGGTGAAGCCGGACAATCCAAACTAGATAAGGCAGCAGACCTAGGTGTGCCGGTAATTGGGGAAAGAGAACTGCGCCTCTTGCTTGAAACAGGAGAGTTGCCGTAACCGCCCTACTAAAAAGACGTCCAACACCACTGATGATCGATGTTGTCCACCTCAACATCAATGGTTGGAACAGCGATCACCCGGGCGCAAATGTGACCCCGTCGCAGTTGAGTAATAACCATGTCGTCGCCCGGAGTGAAGAAGAACTCTCCGAGTTGTCGGGTACCCCCGCTTAGTTGCGCATCCGGAATAGAGACCCCATCGATTGTCAGAGCCGGTTGCCATCCGGGGCTGAGGGAAACCCCAACCATCGTTTGTTTCGGGGCCTGAGCTCCTTCTTGGGGGATCACCGCCAGCAGCCCCGTCGGCAAAGTTATCGGTTGGGGAGCACCTCGAGTCGAAGAAGCAATCCAAACCACTAAAAGCAATAAAGCAACCACCAACAGCGTCAGGGAAGAGGCGACCCCCTTACGCAGCGTCCAGTTGGTACGGCGACGATTGGCGGATTGATCGTCTTTTCTGTGCTCTTCCACCTCTCTATCATGGCTGAATCTGGCAGCCGTTGAAATTCGGCGCCGTCAGATATTCGCTGAGTAGCGGTACTGTCAGGTTGTGCTTACAGGCGAGCCAGAACACTTCACGGGTCGAGTCCTCGACGATCGTTACCGTCTCGTCGCCTTGCATGGTGAGCTTGAAAGTTCCTCTGAGTATCTTGCGCATGACCTAGAAAATGAAACGCAGGTCTTAGTGAAGATCTTGGACGCTTCAATCTCAGAAGATGTCGAATTCTCGAGACAATTGGTGGCAGATACTGCGGCCGCGACTTTGGTGTTGCACCCATTCGTGGAACAAGTTCTCAATTGGGGACGTTTCGAGGACAGCGCATATGTTGTAACTGAATACTTCCCTGGGGTTAGCCTGCAATCATTCTTGGAGGGTGGGTATCGACTCACCCCAGCACAGTCGGTGAAACTTGGCTTCGAGCTTGCTGAAGGCCTGTCCGCTATCCACGATCAGGGCTTATGCCACGGCGACATTTCCCCGAGCAATGTGATCTTGGGTAGAAATGGGTACCCCAAGCTTTCGGCGATCTACCTAACGAATGCCTTGGTCGCAGCCGAAAAAGGTCGACTAGAGATCGTGGGTACAGGGTTTGCCGGTCGGTCGTCAGACTACGCGGCACCTGAGACCATCTCGGGAAACCATTCCCCCAAATCTGATGTCTACTCCCTGGCGGTGACCCTACAAGCCGCCGTTGGAGGGTTGTTCCCTCAAGAGGCTGCCACTGATCAGCCCCATCGAAACTCCGAAGGGGAAACAACAATCAAGGTCGCCAAAGCTTTCGGACCGGCGCAAGCTGTACTTGAATCAGCCCTTGCTGTAGACCCAGAGTATCGAAGCGACGTCACGGCGCTGGAGGAGGGACTGGTTGGCGCTGCTACGAACTTCATCAAGCCGGCTCCGATCACCGTTCCTGACGGCCCTATTGAGCAGATGGCAATGGGAAGGGTGAATCCGCGAGCTAAGAGCAACTCGGTGATCGAGACAGACCAGATGTACTGGCGGCCCGTCTGGAAGTTGGGTGGTCTGGTCCTCGTCGTTCTCGCCCTGCTGTCCGCCGGGACAGCGTGGGCGGTCAGCAGCGTGCGACCTCAAGGAGTGTCGACTTATGTCGTGGAGCGCTATGAGGGTCGCACCATTGGTGAAGTAAGAGCAATAGCAGACTCAGTGTCATGGATTCTCGATGAAGATCAAGTCCGCTCCGATGAACTACCGAGCGGAATAATTGTTACTCAATGGCCCTCACCGGGGAGTCGATTAGCAGAGGGAGCCATGCTTGTCGTCGAAGTTGCGAGTGGACCGCGTCTACGTCTGACTCCGCTCGTACTCGGATTATCCACCGAAGCCGCATCGGCGCGACTTGAAACCAAAGGTTTCGAAGTAGATCTGGTCCAGCCTCTCTATGACGAAAACGTCGCCCCAGGAGAAGTGATCAAACTCGTGATCGATGGTGAATCGGCGCTAGGTGGGACGCTCAGAGAACCCGGCACTCGCGCCGTTCTGATTGTTTCAGGAGGGCCTGTGCCTCGAACTGTTCCACAGTTGGTAGGGCTCGACCGTGAGAACGCCGAGGAAGCACTAGAGGAACTTCGACTCACGATCGCCCAACCAGTGAAACTGGAAAACTCCGAAACTGTTCCGGCTGGCACAGTTATGGGACAAGGCGTAGTGCCCGGCTCGCTTGTCGATAGGGGCTCGACTGTCTCACTCACCGTTTCAGCGGGCCCAGATCGCCGCGAGGTACCTGATATGCGTGGCCTGTCGGTCCCTGAAGCAGAACGGCGGTTAGCTGAACTTGGACTTGTGCTGGGCGCAATTGACGGTGCGGGACAAGAAGTTCAGGGGTCCGAACCGCCCGCCGGGACCATGTTGCCCCCTGGGGCCGCCGTGTTTTTGTGGGTGCCCTCCCAGCAATAACCTTCAGTTGATTGGGTTCTTGCCGGTCCGTAACCAATGGCGCCCCGTAGAATTCGGTAGATGGCATCGGGAAACAGCCCAGCGCGACTCTCGCGAATCGAGAATCGCGAACGTAACCCGAAGTGGCCCAACGCGCCGATGTACATAGACATGTCAGAGTGCATTAACTGCGACGCCTGTCTGCGAGCCTGTCCTCCCAACTTTGGGGCAATTTTTAACCATGGCATTGACGTCATAATTCTCCCGGAATTGTGTTCGGGATGCGACAAATGTCTTGATCCATGTCCCGTTGATTGCATCTATCCTCTTTCTGCTGAGGATTGGCAGCCATCACCCGAAGACTGGTGGCAGCAACCCCTAAGCGTCAACGACCCCTACATGTGAACTGCTCTGGAGACAAACCACAATGAAAGACTCCCTCTCACAAGATCTCGTAGCGCACATAGCGTCGTTAGCGCGGATTGACCTTAACGATGGAGAGCTACTCCACTTCACAGAACATCTTGAGAAAATCCTTGATCATGCCGGTCAACTGGAGACACTGGATCTTGATTCTGTCGAACCGATGTCACATCCCTATCCGCTGACGAATGTTTTGAGGGATGACGTCACCGGACCGACTATCGAGCCGCACGATGTAATGAACCAAGCACCAGACGCGTCTGACAACCAGTTTCGTGTTCCCCCTATTTTGGGAGAATCATCTTGAACTCAGCTAAAGACCTAGCGGCAGACATTCGTCGTTCTCGCCAAAGCGCTACAGCAGCTTTGAACGAATACCTCCAAGTAATTGACGCGTCGGAAGATGACGTCCACGCGTTCAATTTGGTTGATCGCGAAGTGGCTATAGAAACAGCGGGGAAGATCGACGAAATCGTCGACTCGGGACGCGACCCTGGCCCCCTCGCCGGTGTTCCCGTCGCTTTGAAGGACAACCTGTGTACCCGGGGTCTTGCGACCACATGCTCTTCGAAGATTCTTGAAGGCTGGGAGCCGCCCTATGACGCGACGGTTGTGCAACGTCTGCGTGCAGCTGGGGCGGTGATTGTCGGCAAGACCAACCTTGATGAATTCGCGATGGGTAGTTCCACCGAGCACTCAGCTTTTGGGCCGACCCGTAATCCCCATGACCTCACTCGGGTCCCCGGTGGCTCCAGTGGAGGTTCAGCCGCAGCGGTAGCTGCAGGGTTTACGCCCATCGCTCTTGGATCCGATACCGGCGGATCCATTCGACAACCGGCGGCGTTATGCGGCGTGGTCGGAGTGAAGCCAACGTATGGACTCGTTAGTAGATATGGACTTGTAGCGTTCGCGTCGTCGTTTGATCAGATCGGGCCGCTCGCCAATAACGTCGCGGACGCAGCGTTAGTGCTTGAAACTATCGGAGGGCATGACCCACTAGATAGCACTTCGATCCCATCTCCGATGCCGAGCCTTTCCGACAACCTTGATCGAGGCGTCGAAGGAATGCGGGTCGGGTTAGTCAGCGAACTGTTAGAAGGTATCGACGAAGACGTCGTCACGCGAGTTCACGAAGTAGCAGATGCGCTCACAACAGGTGGCGCCATCGTTGAGTCAGTTTCGGTGCCAGCGGTCGAATACGGACTTACGGCCTATTACCTGATTGCACCAGCAGAAGCTTCAAGCAACCTCGCACGATACGACGGCGTTCGCTACGGAATGAGAGCGGAGGGATCTGACGTGGCGGCCATGAATGCGGCTACTCGAAGGAGCGGTTTTGGTGATGAAGTGGTGGCCCGCATAATGCTTGGCACGTTCGCTTTGAGCGCCGGCTACTACGACGCATATTACGGAAAGGCTCAGAAAGTGCGAACCCTCACCCGGCGAGATTTTGATGTCGCATACGCGAACCATGACGTCCTCCTATCGCCCACCTCGCCATCGGTTGCATTTAAGTTCGGTGAACGGTCGGATCCAATGACTATGTACCGCTGTGATACGTGCACCATCCCGAGCAACTTGGTTGGCGATCCTGCGATCTCGGTGCCCTTTGGAACTGGCAATCATGGGTTACCAGTCGGAGTCCAAATTATGGCTCCACAACTAGAAGAGGCGAGGATGTTCCAAGCAGCGTCCTTCATTGAATCTCAGGCGCCGCCAAGGAGCGCATCATGAGCGAATGGGAAACCGTTGTCGGGTTGGAGGTGCACGTCGAGTTAGCGACTAAGACAAAGTTGTTCTCACACGCGCCGAACCGCTTTGGCGATGCACCGAACACCAATATCACCCCTGTCTGTCTAGGCCTTCCTGGCTCGTTACCCGTGCTAAATCGACGGGCAGTGGAATTGGCAATGACCGTTGGATTGGCACTCGGTTGCGACATTAGGCCGTCCGTGTTTCACCGGAAGAACTACTTCTATCCCGACATGCCTAAGGACTATCAAGTAAGCCAGTATGACCGGCCAATCTGCGTGGACGGATCACTAAATCTCCCGAACGGAACCCGGATCGGAATCGAGCGGGCCCATCTGGAAGAAGACGCGGGAAAGACAACTCACCTTGGCGGTGAAGACGGGCGCATCCACGGAGCCGATCAGGCTTTGGTTGATTACAACCGAGCAGGTGTTCCGTTGTTGGAAATCGTTTCGCAACCCGACATCAGATCGGCAGAAGACGCACGAGCCTATGTTGAAGAGCTACGTGCAATCTTGATCGCGGTCCAAGCCTCAGAGGCACGTCTGGAAGAGGGGTCTATGCGTGTCGATGCGAACGTAAGCGTACGACCAGCTGGATCACAGGAGCTACGGACTCGCTGCGAGATAAAGAATCTCAACTCCTTACGTTCGCTACAAAGAGCCGTCTCATATGAAGCTCAGCGACACATCGGCCTCTATGAGGCCGGGGCAGAGCCGAGCCAAGAGACCCGACACTGGTCAGAGGACGGAAGAACCCATACCTTGCGATCCAAGGAGGAAGCGAACGATTACCGTTACTTCCCGGAGCCAGATCTTGTGTTGTTAAACCCTGATGCAGCGTGGATCAAGGAAATCGCTGACACGATGCCTGAACTTCCCGCACAAAAGAGGGACCGACTCATAGACGTGGCGAGTGTAGACCTGGAAACGGCGGCAACAATTGTTAATCGGGGGATGTCGCAGCTCTTGATCAGTGCTGTGGACGAGGGAGCCGACCCCAGACGAGCCGTCACACACATCATTCAGAATCTTGCGATTGATGGAGCGGACGAGCTGGATCCAGCTCATTTCGTGGAACTAGTTCAAATGGAAGAATCGGGAGACTTAACTGCCACCCAGACCAAACAAGTTCTTGGTGAGATGGTGACAACCGGACTTGATCCCGGATCAATCGCACAAAATCTTGGCTTCGAGTCAATGGAGTCTGAACAACTCGACGCACTGGTAGACGCGGCAATAGAAGAGAACAGCGAAGCTTGGGAAAAGTTTTGTGAGGGAGAGGACAAGGTCCAAGGCGTATTCGTTGGAGCGGTTATGAAAGCCTCAAAGGGCCAAGCTGACGGCAAAGCTGTGGCCGCGATTCTCAAACAACGCCGAGGGTAATCCCGCGGCGCCGACTACTTGACTAGCTGAGGCAACTTACGGGCCTGCTTCACCCAGTGCCTCACCTGGTTGATGGAAGGTGCTCGCCCGACCAGTTGCCGCCGTTGAGAGATCTGTGTCAAAAGCGAGCGATGAAGTTGGGTCGGCCGGCACTTTCGCAATTTACGGACTGAGTCAATGCCGGTGGCTTCTAGCAGCTGCGAGTAACGGGTAGAGACCCCGACAATTCTCATCAAATCAGCCTTGTTGACCCATTCGAGCACCCTATTTTCCGCAACGCCCACAGTTTCGGCGATGATGCGCCGTCCGCGTCTATTAGATCCGGCTTCGAGCAGGGCCTCACATGACGAAAGGTCGGCAGCGTTCAGTCGTGACCGATGACGGACGCCAATATCTTCGATGCTGTCGATCGATGCCATGCAAACCTCAGTCCGTAACTGCTGCAACAGTTTGTAGCACCCAGTCTTCTGGAGTTCTATTGGAACAGAGCGTTACCCAGAGGTGGTCAAGCGCCAGATTCCGTTAGCCAGATCTACGACGTAGGGAGTCTTGTTGTGATCGCTAGCAAAAGCCACCGGCTGATCTACACGCAAGGAAAGCTCAAATACCTCTTTCGAAGGCCCCGGATCCAGGACCATCAACTGACCGCCACACATATCGCTGAACAGATACCGACCTTCGAGAATTGGGTCAGGAGCGTCATACAGGACCAAGCCTCCGATGATTGCACACCGCCCCCGAGCGTGCCGATATTCGAAGTCAGGAGCTCTTAACGACTCGGATGGCTGCCCCAAGAAAGGTCTTGAACCTTCAACCAGATTCCAACCCAGATTTGCCCCACCGTCCGATGGAGCCAGGATCGTTACCTCCTCGACACACTGCTGTCCCAGGTCGGTGAGCCACAGATTTCCCGTCCTCTCATCGAAAGAAAACCGGAAAGGGTTTCTGACACCGTTGACCCAGATTCGAGGATCAGAGTCTGGGCCGAGATCTGGATTACCCGACGCAGGTTTGTGCGGGGGCCAAGCCAGCGGATCCACCGTGAGACGCAGCACAGATCCGAGTGGAGTCGAAAGATCCTGTGCTTGGCCATAGGGATCGCCTAAACCACCGCCATCACCGAAGGATGCATACAAGTGTCCACGATCGTCAAAAGCAAGATCGCCACCGTTGTGCATTGCGGACGGCTGATCCACGACGATTATTTCGACCGCAGGTCCCAGTTCATGTTCAGCCGAAGTGATTGCATGAGCCGTCACGACGCTAGAACCAGCCGAGTCAGTGCGATTGAGATAAAGCCAACTCATGTCAGGAGAGAGGGCCATACCGAGAAGCCCTTGGTCCATCTCGGAACTTGTTTCCGCAGAAAGATCAATTACGGGATGGGCCAGCAGTCGCCCCGATTCAAAGGCAAAGACACGACCGGTTCTCTCCGAAACAAAGCCCCGGTCGGCATTCACGAACGCAATAGACGTCGCTTCGGGCAAGTCAAGAAACAGTGACAATTCGAGATTGGGTGTCTCTACTTGGATGGGCTGTAGAGCCGGAATACCCGCGGGACATTTTTCGTTGGAACGTTCGAATTCGACAGAATCCCGAGAATCAGCCGATGTTTTGGGGTCAAATTGCCACCAAATCTCCTCCCGGAGGGTTACAGAACTACGGGATCGGTCGTTAGAAGTCTGAAAAAGTGCGATCGCCAAGATGGCGATAGCCCCAAAAATAGCGAAGAGCGCGGTGCTCGAAAGCCGTGCCATTGGATGTTGAATCTACCTTCGAGATGTCCACAGCACAGAGAGTTCTGGCCTCTGAGGTTGCGACTGGCATCCGACACCGCCAAAATGGCTGAATGCGATCACACACGGACCAGTCCTGGGTTAATCGCTTTCTCGTAGTACCCGCGTAAGCGGGTCGTTCGATCCCGCTTACTCATGGTCCCCGTCGGGGACCTTTTCCGTTTATGGGCCCCACAAAAGCTCACCCAAAATAATTCGTTGTTAGGAGAGGACAGATGGAACTGACCGGCGCTCAGGCCCTCATAAAGAGTCTCGAGATGAGCGATGTAGAGGTGATGTTTGGTCTTCCCGGCGGAGCAATCCTTCCAGTGTACGACCCGATTCTTGATTCGAAGATACGACATGTTCTGGTTCGACATGAACAAGGGGCGGGTCACATGGCGCAGGGCTACGCGCACGTCACAGGTAAACCAGGAGTCGCGATAGTTACTAGCGGACCAGCCGCGACCAACATCGTGACCCCACTTTGTGACGCCTATATGGACTCGATACCTATGGTTGTGATCACTGGGCAAGTTGCCCTCGGCTCAATTGGTTCCGATGCCTTTCAAGAGTGCGACACGACCGGCATCACCATGGCCGTCACCAAACACAACTACCTAGTGACTGATCCCTCTGACATTCCGAGGATAGTCAAAGAGGCGTTTCACATAGCCACGACCGGAAGACCAGGCCCAGTCCTCATAGATGTCCCCAAAGATGTCAGTAACCAAATGATGGAGTGGTACTGGCCAGACGAACTGGATCTTCCTGGATACCGACCCGTTAATGATGTTGATCCGGAAAAGATTAGTGCCGCCGTAAAGCTCATCCGCGCCGCCAAGAGACCAGTTATTTATGCCGGAGGGGGGCTGTTGAAAGCTCGTGCCGCCGCAAGTCTCAAGAAGTTCGTCGACCTAACCGATATTCATGTGGCGACAACTCTGATGGCTCGAGGGGTGTTCCCGGACCGTGACCCTCGATGTTTGGGCATGCCCGGGATGCACGGAAATTACACCGCAGTGACAGCGTTCCAAAAATCTGATCTGCTGATAAACCTAGGTGCCCGCTTTGATGACAGAGTTACGGGCGACACCGAATTCTTTGCCCCGGACGCCAAGATCATCCACGTCGATATTGACCCCGCTGAACATGGCAAAGTCCGACATCCAGATATAGCGATACAAGGTGACGCCAAAGTCGCCCTGCAGGCACTGATCGCCGCCTATGAATCTTCGAACGAGACCGAGACAGACCGTTCGGAATGGAAATCGACTATTAGCGGCTGGCAAGAGCAACACCCGTTGCAATACGAACAACCCGATAGTGGCTTTCCGCTCAAACCGCAGTACGTCCTAGAACAACTGCGAGATAACACCCCAGACGACACGATTGTGGTGGCAGGTGTAGGTCAACATCAGATGTGGGCAAGTCAATTCTGGAAGTTTGACCACCCCTACACCTGGGTTAACTCGGGTGGATTGGGGACCATGGGCTTTGCCGTTCCCGCTGCTATAGGGGCAAAGGCCGGCCAACCAGACAAGATGGTCTGGGCGGTAGATGGCGACGGCTGTTTCCAAATGACGGCTCAAGAACTAATCACGGCCGCAGCTGAGAATATTCCGGTCAAAATAGCCATCCTCAATAATGCGTATCTAGGTATGGTCCGCCAATGGCAGGAACTTTTTTACGATGAGCGCTACAGCGAGGTGTACCTGAGCCCCGATCATCCGGATTACGTCGGTTGGGCCGAAGCGATGGGCTGCACCGGCATTCGAGTTGAGTCAGCTGAAGAAGTTGTAGCCGCTATTGAAAAGGCCAATTCCATCAACGACCGCCCAGTCGTAATCGATTTTCGAGTGGACGCATTCGAAAAGGTGTATCCGATGGTCCCCGCAGGAGGCTCAAACGACGACATAATCCTTGGACCCGAAGGTGACGCTGACGCCAAGGCGAAAGGCACGGCGCCCTCATGACAGAGAAGGCGTCAGTCGTCGACCAACCGAACCTGCACACATTGTCTGTACTGGTCGAGAATAAATTTGGAGTGTTGGCTCGCATCGCCGGTTTATTCAGCAGGCGAGGCTTCAATATTTTTTCCCTTGCAGTAGCACCGACTGATGACCCATCTCTGAGCAGAGTCAGCATCGTGGTGGATGTTCACAACACCGACGCGGCCCAGATAACGAAACAACTCGACAAGCTTGTCAACGTCCTCGAAATCACGGAGCTGCAGCCAGCTTCTTCGGTTGAACGAGAACTCATGTTGGTGCGATTAACAGCAAATGATTCCGAAGCTCTCCAAGAACTAATTAAGCCATTTGGGGGTTCGATAGTCGATTCAAACGAGGATCAGACAATAATTAGCGTCCACGCACACCCAAACGAACTTGATCTCTGCGAGACTGCATTGCGCAAATTCGGAATTGTCGAGCTTCAACGAACAGGTCGGATTGCGTTGGGACACCTCGGTGGCTCAAAATCAGATTAAGGAACAAACCAATCTCTAGCCGAAGAGCGGCTGTCAATTAGGAGCACATCGATGCCAGCAACTATTTATTACGAAGACGATGCAGATTTGGGGCACCTCGCTGGCCGAACTGTAGCAATCATGGGATACGGCTCCCAAGGCCACGCGCACGCATTGAATCTCCGCGACAGCGGCGTTGACGTCGTCGTCGGCCTCCGGGAGGGATCGTCGTCAGTTGCTAAAGCAGAAGCGGAAGGCCTTGCCGTCTTGAGCATCGCCGCAGCCGCGGAACGCGCGGACATAATGATGATGGCTCTTCCAGATACAGAGCAAGCCGCAATTTATTCCGAACACATAGCACCGAACCTGTCAGGAGGGAATGCCGTAGCGTTTTCTCACGGTTTCAACATTCACTTTGATCAAATCCAACCACCAGATGATGTTGACGTCTGGATGATTGCGCCAAAGGGCCCGGGCCACAATGTTCGACGCACCTACGCCGAAGGTGGAGGGGTTCCCGCACTAGTCGCCATTCACCAAGATGCGACCGGTAACGCTTTGGATGATGCTTTGGCCTATGCGAAGGGGATTGGTGGCACTCGGGGTGGAGTACTCACAACAACATTCGCCGAAGAGACAGAGACAGACCTTTTCGGTGAACAGGTCGTACTTTGCGGCGGGCTTACAGAACTCATTCGCGCCGGGTACGACACCCTTGTTGAAGCCGGTTACCAACCCGAGTCGGCTTATTTCGAAACCCTTCACGAAGTGAAGCTCATAGTGGACTTCATTTATGAAGCCGGAATAGCCGGAATGCGGTATTCGATTTCAACCACAGCTGAGTACGGAGATTTGACGCGAGGTCGGCGAATTATCACCGACGAAACTCGCGCTGAAATGAAGCGCATACTGGCAGAAATCCAGGACGGAACGTTTGCCAACGAGTGGATTGAGGAAAACCGCAGCGGATTGCCCAACTACAAACGCCTGGTGGAGGAAGGCAAGGAGCATCCAATCGAAGCGGTAGGAGCCGAGCTCCGAGCGATGATGCCTTGGATCACGGCTGGCAAACAGGATGTAACTGAAGCATCTGGCGGCGACGTCAATTAGGCCAACCGGACCTCGCTGACGTCATGTCACATCTCCAACGGTGAAGCTTGGGCAGATATGACGGACCGACTGGTAACGCCCACGATGGAACCCCAACGAGGATCGTTGCTAGTCGCGACGCCTCAGCTCGAGGACCCGAACTTTCGGCGCTCAGTGGTTCTAATGATTGAGCACGGATTCGAAGGATCATTAGGGGTTGTCCTTAATCGTCCTTCGACAACTTCGTTAGATGGCGTGCTTCCCGGTTGGGCACTTACTACGGGTAGCCCGTCCCGAATCTTCTCAGGAGGGCCAGTTCAACCAGACGCGCTTTTGGCGTTAGCTCCGACGTCGACAGCATGGGTGGGATCCACTCAGGTCACAGAACAAATCGCCATGCTCGACCTTGAAGCGGATATAGACCCGGATCAGATAGATGCAACCTCGGTCCGTTATTTCATCGGTTATTCAGGATGGAGTCCTGGACAACTCGGATTTGAAATAGAAGAAGGCGCTTGGTGGACCTTTGAATCAACGAACGACGTACTGTTACTTGACCCGATGGACTGTTGGAGTCGGGTCTTAGCGCGACAAAAGTCAGCAGCGCGGTTTTTGGCGGTGCACCCAGAGCAGGCGCACCTCAACTAGACAAAATCCGTTACGCAAACTTGAACGGGGAACTCTCAATCCAGTCAAGAGATTGGGGCATACGGTCACTATCCCAGTGCATCGACCACATAATCGATGCAAGCACACAAAGCTTGTACATCATGGGGTTCAACGGCAGGGAAAGTAGCTAAGCGCAACTGATTTCGGCCAAGTTTTCGATATGACTCGGTATCAACAATGCCGTTTGCTCGCAGAACAGCACTAATGGTGTCTGCGTCGACACCCTCAAAGTCAACAGTGCACACAACAGGGGAGCGTTCCAGTGGGTTAACGACAAATGGTTGAGCGAAGGAACGTTGCTCTGCCCAGTCGTAAATAATGCCGCTGCTGCGCACACACCTTTGCTCGGCCCACCCAAGACCACCGGAGTCATTAATCCAATCAACCATTTCCGCAGCTAGAAAGATCGTCGCGAGGCTGGGAGTGTTGTAAGTCTGATCTTGACGAGAATTCGAGAGTGCAACGCCTAAATCCAAACCGGCCGGAACCCAACGAGAACTTGAAGATAAGCCCTCGATTCTTTGAAGAGCGGCAGGGGAGCAGGCAGCGAGCCACAAACCGCCGTCAGACGCCAAAGCTTTCTGTGGGGCGAAGTAATAGCAATCAACCTCATGTGGGTTCCAACAGATAGCTCCTGCTGCCGAGGTGGCATCAACTATCACCAGACCATCTTCACTGGGACGATTTAGAGTCGCCGTGACACCGGTTGAGGTTTCATTATGAGTGAGGGCGTAAGTGTCTACCGTTGATGCCACCGGCGACGGACAAGAACCGGGTTCGCCGCTTATTACCTCCGGTTCACCGAGGTGCGGGGCTTCTTGTACAACTTTGAGGAATTTGGAAGAGAATTCGCCGAAGGTCAAGTGCTGGCTTGACGAGTCGATCAGGGAAAAAGACGCAGCATCCCAAAACAAGGTTGTGCCCCCGTTACCGAGAATGATTTCCCAGCCGTCCGGTAGGTCGAACAAAGTAGAGAGGCCGGATCGCAGTCTGCCTACGTGTTTTCTTACGTTGTCTTGTCGGTGGCTAGTACCCAGATATGTAGGAGCCGCCTCAAAAAGCGTCTTAAGGGAATCCGCACGGACTTTAGAAGGGCCCGAACCGAACCGCCCATCTTCAGGAAGTAATTCGGGGGGAAGAGAAATTGAATTTTCGGTAGCGCTCATCGCCTGCCACTATGTCGGTGGGCCATTTCAGCTAGGCCCCAAGCCCATAGGAGCCTATCCGTGACTAATCGTATTTCGTCCGCCGTGGGACAGATCGCCGAATCCGCCACCCTTGCAGTTGACTCGAAAGCTAAGGCAATGAAAGCCGAGGGACAGAATGTGATTGGGTTTGGCGCCGGAGAACCTGATTTCCCTACTCCCTCACACATTGTCGATGCAGCGGTAACTGCCTGCCAGGACAGTAAATATCACCGGTACTCACCAGCCGGAGGGCTCCCCGAATTGAAAGACGCTCTTAGGAGCAAGACCCTGAGAGATTCCGGTGTGGACCTCGAACCGACGCAATTCTTAGTCACCAACGGCGGAAAACAAGCCGTTTTCAACACCATGATGAGTCTGGTGGACCCCGGAGACGAAATTATTCTCCCCGCCCCATATTGGACCACCTATCCCGAATCGATTCGTATGTTCGGTGGAGTTCCTGTCGAGGTGCTGGCAGGAGCGGAACAAGGATTTCGGGTAACTGTCGAGCAGCTGGAAGCTGCAAGAACCAGCAAAACTAAGGCACTTGTTTTTGTCTCACCCTCCAACCCCACGGGTGCAGTCTATTCCCGAGATGAAATAGCGGCTATCGGCAGTTGGGCAGCCGAAAATGGCGTTTGGGTGATCACCGACGAGATCTATGAACACCTTGTGTACGACGAAAGAGAGCATCACTCCATGCCCGCAGTGATTCCGGAAGTGATGGATCGATGTTTGATTTTGAACGGTGTAGCGAAGACCTATGCAATGACTGGATGGCGTGTCGGTTGGATGGCCGGACCTCTTGACGTCATCAAAGCCGCAACCAACATGCAGAGTCATGCGACTTCGAACGTCTGCAATGTGGCTCAAGTAGCGGCAACTGCCGCGGTGAGCGGAGGCCTCGAAGACGTGGTGGCGATGCGGAAAGCCTTCGATGAACGACGTGTCACCATCCACCGAATGCTGAATGAGATCGAAGGCGTTAGCTGCCTTGAGCCGGAAGGAGCCTTTTACGCATTTCCCTCAATGGACGGGTTGCTAGGTCGTGAACTAGCGGGGCGCGAAGTCCACACGACTATGGATCTGGCCACTCTGGTTCTAGAAGAGGCAAAAGTGGCGTTTGTTCCCGGCGAAGCATTTGGAGCGCCGGGCTACGCTCGGTTTTCATTTGCTTTAGGGCTGGATGACCTCGTCGACGGAATTAGTCGCATAGGTGAGCTGGTGAATAGCTGAAATGGCCCGTGTGGTGATCACCGAAGAGCTATCCGAAGCAGGCATCGAACTGCTGCGTTCCAAGGGCCACGATGTGACGCTTTCCCTCGGGCTGTCGCCCCATGATCTGTTAAGGGAAATTGCGGATGCAGATGCGCTGATCGTGCGTTCAGCTACAAAGGTCGATGCGCGGCTACTCGACCAAGCACCTCAACTGCAAGTTATCGGTCGAGCAGGAGTTGGATTAGACAACGTGGATACCGCCACGGCCACCGCCCGCGGGATTCTGGTCTGCAACGCGCCCGAATCTAATGTC
This sequence comes from Acidimicrobiaceae bacterium, assembly GCA_002721305.1. GTDB lineage: Bacteria > Actinomycetota > Acidimicrobiia > Acidimicrobiales > Poriferisodalaceae > UBA6944. Next base: position 13,477 of record PBKA01000017.1, on the reverse strand, counting down.
GTATCGGCAGCCGAACATACAGTTGGTCTTTTACTTGCTTTGGCTCGCAACGTTGCTCAGGCGCACGGTGCCTTGGTCGAAGGACGCTGGGAACGGAGTCTTTGGACCGGTGTCGAGTTGCTGAATAAGACCATTGGAATTGTTGGTCTTGGAAGAGTGGGCAGACTCGTGGCTCAACGCCTGAAAGGCTTCGACGTGCAGATCCTTGCTTTCGATCCGTTCGTTAGTTCCGAATCGGCACGGGCTGTCAACGCCGAAATGGTTGAGCTTGACCATTTACTTGGCCGATCCGATTTTGTCACGGTTCACCTGCCGAAGACAGCAGAGACTATCGGTCTGTTCGATTCCGCGAGATTTGCGAAATTCAAACCAGGCGCTCGTCTAGTCAACGCCGCGAGAGGTGGTGTGGTCGTAGAAGACGACCTAGTCGACGCTTTGGAGAGTGGCCATCTAGCCGGGGCGGCCTTGGACGTGTTTGATACGGAGCCCAAATCGAATTCACCCCTTTTTGGCCGCGAAGATGTATTGGTGACACCCCATTTAGGAGCAAGTACCAACGAGGCACAGGACCGCGCTGGAATCACCATTGCAGAACAAGTTGCCCTAGCTCTCGACGGCGACTTCGTTCCGTTTGCAGTCAACATCGCGGCCGAAGAAGCATCGGACGCTTTGCGCCCGTACCTAGGAATCGCTGAGCGACTCGGTGCATTTTTCAGTGGCTTAGTTCCCGATCTACCTGACGAAATCGAAATCAAGGTCGCTGGAGAGATCGGGGGCTATGACACGAAAATTATTGCGCTCGCAGCACTTCGCGGGATCCTGAACCAACACTCCAACGATCCAATCACGTTCGTTAATGGCTTTGAACATGCCGCACGGTTGGGTGTCCAGATACGCGACTTCGGTTCCCAAGACGCTGGAGAATTCCGAAACTTGATCGAAGTGCGCGCTGGCGACCACGCCGTAGCCGGGACTCTCGTTCGCTCGGGGAACGAACCGCGGATCGTCATGATCGATGATTACTCGGTCGAAGTGCCGCTTTCCAGTCACATATTGGTAATTCGAAACGATGATCGCCCGGGAATGATGGGCATTGTCGGCACTCTCCTCGGCAAGGCGGATGTCAATATCTCATTCATGGGATTAGGCCGAGACGGGGCCGGAGACCACGCGTTAATGGCACTGGCATCAGACCATCCGGTAGCGGAAGACATCCTCGAAACTTTGAAATCGGAGGTCGGAATTCAGTCAGCTTCGCTGATCGAACTTGGGTAGGACTTGTCTGGCTCTTATGAGCCGGTATCTGGAAGCCAAGCTGCTCTGGTCGATTCGTAACCCTCTATGGAGTCCTGACTTCGAAGGGTTATACCGATATCGTCCAGGCCTTCAAGGAAACGTTCCCTCGTAGCATCGTCCATGGGAAAGTCCTCCTCCAAGCCAATAGCTGGTACCAACACCTTCAATCGCTCGACGTCAACAGTTACAGATAAACCTGGATCAACGTGCAGAGCCTCTCTAAGTTTGGAAGCACCCTCTTCGCTGATTTGACAAGGGATCAAACCGTTCTTTGTTGCGTTATTTCTGAAAATATCTCCGAACCTTGGCGAAATAACAGCCATGAATCCGTAATCCATCAACGCCCAGACAGCGTGCTCTCGTGAGGAACCGGTGCCGAAATTAGAACCCGCCACCAAGATCGAAGCACCGGTGTAGTTCTCGTCATTGAGAATGAAATCTCGCTCGTCGCGCCACTCGGAAAACAGGCCTTTCCCAAATCCGGTGCGCTCAACCCGCTTGAGCCAATCGCTAGGAATGATCTGATCGGTGTCCACATCGCTTCGATCTAGCGGGACAGCGCGGCCTTCATGTACTCGAACTGCTTGCATACATCGTTCCTTTCAGTCCAAATCAGCGGGCGTAACGAAAGTACCGGCGATTGCGGTAGCCGCGGCAACTGCAGGCGAGACAAGGTGAGTCCTTCCCCCTCGACCCTGCCTACCCTCAAAGTTTCTATTAGATGTCGATGCTGAACGTTCCCCCGGCTGCAGCTTGTCCGGGTTCATGGCCAAACACATGGAACATCCCGGTTCTCTCCAATCGAAGCCAGCCTCTATGAAAATTTGATCTAGTCCTTCTGCTTCTGCCTGAGCCTTTACTTCGAAAGAGCCGGGTACTACTAGGGTGCGAACGCCCTCTTTAACAGTCCGTCCGCGAGCGACCTCCGACGCCAGACGAAGGTCTTCAATGCGAGAGTTTGTGCAGGAACCGATAAAGACAGTGTCTACTGTGACGTCGCTGAGTTTGGCGCCCGCGGTCAAACCCATGTACTCCAAAGCGCGTTCGGCGCTAGCAGCCTCAACCGGATCAGGATAGGCATCAGGTCCGGGTATAGGTGCGCTAATCGGTATGACATGTGCAGGGTTGGTGCCCCAAGTCACGTGCGGTTCAAGCGACGCGGCGTCAATATCCACAGACTTGTCAAATACCGCACCTTCGTCTGTCGCTAATTCGGTCCAGTCGGCCACAGCATCGTCCCAGTCACCCTCCTGTGGAGCATGCGGACGACCCTTCAAATAAGTGAAGGTCACCTCGTCAGGGGCGATGAGACCTGCTTTGGCCCCGGCTTCTATGGACATGTTGCACACGGTCATGCGCCCCTCCATCGAGAGTGCCTCTATTGCAGAGCCGCGATATTCGATGATGTGACCAATGCCACCACCAGTGCCTATTCGACCAATGACGGCCAACACGATGTCTTTCGCGGTGACGCCAGCAGGAGCGTCTCCGTGCAGATTTATGGCCATCGTTCCGGGCCGAGTCTGAGGGAGTGTTTGGCTTGCCAAAACGTGCTCAACTTCCGACGTGCCAATTCCGAAAGCTAAAGCCCCAAACGCTCCGTGAGTCGATGTGTGGCTGTCTCCGCAGACCACGGTCATACCCGGCAGCGTGAGGCCTTTCTCAGGACCTATGACGTGAACGATCCCCTGCCCGGGATCGCCCATCGGATACAACCTGATACCAAACTCCTCGCAGTTCGATCTCAGAACTTCGACCTGTTTCTTGCTGATTTCATCAGCAATCGGAAGATGGATGTCCTCGGTGGGAACATTGTGATCTTCGGTAGCAACAGTCAGATCTGGCCGTCGAACTGTGCGACCGTTCATCCGTAGACCATCAAAAGCCTGCGGAGAAGTGACCTCATGAATTAGATGGAGGTCTATGTACAGCAGATCAGGTAAGCCATCACCACTTCTCACTATGTGACGTTCCCACACCTTGTCGCTGAGAGTCTTACCGGCCATCTAAATCCCTTTGTTTTGTAGTGTCGAGCCCCGGAGATAGTCCATCACTGTGTCAGTCAATTGTCTTCTGGGTCCAGTGAGACTTTTCGACAACATCGGAAATTGCTGACAAAAGAGCCTCCCGGAATGTTTCCGGCTGTGCCACGCAGACGGTGTGACTGCCGACGATTTCATGGCTACTTGCTCCGGGAATGACTTCCAACATTTCTCGTTGTCGCGATACCGAGACTACCTCGTCCTCAGTTGTAACGACCGCTGACACCGGGATGTCAATTGTACGAAGCCACCGTCGACTATCGAAAAGTCCGATGCGATGTCCTGCTTGGATCAGCTTTAGAGGATCGTGTCGACGCAACTCACCGATTGCCCATTGACGGAGATCTTTGCCTGACTTACCGGTGAGAAGTTGACTGCCGATGAGTTGACGCACGGCCCTAGGTATCACCCTTGCTGCTTGGGCCAAGGTACCGATTGCAGCGAAACGCACGTGATCCTGTTTTGTGGTGCTAAATGATGCAGCGGTGGAGCAAAGCACCAAACCCAACACTCGACCGGGGTGGCGCCTCCAAATGAGTTGAGCTATCGGTCCACCCATCGAATAGCCGACGGCTATGACCTTCTCTATGCCTAATTCGTCCAAAAGAGCGACAGCGTCATCAGCGCAGTCAGTCAGTCGGAAGGGCCTCTTAGAGCGAATTCCCCTGCCGTGACCCCGGTGATCAAGCGCGACTACACCGTATTTGCCCTCCAGCGCTGGATAACTGCTGTACCAGTTCAAGTCCGCGGTTGCGGTCCACCCGTGCAGCAAAAGAATTGTCGGGGCGCCTGGAGGGGCTTCGACAACGCGGGCAAAGGTTCTCCCCCGATCTTGAAGGTCATAGTGGCGTCCTCGCGGCAGCACGAGACGGTTTTGATGGTCATCCTCGTGTGAGGCTTCCCTCGGGGCAATCGCAGCATCGCCGGTCATATAAACCCGTCAGGCCTCTATCGAAACGATTTCGACGGAAAGAGTGCCTGCTCCCGCTTCATACTTGACTACTCCGCCTACGACGCCACCTTCGAGAGCCTGACCCATCGGGGAACCCGGCGAAATAATTTCGAGATCATCGCGCCGTTCCTCAATCGAACCGAAGAGGTACTTTTCAGTAACGTCGTCCCCCTCGAAACGGATCTCCACCACAACACCCGGTGTCACCGACTCATCTGATGTTTGCTCCACTATTTCGCAGTTTTCTAAGACTGAACTCAGATGAAGGATTCGACCCTCCATCTTCCCCTGCTCTTCTTTAGCCGCGTGATAATCACCGTTTTCTGAGAGATCTCCCAGCAGTCGCGCTTGTTCGATCTTGTCGGCAATGTCTATGCGACCGCGAGTCGTTAAGTCCTTAAATTCGGCTGCGAGACGAGCATGCGCCTCAGGAGACAAATGATGCAATTCAGCCATTCCCAAAGCGTATCGAATCCAACAGAGGTACGAACTACAGCGGCGCTATGTAGTTCAGGTTGACGTGGCGCTTGAAGTTGTCAACAATAGAAGATGTGAAGGCAAACCTGACCGCCATCATTATTTCTTAGCGCACACGGCTACCGTGTGCGCCTAATGACCGTCCCTTGGGGGCGGTCATTGCCTTTATGGGGCCACCTATTCAGTGTGCCCTGTCGCCAACCAGCAGAATGAGGAGAACCTAAGTGCCACACAAGATCGCAGTTATTGGTGGAGACGGCATTGGGCCGGAAGTGACCGCAGTGGCACTGGAAGTAATGAGAGCCGCCGGCGCAGACCTGGAGACCACCGACTTTCGGCTAGGAGGGTTCCGGTACCTCGAAGACGGCGTAGTTCTGCCTGACGAGACGCTTGAGGAGCTACGCGCATATGACGCTATTTTGCTCGGTGCAGTCGGTACGCCCGAAGTCCCACCGGGAGTGATAGAGCGAGGCTTGCTTTTAAAAGCTCGATTCGAACTGGATTTGTACGTCAATTTGAGGCCGTTCGTGCTTCCCGATGGTCACGAGTTCGTCGTCATCAGAGAGAACACGGAAGGTACTTATGCGGGTGAGGGAGGATTTCTTCGTAAAGGTACAGCTGACGAAATCGCCACCCAAGGTTCCGTTAACACTCGAAAAGGAGCGGAGCGCTGCATTCGCTATGGATTCGAACTAGCCCGAAGTCGCGACCGGAAACACCTCACATTGGTTCATAAAACAAACGTCCTAACATTCTCAGGGGATCTATGGGAACGCACTTTTCAAGATGTATCGGGCGATTATCCCGACGTTGAAACTGCCTACAACCACGTAGACGCAGCATGCATTTACTTTGTGGAGGACCCCACCCGATACGACGTCGTTGTTACAGACAACCTATTTGGAGACATCTTGACCGACCTTGGCGGAGCAGTGGCCGGAGGTATCGGCCTCGCATCATCGGCAAATCTCAATCCTGATCGGACCGCTCCATCGCTATTTGAACCAGTGCATGGTTCAGCCCCAGATATAGCCGGTCAGGGGCTTGCGAACCCGACAGCAGCAGTCTTGTCCGGTGCAATGATGCTTGAGTTCCTAGGTGATCACGAAACTGCTGGACTTGTTCGAAGTGCCTGCGAAGGCATTCCGAGTAGCGGAACAACCGAAGAAATCGCAACAGCGATGATGGCCAATTTTTCTCAGGGGGCCCCATGAGCGCAGAGGAAAGCAGCCCGTCGGTAGACCGCCAGGGCGTTAGGGATGAATCCTGGCCTGCCAAGGTTGAAATTTTCGACACGACTCTGCGAGATGGAGTTCAATTCGAAGGCATTTCGGTGTCGTCGGACGACAAACTCAAAGTGGCGCGACAACTTGACCATCTTGGAGTGCACTGGATCGAAGGCGGCTGGCCGGGGTCAAACCCCAAAGACGAAGAATTCTTTCAACGCGCAACCACAGAACTTGAGTTGCAGCACTCACAACTTGTCGCTTTCGGATCGACCCGTCGACCCAAGGGTCGAGTGGATGAAGACCAAACCTTGTCTTCGTTGGTGGAAGCTGGAACTTCTACGGTATGCATCGTCGGAAAATCTTGGGACTATCACGTCACCGAAGCTTTGCGTCAACCGTTGGACGAGGGCGTCGCCATGGTCGGAGACTCAGTCGAGTTCTTAAAGGGGGAGGGTCTTCGCGTTTTCTTCGACGCCGAACATTTCTTTGATGGCTACAAACGAAACCCGGAATTTTCCCTCAGAGTTTTGGAAGCAGCCGCAGTACAAGGCGCCGACTGTCTGGTCTTGTGCGACACCAACGGTGGCTCCCTGCCACACGAAGTCGAGGAAATCGTCGCTGACGTCGTCCGACACTTCGACGGTGTTCAGATCGGAATGCACACCCAAAATGACACCGGATGCGCGGTAGCCAACGCGGTAGCTGGTGTTGTCGCCGGCGCAACTCATGTTCAAGGAACGATCAACGGCTACGGCGAGAGAACAGGGAACTGTGACAACACGGTTCTAGTGCCGAATCTCACGCTCAAGATGGGTATCGAGACACTTCTCCCAGAGCATATTGAAAGGTTGACGTCTGTATCTCACCACGTTGCTGAACTCATGAACATGCCACCCCAGCATCAACAGCCCTACGTTGGAACCTCTGCCTTCGCGCACAAGGCAGGACTACATACCAGCGCGATCGCCCGGCGCCCCGACAGCTACGAACACGTAGACCCGGCCGCCGTGGGTAACACCACGCGATTCCTACTGGGTGACTTATCGGGCAAAGCTTCGGTCGAACTAAAAGCTGAACAACTTGGCATAGAACTCGAAAATCAAGAAATGGTCGAAGTCGTAGAGGAAATGAAACGACTGGAACACGAGGGTTACCACTTTGAAGTAGCTGATGCTTCTCTGGAACTCATGATGCGGCGGGCTTCCGGCGAAGAGTTCAATTATTTCGAAGTGGAATCTTTTCGGGTATTGGTCGAACGAGGCCAGGATCGTCGATTCGACACAGAGGCGACTCTTCGGATAGTTGTTGACGGAGAACGCATGATTACCGTCGGAGAGGGCGACGGGCCTGTGAATGCGCTTGACAACGCCTTTCGGAGCGCGGTGCTCGATATTTACCCCGAACTGAGTGGTGTGCATCTCACCGATTACAAGGTTCGGGTTCTTGACACCGATCGCGGAACCGGAGCGGTGACACGAGTTCTTGTAGACAGCAGCGATTCGGAATCGACGTGGACCACCATAGGTGTCTCAGAAAACATCATTGAAGCCTCGTGGTTCGCACTGCGCGACGCCCTGATATATGCCCTGTACCGGCACCGCGCAAGGCCAGCTGGTTCTCTAGACTGAAGGTTCATGGGCGCTCCAAGACACGTACCGCTACCAGCCATCGATGATGCGAGTGGCTACAGCTCACCTGATGTCGTCCCTACATCCTGGATGAATCGTCGGCCCGGAGACCTGGCATGTGAACAGCCAAGCGGCGGCTTCATGGGGTACCAAGGCCCCGACCAGGGATTTGCTTTGCGTTTGCGGCGCGCTTTTCGAGAACAGCTTCGAATCGGTGAAGGTGAACATCTTGAAGATGTCGAAAGTGGCTGTGTTCAGATCGCCCTCAAACGCGCTTCTATCTTTGGTCGCGCGCCAGTGATACACGACCTCGAAATTGCCTACCGAGTCTGGGGGTTCCTTGACGATGAAGCTGATCCGCGGTTAGTACGAGAGCGCTCTCGATGGTTTGAGGGAGTTTCTGAAACACATCACTATTCAGATGTTCGACGTTTGGTTGCCATCGTTTCGTCGGAGACGCTACAGATGTCTCCAGACGCCGTACGAGATCAATATGCATCTGACTGGAAGGCCTTACTGGAGCTGCCATGAACGACTCAACGCCAGATCGAGAGCTACTTCGCCTCCATCGGCGAGCATGCACCGACTTCGCGGCGCGGATGCGTTTACCGGCATGGGAACACCTCCCCATGCCTCTAGCTGCTCCGATGAGCGAATTAACCGTTGAAGATCTACTTTGCCAAGTCGCCAACGGAAACCTGGCGACAGCCGCAGAACTGACCGGACAGCCAATTCCCCAACCCGTCGCCCTCGGGACGGAACCGACCCAAATTGTCGTGGAATCGATACGGACGGTCCTGACAGTTGCCTCAGCACTGGACCATCAATCTGGATTTAGTCCCGAACACAGGCAGTTACTGTGGCGGCGCATAGTGGAACTCACCTTGCTCGGTTACGACCTTCAGCAGGCCATCAAAGCGGGAACCGGTTTAGATGATCTACTGGTCGACCGGATTTGCGCAGTTGAACCCGATATATCTGTATGGCCGTCCCTGCAGCCACTCGAATTCGACATGTCAACGCCGCCGCTATTGCGGTTGCTCGCCCGACACGGCCGACCGCCTGGACTTTGGATCGACCCATCAGACCCGTCTTGTGGCACCGGACAGTGCTGAGTGAGCAGCTTTCACACCACGAGTGGCTCCGTGTCCATCAAATAGCCGCCGCTGAAGTTGACTACCGGATTCGCCAAATTCTCCCTGAGTATTGGGAGGCCTCAACTCCGTGCGACGAGTGGGATATCTACGACTTGGTCGCCCACTGTGTCATCGAAAACATGCGAGCATCTCTGATTCTCGAAGGCGCCCCATTTGAAGAAGTGATGTCGATCAACGCAGAAGTAATCGCCGAAGACCCCGAAATGGCGTGGGAACTATCTTGGCGAAACGCGGTCGCCGCTTTTGCTGAAGCGGACTTGGACGCCCGGGTTCAATTGGGACAGCAGTCAATTCCCGCCATCGAATTCTTACAAATCCGCACCAGCGATCTAGCAGTCCATGCTTGGGATTTAGCAATCGGCTTGGGCGTTGACGAGCGGATTGACGAAGAGGTTGTTTCGGCAACTCTTGGATGGGCAAGGGCGAGACGAGATCAGATGGCGCGCATGCCCGAGCTTTTTGACCCGCCGATACAAACCGCTCCCCAAGCTGATCCCCAAACCGAGTTATTAGAGATCTTCGGCCGAGAGGTCTGAAGCAGCAAAATACTCTCGTACCCTCAAGACTGTGAGTACAACTCGTCTTCGTTTCGCTCCAGCCCCCACTGGCTCACTTCACTTGGGCTCTGCACGCACGGCCTTATTCAATTGGCTTGTCGCTCAAGGCTCAGGAGGTGAACTGATTTTACGCATCGAAGACACCAATGCTGAACTCAGCAGACCCGAACTAATTGACAACATCTACCAGTCCTTAGATTGGCTCCAGATCGAATTCGACGGCGATCCTGTGCGGCAAAGTGAGCGCACCGATCTCTATAACGACGCGGTCGAGCAATGGCTCTCGAATGATTTGGCGTATGTCGATGACGGAGCAGTGCGTTTCCGCGTCCCATCAGACGGAACTACCTCCTGGGATGACCTTGTGAGAGGAACCGTTTCCTTCGAAAATCAACACATTGAAGATTTCGTAGTGAGAAGAGCCGACGGCACGGCGACCTTCTTCACAGCTAATGCCGTAGACGACTTTGATCTGGGCATTACCCACGTGGTGCGAGGCGAAGACATGGTCAATGTGACTCCGAAAGTCATAATGCTTCGACAAGCTCTCGGAGCGACCGACGTCCTCGAGTTCGCCCATCTTCCACTGATCGTTAACGAGCAACGAAAAAAACTTTCGAAACGTCGTGACGATGTTGCACTTGAGAGCTACCGCGAGCGGGGCGTGCTGGCTCCAGCAATGATCAACTACTTGGTGCTACTTGGATGGGGCCCACCTGACGACATTGAAGTACGCCCGATCGAAGAAATAATTTCTTTGTTCGAACTGACCGACGTGAACCCCTCTTCCGCAATGTTCGACCTAAAGAAACTTGAAGCAATCAACGCTGAGTACATCCGGGCGATGAGTCCCGGAGACTTTGCTCAAGCGTTGACCCCGTGGCTCGACCGTCAACCATGGGGCTCAACCGTTGACCCTGACCAACTATTGAAGGTCGCACCCCTTGTACAAGAACGGACCAAGGTCTTATCGGAGGCTCCGCGACAACTCGATTTCTTTTTCCTACCCAGTCCCGAATTCGACGAGGATGCATGGGGAAAGATCATGGGTACCCAGGAAGCGCCGCTAATTCTCAACTCGGCGAAGAACGCGCTAGCAAAAGCTGAGTGGGACGGTGAAGTTTTGCACGAAACCCTGCGCTCGATAGGGGAGGAATACGGCATGAAGTTGGGCAAGGCCCAGGCACCAGTTCGGGTCGCCATCACCGGCAGGGCAGTGGGTCCACCGTTGTTTGAGTCCATGCAGGTTCTTGGACGCGAAACTGTCATAGAGCGAATCACGGTGGCCCAACAAAAACTCGAAGAACAATAGTTACGCCGCCCTGGTCAATCCAAGCAGCTCGGCTGTTTGTTGCCCCTAGCGATCGCGCTACCCTGACCACTCTGCTCTTAGGAGCCCATCCAATCGGGGATGGTGTAATTGGCAACACAACTGGTTCTGGTCCAGTCATTGGGGGTTCGAGTCCTCCTCCCCGAACCCCAAGACTTTGATTCCAAATTAACTAACGTCGAAAATAAACGAGTATTCTTTTGAAATTAGGTCCATTGATAGGCGCTTTTGGCGCGTATTTCGACTAAGAAAGCACAACTAGAACATTAGAAGTAGGCAAACAAACTTGCGTGGCCGGTTCAGGCTGGTAACTTGCGCATTCGCTGGGCACCAAGCCTCAGCGCTTAAGTAGAGAGGGGGTGCAACGCGTGGCGTTGCTCGAAGTCTCAGACATAACTGTCCGATTCGGCGGAATTGTTGCGCTCGATGACCTGTCGTTCGATATGGATGAAGGACAGATCCTCGGGCTCATCGGTCCGAACGGTGCAGGTAAAACCACGTTGTTTAACGTGGTGAGTCGCATCTACGACCCAACGACAGGAACGGTGACCTTTGACGGTCAAGATCTGCTCGCAATGTCGGCTCATGAAATCAGTCGAGTTGGTGTCTACAGGACATTCCAGAACTTGGCCTTGTGGCCCGGCATGACGGTGATCGAGAACGTCATGGTTGGCGACCACACCAACACCAAGGCGAACGTCTTCAGCTCCGCTCTTCGCTTACCATCGATGCGAACTGAGGAAGAAGACCTAAGAAATCGCGCCTGGGCTGCATTGGAGGAATTAGGCCTCGATGATGTGGCGTACAACCCTGCGGGAGGACTGCCCTTCGGAACCTTGAAGCGGATAGAACTCGCGAGGGCCTTAATCGCCAACCCCCGGATGATCATGCTTGACGAGCCAGCCTCAGGTCTCACCCACGCCGAGGTAGATTCGCTGGCCCAAGACATCAGAGACCTTCGCGACCGTCATAACTTGACGGTTCTGCTGGTTGAACACCACATGCGCATGGTCCTAAACATCAGCGAAAAGCTCGTGGTACTTAACTTCGGTCGGAAAATCGCCGACGGTGACCCAGATGTCGTTCGAAACGACCCAGAGGTCATCGAGGCCTACCTAGGGAGTTCGTAATGGTTGATGACGTTTTTGACGAAGTCGGCTTAAAGGCCGAAAACCTCCATGCCTCATACGGCGCTGTCGAAGTTCTCAGAGGACTCGATTTCGAAGTGCCTGCGAAAGGGGTGTCGGTCATATTGGGAGCCAACGGTGCTGGAAAGACCACCACCCTGCGAGCACTATGCAATATGTGCAATACAACCGGCAAAGTCACCCTTGGTGATGAGGACATCACCCGTCTGGGCACAGCGGAAATAGTTCGTCGAGGCATGGCTCACGTACCGCAAGGGCGAGGCACGTTCCCAGAATTGTCCACAATGGACAATCTCATGATCGGCGCCTACACCAGGAAAGACAACGAAATCAAAGATGATGTGGACCGTTGGTTCGAAATCTTCCCGCGGCTGGCTGAACGACACGCCCAGCTCGCCGGCTCGTTGTCGGGTGGTGAGCAACAAATGCTTGCTGTTGCACGCGCATTGATGTGTCGACCACGGCTTCTGCTGCTAGACGAGCCGTCGCTAGGTTTGGCACCGCTGATCATTGAAGACTTATTCGAACGTTTCATCACACTCAATAAAGAGACGGGCCTCACGATGCTCGTGGTGGAACAAAACGCGAACCTTGCGCTCGACATGGCCGACTACGGCTACGTCATCGAATCAGGCGAGATAAGCCTGCACGGATCCGCTGACCAACTCAAGAACGATCCTGCGGTGCAGGAAGCGTACTTGGGTGCTTAAGGAGGACAAAAGCAATGACATGGAACTTTGATGTCCTCCCGGACTTCATTTTCAACGGGCTAAGCCTCGGCGCCATCTACGGAGCAGTCGCATTAGCCCTCGTACTTATCTTCAAGGCGACAACGCTGATCAACTTCGCCACCGGCGAACTGGCAATGCTTGGCGCTTTCTTGGTCTACGTCCTACACATGGAGCAAGGACTCTGGTTGTGGCTGTCGATGCTCATCGCCATGGGATTGAGCGCCGGCCTTGGTGTGCTGATCGAACGATCTCTCACCCGGCCCTTCGACCCAGCAGACCACTTGCCGGTCGTGTTGATCACACTCGGCTTGTTTCTCATTATCAACGCGGTTGCCGGTGACATATGGAACTACCAAGTCCGTATCCTCACCAACCCCTTCGGCAAGTTCCCAGATTGGGTTCCAAGTGTCGGCGGAGACCGCTACGTCGAAGTGCTTGGAAGCAGGCTGAAGTACCAATCGATTGGTATCTGGGTAACTCTGGCGCTCGCTTTGTTCGTCCTCGGTTTGATCCTCAACAGGACCAAGGCCGGGTTGGCATTCCGAGCCGTCTCATCAAATGTGGAATCTGCACGTCTTGTTGGCGTTCACACAGGTCGAACCCTTGGCTTCGGATGGGCGATCGCATCGGCCTTCGGAACACTTGGCGCAGTGCTTGTGGCACCGCAACTCGGCGGTGTGAACCCAAACATGATGGCAACCATCCTGATTTACGCCCTAGCCGGCGCCGCTCTAGGCGGACTGGACAGCCTCGGGGGAGCAGTTCTTGGAGGAATCCTCGTGGGAATCATCCAAGCCGTCTTCGTGACCTGGGGTGGCGTGGTCGTATTCGGCCAGCTCTACATGTCGATCCTGCAGCTTGCCGCAGCGTTCCTCGTGATCCTTATCGTCCTACTGTTCCGACCCTCGGGCCTCTTTGGTACCCGACGGG
>PBKA01000016.1 GCA_002721305.1 Acidimicrobiaceae bacterium | reverse complement strand
TTGCAGACATGAGTTTTGTGTATTTATCGGTCGCCCTAATAGGTGGATTGGTGTTCTTGTGGCGTACTCTTGGGTTGCTTCGCAAACCGACTTCGGTGCAAGCAATGAAAGTCTTTACCTACTCAAACGTCTACCTGGGGGCGCTGTTTATTGCGATGGCCATCGACGTGCTGACATATGGGGTGACGGGCTGATGACCCCGGGCCGGATGCCCTGCCGAAAAGACCTTAAGAGAACACCGCTTTGGAGTTACACGACTGGCAAGCTGGTGAGTAAAGTGCTCCTTCAGCACCTGCGCGGTGTGAACCGCGCTGTAAGGCACGGTCGACCTTTGGGTGGACGCGATCCGTTAGATATCGAGGCAGTAATCAGCAGGACACGATGAGCGAAAACACAGACGCTTCAACTTCTCCCGGCGTGCCCGCGGAAGACCCGACACCGTTTGGCTGGTTGACGACCGCCGACCACAAACGAACTGGGCGACTTTTCATTGTTAGTGCACTGTTGTTTCTTGTTTTGGGAGTTGTTCTAGACCTGCTCGTCCGACTGGATCTGACGTCGGCAAGCAAATTCGTCAGCCTAGATGTTGACAGTTTTGCGCAAGGTTTCGCGTTCTCCAGAGAAGCTCTCGTTCTACTGTTCTTAATTCCAGTGTTCCTCGGCGTGGCTATCTATATGGTGCCGCTCCAAATTGGCGCCTCGAACCTGGCCTTCCCGCGAGCGGCCACGGCATCTTTCTGGATATGGAAAATATCGGCTGTCGTGCTTATCGGTGCCTACTTGGGCAACGGGGGTCCTTACGGCGGGTGGGCCAATGGGGTTGACCTGCATCTGCTGGCACTGGGTGGTTTGGTTCTCGCATTGCTACTTGGCTCGGTCACCGTGGCGACAACAGCCATGACCATGCGATCGCCTGGCCTTTATATGGACGAAACACCTCCATTTACATGGTCCGCCTTGGTGTCTGCCTCAATGCTGGTGGTGAGTTTGCCGGTTTTGCTCGGTCAGATAGCGATCCTCTACGTAGACCACCGCTATGGGCGAGTGTTTTTGTTTGGCAATTACGGCATATGGGAACGAATCGACTGGATTCATCGGACACCCCAACTGTTCATATATGTCGTTCCTGTGCTTGGAGTGGCTGCTGAGATTGTTTTGGCCGCGGCCAAGCGACGGGTTTTCGAACCCATCGCTATGTACTTCACCATCGGCCTCGTCGGACTCTTTGGTTTTGGGGCATGGACCAACTTTGCAATCACTGGCGAGGGTGCCGACATCATCGACGGCTTTGAAGGGGTTGTCCTAGTAGGGCTTTATGGTGGAGCGCTGCTAGGGACCACCGGGTTGCTTGGCCTACTAGGCCTGGCTGTCATTCAGAATCGCAAATTGCCGAAAATAAACACCTCTCTGATCGCAGCTTTTGCCGCGGGGAAACTGGTTCTCGTTGGTGCGTTGGTCGGACTGATCGGAGCAGCGGCTGACTGGCTTGAAATAGCGGGCCGCGGGAATGATGGCAATCCGCAGCTACGAATGACCACTTGGGTCACCGGCCAACAGTCAGTGCTGATCTATGGGGCGGGACTCCTTGGCGTACTGGCGGCAATCCACTGGTGGGCACCGAAGATCTGGGGTCGTCAACTAAACGAGTTGCTGGGTTTGCTGAACTTTCTCGTTATTGGGGCTGGAGCGCTCCTGGCGTTCCTCGGCCCGGCATTGTCAGGGCTACTCACAGAGCAACCTGACTTCGTTTATGCCGACCCGAATGCCACGTCCCTCTACGCTGACTGGGTAGACGACACGGGAGCCGAAGGTCTCAGTGCCCTAGGGGCAGCGGGCGTAACGATTCTGCTAATCGGGGCAGTAATACTCTTGCTCAATCTGTTCACGTCAATTGTTTTAAAGAAAGGGGCCGAAGCGGTCGAAGACCCCTGGTCGGCTCAATCCCCCGAGTGGATGCTGCCATCCCCTCCCCCCATGGGAGAAAGCGGCGAGTTGCCGATGCTGACATCGGGGACACCGCTCCTCGACGAATCTGAGGCTGAGGAGGTAAACGCCTGATGTCGGATACCACTCCAACACTTGCCTCTGGACGCCCACAAAGGCCTCGCGCTCAGTTGGTTGGGACCGGGTTTGCATGTGCCATCTGCTCGATGATGATGGCAGGAGCTCTTGGTTTCTACATGGCGAGACGCCACGCATCGGGACCACACCCGGGCCACGATTGGCTTGATGGTTTAGCTGTACCGAATCCCCAATTCGATTACGCCCTACTTACCCTTGTAGCGTCGCTAGTAACAGCGCATTGGGCTTTGTGGGCCAGCAGGCGAAGAGACACTGCCCATGCTTGGACTGCCATTGCGACCACCATTGTTTTGGGATTGGGCTTTGTCAACATGGTCATGTACAGCATGAATCGCATGGGATTAGAGATCGGTTCCGGTGAGTATCAAAATTTGGCCTTCGCTACGACCGGACTTGCTCTGATGATCGTCGTAGTTGGCCTCCTATACCTCGGCTTAATGGGCTTGAGGTCTTTAGGTGGCAGCGTCGGGCAACAGGGGAGCACATCCCTTGGCGCGGCGGTTTTCTTTTGGGATTTTGCAGCTTTTGCATGGGCTGTGACTTGGTACACGGTCTACGTGGTGAAGTAGGAGAGTCATGCTCGGCATAGCAAGCAGATACTTCGCCGGTCGCGTTGCTTTGGCAACAGCAGCAGCCGTGGCTATCGGCCTTTTCACCGGCATGGACGGCGACGGACACATTGTGATGTTTGCCACCATTGTTCTTGGAACAGCGGCAGCAGCGTTCGCTCTTCTTGCCGGGTTGGCCTTGTCGGTGGGAGACGGTGACTCAATAGACCGCGAACGAGCTCACAGCCATCCAGCCGGCCCCGCTTGGTGGCCAATCATGGGCGCCATAGGTCTTGGCGTGCTGATGGTCGGTCTTGTGGTCGATGGTTTCATTGCGATAGTCGGGGTAGCGGCGCTACTTGTCTCCGCTGTTGAGTGGACCTTCAGCGCGTGGTCCGAACACCTCTCACAAGACCAGGAAGCCAATGCGGCGGAACGCAAGAGGGTCCTGGCCCCGTTCGAGATACCCCTTTATGGTGGCTTGGCCATTGCTCTACCAGTGGTGCTTGTGTCCAGAATTCTGCTGACTTCCAGCAAGAATGGTGCTAGCTGGTTTGCCATATTTGCAGCTAGCGGCGTTTTAGGTTTCGCGTTCGTCCTGTACGCGAAACCCAATATTCGAAGGGCGGTTGTCGCCTCAATCCTAGTGTTGGGGGGGCTTGCTCTCATAGTTGGTGGGATTGCGGCTACTGCTCGTGGGGAAAGAGACTTCCACCACCATGGTGACGACGAGCACCATGAAGATGAAGGTCACAGTGACAGTGAAGATCACTCCGGTGACGAGCATTCTGCTCCGGCTCTAGGTGCTCCGGTGGTGATCAGATGAGTATTAGGAAAAGAACATCGAGACGGGCACCAAAGAACTCAATGAAAATTCGCTCATATGCTGCCGGCCGGCTCATTCGTGGCACGTCGCTGGTTCTGATGACAGTGGTCCTTGCTTCGTGCGCCACAGGACGAATAGACCCGACGGACCCGGTAGGTGAAAACGCTAAACAAATTGACGGCCTGATGAGACTTTCCGGCTATATGGCGGCGGCGGTAGGAATTTTCGTCGCCATTGCCGTCGTACTTGTCGTCGTAAAATTCCGGGAGAGACCGGATGACGACCCCGATGAACTCCCGAAACAAATTCACGGAAATCGCAAGGCCGAACTCACATGGACTTTGATTCCCGTAGTGCTGTTGGTATTTCTGACTGTCGTAACTGTTCCTGCCGTATTCGACCTGAGTGGCAAAGGCGATGGGCGCACCATAAAGGTTGAGGCCCAACAGTGGTGGTGGCAATTCAGCTATGACGTTGATGAGGACGGCACTTCTGACATCATCACCGCCAATGAGATCGTGATACCAGTGGGCGAGGAAGTCAATCTAGAAATTCTGTCCAACGATGTCATCCACTCATTTTGGATACCGCAGCTCAACGGCAAACGCGACGCGGTTCCCGGACGTGTTCACCATTGGCGAATTAGTTCACCCGTGCCCGGCATCTTCTACGGCGAATGTGTCGAATTTTGCGGTCTCAGTCACGCTGACATGCAGATGCGGGCAGTTGTCTTAGAGAACGACGATTATGACGCATGGGTGCTGGAACAACTAACGCCAGCAACAGTGCCGACTAATGATGCGGCCAAGCGCGGCTACGACCTTTTTGGAAGACATTGTGTTAGTTGTCACGTGGTAAACGGTGTGTATGAGTCAGCTGCAGACGGAAACGCAAATCTCACGTCAGGGTATGCACCAAACCTCACCCATCTCATGACAAGAACGTCTTTCGCTGGTTCAGTTTTCGAACTTTATAAAGATGATGGTTCTGTGAATGTGGCCGATCTTCGCGAATGGGTTCGAAATGCACCAGGACAGAAAGCGGCCCGTCCCGAGAACCGTCAGGGGATGATCTCATTTGCTGAGACGCTTTCAGATAGTGAACTCGACGACCTACTTACCTACCTATTGACTCTCGGTGGCCCGCCACCGCTAATGCCGAATTGACCCGCCCGCAGCGGCTTTCAGGAGATTGACCCCAATGGCCATAACAGAGGAACGCCCCGAAATCCTCGAACTTGAATCTGGAGACACAACCTCCTCCACCGGCGTGTTTGCACGACCCACCAACGCGACCGGTTGGCGTGCCTGGCTGTTCACGGTTGACCACAAGAAAATCGGCATCATGTACGGCGTCGTAGCCATGTTCTGGTTCCTGTGGGGAGGCATCGAAGCATTACTCATTCGAGCGCAGTTGTTTACACCCAACGGAACGGTCCTAACTGCCGATCAGTACAACCAACTTTTCACGATGCATGGAACCACGATGGTTTTCCTCGTGATCATGCCGTTGGCAGCAGCATTCGCGAACTACATGGTGCCCCTCCAAATTGGGGCAAGAGACGTTGCCTTCCCCCGCATGAACGCACTCGGTCTCTGGATCTTTGTGTTTGGAGGGATTTTTCTGAACCTCAGCTGGTTCTTAGGGGGTGGACCAGATGGAGGATGGTTTGCGTACGCGCCAAACACCGGCGTCACCTTCAGTCCCGGGGCCGGAATGGACTTCTATGCACTCGGTCTACAGATCGCAGGTATCGCGTCCCTAGTTGGCGCGATCAACCTCATCGTCACCATCATCAATATGCGCGCACCCGGCATGACCATGCTGCGGATGCCGGTCTTCACTTGGATGATTTTGGTCGTCCAATTTCTGCTCCTATTCGCTTTGCCCGTCATCACGGTTGCCCTGATATTGCTGAGCTTTGACCGGACCTTTGACGCGAACTTCTTCAACGTATCCATGGGAGCCGATCCGTTGCTTTGGCAGCACCTTTTTTGGATCTTTGGACACCCAGAGGTGTACATCCTCATTCTCCCGTCATTCGGCATCGTTTCAGAGACCTTGCCGGTGTTCTCCCGAAAACCGCTTTTCGGTTACTCCGTGATTGTGATCTCAGGTGCCGCTATCGGCTTCATGGGATGGGGCGTATGGGCGCATCATATGTTTGTGTCTGGGTTGGGCCCGGTCGGGGTAGCGGCGTTCTCTGCGACGACAATGTTTATCGCTGTGCCCACTGGCGTGAAGATCTTGAACTGGATTGCGACGATGTGGGGAGGCAACCTCAGGTTCACACTGCCGATGATGTTCTCCGTTTCGTTGGTCTCCATGTTCACCATTGGCGGACTGTCGGGTGTTATGCACGCGGTCGCACCCGCAGACACCCAACAAACGGACACATATTTCATCGTTGCTCACTTTCATTACGTTTTGTTCGGCGGCGCCCTTATGGGACTCTTCGCTGGCATGTACTACTGGTGGCCAAAAGCTTTTGGCTACAGACTCAACGACAAGCTCGGGAAATGGCACTTCTGGGCCGTGCTTCTTGGCTTCAATATGGCGTTCGGGCCAATGCACATACTTGGCCTCCAAGGGATGGCACGCAGGCATAGTCGCTACGGTCCCGAAGACGGGTTTGACTTTTGGAACGCCGTCGTCACTATCGGAGCCTTCGTGATTCTTATAGGGATGATTATCTTCGCCGTGAACATCGTCCGTTCATGGCTTGGATACAAAGAAGGAACAGTTCCTCAGGAACCCGCGGATCCATGGGACGGCCGCACCCTCGAATGGGCAATACCCTCGCCCACACCGGAACACAACTTTGATTACGTTCCGGTAGTGACCGACGTGGACGACTTCTGGCACAAGAAATATCAACCCGACGCAAACGGAAAACTTCGTAAAGTGGCGGATGGTAACGCCATAGCCCAAAAAGGTGACCAACATCCCCACCTACCATCACCCTCATACTGGCCAATCGTTCTTGCCGCCGCCTTACCATTGATTGCCCTTGGACTCATATACAACCTTTGGCTCACGGGCATAGGCCTCGTTCTCCTTCTCGGATCTATGTTCGGTTGGAGTTTGGAACCGGCAACCGACCCCGACGCCGGACACGGTGATCACGGAGATGATCACGGCCCCGAAGAAGACGGTCCGGACGGTAACGACAAAGTCGAAGCCGAAACAGCAGAGGAGGCCCCAGTTGACTGACGTCGCCGAATCTTCGACTAGCCAGCTTGCATATGGCCCAACAGATTGGGACGACCACCACCATCTGCCAACCAACACAGGCCTTACCAACGAAAAAATCACAATGTGGGCGTTCCTGGGTTCAGATTGTCTGCTTTTCGGTTCCCTGGTATCGACCTATCTACTTCTTCGCAACCGAGTGGGTCCCTCCACCCGCGGGCCGACAGCAGCCGACCTTTTCGACATTCCGTTTACATCCGTTAGCTCATTCGTTCTGCTTATGAGCTCTCTCACAATGGTCCTCGCCGTCACGTCGATTCAACGTGCCGAAATGGAACGCTGCAAACTATGGCTTCTCACCACAGCCGCCCTCGGGTCGATTTTCATAGCCGGCCAGGTCTATGAATTCACCGGCTTCTATCGCGAAGGCCTCGGCTTCACCACCAATATTTCATCCTCGGCATTTTTCACTCTGACCGGCTTCCACGGTGTTCACGTATCGCTAGGCATCGTGATGCTTGTAACCATGTGGGTGCTCGTCTCAGGAGGGTACTTAGGTCCCGACCGGGCAGAAACTATTGAGATAATTGGCCTCTATTGGCACTTTGTTGACATCGTATGGATCGTTATCTTCGCGGTCGTCTACCTAATCCCCTAGGAGCACTAGTCATATGGAAACCGTTGCTGCTTCAGAAGAAGACACCCACGCAGAACACCATGACCATGGGCTGAGCGATGTTGGCTATATCAAAATCGCAATCATTCTCGGAGTGCTGACAGCCGTTGAAGTGGCGACCTACTTCTGGGACTTCGGCATTCTTGAAGTCCCATCGTTGTTGATCCTTATGGTTGTCAAGTTTCAGATCGTCGTTTCATACTTCATGCATTTAAAATTCGACAGCAAGGTGTTCAGCTATTTATTCGTAACCGGGCTGGTCCTTGCGATGGCCGTTTTCGCGGCGATGGGAACCTCCATGGTCTTCTGGCAGGACCCTTCAGGGTGTGACGCCAGTTCATTTTGTTGATCAGTCGGAGTAACTCGCATCTATATTGAATTTATGTAGGGCGCCGCACCCGCTACCTTCAACAGTTGTGATCGATCTTCGACGTTTACGAGATGACTCCGCTTACAGAGCCGGAGTCGAAAAAAAGGGCATAGATGCGACTGCCATTGACGCTGTCCTCGATGCAGACGAGCGCCGAAGATCAGCGATGCATGACGCAGAACAGGCCCGCGCGGCACAAAACTCTGCGTCGAAGGAAATAGGTCGAGCAGAGCCGAACGAACGTGAATCGAAAATCGCTGAGGCAAGCAGGCTCAAAGCAGAGCTTGACGCTCTCGAAGCTCTCGAAGACTCCGTGACTCAGGAACTCGAAGAACTGGCTCTTCAAATGCCCAATCCGGCGGACGAGACAGTCCCTGTAGGTGATGAAAACGACTTCGAAACCGAAAAGGAAGTCGGTGAACGAATTCCCGCACCACCGCACGACCACGCCGAACTGGGTGAACTCTTGGGTCTTGTTGATAGCGAGCGGGCTGTCAAGAACAGCGGCAGCAGATTTGCGTACTTGATGGGCCCAGCGGTCCGCCTTGAATTCGCGCTGGTCCAATTTGCATTCGACATCCTTGAAAAACACAGCTTTGTGCCGGTCGTTCCTCCCGTGCTGGTTCGAGAAGAGATGATGGTGGACGCCGGGTTTTTCCCGACAGACAGGCATCAAGTTTACGAAATCGCCGGTGACGACTTGTTTCTCATCGGCACCTCGGAAGTAGCGCTGGCAGGCTTGCATAGAGACGAGCGTCTCGACCGAACCTCTTTGCCCGTCCGATACGCCGGTTTCTCGTCATGTTTTCGACGCGAGGCTGGAACATACGGCAAAGACACGAGAGGCATTTTTCGAGTTCACCAATTCGACAAGGTAGAAATGTTCTCCTTCTGTGATCCGAATACCAGTTGGGATGAACTAGAGACGCTCCGGTCCATACAAGAAGAGATTGTTTCTTCCTTGGAATTGCCGTACCGGGTTATCAATGTTGCGTCAGGTGACCTTGGTTCCGCCGCAGCGAAAAAATACGATCTAGAGGTATGGCTACCGTCCGAAGGCACCTATCGGGAAGTGACCTCTTGTTCGAACTACACCGACTATTCCGCACGTCGCATGGGGAGTCGCTACAAAGATGAAAACGGAACCGGGCTGCTTCACACCCTTAATGGCACAGCATGCGCTATTTCGAGAACCCTCGTCTTCCTAATGGAAAATGGGCAACAAAGCGACGGTTCCATCATCATTCCCGAAGCTCTCCGCAGCTACGTGGGTTTCGATTCCGTACCCGGCATCCCTAACTGAAGCCCCAATGCACACCAACCCAGGCCGCCGCAACCCCGGATATCAAAGTCGCGACGAGATACGAAAGCGCATTCAAGCGAGAACTTGAACCGAGGATATAAAGCTCCCGGGCTAGCCCCGATACCGTTGTCATTGCTCCGATACCTGCAGTCCCGAGAACCGTCGTGAGCGAGTTACCCAAGCCGACCAAGAGCCCTAAGGCCAAAGCACCAGCGGTGTTCAAACTCCAGGTTCCGAGTTTTCCCCAGCGAACACCGGCTTTCCATCGAATAGCCGCTCCCGATGCTGCGGCGACAATAAACAAGACGGCAATCATGTTCTGTTACCCAACGAACGTCCAAGATCAAAGCCAACAACGCAACAAACGAGTGTGGCGAGTCCCCAAAACCCTGCGTTGGCCCAACGTTGATCTTCGAGAGCGACTCCCAGAGAAACAGCGAAGCCAGCGAAGCTTGTCAGGGAACCGCACAAACCAACTGTCAGCCACACTTGATTCCACCTGTCTTGTTGAGTGCTTGAGGCCCAACCAATCAAGATGCACCCGAAAACATTTGCTGCCAACAAACCACATGACGCCCCCGCTAGGAGACCAAGAGCCCAGCGGCCGCCCGCGCCAACAACTGCAGCGGTCAATACTGCAGCTATAGACCGTGTTGTCATGGCATAGTGCCTAGTAGACAAGCGGAGCTCGAACGGTGATGCACCAAGCGGACCCTCTAAAACAAATCCGAGAGACCTTAATGAACGAAGGTTTGATGGAATCTACGGCTCCGTCAAATCCTATGGATCTGTTCGACTCGTGGATCGCTTACGCGGAAGAACTGGATTTCCATAATGCGAACGCCATGACAGTGGCAACGGCCAATCTCAGCATGGAACCGTCCTTGCGGAACGTCCTCCTACGAGGTCGACTGGGGGAGGGCCTTGTCTTCTACACCAACTACGAAAGCGACAAAGCAATTGATCTAGAACAGAACAACAACGCAGCAGTACTCATGGGATGGCTCGAGTTAGAGCGACAGATACGGCTTACCGGAAAAATCGAAAAGATTAACGAGGCTAATAGCGATCAGTATTTTTCTTCAAGAACACGCGGATCTCAGATTTCCGCTGTCATATCCCAACAAAGTCGTCCAATAGATAATCGAAGTGAGTTAGAAGAGGCTTGGTCGCGACTTGACGCGGAACTCGTTGATCAATCACCTAACCGGCCAGCGCACTGGGGTGGCTATGCCTTTACTCCCGTCTCGATCGAGTTCTGGCAGGGGCGTCCCAACCGACTACACGACAGACTTCGATATCAACGAGACGACGATGGTTGGACGATGAACCGACTTGCCCCCTGAGGCTTTGATTTATTCGGCCCGCTTGACCCAGTCGAGCGCAGCGGCTGCTAAGCCGTCAATTAGCGCTTCGTGATGCGGCACCCGCCCAGGCCCCTTAAAGCCTGTCCAGATGGGGCTCTTTCCTCGGATCCTGGGAGGTAACTCCACTTGCACGCCGCCACCTCGGGGCAGGTTCACCGGGTTTCTTGGGTGCTGACCTCGTAACGCGAGCGGCACAGAAGAAATTTCATGAATGATCTCATAATGGGGTAAATGAGGAATCAAACGACAGGCCACGAACTCGGCCAAATCCCGATTTTGCCCCCCCAACAAAACTGACCTGAGCAAATCCGGTCTACCGAATCCATGAATTGCTATGACGACATCCACATGCTCGATGAAACGCCGCAGGTTTTCCGACTCGTCGGGATTCACGAGATGGGAAGGAATATGCCACTGATCATTAGGGCCTTGCAGCACTCCGTAGTAGGAAGCCCCTGATCGCTCAGCCGCTGCGCATGCGACGTCATCGGTTACTTCTTCCAGCCACCCGCCATGAAAAGCCATGAATCCAAAACGTGAACCGAGTCGCAGTACTTCACTGACACCAGGCATAGATAGGAGTGCTTCAAAGGGACGATCCTGCTGCAGTAAGGCGTGATCGCCCAAATGCAATGCCACTATTGGATCTCCTCTCTCGTTCCGGTAGGCGATCGACTTGGCTGCAGCAACCAGACAATTAAACCCAACGCAACAATCACGCTCAGTAAGACTCCAGTACGAACGCCACCGATTTCACTGATGGCGTTACTCAGGCTAGAACTCCATCCTTCAACGGACGCCACAACCCAGTTCGACGAAGTTCCGGTCTGCTCAATGAGCCAATAGACAACTAGGTAGATCCCCGCCAACACCATCAATAATCCCGAGCCACGGTCCACGAAACGGACCATCGACCGGAGCTTTTCCAGAAACGATGAGCGGGCCAAGGCCAAACTTACAGTGAGAGCCAACAAGGTGATCGTCATGCCGCAGGCGTAACAGACGAAAGCAATAACCCCTGAGGTGAAGCCAGCGACTGACGTTGAGACCACCACGATGAAAGTAGGTAAGGCACAAGAAATTGAAGCCACTGCGTAGGAAATCCCGAAGAGCAACAAACTTCGTAAATCCTTCCCACCAGTACCTCTTTCAAATTTAGGAAACGCGAAATCTAAACGTCTTCCTGCGGTCACGACACACCCCAGAACTATCAGGACTATGCCGATGCAAATAGCGATCCACGGAATGACTTCTCTGATGGCACTCAGGCCAGCAGAAACAAGTAATCCTGCTGCGCCAAAAACGATTAAAAAGCCTCCGGACACTGCTGATCCTGTGGACAAAGCGCGGGCAACGCTCGTACCGGTGCCCGTCGCAGAGTTGGCCTCAATGCCCAGAAAATATGACAAATAGGCCGGCAGCATCGCGAAGCCGCATGGATTGATTGTGGCGACTATGCCAGCGGTAAAGGCAAACGCCAGGTTCACATCACTCATGATCGAACAAATGTTTTAGCCGTGAAACGAGGCCGTCATAGTCAAGTACGCCGCTATGACTCTCGAGGATCTGCCCATCTTTCGATATGAAAACGGTAGTAGGCATAGCGAACCCGCCCAGTTCAATCAGCAAATCGTTCTCGTCTAACCCAACTGAATAGGTCACTCCGGTGGATTCAACTAGTTCACGGGCAGGCCGTCTACCTTCAACAGCAAGCCCAAGGATAGTGAATTGCTCACCGTGGCTTGTGTGGAGCTTTTCGAAGTCGGGCATCTCTTTAACGCAAGGAGTGCACCAAGAAGCAAAGAAGTTGACGATAAGCGGAAGCCCCGCAAAAGAAGAGAACGAAGTCACGTCTCCATCGAAGGTCGTGAACTCTAGGCGATAGACACCTTCATGTGATGAGGCACCTGAAGGAGAATTAATTGGATTCGAGCTGACAGTGGGCCCTCCCCTCCCCGCGAGCAAGAAAACCGCCGCGCCAATGACATAGAGGAAGAGAAAACCGATCAGTAGTCGTCTCCAGGAATGGACCATGGTGCTCTCAATATCGATCTGCGGGTAGCCAGTAGCCACGGTACCCCTTGAACGCGTCGGAGCCCCCGGGGTAGTTAATCCCGGGGGCTCCTCGACCGAGCCGGTTGTAGCGACTTGCTGTCAAGCGTCCATTTCGGAAGCTCTCAGCGGTCTCGCGCCGACGGGTCTGCCAGAGAAGAAGCAGAGGGGACAACTTCTCTGTGCGGTTAAGCCGAAATGAGCTCCGGCGGTATAGGAACTTCGTTAACTTCGACCACGGGGCGGGGCTCTTTGGGCGGTCTGCCTCGACCCCTCTTCCCGACCACAATGCGCCCATTCTCGATCAGGTGGCCACCCCAAATGCCCCATAGCTCCTTGCGGGTGAGAGCGGCCTCAAGACAGTCGCCACTGACTGGACACTTGGCACACATCGCTTTCGCTCGTGCCTGGTGCGAGATGTTGTCCGAAAAGAACAAATGAGTCAAAGTGCCGTTGTTGTCGTTGCATCGACCAGCGACGTTCCATTCGTCTTCGGTTTCGATGAGAAGCTCGAGCATTGGTTTCTCCTTGATTTTTCTTTTGACTGATTGCGGATTGGTTTAAGGGGTAAAAGCATTAAGGCCGCCGGTGAACCGGCGGCCTTACAGTGGAATCTTTGATGTGCTATTTGCAGCTACATCTGCTCCTCCGAAGGCCGCCACGGCTGATGCTTAATGCCGGTGAAATAAACTGCCGGTGGCATTGTGGCGAACCCACTATTGAATTTTGTTGACATGCGTGAATTGGCGGTCGCGCTGTGACAAAGAGCGCGCGAGGTCGTGGTCACGGAACCCGACCAATTTGTTGAAAATAAGTTACGCATTGTCTTCACAAACTCTTACTTGAGAGGATGAACTAACTAAAGGCCACCACAAATGCTTGAACTAGATCAAATGAATTAAATCAGTCAAACAAAATGACCCGAACGATGAGGGTAGCTTGCGCCAAGAGAGCTTCCACCTGTGCCCAAACCGAAAACACAAAAGAATCAATGAAAGGAATATTCCAGAATCCCGTCCGGTGTCCGAGTGGCTTCGGTTTCGCCGGTTTGACGGAGATGTTCGAGATGGGCAAACGTTTCCGATTCAGCCATGGGGCCCCAAGACCGCTGCTGGAAAAGCTCTTTCATGTACTTCTGGACCGATGCACGACCTAGGCGGTCTGATGCTTCGCGAAGCAAATTCAGACGCTCTTCATGATGGCGCTTGATGTCATCAACACGTTGGGCGAGATTTGTAAACGGCTGACCGTGCGCAGGCAGGCCTAGTTTGATTCCATCAAAATCTGCCACTCGGTCCAGACTGAAAAAGAAGTCTTTGAGGGGGTCAGCAGCTGGGCCGAAACCTGAGATGTGGGGAGTGATGGTTGGGAGGACGTGATCTCCGCACAACATCAAGCCAGCTTCCGGGTCATAAAGACATAAATGATCCGTCGTGTGCCCCGGTGTGTGGACGGCGACAAAATCTCGTCTCGCAAGGTGTATGCGGTCGGCATCCTCAACTCTTTTTGTTGGTTTAGGAGTAGAAAACCAGGCCCCACCCCAACCCCTCCGCATCATTGCGTAGCCAAGTCTTCTATGCCACGGCATCTTGTACCGTTCGCCACCCCAAGGAGTTGGGCCTCGAGGTCCCGTGTCCAGACCAGCGAAGAGGGGGTCGTCCCGAAGCTGGGCGTTTTCGTCCGATGCCGAGACGTTTTGGAGCGGCTCATCGTCCTCTTCCTCCAGGTTCCACCACATCCTGAAATTTCTGTGCGTAATGATTTCGCAGCCGTATTTGTCGTGAAAGTGACCGGCTGCTCCAAAGTGATCTGGATGGCTATGAGTGACCACTATTGAATGCACTCGTTCCGGGGGCACTTCGGCGTGGGCTAAACCTGCCATCAGGGCTTTCCAATTTGTTGGCCCGGGCAACCCAGGATCGACGAGTGCCGCTCCGCGGTCATCGTCGAGGATGTAACAATTGACGTGACCCAATCCGGGCATGGACATCGGTAATTGCAGCCGCCGTACGTTGGGGGCCAACTCCACGACCGCCTCATCAGGAGGCCGTTGTTCCTCGCGCATAGGGCGGTTCATTAGAGAGATCTTACCGTCTTATCTAATCTGAATTCGATTTCTCAGCGAGGTTAAATAGATGTTCTCGATAATGATTTAATTCGGCGATGCTCTCGCGTATGTCGTCCAGAGCCCGGTGTGAGGTTTCTTTTTTGGGGACCCCTTCAAGAACTTTGGGATTCCACCTACGCGCTAACTCCTTAGCTGTTGACACGTCTATCGATCTGTAATGCAAAAAGTTTTCAATGTCAGGCATGTGTGCGTCTAGAAACCGTCGGTCCGTCCCGATGGAATTACCGCACAACGGCACCGACTTAGGTTTCGAAACGTGTTCCCTTATGAAATCGAGTGTCAGTTGCGATGCTTCGTCCATCGTTATTGACGACATGCGTATTTCCTCGAGCAGACCAGAGCGAGTGTGCATGTCGGTCACGAACTCGTCCATCTCAGCAAGTTGAGAATCTTCCGCGCGGATAACTAGGTCTGGGCCTTCGGCAATGATCGCAAGCCGGTCATCGGTGATGATTGTGGCGATTTCAACAATGACGTGCCGGGCCGGTTCCAATCCCGTCATCTCGAGATCCATCCAAACAAGCATGCGCTCATGCTAGGCGCAGAGCGACCGTTGGACAGGGTGCCTGCATCATCAACTGACTGTGCCTAGAGTCAGGGAGTGGTTCTCATCCCAGTCCAACGGTTCAATTCTGATCTCCCGCTTCCCAACTACGCGAAAGCTGGTGATGCCGGGGCTGATCTAGTCGCAAATGAAGAGGCCACTCTTCCCCCAGGAGGGGGTCGCGCGTTGATCGGTACCGGCATCGCAATCGCCATACCGGTCGGATATGCGGGGTTCGTTCAGCCGCGTAGTGGTTTAGCACTGCGCCATGGCGTTACGTGTCTCAATACCCCTGGGTTGATCGACAGCGGCTACAGAGATGAACTCAAAGTGCTGCTTGTTAACACTGATCCAAGCGAACCGTACGAGGTGCGTCGCGGAGATCGCATTGCCCAGTTGGTTGTTCAAAAAGTTGAACAAGTTGTATGGGAAGAAGCCGAACATCTAGATGAAACTGAACGAGGTTTGGGGGGCTTCGGTCATTCGGGTCGCTGATCGCGAATCCCCCTGTCTCACCCTTTTGTGAAACTAGGTGTCATGGAGACGCCAACCCTATTCGACTTAGAAGTAACGCCGAGAGATGAAGTCGGGGATCCCAACCTACTGAAGACCCAAACGCGGATCCGCGAGATGAACGACGAACGAATAAGTCGACAAGGTTTGAGCCAAACGTTGGCGCTCCGTCATGCAGCGATAGCCCGTTTACGGCGGCGTCGCCACGAAGCTGATGAAGTTGATCACGAATATTGGGTGCGTCGTCGAAATAATATTCGTCTAGTGGAATAAGCCCCCCCAGCTGACAGGCTTGAGTCGTATGACACCCGCTATTCGTGTCGCGAAAGCCGCTGGCATTGACATAGGTCTCCACCACTATGAGCATGACCCGACCAACCGCCACTATGGGCTTGAAGCCGCTGAAGCTTTGGGGGTTTCTGCGGATTCGGTCTTTAAGACATTGGTCCTTGAAATTGTGACAAGTCACAGATCACGGCACGCGCTGGCGGTGATACCAGTTTCTAAATCGCTCAGTCTGAAAGCCGCTGCAGCGGCATTGGGATACAAGAACGCGGTGATGGCCGCCCCAGCGAAGGCCGAACGCATAACCGGTTACACCCGAGGTGGAATAAGCCCGCTTGGAACTCGCAGTCGCCTTGAAACCGTTCTGGATTCGTCGTCCTCGGAGATCACGCGCATCTACTGCAGCGGAGGAAAACGTGGACTTGATATATCGATCGGTCTGAACGACCTTGTTCGACTCACTGACGCCACGATCGCACCCATAGCAAAATAAACGTAGGCCGCCCGGGGCTCGAACCCGGCACCTTGGGATTAAAAGTCCCCTGCTCTACCCGATGAGCTAGCGGCCCACAATCAGCGTACCGGCGCTCCTCCGTCAGGTCCTCCGCTGAAAGCTGTCATTTCTACATTGTTGAAATCACAAGAAATGAATTCTTGTCGCTAAGACGAGAGGCTGCCGCAGACTCTCCGGCCCTAAAGAAGATCTTGACCCTCAGTACCTAACTCGACTGCCTCTACCGCCGGGCGCTGCTGCATGCCGCTCGCACGCAACCGTCCTGGCGACGGGTCAAGTTCAATCGGATCAACCTTGCATTTGGGGCACTGGCAAGGTGGATGCATCAAAGGGTTGGGGGGAGATTCCCACTCGTTTTCGATGGCCGTGCATTGGATCTCGTCCACAACAATTGATTCTACGATGCTTCGACATCTTGCATCTCCCTGCCCCTATAACCGAACGCACGCCTTCGTTGATCAACCAAGTCGGGCAACAAGTTGAACGATGACGCCAAGAAATAGGGGGACGTTCAAGATACGTTGTGGACGATCAAAGGGAAGTTATGGAACACATAACGGTTTATCCGGCGTCGCAGATTCACACTATGGACCCCGGTCGGCCAAAGGCATCAGCGGTAGCAGTTTCGGATGGGCGAATAGTCTCTGTCGGTTCCATGGAATCGATGCAACCATGGTTGCGTCGTTATCCCTACTCAATTGATGACCGGTACAAAGAAAAAGTGGTGATGCCGGGCTTTATTGATCCCCACACGCACCTCAGACTCAGCGGAACCTACATGGGTTTGGAGTATTTGGGACCGGTTGACTCCGCTGCCCCTAGCGGTGTCAGAAAAGGTCTCCCCAGCCGAGATGCGGTGTTGAATCAACTCCGGGCCCTGGTAGCAGAACACAGCGACCCAAATATTCCCATCACTGCTTGGGGATATGATCCTGCGAGCCAAGAAGGTCACCTAGACCGCGACATGCTCGACCAGATCAGTGACTCCGTGCCGATCTGGGTCATCGCGTACGCACCCCACATTGTTTATGCCAACACCCCAATGATTGAGTTGATCGGAGTCAACGACGATTCGGTCGGTCATGGGATCGGACGCTACCCAGACGGCCGCCTTAACGGGTGGTTCGTAGAAACAGAAGCGACAGCCCTTGCTGCTCGGCCAGTCGCCAAACAGGTGTACGGGCCGAATGCCGGTCGAGCCGCGATCGATCGGATGGGGGCAGTAGCAAAAGCAGCGGGGGTCACCACCACCGCAGACCTAGTTTGGGGGATGGCCGACGGGTTTGAGCCTGAATGGAATGATCACGCATCGGCAATAGCGGATGGGACGTTCCCGCTCCGGATGTTCATGATTCCTTTCGAGCCGAAGCTTGTTAGGGAATTCGGTTCCGACATGCTGCACTTTCTCGAAAGAAAGCGTGCTGAAGGAGATGAGCGCCTAAATACCCACGGAGTCAAATACGTGAACGACGGTTCCTACCCATCCATGACGCTGGTCATGAATGAACCCGGCTACTTGGACGAAGACGGGGCACACACCGGTGAGGTTCCTTGGGAAGACATGGTTGATCGAATGCTCCCATTTTGGAAAGCCGGTATCCAGATTCACTCTCACGCCAACGGCGACCGGACCCTCGACATGACGCTCGACACTCTCGAATCGCTTCAGCGGATACATCCACGGTTCGACCACCGATTCACGGTCGAGCATTATTGCATTTCATCTCCCGCCCAAGCCCGCCGACTCGCTGCCCTTGGGGGACAGGCTTCGGTGAATATCTATTTTGTGCACTTTCGAGCTCAGTTGCACAGTGAGCACGGGTTTGGCCCCGACCGTAGTGAGGCAACGGCGCGAGTGGGTTCTTTGGAACGAGCGGGAGTCCCTTTCGCTCTTCACAGCGATTTCAACTTGGTGGTAACGCCGCTGTCTCCGCTTTTGGCTGCGTGGTGTGCCGTAAATCGGATTGGTGCCGATAATGAGACGATCATGGCCCCGGGAGAAAGAATCTCCGTCGACAGCGCGCTTCGGGCGATCACCATCGATGCTGCATACATATTGAATCGTGATGACCGCTTAGGTTCCCTAGAGGTGGGAAAATACGCTGATTTTACAATCTTGAATGATGACCCTTATGAAGTAAATGCCGCAGAGATCAAAGATATTGAAGTCCATGACACGGTGCTCGAAGGTGAACCAACGAACTAAACCAACCCTAGATGCAGTCGACGCAGCGTGGAGCAGCGTCCTTTCGACTCTGCGCTTCGCGCGCCTGCACAGCAAAGAAGAACAACCACTTCAACGACAGCTCGACGTCACGCTGCTCACGGGTTTCTTGGGAAGCGGAAAGACCACTGTGCTGAGCCATCTTTTGGAGCATCCGGGAGACCTCAGAATTGCAGTCATCGTCAATGATGTCGGGGCGGTGGAGGTCGATGCCCACTTGATTCGAGATATGACAAGCCAACAAATTTCGCTGTCCAACGGATGTGTTTGTTGCGCCCTGTCGAATGATCTCTCCGACCAACTCCAACAGCTAAGCGCTGACCTGTATGACGTCGTCCTCATTGAGGCGAGCGGTGTCGCGGACCCCGTCAACATAAGCCACGTAATTCACGGACTGCCCGCGTGTCGATTAGACGGGATCGTCGCCGTGGCTGACCCCACTTCTTTGGACACCTACCTCGACAACCCGCAAATCGCTTCGCTTCTTTCGCGGCAACTTCAAACAGCTCATTTGGTTCTTCTTTCCAAATCCGACCTAACGGACGAGGCCCAGCAACACCGAGCCATCGATCTCATCAGCGCAATAGCGCCGGGAAGCAGAATTATTTCGATCCGCAAAGGGGAAATCGACCTTGGCCTCGTTGTTGGTGCCGCCATTAACGGTGTTTCGATGCCAAGCAACGAAGAGATAGATGCTTTTCCGTTTGCGTCGACGGTTGTCAGCCCGGCTGGACCGTGGCATCCAACTGACGTAGGGAGACTTCTCGACAAAGCAGATCATCAACTTCTTCGCGGTAAAGGTTGGTTTGCGGATGGAAAGAAAAACCTGTACCAGCTACAGATCGTGGGTCGACGCTGGTCAATTGACGGCTGGAGGAATGATGCACCATGCGCGGTGGTGCTGATCGGAGCGCACGAAGGCAATGTCGCCGCGGCAGAAACTATGTTTCGCAGTCTCGATCAGCTTTGAACAGAAGAATCGCTCTCACAAGATTTCTAGATGCGCCAAATTCCCAACGGTTACCTGACCAAAGTTCTCCAGAAACATAAACTCAAGGATGTGACTAATGAGAACCAGGGCCATGACCATACGGACCCCTCTTTAACCGACGCAGAGCTCAACGACTTGGAAGTTGAATTGTCAAAAGTCGAGGCGACCATGCAGGCACTAGCGGACGGCGTCGAAATTAGCGCAGCCACCTCTTGGCTCAACGAGGCATAGAGCTCTATCGAACAAGAAATAGTTACTCAAGTTCGTGCTTAAGCTGGTCTTCAGAAAAATCCGCGACTTCGCACGCCGTTAGCTCGTTCCTCAACTGATACCAACGACCTGAAAGATGGTTGGTGATCGCAGCATGCGAAGCACTGGTGGCTCTATCTAATGCACGGATCAATCCGGAGTGTCCGACAAGCAAGAGGCGTTCACAACTAGTTGCCAGATGACGCAAAGCGGGTATCACTCGACCGATCACTAAATCATCTGACTCGTAACCCTCAGGCCATCGTTGCTCCGCAATGGCGTTAGGCCAAGAACTCTCTATCTCTGATCGGGTGAGACCTTGCCAAACACCGGCGGCCCGTTCTCTGAACTCGCTTAGAGACGTAACAGCTCCATTACCCAATAACTCACTGATGATTTCTGCGGTGTGTCGTGCCCTGTGTAAATCGCTTGATGCAATGGTGTCGAAGGTTGTTCCATCACGAAGTAACTGTTCCGCCGCTCCCCGTGCCTGTCGTTCACCCAGTTTGGTCAGCGGGGGGTCTGCTTGGCCTTGCCATCGCCCCTGAGCGTTCCACTCGGATTGTCCATGTCGAAGAATGAGTAAGTCCACCAGAACCTGGTCTTCCATGTTGTCGCACGAAAGAACGTACTGCGTTGGAGCGAGAGGTCCACGTCAAGCAAAGATAGGATCCGAACATGGCGAACGTAACGCTCCGACTCTTCGCTAGTGCACGTGAGGTCGCGGGGACCGGGAGCATCACCTATGAGGTCGACACGGTCCAAGAACTACTTACTAGGGCAGAAAATGATTTGGGCGAGAAATTCTCAGACATCTTGTCAATAAGTCGAGTGTGGATTAACGGCGAACCGCTAGAAGGGGATTCTCAGATTTCTGATGGGGATGAGGTTGCAGTGCTCCCCCCGGTTTCGGGCGGTTAATGAAAACTCTCTCGGACAGATTCGCGATCCTGTACGGAGCAAACCAAGAGTCATTGCTGCTGCACTCCGGGGCTGTCTGTGTTTTGATGTTTGCTTTGTCTCTTGACGAAATCATCTTCGCAGTGAGTGCCAGTCTCTTAGCGGTAATCACTTCAACGAAGCTCGCTGAGATGCCGGTTTTGCACAATGTTCCGTCGCTAATGCTGCTTTCGATGTTCGCGTTAAGTGGACTTTTCAATGATCTCCGGTTGTCGGCAATAGTCGGTCTTGTCGCCTGCTTGTCGACACCCGCAATTGCTGCAATAGGCAACAGGGGAATCGAGCCAGTGCGTGTTCAGACGATAAGAATTCTGAGTGCTTGGCTGCCGATGGGTCTAACTACCGCAAGTCTGGTGGTCCTTGCCATCCGTGACAGACCTTCAGTAGCGCTATTGCTTGCACTCGTTTACTTCCACGACCTGGGCCTTCAATTGTGCACGCGTCCCCCATCTCTCAGGCGCTTCGCTCCATTTCTTGCCATCGCTGGGAGTCTCATCTTGCTCTGGGCAGCAGTCCAGTTGTCTATCGCGCCGATATCCCCCGGTTGGTTTTGGCCGTTTGCCGCGCTCCTTGGCGCAACGATGCCGGCCAGCCGCCTTTTCACAAAACTGGTAGTGGCGCGACGATGGCAGCCGACGCGTTCCATCGCGTCGTACATAGTGACCGGACCCGTCTGGACGGTAGCGATGATGGCTTTAGCCCTCTAGATGTGCACTCAATTCAGATTCGAGTGGAGTAGTCGGGTCCAGTGGCATACCTTGGTCACTTGTGACGGAAGCCGAGTTTACCTATAGGCCCCATGAGTCGATCCGGAGGATCGGTGTGCTTTCCATGCACACGTCTCCTTTAGATCAACCTGGTGTCGGGGACAGTGGAGGTTTGAACGTCTACGTCCGTGAACTTGCCGCATCGATGGCCGGTAGGGGAGTTGACTGTGACATTTATGTCCGTCGAACCAATCGAGACGTTCCCGAAGTAGTCGCACTCGAGCCGGGAGTCAACGTAATACAGATCGAAGCAGGTCCCTATGGACTCGAAAAGGAAGACCTCCCAGCGGTTGTTGATGCTTGGACTCACGGCGTTGCCAACTATCTCGAAAAGAGACCTGTCGAAGCGTTTCACGCCCATTATTGGCTTTCGGGCATGGTGGGACACCAACTGAAACACGCGTTTGATCTGCCCTTGGCAGTCACCTTCCACACCCTGGGTCGGATTAAAAGCATTGCGGGTGAAGCGGAGTCAAAAGACCGTATTCAGGCAGAAGAAGCAGTTATTGGTTGCGCTGACGCCGTCTTTGCCTCGGGAAGTGTCGAAGCGGATCAATTGACGTCTCTGTACGGAATTCCGAGGGATCGAATAGAAATTTTGACCCCCGGAGTAGACAGGGGATTATTCAAGCCTGGCTCACCAACTTCTGCTCGGCGCGCGCTAGGTCTAAGTGATGGCCCGGTTCTGCTGTTCGTTGGACGCATTCAGGCTTTTAAAGGTCTGGATGTGGCGATCGACGCTGTGGGCCTCAGTAAGAACAGTGACGCGCAACTCGTAGTTGTAGGCGGCTTATCAGGAGATCAGGGACCCGAGACATATCGGGATATCAAACGTCGGATCAAACGTCATGAACTCCAGGAACGAGTCATCTTCGTTGAGCCTCAACCCCATCAATTGTTGCCGACTTACTACCAAGCGGCGGATGTGTGCCTTGTTCCGAGTAGATCGGAGTCGTTCGGGTTAGTAGCACTCGAAGCTGCGGCCTGCGGAGTGCCGGTTGTTGCCAGCAGCGTAGGTGGTTTACGCGACAATGTTGTCGACGGTGTTACCGGGCTGCTCGTCGATGAACGCGATCCTGCAAAGTTTGCTGTGGCCCTCGATGAACTTCTAGAACGCCCAGATCTCAGACGCTCTATGGGTCATCGGGGAGTGGAACGAGCCGCTCTTCATAGTTGGGAACTTGGCGCAAGTAATGCGATTGAAGTATTCGGACGCCTGACATTGAGAGAACTGGTTTCTTGCGCGTGACACGCGACGCGGCAACACAAGAAGAGTTAGCAGCGTTAGAGCAAGACATAGACAGTTGGTTCGACAAGCAAAAAGAAGAACTTCCCATCTTGTTGGACGTAAGCCGCGACGAAGAGATTCCACGCCGTTGGTACGCGCGGCTTGAAGGAGAAGAACGCGACGTCACCACTATCTGGCTGACTTTGGGCCAACGTACGTTGAAATATGAAACCTATTTTTTGCCGTCACCGGAAGTGAATAGAGAACAACTATTCGAGCTTCTGCTGCGAAGAAATTACGATCTTGTGGGGGCTCAGTTCGGTATCGGTCCTGAAGAGGCGATCTTCCTGACAGGAGAACTTCCGTTCCATGCAGTAGATGAAGACGAACTTGACCGCATTCTGGGATCTATCTGGGACTTTGTTGAACGTTACTGGCGCCCAGCGCTCAAACTAGGGTTCGCCAATCGCTTTGATAAGACCTCGAAAGACGCCGAGTCGAAATAGAGCCGAGACGACGGTGAGGGCGAAGGCTACCGTGGACCCCATGGTTGACTTGCAGATAATTGGCGGTGGCAAAATGGGCGCTGCCTTACTTGGAGGATTGTTGCGTCAAGGCAGCGACCCCCAAGAAATTCTCGTCATTGAACCGGTAGCCGCCCGCGCGCAAGAACTAAGCCAGACACACGGCGTGAGAGTTTCTGCCGAAATAGAACCTGCCGAAGGGTCAATCATCGCCACCAAGCCTGACACCGTTGCCACCGTTGCGGCACAAGCCGTCAAAGCTGGGACAAGTCGACTTTTGTCGGTAGCCGCTGGTGTGACGCTCTCCACCATCGATGAAGTGACAGGAGGTTCGGTCCCCGTTGTCAGGGCGATGCCCAATACGCCAGCATTGGTTGGCCAGGGAGCCGCAGCAATCTGCGGAAATGACGCAGCGGCCTCCGTTGACTTGGCATGGGCCGAAGGAATTCTTGGAGCGGTAGGAATCGTGGTTCGTACCGACGAAAAATTGCTTGATGCGGTAACTGGCCTGTCCGGTTCCGGCCCCGCGTACATATTCTTGGTCGCAGAAGCCATGATCGACGCCGGGGTAATGACGGGTCTTAGCCGACCAGTGGCGACCGAACTTGCGATTCAAACTTTGCTAGGTGCTTCTACTCTGCTGGCAGAAGGGAAGCCGCCCGCGGAGTTGCGGGCAGACGTCACGTCACCTGGAGGCACAACGGCCGCTGGGTTACGAGAACTGGAGAGCCACGGTCTCAGAGCCGCATTTGCCGCTGCGATAGAAGCAGCGAGCCGACGTTCTCAGGAACTGGGCCGAGCTTGAAATATGGCACCCTTCGACACAATTACCTGCATCACTGACTTGGGAAACAAAGATGAGTCTGTTGGGTTACTGCACTCCATCCTGAGAGATTTAGCCCCCAGTGCAATGGTCATAGATCTTTGCCATGACATTGACCCCGGCGATGTGCGCTCTGGGGCTTTGATGCTTGCCCGCAGTGTTCCGTATCTCTCGCAAGGGTTGGTACTTGCATGCGTGGGCTCGCCTTCGGACCGGCCTGCTATTGCAGTGTCCGTTGGCCAAGGGCAATCAGTGTTGGTCGGCCCAGACAACGGCCTATTAGGTGCCGCTGTTGCTGTTGTCGGAGGCGCCGACCAAGCTGTGCAACTCACAAACAAAGAACTGCACAGTGAGTCGCCCGGAGTTGAACATCCCGCTCGAGACGTCCTCGCCCCGGCAGCCGGATACCTTGCCGCCGGACGACCGATGTCTGATTTAGGTCAAGAGATAGACCCCGGCCTTTTGCTTCCCTCACTGATCCCGGTGCCAAGAATCGAAGACGACGGAACCGTGGCGGCCGAAGTCATTCGACGAACACGACAGGGAGCGGTACAACTCAACGTGGATCGAGAAACCATTTCGGGTCTGGGAGAAGTCTTGCTGCTCGGATTCGGTGATGAACAACGGGTCGTCCGGGTTCAGCACCCAAATGATGTCAGCCCGGGCCAATTAGCTCTTGTCGATGACGAATACGGACTTCTCGCCATCTCCACGGGACTGAACGAGGCCCCGATCCCCGCTGAGTTGCAAGTTGGTAGCGAGGTCACTTTGAAAGAAGCAACGTGAGACCGGGCACGACCCTTCTCCTGGCAGCGCTGCTACTGCTGATCGTCGTCGCCGCTACTATCCAACTTCTCTTCATCGCGCTGTAGCCAAATGCCGCGATAAAAAATGTTCTGACAAGTCCTGTGTGAAGTGGAAACGAATCGCTGATACTGCGAGACTGCTCCACTGGAACACCCCTCCGTCCAAACAAAAGGTGGCCACTTTGCAGATCCGATCTGGGGTCTCGTCCATCACCAAAAGAGAATCCCCTTGATTATCGCTACTCGAGCGAGTCCGTTGGCCCGCTGGCAGGCTGAGGCCGTCTCTTCGTTGCTGGCGTCTCGCGGCATTAATACAGAATTTCAGTTAGTCACCACCGAAGGCGACCGAGACCAGAGCCGACAGATTCAGGACATGGCAGGCGAAGGGGTCTTTGTTAAAGAAGTTCAGAAAGCAGTATTGGAAGGGCTCGCAGACGCGGCAGTACACAGCGCCAAGGATCTCAGATCACTGCCAACCGCCGGCCTGAACCTGGTTGGTTTTCTAGAACGAGGAGACCCGCGCGATGCGCTCATAGCTAATCATCTTGACCGTATTCCCGAGGGAGGAGTCATCGCCACAGGGTCGGCTCGTCGCCGTGTGCAACTCCTCAATCTGCGACCCGATCTCAACTTCGTCGGTCTGCGTGGCAACATCAAAACTCGAGTGGAGATAGCACAAGGTGACGAGGTTGATGCTGTAGTTGTTGCGATGGCAGCCCTTGATCGGCTCGGCCTAACCGAGCTCGCAGATCAGATCTTTGAACCTGATCAAATGGTGCCACAAGTCGGGCAGGGAGCTATCGCCATCGAATGTCGAGACGATGACCACCAAACAGTCGAGTCACTTTCTCAAATTGTTCACGATCTAACTGGCCGGTGTGTCACGGCAGAACGCTCGTATCTCGCAGAACTGGGCGGTGGATGCGAACTTCCGGTTGGTGCCTACGCATACGAAGAAGAAGGCACCCTACACCTGGACACAGTTCTCGCATCCGTAGACGGGAGCACGGTCCTGCGAACACAACACGAGGGTCAGGACCCCATACTGTTGGGAGCCCAAACAGCACAAGAGTTACTGGCAAGCGGAGGGTACAACCTGCTCGCCAAAGGTGGAGACAACGCTTGAGTACCGAGCCTCTCAAAGGAAAGTCAGTTGTAGTTACCAGAGCGTCTCATCAGAACGCCGATCTCGTTGCGGCTTTTTCCGAGGTTGGTGCTGACGTCATAGCCGCTCCCGCCATCGCAATCGTTCCACCATTAGATGGAGGTCAACCTCTTGATGACGCGCTTTTAAGACTTGGACGATTCACATGGATTGCGTTTACGTCCACCAATGCTGTCGCGGCGTTAATGGCGCGCGCCGCGCGCCGAGGCGTTCTCACGAAATTTTCTAATCTGAAAATTGCAGCCGTAGGGCCAACAACTGCCGCCAAAGTCATGGCCGAACTGAAACGAGAACCGAATCTGATCCCACAACAACACGACGCCTCCGCGCTGGCGGATGCTTTTCCCCACGCCGACCCAAACGACCGAGTCCTGATACCGACGGCTTCAGAAGGCAGGACCGATTTGCGCCAAGGTCTAGAGGAAAAGGGTTGGGAGGTTGACCAGGTAGCCGCGTACCGCACGGTATTCCCGTCGCTCAGCAGTGAACTCGTCGCAAGAGCAACCAATGCTGATTTGGTGACGTTCGCATCACCGTCGGCTGTCAACGGTCATCTTGAACAAACCAAGGGAATCATTAATTCGAAAATCGTTGTGATTGGGGCAACTACAGCCCAGGAATGTCGGACGAACGGACTTGAAGTCACTGCAATCGCCGAGAAACAGTCGGTGGATGCGCTAGTGCAAGCTGCTATTGGAGCGCTGAGCTAACCGTGACGACAAATGCTTTGATACTCGATTTTGATGGAACGATCATTGATACCGAGAGTCCTGCCTTTGAGTCAACCGCCCAAATATGGGCACGCCACGGCGTCGAATTTCCGATGGACTGGTGGCTTCAAGGGATGGGAACGGACCGCAAATCGACTTGGGTGAAGGAACTGGAAAATAGGCTAGGTCGCTCCATAGACCATGACTCGGTAATGGAGGAACGACAACAAATAAAGAACGAAATGACGGAATCCCAACCGGTCCTCCCAGGGATATTGGAACTTTTGGAAGCAGCCGACCGTCGAGGTATCACCATGGCCGTGGGCTCAAGTTCACCACACAGGTGGGTCGATCGACACCTTAAGCGGGTTGGGCTGTACGAAAGATTCTCTCATGTTGTATGCCGCGACGACGTCGGCGGTGTGTCGAAACCGGCGCCGGACGTTTTTGTCCAAGCACTAGGTCTGCTTGGCGTGAACGCGGACTCAGGAGCGGTGATTGAAGATAGCCCGAACGGGTTGAAGGCTGCGTTGGCCGCAGGGCTTCGAACCGTGGTCGTCCCCAATCCTTTAGTCAAGCACCTCGATTTCTCCGGAGCATTCGCGCGGTACGAAGCGTTAGACGACCTACCGCCCGACCAATTACTTGATTTGGTCTTCGATGACCAATAGAAATCCGGCAAACAGTTAGTTTCCTAGTTCCCAAAACTGCTGCGGGCGTTGAAACCAGCTAAAGGCAACTAATCACGGTCAGGGATCAGGCGAGCAACGACTTTCCCGATTTCGTAAACAGATTCAGTGCCGCCCGCATCGTTGTTGACGAGGTTTGTCGAAATTCTCATCACCAACTCTGTTAAGACTCTGGACTGAATCCCGAGACGAGTAAAGCGCCTCATTAACCCTGGCCGCCCCAATGCCTTGGTGGCCAGTCGACCAAGGCGGTAGTAGTGATCGTATTTCGAGATCAGTTGTTTCTCGTACTGACGCAGTTCCAGACCATCACCACTGTCGATCGCTTGATCAATCACCGAGGCTGCGAGTCTCCCGTTGCTTAGAGCTGGCTCTATTCCATCACCGTTAAACGGGTTTACGCTCCCCGCAGCATCTCCAACCACTACCCAATTTGGTCCTGACCTTGGCCGAACCGAAGCTCCCATTGGCAGGCGGCCGCCTTCAGGTTCCCCTTCGCCGTTTTCGATATCGACTTCCCAGGATTCAGGTATTTGGGTCAACCATTCCTGAAATAGCTCCTGGATGGATCGAGGGTCATTACCGTGATGGTGACTGAGCAGTCCGACACCGGTATTGACCGTCCCGTCACCCACGGGGAACACCCAGCCGTAGCCGGGCAGTTGTTGTCCGGCGCTGTCCCGCAGATCAAAGACCGACTCAATTATGTCGTCATTGTGTTGAGAACTGGGGAAATAACCGCGCATCGCGACTCCTTGGGCATATTGCCTCGTTCGGGCGGTTCCGAGAGCCCTTCCAAAGGGAGAGAGTGGCCCATCTGCTATGACGACAAAACGTGCGCGAACTTCGATCTCTCCACCGGGCCCGGTTCCCTTTCCTGAACCCAAAGCATGACATCCACGCAGATGACCGTGTTCAATGACGGGTTCAGTCACCTCCACACCCGTCCAAACCTGAGCTCCAGCGTCACCAGCGTGACCGACCAGCATTTCATCGAGATACCGACGTCTAATGACCAAGCCGTGGCTGGGGTGGTCGTGGTCAGTTGGCCATCGCAGTTCGATGCTTTGACCATCTGCTGTCATCCTCAGACCGTGATGCCGATGAAAAGTGGTGCTGTCGACATCGATTTGCATTTCGTTTAGGTGCCCGACGGCTTTAGGAGTCAAGGCATCCCCGCACACCTTGTCGCGGGGCATTGTCTCCTTCTCTAACAAAACAACCATTCGCCCTGATTTAGCTGCCCAATATGCAGCTGCGGCACCGGCAGGCCCAGCCCCTATTACTAAGACTTCCGTCGAAAGACGCATAGACATCGGTGGGGTTCCCTCCGTCTGAATTTGACACTGGAAAGTATTTTCAGTGCAGCCTGACAGGAATCAAGCTAATGGCCGCCACCGTGGCCGCCGCCTCCGACGTCTTTTCCGCCGCCGAGCTCTTCCCACTCGGCGTCACGAGCAGCGACTTCCTCGTCGCTTAACTCCTCACCACTCACCACTTCGCGGATATATCTAGCCACCGAATAAACTTTGTATTCCGTGAGCGAACCACCAAAGCCCGGCATGTTCGCCCCGGTCTCGCCCGAGATGTGTGCTCCCCCTGGCCGATCTGTAGCTCCATAAGGGTTACCAATGCCGATGCCCTCTGAGCCGACAGTAAGCCAAAGAATCATGTCCGCATCAAGCTTGGGAAACGTCAGAAGAACCTCACCGTTGTAGAGCGGCCTTCCAACAGCACCACCTTCGCTCCCAGCGCCGTCGCCCCCATGGCAACTGGCACATTGTGCCGCATAGGTTGCAGCGCCTTCTGTCCTTGCTGTCACTGGTTCTGGAGGGGGTTCTGTCAACTTGACATACACGAAGGCCCATAAAGGCAAGAAAAACATCACCGGTAATGCCCACATTGGAATTTTGGTTCGTGCCCGAGCTGCCGAAACCCATGCAGGGTCGACCTCGGTATCGGTTACCTGTTCAAGTTTGGCGTCGGCTTTAGCAGCAGCGATGACATCCGCGCTACTGGGCCCTGAACTTACCTGGGTGCCGGTTCCAGACGAATCGGCTCCGGAGCCCCCGCCGCTGCCATCGTCCTCAAGCAGACCAAGTGCAATACGCCTCTGCCTAGAACGCTCAAATAGATACTCGGGAACTTCGGTCACTTTGTACTCCGCGAGATACCGGTGTGGTGTCCCGCATCACGGGTTGAACTAGTAAGGAAACAAGATTACGTGCGCTCACAAAGATAGGCGCTGAGGAGGGCAACGAAGCAAGTTTGGCAGACACTTCTTGGTCAAGTTGTGCTCAGAATGAACTTCTCAAAGAAAATCCTCGTTTGGGTTCGGCATTGGCGGCTCGCGAGTGCCACCATATAGGACATTCTTGAGTTACGAATCCGTCGTTAAAGCGTGGTAGAACGTCGAACGATCCGGGCGTTGCTCGGGTAGATTTGAACGTAGATTCATGCTGTGAATCTGCGTAGTGTGGGGTTCCTCGGAATCTCATCAAGATTCAGTAAGCACGCACCGTCAGTACGCACCAGACAGGAGGGCCAGTGGTCGCACTTGTGACATCAATCCTGATCACCGGTCTAATGGTTTGCGGTGTCGTCGCGTATGGTCGGCGGAGACCCACAGACCGCCCCACGTCCTGGGGTGAAGCGATGCTTGGCGCGACATTTATCTTCATGCTCTTCCTCATGGTTTTTGGAGTGGTGCCTGATCGTTGGGTTCGACTCACTGACAACGAGTGGGGATGGTCCGTTGAACGGATGCTGTTCACGGAAGGGCAGTTCATTGACGGCGATCCAATCACCTTCCCGCCCATGCGAATGGATTTGAAGAAGCTCTCAGATCTTGTCGTGGTTGTTGAACACATCGTCGCTCTGGCTGGTCTCCCATTCCTTTGGCTTTGGTGGCAGAAACGAGACGAAAAGAAGCCCGTCGCAGAGCCTGTGTCAGATTTTGGTCGTCCACTCATGAAGGGCGGTTGAAATGGCCAAGACTGAAGCCAACCCTCCTATGCCCCGATTCGTAGACGACTACGTGCTGCAAACTGTTGACGCCGACTACCTAGCCGCCGCCGTCAAACCGAAACAGTTCATCAACATTGATCAATCCGAGTGCATCCAATGCGAAGGTTGCGTGGACATCTGCCCATGGAAGTGCATTCACTACATTGCCGTTGAGGCAATAGACGAAGCAATCGATGCCGACTTACCCGGCTTGGACCCCGCCGATAACGCGATTTTCATAATCGATGACGATGTGTGCACTCGATGTGCCCTATGTGTAGATAGATGCCCCACAGGCGTCATCACACTGGGCAAGATGGTCGACGAGCCCCCCGCTGAGGGCGATCTACACGAACGAACCCACACACACGGCTACGCCTACGGCATGCGACTCTGAGGAATAGACGGAATCAAATGGCAAACATGATCGAAAAACCAAAACAGTCGCTCCCTGAGAAGCTGCAGCAAGGTGCGACAGCCGCGGCAGACTGGATGCAAGACAGCCAATTCTGGACTTCGATCTTTCGACCCGGATCCATTTTCCGCAAGGGCTATACCGACAGTCCCAGGAACAGGTCGTAC
The DNA here is from genome assembly GCA_002721305.1 of Acidimicrobiaceae bacterium. Classification (GTDB taxonomy): domain Bacteria; phylum Actinomycetota; class Acidimicrobiia; order Acidimicrobiales; family Poriferisodalaceae; genus UBA6944. The sequence goes on along the minus strand of PBKA01000016.1, from coordinate 44,964 downwards.
GTGATCATGAACAGTGTTCTGTATCACCTTCATCCAGTGAAGGTGAAGCGGCACGCAGTCAAGGTCAGTTACACCCTGTGCCTCGGAGGGTTGAGTTTCTTTTTATTTATATTGCTGACCATTACCGGCATCTTCTTGATGTTCTTCTACCGCCCCACAGCCGCCGCTGCCTGGAGCGACATTGAGTCACTACACACACAGGTGAGTTTTGGGCTACTCGTGCGAAATATGCACCGGTGGGGGGCCCACCTGATGTGTTTGTCCGTCTTCCTTCACATGGCACGTGTCTTCTATCACGGCGCATACAAAGCTCCCCGAGAATTCAATTGGGTAGTTGGTGTAATTCTCCTCAAACTCACCCTCTTGCTCTCCTTCACCGGCTACTTGCTTCCATGGGACCAGTTGTCTCTATGGGCCGTCACCGTGGGCACAAACATGATGGGCTTCACGCCGGTTTTTGGAGACCAAGTGCGTTTCGTGCTCTTAGGAGGCAAACAAATTGGCGCCGAAACACTGCTTCGATGGTACGTGCTCCACGTACTAATGCTTCCGTTCGTCCTTGTCATCTTCTTGGCAATTCACTTCTGGAGAGTCCGCAAAGACGGCGGCATCTCGGGACCGCTATAGATCGGCGGGTGAAACATTCATGACTGAAATTCCTGAACATCTCCTAAAGAGAAGCCAAGAGGCTAAGGCAAAAGCAGACGGCGGATCAGCCCCACCAGCGGAAGCAGCTGCTTCTTCCGACGACGACGGTGAAACCATTCCGCGTTCACTTCTTGAACAAAGCCAACAAGAAGGCGGTCCCGCGACGTCAGGTGGAGGCGTAGCTACTATTGCCCCACCTGCGATGGCGGGACCTAGCGGCAACACGCACAGACTGTTGACAGTGGTTAAGTCCGGGTCGATTCAAGATGTCAAAGCCAATCCAGGTGACAAAGTTCACGTCTGGCCGCACCTACTGGCACCCGAATTCACAGCCGCACTGTTCATCACGGCCTTCACTCTGGTCTTTTCGCTATTTATCAATGCACCATTACTTGAACTAGCCAATCACAATGCAACTCCGAACCCTTCCAAGGCCCCCTGGTACTTCTTAGGGCTTCAAGAATTGTTGACGATGTTCGACCCGATGATCGCAGGAGTGACCATTCCCGGCATCGTGTTGGTGCTGTTGGGGTTCGCCCCCTACATCGACCGCAATCCGTCAAACGCACCGGAAGATCGCAAGTTCGCGATCTGTATCCAGACCATCCACCTGATGTTCTGGGCGGTGCTCGTCATCATTGGTTCCTTCTTCAGGGGCCAAGGTTTTAACTTCACCTATCCGTGGGACACCGGCCTCCACGGGATTTTTCACCTCTAGGAGCAGCGCAGTGTCAAGCGGTACGGTCATCGCCATAGCTATACCTGTGCTAATCGCTCTCGCTGCGGTGGTGGGTTTTACATCGTTACGTCGACGAGATGCTCAGGGTCTGGGTCACCTTTCGCGAGAGACCCGAAAACGAGACGCGGGCGCTATGACAGTCACCGCCGCTAGTGACCAGGCCAAGGAACTTGAGCGCTCGGTGGCGCTCGCAAGAGTAAGCACTGACGTCGCGGTGCCGGAACCGACCCAACCTGAGGAATGGACACCCCCTGATGCTGAAGAGGTTGGAGTTACGAGGCGGCAATTCTTAAATCGTGCCTCCATCACCTTGATGACCATGGGCCTATCGGCCTTTGGTGCTGCCAATATTGCCTTTCTCTGGCCCCGGCCGACCGGAGGATTTGGATCGAAAGTAAAGATTGGGACAATCACATCAGTGAACGATGTGATTTCTTCGTCTTCGCCGGCGGTTAACTTCTCTTACTTCTCGGAAGCTCAAACCTACCTCCAACCCTTTCCAACGGACACGGCGACGCAACAAGCCGCGGAGGCCGTCTATTCCGGAACCATTTTGGAAGGGATAAAGATGGGCTATGTAGCCCTGTGGCAAAAATGCCCGCATTTGGGATGCAAAGTGCCCGTATGCGGGACCTCCCAGTGGTTTGAATGCCCCTGCCACGGTTCTCAGTACAACCGTGTTGGAGAAAAGAAGGTAGGCCCCGCCCCGCGAGGCATGGACCGCTTTCCCGTGATTATCGACGGCGACAAAGTAATTATCGACACTGGCAGCCCGTCGCAAGGCCCTCCCATAGGCACCGATACCACCGGACAAGGCCTAGAAGGGCCTCATTGCGCCTGATGAGTAACTCTTCATCGACCCCCACGCGCCAAGCTATGGCAGGAGTAAATCAACAGTGATTTATGCTGCCACCACAGAGCGCTCGATCGCAATGGTTCTACTGGCCGTAGTGGTCGTTGGTTGGGCAATTTATGTCTTTGTCAACATTCGTCGCAGCAAACGCGAGGTCGGAAGCGAAATCGAACTTGCAGCAAATCGTGGCTCGTTGCCAGATGACGAGCTTCTAGAAGGAAGTCGTCTCGAGCGAGTTCAAGCCTTCGGCGTTCTCATGCTCTTGATAATTGCTCTGGTACTGCCCATCTATTGGCTGCGCGAAGGCGGCCGACGTGCCGGCGCAGAGGTTGGGTTCGGCCAGCGCGCCGCCGCCGCAGGCGAACGGCTGGCTGAAGAGCTCGAATGCGTCGTGTGTCACGGTGCCGATCTAGGCGGAGCAAACTATGCGCCCGTAGTGCTGGATATAGGGAATCAGTTCAGCGACGCGGAGACCTACATTGTCAAGACCACATGGCGCGCCCCAGCCTTAGACACCGTCTTTAGCCGGTTTGACACCGACGCCGAAAATCTCGATGAAGTCGACGAAGTACGACAAATCCTGAACTACGGCCGAGGTGTAATGCCCGCATGGGGACTACCCGGCGGTGGCCCGTTGACTTCACAAGAAATTGACAACCTCATTGCTTGGCTTTGGAGAGAGCGACTTTCCGATGAGGAGGTCCAAGAACAGGCCGTAGCTGCAAAGCAACAGGAAATGAAACGCAACCCAGAGAAATCTGAAGGCCAAGTTTTGTTTGAACTGCACTGCGCTCGGTGCCATACACCGCGATGGCCTGCGCGAGGACCCGCTCAATTGCCCAACAACGGCGGTGAAGTTGACGTGCTACCTGGACCACCAGGATCAGGGCGATACGGCCCAGCCCTCAACGACGTGAGTCTCAAGCGCCTGTTCCCCGATATTGAAGATCAAGTAGCCTTCATTACTTCCGGCGCGAATGACAACGTGGCATACGGAGAATTTGCCCGACTCGGCAACTATGGAATGCCTGGATTCGGTCGGGTGCTTTCACAACAAGAAATCCGTGCGATCGCAGAGTATGAACGCAGCCTAAATGCGGCCGAACAGTCAACAGTGCAGTTTGCGGAACTGCACACAACGAAGGACGACCAATGAATCTCATTGCTTTAGTCGGCTGGGACCCAGTTCTAACTGGCTATTTGGCGGTCCTTCTCGCGATCCTCGTTCTGTGCGGTTCGGTCTACATGGTACTGGCGACCAACCTTGGGCTCAGGCTGGGCTTTCTGGTCGCATGGACGGGGCTATGGGCCTGGATGCTCCTAATGGGAATCATTTGGTGGTTCTTTGGTATCGGTTGGGTCGGCCACGGCCCAACATGGGAAGTAACTCACGTCAGTACCAATCCCGAAGCGGTACCCATTGAGCTCGTTCAAGAACTATCGAACGACGTGGACACGACTCCGGGCAGCGGCTGGGAAGTCGTCATCGAAGCCGACGCCCGGGCAACCGCAGACGCGGCCGTTGTCTGCAACGACGCGGACCCTCGTCGCTTGGAAACCGTGAATACCTGTCTATTTAGTGCAGCAACGGATTACCAGGTTCATCGGGTCATGCGAATTGGCGGCGAACGCTATCGACCTCTGGGAATACCAGATAATGCAGTAACTCAATACTTCATTCCCAGCAGAGGCCGACCTCACTATGCGGTAGTGCAACTGCAGCCATACAAACCCACCCCAGATATTGATCCCAATGAACTTGACGCCGACGGAAAAGTTCTCTTACCAGAAGCAGTGCTGGACGACGCGGCTCCGATTTACACAGTTGTGATGGTCAGAGACCAAGGCAACCTCAGGTTGCGGCCTGCTCTTGTTGCCATCTTCTCAGGTTTGCTTTTTGGTCTAGGTTGCTACCACCTCCATCGACGGGATCAAGCCATTTGGGCTGTCCGGGAAGCGGCAGGGACTGAATAGGGGAAGGGGCAAATTGAGATGGAGCAGTATCTCCCGGTTCTAACCCTTGGAATACTTGGGGTTCTTTTCGTTCTCCTCAGCATCATCGCCTCCCGCCTCTTGGCCCCAGAACGAGACACCATCGCCAAGAGATCCGCGTACGAATGTGGCATCACAGATCAAGTAGCTATACCCGAACGATTCCCAGTCAAGTTCTACTTGGTCGCGATGCTTTTCATCATGTTCGACATTGAGATCGTCTTCCTTTATCCGTGGGCCGTGGCGAACGACGAACTCGGTCTTTTCGGTCTGGTTGCCATGACTATCTTCGCTGGAATCTTCTTTCTTTCGTTCGTGTACGAACTTGGGAAAGGCGGTCTGAACTGGGGTCCCGGGCGTCGAACGCTAACCCCGGCCACCAGCCCTGAACGAACCACGGAATCCACCATTCGAAAAGTTGGCCTAGAGGGTCGAATTGAAATGGCGGATGCCACTGATGACTCTGAGGCGGCCTAATGGCGGACCTGTCGGATATCAAACACAAGCTTGGTCTTGGCGATGACGGCTTAGCAGGCTTGGGTCACAACATCATCACTGCACCCGTAGAAGAGCTGGTCAAGTGGGCGCGTCGGCGAAGCCTGATGCCAGCCACCTTCGGTCTTGCGTGTTGTGCAATCGAAATGATGGCGACGGGCACAGCTCACTACGACATGGCGCGCTATGGAATGGAAACATTCCGAGCTTCACCCAGGCAAGCGGATCTCATGATTGTTGCTGGACGAGTAAGTCAGAAAATGGCGCCGGTCCTCAGGCAAATATACGACCAGATGATGGAACCCAAATGGGTTATCAGCATGGGTGTTTGCGCCTCCAGCGGCGGGATGTTCAACAACTACGCGATTGTGCAAGGGGTGGACCAAGTAGTTCCGGTTGACATTTACGCGCCGGGATGCCCACCTGGCCCAGAGACTTTGCTGCACGCGATTCTTGCGCTCCACGAAAAGATTCGCACAGGCGAACTCACTCAAAGACGTGTCGTCACCGGGAGAGGAGCAGAAATTGAGTTGGGGCACGAACACGCGGTAGATGCTCAGCCAGAACCGGTTGTTATTCGAACCGGGGGCCTCTATGACTGAAACAGCCGGACCGTCCGACGACGAAACCGGCGTAATCGAAGAATCGACAGAACTCGAGGAGGGTGCGGAGACTCTCCATGGGTGTCCCGTCACGCAGAGTCATGGCCAAACAGTTCTTCACACCCAGGCAGATGGCTATCAACAACTAGTTCAAAATTTAAGAGATGACGGATATGGAGTCTGCGTTGACCTTTGTGGCGTTGACCATCTCGGCAACAACACACGCGTGCTGCCATCAAGCGTTCCTTCTGAACGCTTTGAAGTAGTGGTCAATTTGCTTGATGTCCAAGCGCAGCGACGCATCAGAATCAGAGTCCAAATTCCCGAGGCATCGCCCACCATCGCCAGTATCAGTGATATCCATCCAGGCGCAGAAGCGATGGAAAGAGAAGCAACCGACATGTTCGGTGTGCAATTCGAAGGGCATCCCGACCCGACTCCGATTCTGTTACCAGACGGCTGGGAAGGGCACCCACTCCGCAAAGATTTTTCAATGGGGCGCATTCCCGTCCAGTTCAAGGCGGTGGATGGAAGATGACGACATTGGATCACCTTCGCAATCGCGATGCCGTTCTTAGAATGTCTGAAACTGAAGCAGAAGAACGAGCCGCTGTCGTGGATCCGGACGATGAGCGAATGATCATCAATATGGGTCCGCAACACCCATCGACCCACGGTGTACTTCGCGTGACGATGGAGCTACAAGGCGAGACCGTCCTGCGCTCGAAGCCGGTCATCGGTTATCTGCACACGGGAATGGAAAAGACAGCGGAGGACCTTACTTACCTGCAGGGGCCAACAAATGTCACTCGCATGGATTATGCGTCCCCGCTTTTTACAGAGTTGACGTTTTCTCTGGCAGTTGAGGCGCTACTCGAAGTCGAGATTCCCGACCGAGCGACGTGGATTCGGATGTTGATGTGTGAACTGAACCGAATGTCGTCGCACTTGCTGTTTTTGGCAACCAATGGAATGGACCTTGGCGCCGTCGGCATGATGATCTACGGATGGCGGGAACGTGAAGAAGTTCTCCGCTTCTTCGAAAAGGTGACCGGGCTTCGAATGAACCACAACTACATCAGACCGGGTGGCGTAGCTGCGGATCTTCCTGACGGTTGGCGCGACGACATTCGAAGCATTCTCGATGCCCTCCCAGAACGTCTCGAACAGTTCGATGTACTGATGACCGGACAACCAATCTGGCGGGAAAGGACCCAAGGGATCGGGGTGATCACAACAGAAGAAGCACTCGCCCTAGGTGCCACCGGTCCCATATTGCGATCCACGGGATATGCATGGGATCTTCGAAGAGCTATGCCGTATCTAGCCTATGACCAGGTTGACTTCGACATCGTTGTTGGCACTTACGGAGACACATTTGATCGATACGCGATACGTCTCAACGAAATTCGAGAATCCATGAGAATCGTCGAACAATGTTTAGAGTTGATGCCCGAAGGCGCGTATCGAGCCGAGGACCGAAAAGTTACGCCACCACCTCGCGCACGTATCGATGAGTCAATGGAAGCCCTCATCCACCACTTCAAAATCTTTACTGAAGGATTCAAAGTACCACCCGGCGAAATCTATACCGCTGTTGAATCACCCAGAGGGGAACTGGGCTGCTATTTAGTCTCCGATGGTGGCGCTAAGCCCCAACGAATGCACATCCGCGCACCGTCGTTTGTGAATCTGCAAACCCTGCCACACATGATGCACGGAGGTCTCTTAGCCGATGCGATAGCTGTTATCTCATCTATCGATCCCATTATGGGGGAGGTCGATAGATGAAATTCTTCACTGATGAGAATTCGGAACTAGCGCGGGAAATGATTGAGAGGTACCCCAAAGCTCGATCGGCCATGATCCCGCTTCTACATCTTGCACAGGAACAAGAGGGGTGGATCACCGATGAGGCGATGACAGAAATCGCTGAGTTAGTCGGCACAACCAGCGCAGAAGTGCTCGGCACATGCTCCTTCTACGAGATGTTTAAACGCAAGCCCGTGGGCAAATACGTCATCAACATCTGCACGACAATGTCCTGTGCCCTCATGGGTGCAGGAGATCTGATGAAACATGCGGAGTCCCGGCTCGGAGTGAAATCTGGTGGCTCCACATCCGATGGCATGTTCACCCTTGAAGGAGCAGAATGTCAGGCTGCATGCACCGAAGCGCCCTGTCTACAGGTCAATTATCGACACCAGTATCGAGTCACCGCAGACCAATTCGATCAACTAATCGAAGAACTTGCCTCAGCTGATCACGATGTCCCCCAACACGGTGTTTTGTCTCGGATCCGCCAACACATCCCCGAAGACCGATTTGTGGGCCCGACACCTCCCGAAGAGGTTGTGTCCGCCCCGATCTGGCTAGGCACAGACAGCGGTGAGAAATGAACGAGATGACAGGAACCGCGATTCCCCATGCGCCGGGCTTTATCGCCAACAAAACCCCTCGAATAGTGACCTCTCGTTTCGACTACGAAGACTCGCACACACTCACAAGATATGAAGCCACTGGTGGATACGAAGGACTGAAAAAAGCCCTGCGACGAACCCCAGAGGAAGTTCACAACGAAGTCCGGGATGCAACGCTGTTAGGTCGGGGGGGAGCAGGATTCCCAGCTGGAGTCAAATGGGGGTTTTGCCCCCCAGAAGTGTGGCCTCGGTACCTAGTGGTCAACGGTGACGAATCCGAACCGGGAACCTACAAAGACAGACTGCTAATGGAGTTAGACCCCCATCAACTTATAGAAGGCTGTTTAATCGCCTGTTACGCAGTCGGTTTGAGCCAATGTTTTCTCTATGTACGTGGCGAGATGGCTGTGGCGCAAGAACGTGTCGCGCAGGCGCTCAACGAAGCGTACGCAGCTGGCTACATCGGTAAGAACATTCAGGACAGTGATTTCTCGGTCGACATAATTTTGCACTGGGGAGCAGGCGCCTATGTAGTGGGCGAGGAGACGGCATTAATTGAAAGTCTCGAAGGTAATCGTGGAATGCCGAGACTAAAGCCGCCTTACTTTCCCGCATCAATTGGTTTGTACGGACAACCGACCATCGTGAACAACGTCGAAACTTTGTCGAACCTTCCATGGATTCTCGAACATGGAGCTGGGGCCTTCACTGCAATCGGAACCGAGAGCTCGCCGGGTACGCGCATGGTGGCGGTCAGCGGACATGTGAAGCGGCCGGGGGTCTACGAAATCGTCAACGGCACCACTACCTTTCGCGATTTGCTCTACGGATCTGACATGTGTGGAGGAATTCGCGATGACAACCAGTTGAAGGCGTTTGTCCCGGGCGGCGGTTCGGCCCCGTGGTTCACGGCCGATCAACTTGATCTGCCGTTCGAAGCAAGTCAAGTTGGACCGCAAGGATCCATGCTTGGGTCCGGCGCAATCATGGTAATGGATGAGACGACAGACATCCCGGCCGCAGCTCTCACCCTCACCAAGTTCTATGCACATGAATCATGTGGCAAATGTGTGCCCTGCCGAGAGGGCGGGACTTGGCTCGAACAGATACTCCGGCGGGTCGTAGAAGGACGTGGAACTACCCGCGATCTCGAATTGTTAATCGAAGTAGGAGAAACAATCTGCCCCGGCGACTTTCCCCACGCCGCAGTCCCTTCAAAAGGAATTGAAGCTGTCCCATTCCCCTACCGCATGACAACTATCTGTTTTGTGGGACCCTCAGCCTTTGCTCCAATTCATTCAGCACTCACATTGTTCCGGGAAGAATTCGAAGCCAAAGTTGCCGGTAACGATTATCCAACCATGATCGAGGTGGCTGTCGATGTCTGAACCAACACCTAGCGAGATCACAGTCACCATCAACGGAACTCAAATTGACGCACAAGCCGGCGAGATGGTCATTGCCGCGGCTGACCGCGCGGGAGTTCATATACCGAGATTTTGCTATCACGAACGCATGTCACCAGTCGGCATGTGTCGTATGTGCCTAGTCGATATTGACACGGGTCGCGGTCCGATGCTGCAACCGTCGTGCATGGTCCCCGTATCAGACGGGATGTCGGTCGACACCGAGTCAGAAGACACGAAACGAGCACAAGAAGGAATTCTTGAATTCCTTCTTGTGAACCACCCCCTGGACTGCCCTGTATGCGACAAAGGGGGAGAATGCCCCCTTCAGGATCAAACAATGGCCTACGGACCGGGCGAATCACGGTTCGTGGAAGAAAAGCGCCACTACGAAAAACCCATTCCAATTTCTGACCTCGTTCATCTAGACAGAGAACGCTGCATATTGTGCGACCGATGTACTCGCTTTGCCGACGAAGTCGCTGGGGACCCGCTCATCTACTTCATGGAACGAGGAAACGCGACTCAAGTTCTTACCTTCCCCGATGAACCGTTTAGCTCGTATTTTTCAGGCAACACAGTTCAGATCTGCCCCGTAGGAGCACTGACCGCTGCCCCTTATCGATTTAAGGCGCGACCCTGGGATTTAGAGCAGGTGGAATCAACTTGCACAACGTGCTCTATGGGTTGTCGTGTCGCCGTTCAATCATCCAGGAACGAACTCGTCCGGTACTTGGGAGTGGACGTGGAATCAGTGAACCACGGTTGGCTGTGTGACAAAGGACGTTTCAACTTTGAGTCCGTCAACAGTGAACAGCGCTTAACGACGCCGCTTATCAGAGATATTGATGATCCGCGACAACTGTTAGGGATCGACTGGGGATCCGCCCTCGCTGTCGCGGCTGAAGCCATACAGCAAGCGGGACCTGAACGTGTGGGGATCATCGGCGGGTCAAGACTGACTAATGAAGATGCATATGCATGGTCAAAGTTCGCGGGATCGATAGTAGGTACAGACAACGTCGACGCTCAATTGGGCGACGGCCTGCCAGCTGAAGTAGTTCTGGCCCTGCCGCCGGCCACCATTGCCGACGCATGCTCTGCGGACACTGTCCTTGTTGTAGGTCCCGACATCAAAGAAGAGTTAGCGATACTGCATTTACGACTTCGCGGTGCCGCAACCAAGGGCCAAACCAACGTAGTGGAGATAGGTCCAAACCCGACGGGATGCGAGCCGTATGCGCAACGATCGATTCGCTGCGCGCCGGGGGAAACCGCCAAAGCCTTGAGCGAATTGTTGGCGAGTGACGATCCCTTGGCCGGACAACTCGGTGAAGGCTCGGTTGTCGTTGTCTTTGGACGAGCTTCGATGGCCGAGTCTGCGGATCCAGCACTGTCATTGGCTGCAGTGATTCGAACAGAACTCCCACACGCGACGTTCCTCCCAGCGCTGAGGAGGGGTAATGTACGAGGTGCACTCGATATGGGTCTTGCCCCAGGAATTCTGCCTGGTCGCACCGACATCCGACAGCCAAGCCAAGCCCTCCTAGAGACCTGGGGTGCCGTCCCAGCTGCTAAAGGGCTTGACACAACGGGAATGCTTCATGCTGCGGCTTCGGGCGATCTCGACACTCTCATTTTGTTGGGTGCGGACCCCTTATCCGACTTTCCGGACCGCAACCTCGCAGCCGAAGCGATACAAAAAGCCAAAACAGTCATCGCCATTGACAACTTCGTGACCGATTCAGTTGCCCAGGCGGATGTTGCGCTACCGGCGACTGCTTATGGAGAACAAGGCGGCACCACAACGAACATTGAAGGCCGGATCAGCAGGCTGACCCAAAAGATCACCCCCCCGGGGTCAGCACGCGACGACTGGATGATCGCAACCGAACTCGCATGGCGTCTTGGGAGCGACCTGGGCCTGAGTTCAAAGCAAGAGATATGGCGAGAGATCGAACGCGTTGCCCCAAGTCATGCTGGCGTGACTTTAGAAAGAGTCGAAAGTTCCGAAGCCCACGAAGGCATTCTCGTGCAAGAAACCTCGTTGGAACTGAACTTGCCAGCACCTGAAACACCCCCGGTCGCTGACGGCTACGGACTCCGATTGGTGAGTGGTCGCAAACTTTGGGACGCTGCAACAGCGACGGCCCACAGCCCTTCACTACAACCGCTCGCTGCAGCACCTGCTTTAAAGGTGCATCCCAACGATCTCCAACGGTTGGGAATCTCGAGTGGGGACGATGTCCGCGTGATCTCCACCCGGTCGACTGAAACCATTACGGCTATCGCTGACGAGAACATCCAACGAGGCACCGCGATGCTTCCGTTCAACCAACCCGGTGGTGGCGCCAACCGCTTTATTGATGCTGACGCCGCGGTGAACGACATCCGTATAGAGACACTATGACAGGAGATCCGCTTTATTTCGACGGGGTCGATCTGACCGATGTGGGCATCATGCTCATTAAAGTCCTAGTTGCCTTCACCTTCCTTCTCGTCGCAACGATGTTCATGGTTTGGTTTGAGCGAAAGCTCATCTCGGACATGCAAAATCGCATAGGTCCGAACGTGGCGGGCCCATGGGGCCTACTGCAAACCTTCGCGGACGGAGTGAAGTTCTTCTTCAAAGAAGACCTTCGTCCAGAAAATGCTGATCCCCTTGTTTTCAGACTTGCGCCATACATCTCAGCGGTTACCGCATTCCTGTCGTTCGCAGTGGTGCCCATCGGAGGCTCTTTCGGTGGCGGGGACTCAGGCACGGTCACAATCTTTGGACGTGAAACGTTTCTTCAGGTAGCGGATCCACCAATCGGGATCCTTCTCCTGTTGGCAATGTCGTCAATAGCTGTCTACGGCGTCATGCTCGCGGGCTGGGCCTCAGGATCCAAATATCCGCTCATCGGTTCAGTTCGTGCATCCGCCCAAGCCATCTCCTATGAAGCGGCACTCGGCATGGCCACGGTCGTTGTCGTAATACTGGCGGGTACTTTGTCGACACACGGAATCGTCGCGGCCCAATCGGGCGGCATCACCAGGTGGTTTCTCATTTCCTCAGGGATTGTCCCCTTCGTTGTGTTTTTGATAGCGGCAACCGCGGAATTGAACCGGCCCCCCTTCGACTTAGTTGAAGCCGAACAAGAATTAGTAGGCGGGTTTCATACCGAGTATTCATCAATCCGATTTGCACTGTTCTTTCTCGCAGAATTCATGAACGTGATCACTATGTCCGCCATTATGGTCACCCTTTTCTTTGGAGGACCCGCTGGGCCAATCCTCTTCGGAATGACCTGGTTCTGGCCAACCGTGTGGTTCTTACTGAAGGTACTTGCGTTCTTGTTCGTCTTCGTTTGGTTTAGAGCTACCCTCCCCCGTCTCCGTTACGACCAACTGATGCACCTCGGGTGGAAACTCCTAATCCCCCTAATTCTGTTCTGGCTGATGTTCATCAGCCTCAAAGAGTTACGCGCCACGTACGACTGGAATTGGATAGCTACATACGGTGCTGCGATAGTGGCGCTAGCGACTGGGGCTTCGTTGCTCTTGGCAGCCCTTCGAGCCGGAGACCGCGCCTACCGAGAAGAAATGGAAGACGCGTAATGGGATACCTCACGGGCTTCAAAGTCACATTTAAAAAACTCTTCGAAGAAAGAGTTACTACAGAATATCCAAAAGAGAAGCGTCCAAAACCACCGCGGTTTCACGGAAGACACGTGCTGAATCGATACGAAGACGGCATGGAAAAGTGCATCGGTTGCGAATTGTGTGCAGGCGTATGTCCCGCTAAATGCATTTATGTTCGAGGCGCCGATAACCCCGAAACTGAGCCCGTGTCACCAGGGGAACGCTACGGGTATGTCTATGAGATCAATTACCTGCGTTGCATTCACTGCGACCTTTGTGTTGAAGCCTGCCCTACAGAGGCCATCACCGAATCCAAGCTATTTGAATTCAGTTTCAGCAACCGAGCGGACGCCATCTATACAAAAAACGAACTAATCGTCGGAGATGACGGCCTGCCACAGCCCCAGCCATGGGAACTCTGGCACCAAGGAGATGACGTAGCCACATCCGGTTGGATGCGAGCTACAGCATCGGCCGGAAACCCTGAGTACCAAAATCGGGTGGGCTGGAGCGGCGAACTCGGATACGGCATTCGAACGCCTGAAATGGGGCAACACGACCCGACTTTGCGATCGAAGTCCGATAACTCCGAGGAGGAAGACGTTCAACCGGGAGATAGCCACTAATGGTTGACACTCTCGTCTTCCTAGTCGCTGCCGCGGTCTGTCTAACCGGAGCGCTCGGAGTAATCCTCGCTAGAAACCCGGTCCACTCAGCCTTGATGCTGGTAATGACCCTTTTTGGCATCGCAGTCCAATTTGTTGCTCAAGAAGCACATTTTCTCGCTGCCGTCCAAGTGATCGTCTATGCAGGAGCGATAGTTGTCCTCTTTCTGTTCGTCATCATGCTCCTAGGCGTAGATCGAGCTCAAAATCTAGAACTGTCCCTATTACCTGCACAACGATGGGCTGCCTTAGCGTTCGGGTCAGGGTCGTTAGTCGTCTTGGGAGCACTGATCGTCGCTGTTGGAGAGCCCGTAACCGGAGCCCCATCGATGGGCGGTTCAGCGGCAGGCGGAGAAAATGTCCGGCTTCTTGCTCGGTCGCTGTTCTCAGACCATGTGTACGCGTTTGAATTGACCTCTCTGCTCTTAGTGGTTGCAGTCATTGGTGCTGTAGTACTGGCGCGAAAACCCACGCAATCGGAGACTCCAGTCCCTGAAGAGCGAGGAGACAGCTAATGGAAATCACCACAAGCTGGTACCTCGTTTTGGGCGCTCTTTTGTTCGTGATTGGAGGTACGGGGCTGCTAATTCGTCGAAACCCGCTAGTCATGTTGATGTGTGTCGAACTCATGCTAAACGGTGTCAATCTCAGCTTCGTGGCCTTTGCCCAACGGCTCAATGACATAGGAGGCCAAACAGTAGTTTTCTTCGTCCTAGTGGTTGCTGCCGCTGAAGTAGTCGTTGGTTTAGGACTAGTGGTCGCAATCCTGCGCCGCCGCCCCGGCACAACAGCCGATGACCTATCGACGTTGAGAGGGTGACGCGATGGTCGAATTAGTATGGCTTGTTCCAGCGCTCCCCCTGTTCGGATTTGTGGTCCTGCTCCTAACTGGACACCTGCTTGGAGAGCCTCAATCAGGTTGGGTCGCTACCGTGGCCGCCGGGGCGTCGTTTATAGCGACAGCGATCGTTTTCGTCGGGTTGTTGGGCAAAGATGCCCACGAAGGTGAACGATCCTATGAGTTTGTTCTCTTCGAATGGCTCCCCGCTGGATCGCTCAAAGTTGAAGCTGGGTTTTTGGTTGACCCGCTGTCTGTGACTATGGCCCTGTTCGTCACCGGTGTCGGGGCCCTAATCCACTTGTACTCAATTGGCTATATGCACGGAGATCAGAAATATTCGAAGTTTTTTCTTTACCTGAACCTCTTTCTCTTTTCGATGCTCATGCTGGTGTTCGGCAACAACCTGGTCGTCACATTCCTTGGTTGGGAAGGAGTAGGGGCCTGTTCGTACCTCCTAATTTCTTTCTGGCATCACCGAGAGTCCGCAGCGACAGCGGGGAAAAAGGCATTCGTCACCAATCGAGTTGGTGATTGGGGATTCATGATTGCCACCTTTGCAATATGGTCCGCGCTCGGCACGGTCACCTACACCGAAATTACAACCGCACCAGCCATGTCTGCCGCTACCGGCACAGCGGTTTCGTTGCTTCTCTTCGTAGCGGCGGCAGGAAAATCGGCTCAACTGCCGCTCTACGTCTGGTTACCTGATGCCATGGAGGGACCGACCCCGGTCTCCGCGATGGTGCATGCGGCGACGATGGTTACATCGGGCGTGTACCTCCTAGTGCGAATGAACAATGTTTTGACCGACGACGCCTTGATTGTCATAGCGGTGATAGGGGGAGCGACGGCGCTCTTCGCGGCTTTGTGTGCGGTCGCCCAACATGACATCAAAAGAGTGTTGGCCTATTCGACCGTCAGCCAATTGGGTTACATGTTCCTTGCGATCGGTTCGGGAGCATACGTAGCTGCGATCTTTCATGTGATCACTCATGCGTTCTTCAAGGCGCTGTTGTTCTTGGGCTCTGGTTCGGTCATTCATGGGATGCACGACGAACAGGACATTCGGAAGATGGGCGCGCTCCGGATCGCGATGCCAATAACTGCCACCACGTTCATCATCGGTTGGTTGGCAATTGCGGGTGTGCCGCCATTCGCAGGGTTTTGGTCCAAGGACGAGATCTTGCTTGCCGCGTGGGAACAGAAAAACATAGGACCATTGCTCTGGGCCATTGGGCTTGTAACTGCATTGCTGACCGCGTACTACATGAGCAGACAAGTAATTCTCGTTTTCTTCGGTGATCAGAGATGGGACGAAGATGTCCACCCACACGAGTCGGCATGGACCATGACCACGCCGCTGTGCATTCTGGCCGGGGCAGCAATAGTGGGAGGAGCCATAAACCTGCCGTTAGTGAAGGACTGGTTGGTACTCGAACACTTCTTGGAACCCATTTTTCATCATCCGCACCACTTCTCTTCAGGAACCGCGACAAAGGTCGCTCTGGCGGCAATCTCAGTGCTTGCCGGCCTCACAGGCATCGCGATCGCAGTGTTGAGTTGGTTGATGCGACGGATACCAACTGATCGTCTAGAACCAGAATTTCTTGAGAATGCAATGTACGTAGACAGTTCCTACGCACGAATCGTAGGCGGGCCGGGTACTTCTGGTTTCCAAAGGACAGCCGATTTTGACCAACAAATCGTCGACGGCGGCGTCAACGGAGTTGGCCGAGTCGTCATGAAACTGGGCCAACTGATTCGACCGACCCAATCTGGGTACATGCGTAACTACGCAGCAGGCATCGCCCTAGGAGCTCTGGCGATCTTGGTTCTCTTGGCATGGGGCCTGCTGTGATGGAGCTTCTTGCGGCGCAGAGCGTCTCTTCGTTCCCGGTATTGAATGCCCTGATCGTCGTGCCTGTCATAGGAGCGCTGGCAGTGGTCTTGCTTCCTAACAGTCGACCTGAACTGATGCGACCCGTAGGCGCTCTCTTTTCTTCAATCGCGGGAGCTTTGTCACTCTATGTAATGGCGCAATTCTCAATTCATCAATCTGATTTTCAGTTCGAGTCAATTCAATCGTGGATTCCAGCCTTGGGAATCAATTGGCATGTCGGTGTCGACGGGATTTCTCTTTGGTTGGTAGTGCTCACCGGCTTGATCACCCCCATAGTGCTCGTCGCCGTTGATCCGCACCACGACCCTAAGCCCTACACCGCCTGGCTACTTCTGTTACAGGCAGGCTCTTTTGGTGCGTTCCTTGCCCTAGACCTGTTCCTTTTCTTCGTCATGTTCGAAATCGTCTTGGTCCCCATGTACATGCTCATCGGTGGGTGGGGTTACGACGACAGAAGGTACGCGGCTACCAAATTCTTCCTATACACAATGGCGGGGTCAGCTCTCATGCTCGTAGCGATAGTGAGTGTCGCGACGTTGAGCGCTGGTGATCAGGGCATCACCTTTAACGTCATTGAACTCGCTGAACGACAAGCGCTATCGCCAAACACGGCCCGCCTGTGTTTCTTAGCTTTCGCCCTCGCGTTCGTGATCAAAGTTCCCGTGTTCCCAGTCCACACATGGCTGCCGGATGCGCACACCGAGGCACCGACAGCCGGCTCAGTGGTGTTGGCTGCAGTCATGCTGAAATTAGGGACATACGGGCTACTCCGATTCGGCCTATACCTGTTTCCCGAAGCATCGGTTTGGGCAGCTCCAACTTTGGCAACCTTGGGCGTCATCGGAGTCATATACGGCGCGATTGTCGCGACGATGCAAAAAGACCTCAAACGTCTCGTCGCGTACTCCTCTGTAGCGCACATGGGATTCATCGTCTTGGGCATCTTTGCTTTCACTACCCAAAGCTTGGAAGGGGGAGTGCTGCAGATGATCAATCACGGTATTTCAACCGGTGCCCTGTTCCTGCTTGTGGGCATGCTGTACGAAAGAAGAAAAACTAGGGCCATCGAAGAACTCAGCGGTATCCAGTCAGCCGCCCCGATTTTCGCAGGCTTCTTTACGGTTGTAATGCTTTCTTCTATAGGAGTTCCAGGTCTAAACGGCTTTGTTGGCGAATTCTTGGTCTTGATTGGGTCATACGACACCCGACGATGGTGGACCATCATCGCTGCAACCGGAGTCATCCTCGCGGCGCTATACCTTCTATGGGCCTACCAGCGGGTCTTCCACGGCGAACCGACGCCGAATGATCAAGACACCCCCGACCTGACGTTCAAAGAAGGTCTGGTATTAGCCCCCTTCATAGTGGCAATCGTTTTCTTAGGCCTGTACCCCAAACCAGTACTTGAGCGCATAGAACCAGCCGTTCAAAATCTCATTTCTCATCTCGAAGAACACTCCGACTTCGTTGAACCGGACTTGGGTGCACCAATCGCAATCAGTGATCAATCCGGCCCCAAGGATGACCACTAATGTCCGTCCTTAACGCCTTTGGTTTTGTTGGACCATCGATCGATTGGTGGGCGTTGTTGCCGCAGGTGATTCTTCTTGGTGCGGCGCTCATCATCATGCTCGCCACTGCGCTGGCACCGCGCAAGACCTCCACAGTTTTCGCGACCGTCACGACAGTGTGCTCCGCGATCGCTTCATACATCGTCGCCGTGGGACTTTGGAATGACGTCAGGACTGATGGCCCCTCGTCTTCCATAGCTTCTGCTTTCGGTATTGACGGATTCAGCATCTTCTTCACCATGCTCATCCTGATAGCGCTGGTAGCCACAGCTTTGCTTTCTCACGGGTACCTAGACAGAGAAGGTATTGATGCTCCGGAGTTTCATGCCCTCCTTTTATGTTCAGCCGCAGGCGCCATCGTTATGGCGTCAGCAAATGACCTCATCGTCATGTTTCTAGGTTTGGAAGCACTGTCCATCGGCATTTACGTGATGATTGCGATGCATGACCGCCGCTCCGAAGCCAGAGAATCAGCGATGAAGTACTTCGTTCTCGGCGCCTTCAGCTCAGCGTTCTTGTTGTACGGGATAGCGCTCACCTACGGCGCCACAGGATCTACGAATCTTGTCCAGGTTCGGGACTACCTCGACGCCGTCGTATTCCGAGACCAGCATCTACTCATGGCAGCCATGGCACTTCTCCTAGTAGGCCTGTCATTCAAAGTAGCCGCGGCGCCATTTCACTTTTGGGCCCCTGACGTTTACCAGGGAGCTCCGAGTCCGGTAACCGGATGGATGGCGTCGGTGGCGAAAGCAGCAGGCTTCGCCGCCCTCCTTCGGATCTTCTTCGCGGCATTTGCTAGTCATCAGATTGACTGGAGCCCCATCGTCAGTGTCTTGGCTTCAGTGACCCTGATCGTTGGTGCCGTAATGGCAATCTTGCAGACCGACGTAAAGCGAATGCTTGCCTTTTCATCAGTCAGCCACGCTGGATACGTTCTAGTTGCGGTCCAGTCAGCTACCGCTCAAGGCACCGCTGCGGCCCTTTTCTATCTCTTCACCTACACCTTCATGGTTCTAGGGACATTCGCTGTTGTGGGAGCCATGGGCCCAGATGATGATCACCCCCTAGCCAATTACGCTGGTCTTGGCCGCAGCCGCCCGCTGGTGGCCATTGCATTTACGGTGCTCCTACTCGCTCAAGCCGGTATTCCTGCCACCTCAGGGTTTATTGCAAAATTCCAGGTAATTGCGGCTGCAGTCAATAGTGAGAATTACGTCCTAGCTGGACTCGCGATGGTGACAGCGGTGATAGGTGCGTTCATGTACCTCCGGATCGTTATGGCAATGTATGTAGCGGATGATGAAAATGAGGGTCCTACTCCGTCGTGGCACTGGACCACTTCAATCGTCGTCATTGCCGTAGTTGGTTTCACGCTTCTCGCGGGCCTGGTGCCCCAGTTCCTCATTGAATTCGCTGAAGAAGCCGTCCCAATATTGATCCGAGGGTGAGGTCTCAACGAGTGCTAGATCACCGACAAGCACCATGTGAAACAAGAATCAAGAATCGTGCCCAAGAATCACGTCTTTTACCTCCTAGGCACGATAACTTTCACTACGTCCGAAACCCTCGGTATGAGGCACCGTGCTGGGTTTTGGCAAGTCCCGAAACCTCTAACTAGCCTCGGTAATCGTGTCGGAATTACTGCGGAGCTACCTAACCGTCGGCATCTTCGGTGTAGCGGCTATTGCGATGGCAGGAGCCATGCTCACTATTGCGCGGATACTTCGCCCCCAACGCCCGACACCCCAGAAATTGATTGCCTATGAAAGCGGAGTCGATCCCGTCGGTGGCGATTGGGCGCAAAGCCAGATTCGGTACTACGTTTTCGCAGTTTTGTTTGTCCTGTTCGATGTTGAGGCAGTCTTCATCTTCCCGTGGGCGACACGTCTAGAAATATACGGAACCTTCGGTTTAGTGGAAATGGCGATCTTCATCTTCATCCTTGTCCTCGGTCTTTTTTATGCCTGGCGCAAGGGAGTTCTGAGGTGGGTATGAGGAAAGTGGCGTAGATGGGACTCATCGACAAAGGCAAGATGCCCAAACCCCTTAGTTGGCTGCTGAACTTTGGTCGCGCTCGGTCGCTATGGGTGTACCAATGGGGTCTCGCCTGTTGCGCGATAGAAATGGGTGCGGCGTTCGGCTCACCCCGTTACGACGTGATGCGACTTGGAGTAATTCCTTTTCCCGCGAGCCCCAGACAAGCTGATCTCGTAGTGATTTCAGGGACCGTAACGGACAAAATGTCTCCGGTAATTCTCCGACTCTATGAACAAATGCCGGAACCGAAATATGTAATTTCAATGGGCTCCTGTGCCAACTGCGGTGGACCGTACTGGGACAGCTACTCGGTTACCAAAGGCGTTGACCAGCTAATCCCGGTCGACGTTTACGTGCCAGGCTGTCCGCCGCGACCGGAAGCCCTGCTTGAGGGCATCGTTCTACTCCAAGAACGGATCCAATCCGAAGACATAACGGAAAAATGGCAAGGCCAACCGATAGTGGTCGAGGGTTGATTCAATGACTGATGAAACGACCACTGAAGAAACCCCCCTCGCTGATGACAAACGAGAGCGCCTTCTCAATGACTTGTCTGAAAGCTTCGGCGAAATACTCGTCGAATCACATCTACGGCCCCACGAGGATGTCTGGTTCAGGGTCAAGATCGAAGCTTGGCAAGACGCAGCGATGGTGGCCAAAGGCGCCGGGTTCGAATACTTTGGCTTTCTCTCGGCGATCGATTGGCACATCGCGCCGGAGGGTCGATACGAAGACACGGAATTTGACGCCGGTTTAGTTGAAGAAGACGACGAACCAGTTGAAATTGATAGTTCAACTGGATACGGCGGTGGGGACACCCGTTTTCAAATGTTGATGCAGCTCTACTCGTTGAACGAGCAAGTTGGGATGATTCTAAAGGCTGACGTCGGGGACGATATGACCGTCGACACCGTACGTGACGTTTTCCCGGGCGCAGACTGGCACGAACGCGAGACACATGAAATGTTCGGTATCTCCTTCCGCGGTCACCCGACGCTGCAACCCCTCTACTTACCGACCGAATTCGAAGGGCACCCCCTGAGAAAAGACTTCCCCCTCCTTGCCCGCCAAGTGAAGCCTTGGCCGGGCGTCGTGGACATCGAAGAGATACCCGAACACCTAGAAGCACAACTTGAAGCTGAAGTAATGGCTGCATTTGAAGCAAACGAAGGTGGATCATGACCGCCACATCTGACCGGGAACAGATGGCCTATGTGAGTGCTCAAGCCGCTGATGCGCGGGTAAACGTAGAACTCGACACCGGAGACATGACCCTAAATATCGGGCCACAACACCCGGCAACCCATGGAACCCTCCGCATCGCTTGCCAACTAGACGGCGAGCAGGTCGTTGTCGCCGAACCAATCATGGGTTACATGCACCGTGGCTACGAAAAGCTCTGTGAAGTTCGCACCTATCCGCAATGCACAACCCTTATTAACCGAATCGACTGGCTGGGAAGCTTCGCGAATGAGGTGCCCTTCATCCTGGCCGCAGAGCGCCTCATGGAAGTAGAAGCCCCGCCACGCGCCCAGTGGATCAGGACGATCCTTTTTGAACTCAGCCGTATAGCTAACGTGGCGTTGTTTCTCGGAGACATGGGCGTTCAAATCGGAGCACTGACGCCAGTCTTCTTTGCTTTTCGGGATCGAGAACGCGTACTCAATCAAATTGAAGAAGTGACCGGCGGCCGTTTCCACCCGAACTTCGACCGAATCGGCGGTCTCAAGGATGACATCCCCAAAGGCTGGATAGAAGAAACACGATCAGTCATGGTGAAGATGCGGACCTTCTGCGATGAAATGGAAGATTTACTAGTCGGGAACGAAATTTTTCAAGCGCGATGCAGAGGCGTTGGAGTAATACCGCCCGAAGTCGCTCTCGGATACGGACTCTCAGGCGCCAACCTCAGAGCGAGCGGCGTCGACTGGGATCTACGCAGAGATGCCAATCCAGGTTTGTCATGGGACCAAGTCGATTGGCGAGTTTGGACTCACCCCGACGGGGACTCGTTTTCCCGGTACTGGGTGCGTCTTCAAGAAACCCGCGAAGCAACCCGCATAGTTGACCAACTGTTGGATGGAATTCCCAGCGGCCCAATCATGGCCAAGGTCCCCAGAATCATCAAAGTTCCCGCAGGCGAAGCGTACATCTCAACAGAAAACCCTCTCGGAGAAATGGGGTACTACATCGTCAGCAAAGGTGACTTGGGTCCGTTCCGAGTCAAAATCCGCACCCCCAGCTTCAACAACATCTCCATCGTCCCATGGGTGATGAGAGGGGTCTACGTCCCTGACGTCATCACCATCCTGGGTTCCCTGTATTTCATACTGGGAGACATAGACCGTTGACGACGCTACTCGCACTTCCCTACTGGCAAGAAACCGGGATCAAACTCGGTTTAGCTCTTGCCGTAATCCCTACAACTTCGCTGATTCTGGTCTACCTCTTCCTCTTCAAGATGATGGCCTTTATGCAAAGTCGCTTGGGGCCCAACGACACTGGTCCGTACGGCACTCTTCAGCTGATAGCCGAAGCTATTAAATTCCTCCAGAAGGAAGACATTCACCCCGAACAGGCCGATCGGCGGGTTTTTCGAATGGCACCAGTGGTGGTGCTCGCGTCAACTTTCCTTCTTTACGTCGTTCTCCCAGCCGGGCCAGACGCCGTTGTTGAGAACCTAGATACGGGCGTCTTTTATGCGATGGCGGTCTCGTCACTGTCGGTTCTCGGAATCTTGATGGCTGGCTGGGCATCAGCCAACAAATATGCGCTCCTCGGTGGACTCCGCGCTGCCGGGCAACTGATTGCCTACGAACTCCCGCTCATCCTTGCGGTAATGGGTGTTGTGATTCAAGCAGAAACTTTGAACTTGCAGGGCATAGTGGAAGCTCAAGCAACCGGAGAAATCTTTGGTTTCGGGGCCATAGGCAACCCCTTCATCTTGACCCAGTTCCTAGCTTTCTTGATCTTCATGATCGCAGCGCAAGCCGAGCTGACCCAAACACCATTCGATATGCCGGTGGCTGAGACCGAACTCGTCGGCGGCTTTCATATTGAATACACAGGATTCCGGTTTTTGCTCTTCTTTATGGCGGAATTCGGAACGGCATTTGCCTTCGCTGCTCTCGCGTCGGTGATGTTCCTTGGGGGCTGGTGGATCCCGGGCTTCGACGTCGACGACAACATCCTGAACGTGCTTGGGCCAGGCGTTATGCTCGCCAAGATTCTTCTCGTCGCATTTTTCATCTTCTGGGTTCGTTTCACTTACCCCAGGCTTCGCGAAGACCAACTTCAGAAATTTGCTTGGAAAGTGCTCATCCCACTCTCTCTCGCGAACATCGTTCTCACTGGAATATTTAAGGTGGTGTTCTGATGCCACAGCTACCGGGCCTAATCAAGGGGCTGGGCGTAACCGCTCGCACTGCGGGCCGAACGCTTTTTCCCAAACGCGGATGGAAAACCCTGATCCCCGCGCCCCAAAAAGGTGCAGTGACCGTTCAGTACCCACACGAAAAAGAAGCTCCACCAGATCGCGCCCGAGGAGTTATAGCTCTGCACGAGGAAAATTGCACCGCGTGCATGTTGTGCTCCCGACAATGTCCAGACTGGTGCATCTACATCGAAGGACACAAAGTAAAGGCTCCACCGCGAAGAGAAGGCGGCAAACCACGCACAGTCAACATGCTTGACCGCTTCGACATTGACTACGCGCTTTGCATGTACTGCGGTATTTGCGTCGAAGTGTGTCCGTTTGACGCTCTTTTTTGGACCCCGGAGTATGAATATAGTGAGCCCCGAATAGCCGACCTTCTCCACGACAAAGACCGACTAGGCGAATGGATGGAAACGGTCCCCGATTTTCTCGACTACGAAGCAGGCTCAGAACAAAAAGTCAGAAAGGTTCCGAGGTAACGCCGAATGGTCGCTCAAAATATCTTCTTCGGAATCCTCGCCACAATCGTCGCCTTATCGGCAGTGAGAATGGTCACTACACGCAACATTGTTCACGCCGCGTTGTATTTGGTTGCGGTTCTCGCCGGATTAGGTGCCTTGTATGTACTGCTGACGGCAGAATTTGTCGCGACCACTCAAGTCCTCGTCTACATCGGGGCGGTCATGGTTCTGTTCCTTTTCGGGATAATGCTGACCAAAGCACCCCTAGGCAATGTCATGGAAATGACGGGAAAGCAGTGGCCGCTAGCCGCCGTGGTCGCCGCCCTTTTGGGAGGCGTAACCATCTATTCTCTGATTGACCGCTTCGGATCTGAACGCCTTGCTAGCGGCGGTCCGGTTTACCGGACCGCCGACGTCTCTGACGAAGTTTTCTCGACCTACATCGTGCCCTTCGAAGCGGTGTCGGTGCTTCTACTCGCCGCACTCATCGGTGCAATTGTTCTGGCGAGGAAGGACTGACATGCTCCTAAACCAGTTTCTGATCCTCGGAGCCGTGCTTTTCGCTACCGGTGTTTATGGAGTTCTAGCGCGTCGAAATGGCGTGATGGTCCTAATGTCCATTGAGTTGATGCTCAACGCGGTAAACATCAACCTGGTCGCCTTCGGCGTCCAGCACGGTGTTGTATCGGGCCAAGTGTTTGCAATATTCGTAATAGC
The DNA here is from genome assembly GCA_002721305.1 of Acidimicrobiaceae bacterium. Classification (GTDB taxonomy): domain Bacteria; phylum Actinomycetota; class Acidimicrobiia; order Acidimicrobiales; family Poriferisodalaceae; genus UBA6944. Next base: position 20,554 of record PBKA01000016.1, on the reverse strand, counting down.
AGTCGCTGCGGCGGAAGTTGGCGTGGGACTTGCCATAGTCCTCCTTCTGTATCGCAACCGAACCAGCATCGATGTCGAAGACTTCGATCTGATGCGGGGATAAAGGGGGCGTTATGTGGATGTTAGAAAACGCTTTCGTTATTCCCCTCATCCCGGCGATTTCGTTCGTAGCAATTCTCTTCCTCGGCAAGCGATACATCGGAGCCGACCGAGTACACATAGTCGGGATAGGGGCACTTGGTCTGGTTTGGCTGTTGTCCGCGGTGGCAGCCTTTCAATGGACTCAACGGGTCGAAGATCCTCCACCAGATGCGATCGTTCAAATAGAACATCACGTTGATGACCATGGCGATGACCATGGCGATGACCATGGCGATGACCATACTGATGACCATGGCGATGACCATGCCGCAGTCGGAGGTCACTCGGAAAAAGGTCACGGAGACGGCCACTCAAGCCCGCTGATTCGACCAGTCATCTCCACGTTCTCGCAGTGGTGGTCCAATTCGGGCATCGATTTCGCGGTCGGCACTCTTGTTGACGGCCAGACCGTGCTCCTCCTCCTGGTCGTAGCGACCATTTCCCTACTGGTTCACATTTATTCCACCGAATACGTCAAAGGTGACCGTAGATACGTCCACTACTACGCTTTTCTGAGCCTTTTCACTGCATCGATGCTCTTTTTCGTAATGGCTCAGAACATCATTCAACTCATTGTTGGCTGGGAATTAGTCGGTGTTTGCTCGTTCGTACTGATTGGTCATTGGTGGGAGGAGAAACCGAATACTGATGCAGCCCTCAAGGCGTTTCTCACCAACCGCGTAGGAGACATCGGTCTCCTGATCGGAATGATCGTGCTGTGGGGCACCTTTAACACCTTCGATATCGACGTAATCAACACCTCCATATCAACTAACCCGGGCGCCCATCACTTTGCGCTGCTAGTAGCGGCTTGTTGCCTCATGGCAGCTGTGGCATCGAAATCGGGTCAGTTCCCACTTCACACTTGGTTACCCGATGCCATGGCGGGACCCACTCCGGTCTCGGCGCTGATCCATGCCGCAACCATGGTTGTAGCCGGTGTCTACATGATCGCTCGCCTCTACCCAGTGTTTTATGAAGGGCTTTCGATCGGCACAAGCTCAATCAACCTCATGGCCTTTATCGGCGGATTTACAGCCCTCATCGGCGCAGCGCTTGCATTCGCACAATGGGACATCAAGAAAGTGCTTGCCTACTCAACTGTTTCCCAACTGGGTTACATGGTCATGGCCTTAGGGGTTGGAGCCTGGACCGCGGCGATGTTCCACCTATTCACTCACGCCTTCTTTAAGGCATGCCTATTCCTTGGAGCTGGTTCAGTCAGCCATGCCGCCCACCACACCTTCGACATGCGCGAGATGGGCGGACTCAAGAACGAAATGCCGCACACGTACCGAACATTTGTAATCTCTAGCCTCGCATTAGCCGGCATCTTTCCTTTCGCTGGATTCTGGTCCAAAGACGAGATCTTGCTCGGGTCGCTTGTCGGCCAAGAAAATGGGTATCCCCTGATGCTTATCTTTGGCTGCGCTGTAGCACTCATGACAGCCGCGTATATGACGCGTGTCATTTGGTACACCTTCCACGGAGAGTTCCGAGGACATGGACACCCTCATGAGTCACCCAAAGTCATGACGGTGCCACTCTGGATTCTTGCGGGCATGGCGGTCCTAGCCGGTGCCTTCAACTTGCCCGGCCCGGTACTTGAACCCATAGGCCTTGAAGGACTCGCCCATCGAATCCAAACCTACGCAGAGCCCTCGGTCTATCTCAGCGGGCTGGGGCTGTCACACCCCGACCCGTCCCTCGCGATGGCGTTAGTCGGCTTGGCACTAGCCGTCTCGGGCATTGTGATCACCTACCTCTACTACTGGAGGCGGATCGGTCTGCATGGTCTCACCGAGCGAAACAGGTACGCCCGCAACGGTTACACATTCCTCGAAAACAAGTACTACCTTGACCATCTCTACAACGACGTTGTTGTTGAGACAGTCAAACGCCCGATAGCAAGATGGGCAGATAACTTCAACCAGAACGTTCTCGACCGAGCGGTCAATACCGCAGGAGAAACCGCTCGTGATACAGGTCGATGGATATACAAGTGGATCGACCAAGGCGCTATTGACGGATCGGTCAATGCAGCCGCACGTGGCGCCGACGCCTCGGGAGAGAGTCTTCGAGCCATCCAGTCCGGAAAAGTCCAGAACTACGGTCAGCTACTCTTCGGAGCAGCAGCCGTGCTGGCCATAGTCTTCGTGATCGTCGTATAGGAGCAGCACAGTGGAAGTGACAGGATTTGATACCTGGGTCTTGAGCCTGGCCGTGTTCCTACCCTTGGTAGGCGCACTAGTCATCATGTTGATCCCTAAAGCTTATGAAACAGAGCTAAAGCTGGTCGCGTTAGGTTCCTCACTCATAGCGCTTGTTGTAGGGGCCTACATAGCGATCCAGTTTGATTACGGCGCCGCTGGGGATCTTCAGTTTGTCGTCGATAAAGGATGGATAGACGTCATAAACAGTCGATACATAGTCGGGCTCGACGGTCTGTCCCTGCCCTTGCTATTGCTGTCGCTTGTTGTCGTGCCTCTGTGCCTCATCTACAGCTGGAACCACATCCCGGAACCAGGCAACCCGAAAGCCTTCTTTGTTTTATTGCTCATTCTGTCCACAGGCATGAACGGAACCTTCGTCGCACAAGACATGATCCTCTTCTTCGTCTTCTTTGAGATCGTGCTCCTCCCCATGTACTTCCTCATTGGCGTTTGGGGTGGGGAGGACCGCCGATACGCCTCACTCAAATTCTTCCTCTACACCTTGTTTGGTTCCGCGTTAATGATTATTAGTTTCTTGGCGCTTTTTTTCCTCTCCAAAGACTCATCAGGAGAGCTACTGCACACCTTTGACATGAGGGTCCTGAGCGACGTCGCGGGTGTCGGGATAATCAAGAGCACCCAAGTCTGGATTTTTGCCGGACTGTTCATGGGGTTCGGCATCAAAGTACCGATGTTCCCGTTCCATACTTGGCTCCCCGACGCCCACACACAAGCCCCAACCGTTGGCTCCGTCATCCTTGCAGCCGTCCTCTTGAAACTAGGTACGTACGGTTTCGTAAGAATCGCTATTCCGTTTTTGCCCGAAGCCGCTGTTGCCTGGGCCCCATGGATCGGTCTTCTTGCAGTAATTGGCATCATCTACGGTGCCCTCGGCTGTCTTGCACAAAAAGATATGAAACGCCTTATAGCGTTCTCATCGGTGGCCCACATGGGATTCGTGATGCTCGGAATAGCCACCCTGACCGACTTTGGTATCAACGCGGCAATATTCGGAATGATTGCTCACGGGCTGATCACAGGCATGCTCTTCTTCGTCGCAGGTTCAGTGAAAGAGCGCTACCACACGCTCGAAATATCTCGACTAGGGGGCCTTCTCAAATCCGCGCCACGAATGGGCTGGATCCTTGGGCTGTGCTCGATGGCATCACTCGGGCTTCCCGGACTTGCCGGATTCTGGGGTGAATTCCCAGCAATTCTCTCTGCCTACAATCCCGGTGCGGGCATGCCTGAAGAAACCTTTCGCACGTACATGGTCATCGCTGCGATAGGCACCGTTCTTGCTGCCGGATACTTGCTATGGCTATACCAACGAACCGCGTTCGGTGAACCACCGGAAGAGTTTGCCGGACATACAATCGCCGACGTCAACCGCGATGAATGGATTGCGTGGCTGCCCTTACTCATCGGGATTGTGTTATTTGGCATCTGGCCGAACCTTATTTTCAACGTGACGGACGACGTAGTGAGCGGCATAACCGCGAGCGTCGAAGCGATCGCGGCCGGTAGCTGAACATGGAAGTCCTGCTTGCCTTCTCGCGCCCAGCGCTAGATTGGCACGCGCTCGCGCCCGAATTAACCCTCTTGGCGTTTGGAACGCTCATTACCGTCGTTGACATCATTTGGGACGATCGTTCCAAACAAGCGATGCCCACGCTTGCGGGAATGGGGCTACTTGCCACACTGGTTCCCATTTTGACACTCGCAGTAGACGGAACCGAACGTTCAATGTTCGCCGGAGCCTATGTTGTTGACGACTTCTCACTTGTGCTGAAGGCACTTTTCCTTATCTCGGGCTACGTCGTCGTCTTGATGTCGGTGGACTACATCCGCGACGGTGACTATTACGAAAACGAGTACTACACCCTGATGCTGACATCACTCTTGGGCATGGTGATGATGAGTAGCTCCAGAGACTTAGTGAGCGTATTCGTAGCCCTTGAGCTGCTCTCCATCCCCGCATACATGTTGGCAGCATGGCGAAAGGGGGGACCACGCTCCAATGAAGCGGGGCTCAAGTACTACCTAATGGGTGTATTTGCGTCAGCGGTGATGCTGTATGGAATGTCGCTCGTATACGGACTTTCTGGCTCAACGACCTTCGATGGAATAGCTCAGAGCCTCGGGGAAGGCCCATCCAATCCAGTCGCGATTTTAGGAATTCTCTTTGTCTTGATCGGCTTCGCCTTCAAAGTCTCTGCGGTGCCGTTTCACACATGGGCCCCTGATACCTATGAGGGTGCACCCACCCCAGTCACAGCATTTCTGGCGGTGGCATCCAAAGCCGCCGGAATGGTGGCGCTAATTCAGCTGGTATTCGTTGCCTTCCTAGGCAGCGAAGACGTGGTCCAACCGTTCTTCTGGGTGATTTCAGCACTCACCATGACAATCGGCAATCTCATAGCCCTCCGCCAGAACAATATCGTCCGGCTCCTCGCGTACTCCGGTGTGGCCCAAGGCGGGTTCATGCTCGTTCCGTTCGCCGTAGCTGCTGAAGCCCCAGCGAGAGCTTTCGAAGCAGTTGTCATCTATCTGGCCATATACGCATTCATGAATCTTGGGGCATTTACCGTGGTCCTCGCTGTGGCTCGAAAGACACGGTCGGGCGAAATTGATAGTTACGGTGGCCTTTTCCAATATGCCCCGGGGTTAGCGGTCGCGATGACTGTTTTCCTCGCGGCACTTGCAGGTATCCCCCCCGCGGGAGGATGGTTTGCCAAGTTCGGGCTATTTAGAGCACTTTTGGACGCGGGTGGAAGTTGGGCTGCAGCATTAGGTGTGATAGTGGCTATCAACACCGTGATCGCCTTTGCCTATTACGCGCGCGTTCTTGTCCAGATGTGGTTCCAATCGACACCCGACGGTGATGAACGACCGATAGTCGTGACGGGTTCCTTGAGAGCCGCACTAGCAGTAACGATCGTCGCGACCATGGCCTTCGGAGTATTGCCCGGATTAGTGGGGCATTTCGGTGAGGTGTCTGTGCTGTCGGCCCTAGGCGGGTAAGGAGTCAAGGTTGAACGCCGCGAACGCTCATCCCTCATGACGCGATTCGACCTGTTCGCTGAAGAAGCTCTATACGGACCCGACGGGTTTTACACCAAACGTCAAAGAGCAGGATCAGTAGGCGCCGACTTCATAACCTCACCAGAAACCAGCGCCCTCTTTGGCAGTTGTATCGCTGGATACCTAGATCGCGTATGGCATGAGTTAGATCGTCCGAACCCCTACGTAGTCATTGAAGCAGGATCAGGCATAGGAACCCTCTGCAGAGATATTTTCCTATCCGTCCAAGAATGCACGGAAGCTCTTCGGTACGTCATGGTTGAACGTTCAGAACTCCAACGCGAAATCGCTTTTGCCGAAGTAACGACCTCATGCTTTCTGGATCTTGATGAGGCGCCGTTAGCTGCCATGCGAGACTTGCCAGGGGGATCCTTTACCGGGGTAGTTCTGGCCAACGAACTCCTCGATAATCTTCCACCGCGAGTTGTGCAAAAAACGACCACAGGTTGGGTAGAACTCCATATCGACAACGGATCAGAAGACTGGCAAACAGCACCAAAAGCGGCACAAGACATGGCGTCAGCCATAGCACCCAACGCTCAAACAGGTAGCTGTCTCCCGTTACAACTGAAAGCAGCGGTGTGGGTCAACAGAGCTCTAGGGACACTGGACCGAGGCAGGTTGCTCATCTTTGACTACGGCGTAGAGAACTCCGAGATCTTTGATGGACGACCATTGGCTGAATGGTTACGAACCTACAAAAACCACCGCAGGTCAGGCTTGCCATATGAAGAGTCAGGAACTCGAGACATCACTTGCGACGTGGCATTTGACCAGCTGCCGGGATCACCCTCCATTTGCAGTCAAGCCGATTGGCTCGCTAGTCAAGGCTTGTATTCGATGACTGAATGGGCTCGAAACCACTGGCAAAGTTCAGTTTCATCGCCGGATGCCGCAGCTGTAGCGGCTAGATCCGTCCTCGACGAGGCGGCGACACTCACCGACCCAGAAGGCCTAGGCGGTTTCCTCGTCGCGGAGTGGCGAGTCGGGGATTAATGAGGTGCCCTCCGACTAGGGGCTAGGCTCGCAAGCTGTCAAACCCAAGCCGGAGCGCCTGGCACGAAAAGGGGACCAAGATGTCCGAACCAACCATTGAGGACTATTACGTAGAGGACCGTACCTTCCCGCCGTCGGAAACTTTCCAGAAGAATGCGCTTGTTGCAGACAGAAGCCTTTACGAGGAAGCTCAATCCGACAGACTCGGATTCTGGGCTCGCCAAGCGAGAGAACTTGTCACCTGGTTCGAAGATTTTGACACCGTCTTGGAATGGGATCTTCCTTTTGCGAAGTGGTTCGTGGAGGGCAAGCTCAATATTTCTTACAACTGTCTCGACCGACATGTGGAAGCGGGCCGAGGAGACAAAGTTGCTTTCCACTGGGAAGGTGAACCCGGAGATGTCAGGACCATTAACTACAACGAGCTGCTTGAAGAAGTATCAAAATTTGCCAATGTTCTGAAGTCGCTGGGTATCCAAAAAGGTGACCGTGTTTGCATCTACATGCCCATGATCCCCGAACTTCCAGTCGCAATGCTGGCCTGCGCCAGAATTGGTGCTCCGCACTCAATTGTCTTCGGCGGATTTTCAGCCGACTCGTTGTCGGATCGAATCGATGATGCAGACGCGAAACTTCTGATAACCGCAGACGGCGGGTACAGACGCGGTGAACCGTTCCTGTTGAAAGACACCGCAGACGCGTCGGTCGCCGCAACCTCAACAATTGAAAACGTGATCGTTGTCCACCGCACCGGCCAAGACGTGGAGTGGAATCAAGCGATCGATCACTGGTACCACGAGTTAATGGAATCTGCTTCGCCAGAATGTCCGCCAGAGCATTTGGACAGCGAAGACTTGCTATATCTCCTATACACCTCAGGTACCACCGCCAAGCCCAAGGGAATTATGCACACCACAGGCGGCTATCTGACCCAAGTGGCGTTTACCCACAAATACATCTTCGACCTAGATCCCGAATCCGACATTTACTGGTGCGCCGCGGATATCGGTTGGGTGACGGGCCACAGCTACATCGTCTATGGCCCTCTAGCCAACGGGGCTACGTCAGTCATGTACGAAGGCACACCCGACACTCCACGACCTGAATTTCGCACAGGCGATAGAGCTTCTTGGCCGAAAGATCGGCTATGGGACATCGTGCAGCGATACGGCGTAACCCAGCTCTACACGGCTCCGACAGCGATACGAACTTTCATGAAATGGGGTGCCCAAGAAGTCGAACAACACGATCTCTCAAGCCTGCGCGTCCTAGGAACCGTAGGGGAGCCAATCAACCCAGAAGCATGGATGTGGTATCACAGACACATCGGCGGTGAGCGATGCCCAATCGTGGACACGTGGTGGCAAACCGAGACCGGGGGGCACATGATTACCCCAATGCCCGGTGTGACCACTACCAAGCCAGGTTCAGCCACTCACGCAATTCCAGGAGTAGTAGTAGAAGTTGTAGATGACGACGGAAACAAGGTTGAAAAAGGCGGCGGCTACTTAACAGTCACCGAACCTTGGCCATCGATGCTCCGAGGCATATGGGGTGACCCAGAAAGATACAAGGAAACCTATTGGTCCGAATACCCCGGACGGTATTTCGCGGGAGACGGCGCAAAAGTCGATGACGACGGGTACCTGTGGCTTCTCGGGCGAGTCGACGACGTAATGAACATTTCTGGACATCGAATCTCCACCACTGAAGTCGAATCTGCCCTCGTCGACCACTCCTCAGTCGCCGAAGCGGCAGTAGTCGGGGCGACTGACGACACAACCGGACAAGCCATCGTCGGCTACTGCATCCTGAGAGGTGGCAATGAACCGAGCGATGAGCTTCGAGAAGAGATACGACAACATGTCGCCACCAAACTGGGAGCGATTGCTCGACCCAAAGCAGTCATTCTGGTCCCCGATCTGCCCAAGACTCGTTCCGGCAAGATTATGAGACGATTACTCCGCGATGTCGCTGAGGGAAGACAACTTGGTGACACCACGACCCTGGCCGACGAGAGTGTGGTCGACGAGATTCGCGATCGCGCGGCACAGGCACCCCAGGAGGACTGACTTCTGGCCCCAACGTCATGAATTCCACCCCGCGTCATTGGCAATGGAGACACGAACCAGCAGAGCAAGGTAATTGCGTCATCGTTGACATCGACGGAGTCCTCGCTGATGCTGAACATCGCCAACATTATTTGGCTCCCCCATGGCGCGACTGGGACGGCTTCTTCGCCGAATGCGGGGGCGATGGAGTATTCGAAGAAAGCAAAGTGTTCATCGAACTGTTGGATCCCGAATTACTCGTTGTGCTTCTCACCTCTCGACCGACTTGGATCCAGAAAACCACGACGGATTGGCTGGAACGCAACGAAATTAGATACGACCTCCTCATCATGAGGCCGCTTGGCGACTTCCAAGCTTCACCAGGCTTCAAACGCGACGAAACAGAAACGCTCCGTCGCCATGGCTACTTCCCTGTGCTCGCGATTGATGACGACATGAGAAATGTTCGGATGTACCGCAACGAAGACATCCCCACCATCTTTCTCGACAGTGGCTATCACCCTCACTGAATGAGACAGTCCTGATGAGCCAGGGCTGGCGAAAGCCGATACGTTTTAGGGCACGCACCGACCACGGAGGGACCCAATGAAAAACACCCTCAAAACCACAATGCTTCTCGCCGCCATGGGCGCATTGATCATGTTCATATCCAGTTTCTGGGGATCCGGAGGACTAACCATCGGACTGTTTCTCGCTCTGGCCATGGTGGGAGGCAGCTATTGGATGAGCGACAAGCTCGCAATTCGATCCGCGCGCGCAATTGAAGTCGAAGAGGGACAGCTTCCTGAGTACTGGTCGATCATGAAAGAACTGTGCGATTTGTCTGGCCAACCAATGCCACGGATCTATGTCAGCCCCGATCCGCAACCTAACGCCTTCGCGACTGGTCGAAACCCCGCTAACGCAGCGGTGTGTATCACGGAAGGCCTCATGCAACATCTGTCTTGGAGTGAAATTCGAGGCGTCTTGGCCCACGAGATGGCCCACATCAAGAACCGCGACATCCTCATCGGTTCTGTCGCTGCCGCCATCGCTATGGCAATTAGTTTCGTCGCTAACATCGCGCAATTCGCGATGATCTTCGGAGGCGGGAGCAGAGACCGCGATCGCAATCCGCTAGTCGACCTGCTTCTCATAATCGTCGCCCCTATAGCTGCGGCTCTGATCCAGATGGCAATTAGCCGCAGCCGCGAATTCCAAGCAGATCGAACAGCAGCGAGGATGATCGGTGATGGTGAACCTCTAGCAGCGGCGCTTGAAAAATTGGATGTCGCCAGCCGCGCAATCCCGAGCTTGGCCAACGCTAATCAAGCGCAGATGTATATCGCTAACCCCCTAGCGGGACGTCAGATGGCCTTCCGAAACCTTTTTACAACCCACCCGCCTATGGATAAGAGAATCTCGCGGTTACGCGACGGGAGCTGGCGCGACGGCATCTAGGTCAATCCCGAAAATTCTCAAACTGCAAAGGCAAATCAAAATCTGTCTCTTTCATTTTGCTTATCACCGTCTGCAGGTGATCGCGTTTCTTCGAAATGACACGCACCTGCTCGCCTTGAGTTTGGGACTGGACACCTTTGATGCCCAAACCCTTGATGAACTTATTTAGTTCTTTGGCTTTTTCACCACTGATTCCCGCTTGGAGAAGGGCTATCTGACGAACGGAGGTACCTGACGCTTCTTCCACGTCCCCATAATCAAGAGCCTTAAGACTCACCTTTCGCTTGACAAGCTTTTCTTCCAACACTTGACGAAGAGCGTTAAGACGGTCTTCACTGCTGCTTGCCAAAGAAATCTGAGCATCATTTAGAGCAACTTGAGACCCAGTGTCTTTGAAGTCGTAGCGAGTGTTCACCTCACGAGCCGCTTGGTCCACAGCATTGCGGACTTCCTGCATATCTATTTCCGAAACAACGTCAAACGAAGCCATAAATCGAAATATACAGACCCATCAGGGGTTCGAGTGTCGCTTAAACCAGCGAGAGTCATTGGGGCGATGCAAGTGAGCCGATAACGTGTCCGCCGTTGGGTCGGTGCCCGAGTGGCCAAAGGGAACGGGCTGTAAACCCGTCGGTTCACACCTACGGAGGTTCGAATCCTCCCCGGCCCACCACGAACGGCGAGCCTCGCGGCTGGCCGTTCGTCGCGTTTAATCTGGATGCGCAAAGTTTTGCCAACAACCAACAGCACCCGTGATTGGAAGGTCACCACCCGCAACCCTGTTCATCTAATAAACAAGAACGGGCGGCCTATAACGATCTTGGGCTAACTTCCGGACATGGCTGATTCCTGTTACGCAGAACGTGACGGTCGAATTTTCACCGTCACAATTAACCGACCCGAACGAATGAACGCGCTGCACCCACCCGGTAACGCTGAGATGGCAGAACTATTTGATGAATTTCAGAACGACCCGGATTTGTGGGTAGCGATCGTGACAGGCGCCGGTGACCGCGCCTTCAGCGCCGGAAATGACTTGCGGTATCAAGCCGAAGGTGGAGACCGATCTGCTATGCCCGAAAGCGGATTTGGAGGGCTCACCTCTCGGTGGGATCTCGATAAACCTGTTATCGCTGCAGTCAACGGAGTTGCGATGGGCGGTGGCTTCGAAATCGCCTTAGCGTGCGACATGATTATCGCTAGTGAAAATGCTCGGATGGCACTGCCAGAACCCAAGGTCGGGTTGGCTGCCTTAGCCGCTGGAGTTCACCGCCTTCCACGGCAGATTGGGCTTAAACGCGCCATGGGGATGATGCTGACGGGACGTCATGTTCTGGCCCAAGAGGGTTATGAGCTGGGGTTCGTAACAGCGGTAGCACCCGAGGGAGAGGCACTTAACGAAGCTCGCCGTTGGGCAGAGATGATCCTCGAATGCTCGCCCATGTCGATCCGGGCAACCAAGCAGGCAGCGATGCAAGGATTGGACCAAGCTGGAGTGCGCGCCGCTCACGAAGGAAAGTACGAAGCGGTCAAAGCGATGAACAAGAGTGAGGATTACATAGAAGGACCGGTTGCGTTTTCTGAGAAACGTCCTCCTCAATGGAAAGGTCGTTAAAGGTCATTTGATGGAGACCCACAAGTAATGGCTAATGCCGAGAGAACTGCCGCAGTCGCTGAAGCGATGTCAGACATTAGAGACATCGACGCTGAAGGGATTGACCGTGACTCCGTTGACTTGATTCGTCGGCGACTCATTGAACTGGCCGGACAAAAAGAACTGTTCGCGTGGAGTGACTTCCCGCCCGATGATTCAAAAGATGGCAGCACCCTTTACCTGTTGTCTCAGGACGAAGATCACCGATTCGCGCTCTACGTCCAGTCAGTAGCGGACACAACCCAAGCTCCGCCACACGACCACTTAACTTGGGCGTGCATCGTAGGTTTAGAAGGCAAGGAAACTAATCGGCGATATGAACAGGTAGCCGGACAAGGGAGACCTCAGATCGCAGACGAATTCGTGGTTGAGCACGGAACAGGCATCGCTTTTTTGCCCGATGACGTCCATTCCATACATGTGCAGGGAGGTTCATTAAATTTCCACTGCTATGGACATGATTTGTTGGATCTTCCGCCGCGTAACTATTGGAGCGAACCTGACGGAGAATGGCGAACCATGAAAATTCGCTATCCGATAATTGACGTCCGCTCGTGACGACAGACAGCATTTCGGTTAGCGAACTTGCAACAGCGATCAGCGGCACTGACGAACTAGCGATCGTTGATCCCCGGGATCACGAAACCTATAGCCAAGGCCATCTTTTGTGGGCCGCAAGTCTTCGACTTGACGATGCGCTTGTAGCCGCTGAGGTTCTCCTCCCGCGTCTCTCAACTCCAATTGTCATCGCAGGGGAAGAAGACGAGGACAGAGCACTTCAATCCATCCTCAAAGAAAATGGGTGGACAAACGTCACGGTCTTAGATGGGGGCATCGAATCTTGGACGCACGCAGGACACGAAATTTATTCAGGTGTGAATGTGCCATCGAAGTTGTTCGGTGAATTAGTTGAACGTCACTATGGAACACCACATGTTGAAGCAGCCCAACTCAACGAATGGATATCAGAAGGGCGTCCGCTAGTTATTTTGGACTCACGAACTGAACGCGAGTTCAACCGCATGAGTATTCCCACCGGTCGCTCGTGTCCGGGTGGAGAACTTGTGTATCGAGTGTTCGATTTACTGACACAAGATGCCACCGTTGTCGTTAACTGCGCGGGGCGAACACGCAGCATTCTTGGAGCGGAATCGCTGGTGCGAGCAGGAATCCCTAACGAGGTGGTTGCATTGGAGAATGGCACCATGGGATGGGAACTTGCCGACCTGACGTTGGATCACGGCAACGACGATGTTGCACCGACTCCTACCGTGACGGGCCGGCAGCAGGCATCGGCGGCAGCGCAACAAGTTTCCAGACGTTTCGAGGTCAGTCAAATAACCAGTTCCATCCTGGGCCAATGGAAATCCGATGACTCACGAACGGTGTATCAGTTTGATGTCCGGACACCCGCTGAATACGAAGCGGGCCATCTTCCCGGTTTCAGAAATGCCCCGGGAGGTCAACTAGTTCAAGCCACCGACGAATACGCAATTACCCGAGGATCGCGGATAGTTCTGGCTGACGATGACCTGACAAGGGCCTCGATGACAGCTTCTTGGCTTCTAGAAATGGGTTGGGAAACTCATGTACTTAACGACGAACTGGGCGATGACAGTTCACTCGAACACGGAACTAGTGAACTCACATTTCGTAGCCCGCAAGTTGTTCTTCCCTATGACCCAGGAGATGCGCACGTAGCACGACGGGCAATGCAGGAGTACCTGGACTGGGAAGTAGCGTTAGTTGACCAATATGACCGCGACACCCTCGCACGGTTCACGCACCGGGGTTGGGCGTAATTAATCTACAAATCAGCGTATTTCGCAATGATGTCCCCGAAACGCAGAGCATCTGCAGGTGAATCAATCAGAGTGGGCATTCCGGCCATAGCTGTAACCGGGACAACGAGTCGGTCCACGCCACGGGCCTTCATCTTGGGGACGTCGTCGGGGTTTTCGGGCATAGGCATTGTTATCTCGAGAGCATCAGGATCTCGCCCGAATTCCTCCGCCGTTCTGCGGGCAAGATCGATCCGTTCTTGTGGGGTATCGCGAGCTGGAAAGTATCCGTCGCCCAACCGGCCAGCTCTTCGAGCTGCGTAATCGGTGTCGCCCCCAACGATGATGGGAACCGAACCGTTGACGGGCCGAGGCAGACAATAAGTATCTGTGAACTGAACAAATTCGCCTTGGAAAGTAGCGCAGTCGTTTGCCCACAATTCGCGCATAGCCGCCACATATTCGTCTGTCCTGGGTCCTCTGCGTTCGAACGGTGCCCCGATTGCGTCAAATTCCTCTTTGAGCCAACCGACTCCGATACCGAGAAGGACTCTGCCCCCAGACATATAGTCAAGCGTCGCCACTTGAGCAGCGCATACGACAGGTGAGTGCTGTGGCAAAATCAAGATCGCTGTGCCGAATTTGATGGATGTTGTGGCTCCAGCCATATGGGCCATCCAAATCAGCGGGTCGGGCAGAATCAAGTCTTCTGCGCCGCCAGCAATTTTCCCCGACTCGCTGTACGGATACACCGACTCGTATCCCGAAGGGATCACTGTGTGTTCAACGGTCCATGCGGACTCAAAACCGGCCTCTTCACCTGCTTGCACTAATTCCGTAGCCAAGGCGGTGTCCGCTGCGTATTTGTCGGTGTTGCAATATCTAAGACCAAACTTCATGATGTCCCCTTCGGTGTCCGCCTCTAATCTACGACTACAACCACTGACGGTTCAGGAGTCCAATGTCTTATTTGCCGAATGTCTCAGAGATCTTCGATGCCTCGTTATGGAGTCAGGTTGAAGGATTCGATTTCAATGACATCACATATCATCGAGCACTAGACCAAGGAACTGTCCGCATTGCATTCGATCGACCGGATGTTCGCAATGCGTTCAGGCCGGGAACTGTTGACGAGCTCTATAGCGCCCTGGACCATGCTCGCATGAGCACTGACGTCGGTGTCGTCCTACTCACCGGAAACGGACCATCGACGAAAGATGCCGGTTGGGCCTTTTGTTCAGGTGGGGATCAACGAATTCGGGGCAAAGACGGCTACAAATACGCCGACGGAGAGACCAGCGAAACAATTGATCCCGCCCAAGTGGGACGATTGCACATCCTCGAATGTCAACGCCTGATTCGGATGATGCCAAAGGTAGTGATTTGCGTTGTTCCTGGCTGGGCTGTGGGTGGGGGACACAGCCTTCACGTCACATGTGATTTAACCCTCGCCAGTAGAGAACATGCCCGTTTCAAACAAACAGATACTGATGTAGCGAGTTTCGATGGAGGATTCGGCTCCGCTTACCTCGCCAAGCAGATAGGGCAGAAAAAAGCGCGCGAGATATTTTTCCTTGGACGAACCCACGACGCTGAAGAGCGATTCCTCATGGGCGACGTCAACTTGGTAGTTGATCACGCGGACCTAGAAAGCGTGGCACTGGAATGGGCGGAAGAAATCAATTCGAAGTCCCCGACCGCGCAACGAATGGCAAAGTTCGCGTTCAACTTGATTGATGACGGCCTCATCGGTCAGCAAGTTTTTGCCGGTGAGGCCACCCGATTGGCGTACGGGACTGATGAAGCGACCGAGGGTCGGGATGCCTTTTTGGAAAAGCGCCAACAAGATTTCCGACAATTTCCCTGGCATTTCTAAACGGGAAAGGTCAAATTTCTGCAGCTAAACGCTGCATAACGGTGACATCTAGCCATTGCCCAAATTTGCGACCGACTTCCCTCTCAACTCCCACCAGCTTGAAGCCGTGTTTTGAGTGGAGAGCTATTGAAGCTGGATTCTCACCAGCTATCCGAGCAAAAGTTGCGTGGAAGCCGTGGTCGTCGGCAAGTCGTACCAATTCCGCCAGTAGCAAAGAGCCGACGCCGGTGCCTTGATGCCCTTCATGCACATAAATGGAATTTTCGACGCTGGTTCCGTAGGCTGGCCGATCTCTATATTTCGAAAGGCAAGCCCAGCCCGTGACCTCGCCTTGGTCGGTGAGAGCGACGATGCAAGGTAGAGCGCCCGAACGTTCCCGGAGCCAATCACGTTGTTCTTCCAAGCTTTTGGGAACTAAATCGAACGTCGCCACCCCGGAAAGCACTTCGTGGTTATATATATCTGCAATCGCACCAGCGTCAGAAAGCTTGGCTAAGCGAACCTTCATGGGTATAAAGGTACTGGCCGAGGGGTTGTGGAACATCAGGGATGATCCGTAAGCTTTCAGGTCTGTGCGGGTTCGCCCGCTTCATGGTTGCCCCGTTAGCTCAGTCGGTAGAGCACAGCCATGGTAAGGCTGGTGTCGCCGGTTCGATTCCGGCACGGGGCTCGCTCGTAAGAGCATGGCGGGATAGCTCAGTTGGTCAGAGCGCACGGCTCATAATCGTGAGGTCCCGGGTTCGAGTCCCGGTCCCGCTACCACCTAACAATCCAGAGAAATTTTCTCGAGTAAAGATCCACAAACTTTGATGACTCGAAGGCAAGAGCCGCATAATCACGAGATGAGGAGTAGCGTCAAGTCATGCCAACAGCACAGCTCCGTGCAGATGTCGCCGCAGCTCAAGGTGGCGACGACGAGGCCTTCTCTCGTCTCGTCGAGCAAACCTATGCAGATATTTTTCTTCTAGCGGCGCGCCTCACACGCAACCATCATGATGCTTTAGACGTGGTTCAAGAGGCTTACTTGCGCGCTTACCGGGGTCTCATCGATTTTCGTGGAGAAGCGAGGTTCACCACTTGGCTGCATCGAATCACCGTTAACTGCGCGAATACGCTCCTAACTTCCCACCAACGTTACGCATGCGACCCAATCCAACGAGATGTACTTGATCTGAACGATGAGTATCACCCTGAACGCCGGGCCGAAGACGCCGAAATCAGCGCTGAAGTGCGAGAATCGCTTGAGGAACTACCACCCAACCTGCGAGCTGTGGTCGTCTTAAGTGATGTCTTTGATCTACCCCACCTCGAAATCGGAAGGCAATTGGGAATTTCCGCGACGGCAGTGAAAGTCCGCCTTCATAGAGGTAGAAAGCGGATGCGACAAGCGATCCAAACTAAACGTCGAACGATGGAGTCTGGCGCCACAGACGCGATTATTCGTGAGGTTCGGCATGCGGTGTGACCGACATCACAAACAGATTAGGGCCATGGCTCGCGGCGAAATCATCGGCGCTGCGAAGCTCAGACAACATGCCCGTCGCTGCCTTCGATGTCAGGCTGAGATGTCTCGTGAAAGGCGGATACAGCGAGAACTTCAGTCCTTGCGAAGTGAAATCCCTGTACCCAATGGACTGATGGACCGCATCCTTGAATCGGTCGACACGATAGACCGCACCCCGTTTATCGCTAGGCGACAAAGATCCAAAGTCGCTGCTTTATGCGGGCTGGGGATAGCTCTTGCCCTCGGGCTGAGTTCTTTACCCGCCCGTCGTCGAAGTGCCCAGGCGAGTTAGGAAAAAACCAAAGTAAGTTACGAAAGGAAACTCTCAAGCCCGCTGCTATCGTTTTTCACTGCCTCATCGCAAGGAAATTCCTTTCCGCTGAGGGCAGTAGCTCAATTTGGTAGAGCACCGGTCTCCAAAACCGAAGGTTGGGGGTTCAAGTCCCTCCTGCCCTGCTCAGCTGTTGCCCTCAACAGCCCATCTATCCACCTCTCGTACGGACCCAAACTTATGGCAATGAATCGACAAACACGAAGGCACCTGCAAAAGCAGGGTGAAATGAGTGCCGATGGCGCTCCTATAGCCAATCGTGATCGACGTGCTGCTGCCGGCAATGCTCCCGACACAGAACGGGCGGGCCCACGCCAATTCGTAGGTGAAGTTAAGGGCGAACTGCGCAAAGTGGTGTGGCCCACGAAGGACGAAATCGTCAACTACTCAATAGTTGTCTTCGTCACCATCGTCGTTCTGACTGCGCTTATCGCAGGTCTGGACTACCTGACTGGCGAAGGGGTACTGCGCCTCTTCGATGTGAACTAATGACCGATATTGAATCTTCCAATAACGACCCGATGGCAGCTGCCCGGCAATTGTTGGGCACTGAACCGGCGACGGAACCCGAACCCGTAAATGATGTGGATGTTGAGAATCTCCAAGCAGATGGTTCTGATACGGACTCGAACGCGCTTCAGGAAGGCGCCGAAGTGATTGATGAGGACGAACTCCTAGAAGACACTTCCGAGGAAGTATCTGCCTATGACCGGCCAGGACGCTGGTTTGTGGTCCACACCCAGTCGGGTTACGAGAAAAAGGTCAAACAGAATCTTGAGGCTCGAGTCCAATCCTTCGACATGGAAGACAAGATCTACGAAGTCGTGGTCCCGATGGAGGATGTGACGGAGTTTCGCAATGGTCAACGAGTTGTCGTCCAAAAAAAGATGTTTCCGGGTTATTTATTGATCCGTTGCCGGCGAAATGACGATGTACATCACATGATCCGAAACACCCCCGGTGTGACCGGCTTTGCCGGGCCAGGTGGAAAGCCCTCACCCCTTCGTCGAAAAGAAGTCGACAACTTCTTGGCGGTCAAGAAAGACGGCGAAGAACCGCAACGAAAGATCAAGCCCCGCCTTTTGTACGAACTCAACGAGAGTGTTCGTATCAAAGAAGGGCCATTCGCCGACTTTCAAGGCCAAATTGTTGAAATTAACGAAGAACAGTTAAAGGTAAAGGTCTTGGTCAATATCTTTGGGCGAGAAACGCCTGTCGAACTCGATTTCGCACAGGTTGCAAAAATTTGACCTCAGACTGGTTGTCATCTCGAGATCAACCAGAAACAATGACATGTCTAGCTCTCGCTAATGCGTGAGCCCCACAATCACGGAGAACGCCCATGGCGAAAAAACAAGTCGCCGCAATAGTAAAGATTCAAATCCCGGCCGGACAGGCCAGCCCGGCGCCACCCGTGGGTACAGCACTTGGTCCTCATGGAGTCCAAATCATGGATTTCTGCAAGGCATATAACGCTCAAACCGAAGACCAGCGTGGATCCATCGTTCCCGTCGAGATCACTATTTTCGAAGATCGTTCCTTCACCTTCATCACGAAAACTCCCCCCACGTCTGTATTGATCCGTGAGGCTGCACGACTTGACAAAGCGGCACATGAGCCGGGACGAGAAGATCCCGTTGGGTCAATATCTCAGTCACAATTGGAAGAAATCGCCAACATCAAGATGCCCGACTTGAACGCCAACGATATTGAAGCTGCCAAACTTCAAGTAGCAGGCACGGCACGTTCGATGGGCATAGAGGTTCAAGGTTCTTAGAAAACGCCCATTGGAGAGACCTCGCCCAATGAACGCGTCCGAAGAGGTAGCTGAAAGGCGACACACATGAGTGGCAAGAAATACTCCGACGCAAGTGAGCGTCTGGACCGACAACAGCTCCACGACCCGGTCGACGCGGTTGGACTCGTGAAGGAACTAGCGTCAGCCAACTTTGACGAGGCTGTCGATATTGCTGTTGGATTGGGGGTAGATCCTCGCAAAGCCGATCAGATGGTGAGAGGTACGGTGGCGCTACCTTCCGGAACCGGAGGCGAGGTGCGAGTAGCTGTCTTCGCTCAAGGTGAATTGGCCACCGAAGCCACCGAAGCAGGCGCGGATGTGGTTGGAGCTGAAGACCTAGCGGAACGCATTGAAGGCGGCTTTACGGACTTCGACCTGACAATCGCTACGCCCGACATGATGCCTGTCGTTGGCAAGCTAGGACGAGTTCTCGGTCCGCGTGGCTTAATGCCCAACCCCAAATCGGGGACCGTCACGACGGAGATTGCCAAAGCCGTGGGTGAATTCAAAGGCGGCAAAGTCGAGTATCGGACCGACACTTACGGCAATGTGCAGCTTGCTATCGGTAAAACAAGTTTTGAAGCGTCGGACCTTGTGGCGAATTTCACAGCGGTGATGGATGAAATTGAAAGAGCCCGCCCGGCTTCGGCGAAGGGTCGCTATATAAAAAAGATCACCATTTCCTCCACAATGGGCCCTGGCATCAAGGTCGATCCGACCGCGCTAGGGGATTAAACAAATCCAGATCGCGCTGGATGGTCGGTTTGCATTCGCGGGTCAGGCCTCTAGCCTAAGCACACAACTGAATTTTGCTCGCCATAGACCTCCGGTGGCCCTAGGCCCTAAGTGTCTTGATGGGAAACCATCATCAGCCTGAATAGGTGAACTCTGAACCTCCCTAGTCAATTT
The DNA here is from genome assembly GCA_002721305.1 of Acidimicrobiaceae bacterium. Lineage (GTDB taxonomy): Bacteria > Actinomycetota > Acidimicrobiia > Acidimicrobiales > Poriferisodalaceae > UBA6944. The sequence goes on along the minus strand of PBKA01000016.1, from coordinate 755 downwards.
CTTGGCTTTGGTCTCGGTGTTCGCTTTGCGAGCGCCGATTACCCAGAGGGGGTGAGACATGAGTGGAGAACAGCGAGCAGAAAAATCATCAATCGTAGAAGACGTCCGGGGACGTTTTGATGAAGCCGACGCGGTTCTAATTACCGAATACAGGGGCCTTGACGTAGGCCAGATGGCTGAACTGCGCGGCGCTTTGCGAGAAGCCGAAACCGTCTACAAGATTTACAAAAACACACTCGTTCGTCGAGCGCTCGACGAAGGCACCCCGGAGGGTTTGATTGACATGCTTGTCGGGCCTACGGCGCTGGCGTTTGTGGGCAACGATCCGGGAGCTGCAGCGAAGGCTTTGAAAGAGTTCGCTGCAGCAAATGAAGCCCTAATAATTAAGGGTGGCCTTCTAGATGGTGAGCTACTAGACGAAGCTCAGGTCCGGGAGCTTGCTGATCTGCCATCTCGTGACGAACTTCTCGCGTCAATCGCAGGCGGGCTCGCCGCACCGCTACAGCAGATCGCTTCAATGATGAACAATCTGCTTTCAGAGATGGCCAATTTACTCCAAGCTCTAGCTGACAAGAGCGGAGAAGTCCCTGAGGTTGAGCCTGTGGCGGAGGAAGCCCCAGCGGAGGAAGCCCCAACGGAGGAAGTCCCTGAGGTTGAGCCTGTGGCGGAGGAAGCCCCAGCGGAGGAAGCCCCAGCGGAGGAAGCCCCAGCGGAGGAAGCTGCGGAGGTTGAGCCTGTGGCGGAGGAAGCCCCAG
>PBKA01000015.1 GCA_002721305.1 Acidimicrobiaceae bacterium | reverse complement strand
GGTAGTGACCCGTTGTGGGCGAGTCCGTCCCACGCCGTTGGAGGGTTTTGCCCGAGGCAGGCAAAGGAAGCGTTGGCGAGGAGGGGATTCCCCACCAGGCCGGACTCGACCCACAACCCGCCCCAGCACGAAGAGGCGAGGGACCCTAAGGCCCGCAGGTACGTTGTCACCATGTTTAACATAAAATGATAAGCAAACCAAACATAAATGCTGATGAATCTAAAACGATTGAAAATTCATCTAGATAAGCAAACTAATTGGCTTTGAGGTAACAGTGCGCTAAGCACCGCCGATATGCAGTCGCCCTGCAAGCCCGAATCGATTTCGGCATCATATGACATTTATAAGAAGTAATGTCATTTGGTTGATAAATAGTATTAAGACGCCTTATCATGCGAGTGTTATTCCCCCTCTAGTCTTGTTATGGAGAAACCAAACATGAAACGTTCGTCCTTGCTTAAGCTGCTTGGATTGATCTTTGCGTTCGCTTTAGTCGCTGCTTCTTGTGGCGATGATGGAGCATCTGTTCGCGAGGTCGGTTCGGCCAGCTCGTCCAGCGGTTCCGGTAGTGGTAGTGGTTCCGGTAGTGCATCCGCGAGCGGCAGTGCCTCTTCTTCTGGAAGTGCCTCAGGGTCTTCTAGCGCTCCGGCTAAATCGGGCGCAGATGTCACAGATGACGCGACACCGGGAGAAGGTGGCTACGACTATGCGTCCAATGTTGATAACCACCGTTTGTTGGTGCTCGACATGTGCGACATGAACGGGTTGCTTGGAGACAGCCCTATTGACTTCGAAGCCGTTGCCGACATTTACAACAACGGTAAGAACGCTGAAAAGAGTGACGGGTCATTCCGGACTCTTGGCGGTTTTGCATCAGCGGAAGGCAAAAAGCATGCTCACGACACCTACTACGGCAGTCCTGGGTCCCTTGACGCGTTTATTACATCCGCGCTTGAGGGCACGGGCATGTTTGCAGGTGAGTCCGATGGCGTAAGGAAACAGGGCGTACAAAAAGGTATGCAGAATCAAGCCCTACTGGCATACGTAACCCATGAGTTGAACTCAGCTGTTGCCAAAGCAGCGGATGGCAACTGGGCAGGTGCTGTGCACAACTGGGATGAGGGCTGGGCCTTCTACCACGGCGCGCAGGGCAGTTGCGGGCCTTACGGAACGGCCAACAAGCGCGGGGGTAACTTCGGAACCCTTGGTTCCGATGGTGAGACCGCTAAAGCCAATGAAGCAATCCTTAGCGCCATGATCGCTGGCCGTGATGCACTGCTGCGAGGAAACGCTGGTGGAGCTGAAGCCGCAGCCAATCTGGTCAAGCGTGGCGTGGTCATAACTTATTCCCAAGCAGTCATGCGATACGCAGTGAAGGTTGAAGCCGACCTTGCTGAGGGCGACATGGACAAGGCTCGCATCCACCAGGCTGAGGGTTACGCCTTCTGGCGAGTGCTCGAGCCCGAGTTGGGCGTTCTGGGTCTGTTCGGAGACACGATCGCAACGTTGAACAGCGCTTACGAATTGGATAATGAGCCGGGATCGGGTCCGTCCTCGGACGAGATTCGTACCGCTCTGTATCCAGTATGGGGTCTTTTAGAGATCGGTCGTGACGACATAGGCAGTTTGCAATAACCGAATTCTGATCGACGAACTTGCCCTAGGGCGAGTAGGTCTTAGCCGTCGTTCCCATGTGAGTCACGCTCAGATGGGAACGACGGCGGCTTCCGCTAATGACCCCCAGTTTCGACGAAAAGGTTTTGTTCCCTTTGTGCGAAATAGCGGTACAACTGGACAAAATATTTACGGTGACCATTCAAAGTGAGTAAGGTTTGCTTGATGCCAGTAGTAGGGAATTCTGAAACCTCTGAGTCGTCGATGCCTAAGACAGCCGGGGCTGCTATCACCGAAGTTCGAGTTGTTGACGAAAAGATCAGCGAAATTCGTTTTGGAACCGACGACTACTTGCTCGTTCCCGCTTGTATAGATCGAGCTGCGGCAAGTCAATGGCTGGCCTCAATGAGGCGTGTAGAGGGGGTTGAACTGCAGTTCGGCAAGCCGGGACCTACCGCAAGACTTAAGGGCGCAACTCGCGTTCCTTCCCGGTCCAGAGGGGTTCCGCTGAGTACAGCGCTGGGACTTCTTGATAAAGGCGTTAAGGGCAAGATCACCATCACCAGGAATCAGGATTCGTAATGGTTGTATGTCACTGTCTCGCGATAAATGACGCAACGATTAGAGATCTATTAGAAGCTGGAGCTCTGAGCGTGGAAGAAATAGCTAACCGTTGTGGCGCAGGAACGGAATGCGGTGCCTGTGTCGAACAAGTCCGACGACTTACGGTTCCTCAAAGTTTCACGATTCGGCGTGCTGTTGCTTGAGCCTCTCCATGTAGATAACAGGGTGAAGTGTCACCGGACCTTTGACGACTAGATATATGGTCTGCAGTGCACGAACTAGGGAGCCTACTTAATGCGAGGATCAGAGTCAGTAGTTGAATTCCTTAATGAAGCGCTTACCGCTGAATTAACAGCGATCAACCAATATTTCGCGCACGCGAAGATATGTGAAAACTGGGGTTGGAAAGGTCTTGCCGACGCCTTTCGCGAGGAATCGATCGAAGAAATGCGTGACGCCGAAAAGCTCATCGAGCGGATTCTTCTTTTAGAAGGGCATCCCAATGTTCAGCGACTGGGGAACATCGCTATCGGTGAATCAGTGGAAGAGCAACTCAGACTTGATCTGCAACTCGAAATTGAGGCAGTCGAACGGTATAGGCGAGGTGTCGAAATCTGTCTCGCAGAATCTGACCCCGGTAGCCGAGAACTGGTCGAACACCTACTTGTAGGCGAAGAGGAACACCTTGATTGGATCGAAACTCAACTTTCCATGATCGACGACATCGGAATCGAGCGGTACCTCCAGTCTTCGATCGGTGACGACTAGGAAAGCAACTTTCAGATCTGGTGCGTCAACTCTTGAGATGACACCACGTCAAAGCCCAGGTCGAGGGCCGCGGGAATTTGATGACTATCAAAAGTTAGATAAGTCAATGGTCGAGGAAGCCGATCGGCGGCCGCCAGATGGAGGGCATCTATTGTGCCTAAAAGAAAAGTGGCGCCTATTTCGACTGCCCTCGCTAAGCATCGTTGATCGGTAGGAACTACCGCAATTCGCTCCCAATCCTCTCGGAACGTCGACCACAATCTCCTTTGTTCCTCAAGATCCGACGCGACACGGTGTAAGGCCAACTGAACTTCGGTTCGAGCTAACGCTGATGCACACCAAGTCGAATCAGACCTCAAGTACTCATTTACTAACTCGTGTCCGGGTTCAAACAAATAGCGCTTCAACAAAGCAGAACTATCTAGAGCTACGGCCATCACCGACCCCGAATTTCTCGCAACACTCGGTCACTTGACAAGCCGCCGGGAAGCTCGAAGGGCGCAACTGACGGGTTGCGATCGGAGTTGTTGGGTGCCTGAACCAAGCCAGATGAGATCAAGGCCTCCACAGAAGTGCTGTCGGCGTGGTTGCTGATGGGACACAACTGTGCGACTGGCTGGCCATCGAGGGTCACAAAAATGGTGTGGCCTGAGCTGGCCGCCCGCAAATAGTGGGCCAGGTTGGCCCGAAGATCTCGAGTACCGACATGTTGGACCGTGGCGGAAAGTGCCATTCGGGACCTCAAATCCAAAATTGATTGTGTACACAACAGTACACAGACAATTTGTTGAAGTTACACCAGACCAGCTAAAACAAAGCCTCTAACAACCGATCGAAAAGGTACTCACCGTGAACTTTGCATTCACAGAAGAACAAGAAGAACTCCGCAGCTTCATTCGCTCCTTCATGGAAGAAAAATCTGCTGAGGCGACCGTCCGGGAACTGATGGAAACAGACGACGGCTACGACGCAGCAGTCTGGGGCCAGATGGCTGAACAACTCGGACTGCAAAGCATGATCATCCCCGAAGAGTACGGAGGCCAAGGATTCGGATACGTCGAACTGGGCATAGCCCTCGAAGAAATGGGCCGCAGCCTGTTGTGCGCACCGTTCTTCAGCACTGTGGTCCTCGCGGGCAACGCAATCATTCACTCAGGCAACGAAGACGCAAAGTCCACACTTTTGCCCGGTATCGCTGACGGAAGCACCATCGCAACTCTCGCATTAGCGGAAGCCAACGGACGATGGGATGCAGAAGGTATCACCGTCGAGGCGAGTGGAACCGGCGACGGAGCAACGATCACCGGTGAGAAGATGTTCGTCACCGATGGAGGCACCGCGAACCTTTTCGTCGTCGCAGCCCGCGCCGATGGAGGCATCCATCTCTACACCGTCGATGGCGATGCCTCGGGTCTAAGCCGCGAGAACCTCTCGACTATGGACCAGACACGGAAACAGGCCCGAATTACCTTCGACAACACTCCAGCAACTCACCTCTGCGATACGAACAACTTCGCCTATATCGCGCAAGTGCTTGATCTAGCTGCAGTAGCGCTCGCAAACGAGCAGGTCGGAGGAGCACAGTTTGTCATGGACATGGCGGTGCAATACGCCAAGGATCGTGTCCAATTCGGACGACCAATCGGCTCATTCCAAGCCATCAAACACAAGTGCGCGGACATGCTGTTGGAGGTGGAATCAGCGAAATCAGCCGCCTACTACGCGGCCTGGTGCGCCTCAGAAATGAACGATGAACTTCCGTCAGTTGCTTCGTTGGCGAAGGCGTACTGTTCCGAAGCGTATTTCCACTGCGCAGCTGAGAATATTCAGATTCACGGAGGTATCGGATTTACCTGGGAGCATCCAGCTCACCTGTACTTCAAACGAGCAAAGAGCTCCGAATTGATGTTCGGTGACCCGGCATACCACCGCGAATTATTGGCCCAACGAATCGGGCTCTAAACATTTCTTTCTGACCCAGAAAGACCTCACTCGACATGCTCGGACTAGTAGTTGCAGTCTCTTTAGTCGTCGGTTTCGTCGTCGCTGCCGGTCTCATCGGACGCGAAACCCGAAGACTTAGTCTTCAGCCCCGACAACCTGTCTGGCGACTCGAAGAAGCAGCAGTATTCGTCGAAGGAGAGTTGCCCTTCGAGGTTGCCGCGAAGACCGATCCCGACACCCTAAGAGAACTACTCCGGATTCATCTCAACCAGTTGCAGTTCAACTCTGAATCAGAAGAATCCCAAGAACTGACTGATCCTTCGGCAGCGCTCCAAAACTTGTACCGCTACGCGCGGACAAAACAAATCGAAATTAGCCGACCGACGGTCGAGGCAATCATGGCCGCGCACCTGCAGTACCTGAAGCTCATTGGCGCGCTTGGTGCAACTAAGACGCATCGGTGAGGCAAGATAGACAATATGGAAGCGCCTAAAGAAATAGAAGGTCACAGATTCATCGGAGACAAACGGATCCAGAGGGTGCATGACCTGGAGATATGCACCAATCAAGATGCCATCACAGATATTTGTGCAGCTCGGACATACGCGACTTTCGGACCCGATGAGTTGAGAGAAGCTCGAAATCGGGGCTACAAGCCAGCGGCTTGCTGCCGCTAGACACGACGGCGTTCCCGTTGCCAGTCACAACCACCGAAACCCGCATAGACGGCACCCCACACCTAGAAGCCTTCCTCGTTCGACCTGAACGCCCGGCCTTTGACGCTCCATCGATGCTTCTGTGCCACGGCTTCCCATCAGCTCAACGACCAGGTATCCCCAGCAGGTCATACGAACAATTCGCGGAGCGGGTGGCTGAAGAACAAGGGTGGACAGTCTTAGCTGTGAGCCTTCGCGGTTGCGGTCAATCAGAAGGCCAATTTTCGATGCTCGGTTGGCTAGACGATGTAGCAAGGTCAATCCAAAAACTTCGAGACGAAGGATCCCAGCGAATATGGCTGGTGGGATCCACCACCGGGGGATCGCTAGCGATCATGGCGGCAGCACGCGACCCTGAAATCCGCGGAGTGGCGGTAATGGCCCCCCGAGCGGACTTCGATGATTGGGCGTCTGACCCGCGTCGTTTCTTACAACACTGTCGCAACGTCGGAGTAATCGATGATGAGGACTATCCCTCATCGGTAAACCAGTGGGCCGACGAACTTCGACAACATCGAGCGATCGATTCGATCGAAGACGTAGGGTCTCGTCCATTGCTCATATTGCACGGCACTAACGATCGCCAAGTTCCTGCCGACGATGCCCGACATTTGGCCGAGGCGCACCAATCGCCTGAGCTTCGACTTGTGAATGGTGCAGATCACAGAATTCGTCACGACCCTCGAGCGATAGCCGTTTTGCTTGGGTGGCTAGAACGACAAGCTGTGGAGAGCGTCGACTAATCAGCAACCTGCCTTTTGGCAATCAACATTGTTGGAACTACTCGAATTACAGCTTCCTCGTTCTGGTTGACGAGTTCCATGGCGAGCTCCAGAAATCCTAAATTTGGTCGGGAGTTGCTCTCTCGCATACTCAAAACCTCGATTTGCAACGTCAAGATGTCGCCTGCCCGAACAGGTGCCGGCCAAGATAACTCTGATGCTCCGGCTGCTCCGAGGCTGCTTTCACCCAAGAAATAGTCGGCGCCTAAACGCATCATGAGTGACCCCGTATGCCACCCGGAGGCAATCAGGCCACCGTATACGGTTCGGGCAGCTGCTTCAGGATCAATGTGAAAGCGTTGAGGGTCGAATTGGGTGGCAAATTCGATCATCTCCTCCTCAACCATTTCAACACTTCCCAAGGTGAATGACTCTCCCACGGAGAAGTCTTCGTAGTAGCGGTCCTTCACAGGAATCTCAGATGTCATTTCTTTCTCCTCGCTTCACTTCTGTGCTCTCTCAAACGGGCTAGAGCGGCAGGAGAGTCGAGGTCCGCTACCGAATTGAATCCGGGAGCAGAATAAACACCGCACACGACCTCCCACCCCTGAGGAGCTACACCGAATCTTTTCGCTAGTAGCGCGATAAAAATTTTGACTTTCTTGTCACCAAAACCTGGCAACGCCAACAACCTCTCGCGCAAAATCTCTGCGTCGGAGACATCAGCCCAAATGTTGTCCGGATTCCCCTCGTAGCGCTCAACCAGAAAAACGCATAACGAGTGAGCCCTCTCAGCCATCGCCTTTGGAAATCGGTGCAATGCCGGTTTTATCGAAAATAACTCCACTAAGGCACTTGGAGCCATGTCGGCTAGATCCTGCGCATCAAGATGCACACCCAGTAGTCGTTCTCGCAAAAGATAAGGAGCGAGAAAGGCACGCTCAATCGGAAACTGCTGGTCCAACAGCATCCCGATCAGCAACGCCAAAGGGTTGTCGTTCAGCAGATCATCTGCATCCTGATGACCAGTGAAACGCAGAGAGCTAGGCATTTTTGGTGTTGAAGGGGAACATGATTACCTACGGACAGTCTTGCGCAGGATGCGCCTATTTCTCTAAGCGGCAGAACCCGCGATGCGAATCTAATCTTGCCGGTCAAAGGTATGTGGATGTCAAGAGCGTGTTTCGGTGACGTCAGTAATGTATGAAGTAGTGCAATGACCACCGACGTATATACCGATGGAGCCTGTCTGGGTAACCCCGGACCTGGCGGTTGGGCGTTTGTTGTTGACCAAGGCCTGTGGTCATCAGGCTTCGACCCCCACACAACGAACCAGCGGATGGAACTCATGGCCGCAAGCGCAGCGGTGCAAACCCTTGATGGTTCCCTCCGGGTTCACAGTGACTCCACATACGTGGTCAATTGTTTTGTCCAGGAGTGGTGGAAAGGGTGGCTCAAGCGAGACTGGAAGAACTCGAAGAAAGAACCAGTAGCGAACCGAGATCTATGGGAGCCGTTCATTGAGTTGGTCAACGCTCGAGGCGACGTTGAATTCGTCTGGGTAAAAGGTCACGCGGGTCACCGCCTCAACGAGGCAGCCGACCAGCTCGCGACAACCGCCGCAGCGCAACAAGCAAGCCAATCCGGGGGAATTTTCACGGACGCAATCGTCCGAGGCCTCCAAGGGGATCGGCCCTCCACGGCAGATAACGCAATCGTAGACACAGCCCACAGCGTCGCAGTCTTCGGACACCGGCCCCCAGAACTTGGCGGCTACGGAGAAAATTCGACAACCCTTTCGGTGCGCCGACGAATAATTGATCTGCTCAGAGCGAAAGTAGAAATGCATCCCGACCTTCAGGTAATAACCGGCATTGGCTTAGGAGCCGAAATGTTGGGAGCGGAAGCAGCGGCCGCCGCAGCAGTTCCCTATGCGGTCGTCCTCGCATTCGAGGGCATGGAAGAACGCTGGCCTGACGCCACACAGAAACGTTTCCACGAACTGCTGTCCGGGGCCCGATCCGTCACGATTGCCAACGATGAGGCACCAAAAACCGGCAACGAATTCGGAAAAGCGATGGGTCGACGCGACGACACGATAATTCGACTAGCCAATGAAGCCGTACTCGTTCGCAACCCCAAAGATCGGACGCTAGGGGAGCTACAAAAAAAACTTGAACGCCAATTCGAAGAAGACGTATGGGTCATCGAACCCGACTAAGACGTGTGGAGAACTAGCGGGTTACCCGTCCCTTAACGAAACTCAAGTCGTGGGCGGTCACCACACAAAGTACCCTCCTGTCATCACTCCAAGAATGTTCATTCGGTGCGTAGCCGGTGATGGCCATGTGCACCGGATCGAATTTATGGCCCGTCGCATTTCGGAACCGGTCTAGGCAACCACTTTTCGCTATTTGAGCTACTGCAGCAGCGCCCGGCCAATCGCTTTCCGCTAGATCGAACACAGCGAACACCTCAGCGACGTGGCCATGTTCGCAAGGAACGGCGTCCACGGCTTCGATCTCATCAGGGCCGAGCAAGAAACAATCACCCGGTGTCAAACGAAGAACTCCAACTCGTCCCCCGACTTCTATATCGCCCGATGGGCCTCGAACTGAATCATCAACTAACGACAACTCTTCGCTAGTGTCGCATCCCGTGCCCACAAGCAGAAGAAAAAGTAGGCAAAAGAGAAATTTCACTTCGCTGTCAACTTGACTCGACCAAGCCGGCAAGTCTGAACAACGTGCGCTCCATGTTCTTCTTATGTCGGCGCGGGTAGCCGACCAGTTCGATTAGCAGAGGCACACGCGAGGTAGACCAATCAAAAGACTCCACAACCAACGTACGCTCCTCGACAGGCCGCAACTCATACCTCCAGCGGTGCCCGCCAAAATGCCCCCATGCAATTAACCGATTCTCCGCGAACTCGAACACCCGGCTCTTGATGCGATACGGAACACCTAACCGCATCCTCATCGCGAAAGTACTTCCCAGCGATAAGCGCTCTTGTTTACCGACATGGCCTTGAACTGTGTTCGATCCGTCGATTGCCGCGTGTTGAGACGGATCCGTCAACACATCAAAGATCACAGAAGCGTCAGCAGATATGAGTCGTTCACAACTTACGACACGACGAGCCATACCTAGAAGCTAGTTGGCGGCCAACAACTCAATGATCAACCAGATTCAAATAACACGGCGGACAAAGCCCCCCGTCCCCGAGTCACAGCGCCATCGGCGCGAAAGAATATCCAAGTCGGCTGAGAAGAAACTCCGAAATAGCTCCAAAGTGTTCCGTCGGTATCTTCAATGTGAACTAGATGACCTAAGTTGTGACGCTCAACAAAAGCCAAATGAGCGGAGGAATCATCTCGCCCAGGCAACCCGACCACAGCTATGTCACTCTGATTACTTAGAGCGGCGACCGCCGCTGCCTCATTGTTGCAAGCCCCTCACCAAGGCGCCCAAAACCACAAAAGGACCTCGTGTCCGGCCAAGGAGGACGGATCAAATAATTCTCCGAAAACAGTGGAACGCTCCAACACGGTGAGCGCCGCCGGCACTCCCGCATCGAGCTTTTCCACCGCGACAGGATTCTCAATAGTTACCTCTGTTCTGGTGGTGGTGCTCGGGATAGTCGAACCAACGGAACCTTCAGAAACCCCACCGGTATCGCAAGAAACCAGAAGAACTAACCCCAAAACGATTGCGCTCTGTCTAAATGCGGATCCCACAGACCAAAGGCTATGGGCCAGCACGTCGTTGGACGCTAAATTCAGATCCAGTGAGCACAAGAGCACTGATCATCACAGCACTGGTAACTGGCCTCGCCATACTCGTCGCGTTCGCCGCGCAAGTCCTCATCGCTGTATAGGCGCTGCCCAGCTACTTGTGCAATCCCATCAACACTCAATACTGCGTCCGTTAGGATAACTCCAGAATGACTTCCAACGACTTTGATCTAGTTGTCATCGGGGGAGGACCCGCCGGCTACGCCGCCGCTTTTACCGCAGTGGCATCGGACCTAAATGTCGCTCTGATCGAACGGGACCGCATTGGTGGCACTTGCCTGCATCGAGGATGCATACCCGCTAAGGAACTCTTAGAGACAGCTGCAGTCCACCGCACCGTTACACAAGCCGGAGAATTTGGGATCAACACCAATGAACCAGTTGTCGACTTCTCCGCAGCCCAAGCCCGAAAACAGGCCGTCGTTGACCGACTATTCAAAGGGATAACCCATCTAGTAGCTAGCAAAGACATCAACGTATTTGAGGGAACCGGAAAGTTGGCCGGTGATCGAAATGTTGAAGTCACTTTCAATGACGGAAATAAACAACTCTTGACTGGCAACTTTGTCGTGGTAGCCGCCGGTTCTCAACCCAAAACCCTTCCGGGTTTCGACATTGACGGCGACACCGTTTTGGCGTCTGACGAATTGCTAGAACTCAAAAGCTTGCCCAACAGTGCCGCCATCATTGGTGGAGGAGCCACCGGCTGTGAATTTGCCTCCATGCTGTCCGACTTGGGAACACAGGTCACCATTTTGGAAGCAACCGAAGGACTGGTTCCCGGAACCGACATCGACATAGCGAAATCTCTAGAGCGCTCCTTCAAAAAGAGAGGCATCGATGTGGTCACAGGCGTTTCGGCGGACAGACACAGCCCACACCAAGAAGGCACCGTCGTTCATCTGACCGACGAGACAGAACTAGACGTCGAAAAAGTCATCGTCTGTGTTGGAAGAAGACCTTATACCGACCACCTTGGGTTAGCGGATACTGCAATAAGACTCGACGATGACGGATTCGTGGTGGTTGACGAACTCTGTCGAACCAACTGCGAAGGTGTCTACGCCATAGGAGATGTGATTTCGACACCCCAGTTAGCACACGTCGGATTCGCCGAAGCCATGGTGGCCGTTCGCGACATATTGGGCGAAAATCCGAAGCCCACCAATTATTCGAGGGTTGCGTGGGCAATCTACTGTCATCCCGAAATCGCGTACGCCGGCATGACCGAAGAACAAGCAACCCATGCCGGATACGACGTCGTCACAACGCAACACCGATTCGCTGGAAATGCACGAGCGCTAATTCACAATGAAACTGAGGGCATTGTCAAACTCGTCGCCGAGCGCCGCTCCGATGGAACAGCAGGTCAGCTACTAGGAGTCCATCTCATCGGCCCCCGAGCCACAGAGCAGCTGAGCCAAGGTTATTTAGCCGTCAACTGGGAAATCGAAATCGATGAAATTGCCGAATTCATCCAACCCCACCCCACGCTCTCAGAGCTCTTCGGTGAAGCGGTCCTGGAGATGGCAGGTCGGACCCTCCACGGATGAAGCTCAGTTTCCGATGAACTCATCTATCAATCACCCAAAGGTCTCAAGTTAAATGCTTCGGGTCCGATGGTTGGGTCGCGTTGATTACCAAGAAGCGCGCGACCTCCAGCAACGACTCTTCGAATCCAGCCAGGACGACCACCTCCTCTTGATGGAGCACCAACACGTTTTCACTGGCGGCCCCAATACAGACCTCTCGAACCTTCTCATTGACCCATCAACAGTGGGAGCCACCTATGAGTCGACCAACCGCGGCGGCGACATCACCTACCACGGACCAGGACAGGTCACCGGCTATCCAGTGTTGTCGCTACCCGGTCGGAGAGGCGGTGGACTCGCTGAGACTAGGGACTACGTTCATCAGGTCGAACAAGTTCTTATTGACGCACTCAACGACCTAGGGCTCGAGAACTGCGGTCGAATGACCCGATACCCGGGCGTCTGGGTCGCCCCCACCAGCAAACGACCAAGGAAAGTTGCGGCGATCGGGGTCCGATTGAGTCGAGGTCGAACCATGCATGGCTTCGCTCTTAACGCCACCACAGACCTGTCATGGTTCGACCACATAGTGCCATGCGGCATCAAGGAACTATCAGTCACGAATTTACGAAACGAAGGCATACACGCCTCCATGCGTGAAGTCGTCGAGAAAATATCCGCTAGAGCGATTGAGACCTGGGGAAACGAAGGATCTGATATAGCAGTAACTGCGTTTCCGCAACGCACGAAGAAGGTGGACACATTTCAACCCCCCGACAGTGGAACGACCACCCAAAGGGGTGAAGTAAAAGTCCTTTTACGAGATCGTAAACCGACCAAAGGACGACAACGAAGGCTTGATGCAACAGGTCTCTCAGAGGGACTATCGATCACGGAGCGAAAACCCGAATGGATGAAAACCCGCGTCGAACTCAACGACGGATACCGACGAGTGCGGTCAACATTGCGCAACCTCGAACTAACAACGGTGTGCGAAGAAGCCGGATGCCCCAACATTTACGAATGCTGGGGTGAGGGCACCGCAACCTTCATGATCAACGGAAGCCGCTGCACTCGTGCCTGCGGTTTCTGTCTGGTAGATACCCAACAACCCGAGCCCCTGGACAAAGAAGAACCGCACCGAGTCGCAGAAGCAATTGTCAAAATGGGTCTGAGTCACGTCGTCATCACAGCGGTAGCCCGCGACGACCTAGAAGACGGAGGCGCCGGCGGATTTGTAGAAACTTTGAAAGCAATCCGCGCCAAGACCCCCCACACCACGATCGAGACTCTTATTCCCGACTTTGCAGGGAAAACAAGCCCTTTAGAGGCAGTGCTCGCAGCGCAGCCCGACGTGGTCAACCACAACCTAGAAACCGTCGCGAGACTCCAACGTGCCGTCAGAACCAACTCCAGCTACGCCCGAAGCCTCACCCTATTGGCTCGGGCACACGGGCACGGCTCCATAACAAAATCAGGGATCATGACAGGACTAGGCGAAACCGACGACGAACTGGTTTCCGCGCTAGGAGACTTATCGGCTGTTGGTGTCAGCATCGTGACAATAGGCCAATATCTCCGACCAACTAGCAAACACTTGCCAGTCCAACGATGGGTGGATCCCAAAACATTCGAAGTCCTAGCCGGCCACGCCCGCGAACTCGGCATACAACACGTAGAAGCCGGGCCGCTCACTCGTTCGAGCCACAAGGCGGCCCGGGGTCTTCAATCGATCACCACCACGGTCTAACTTTCACCACCCGGTGACTACACTTCCGACGATGCCAGCCGGTCCCCAGCTTGATGCCGCAACAGTGTTGCTGCAATGGGCAACCGGCGGACTCCTATTTTTGTGGGTCACCACCCGTCGTAAAGAAGTTGGTCCCGGCTATGGATGGCTCCTGAGATCGACCTATGCAGCCATTGCCGTTTTGGCAGCGGTAGCGGGCTTCGGGTGGGCTTCGGAACCCATTCGAGATGTAGCGGCTGTTGTGGTCGCAGTCACTGCCGCAGGCACACTGTTGCTATCGATAACCGGGCGACCCACGAAGGAGGCAAGCCAATCACCTCAGCCACAACAAACGCATCGCAGGTATGACCCGCAATGGGATCTCGCCGCCCCCATCGCTGGTCTGGTGGGTCTCATAGCGGCGGGACTCGGAGGCGGAGGAAACGAGTTGCTACAGACAGCTCGAGTTTTGATCGGCGCAGCTTTCTTGGGTTCGGTCACCGATGCCATGCTCTTGGGACACTGGTACTTAGTTCAACCCGGACTCCGAAGAGAACCTCTCATCGAACAAGTCTCTTGGCTTGGAAAACTCTGGCCCATCGAGGTCGGTCTCTTACTAATCCCAACCGGCATGTTCTCGGTTCTCTCCGGCGAAATAGACGATAGCTACGGAGGAATGCTTGGATGGTTCTGGGTTGCGTGCGCCCTGACCACTGGAGCACTGGTGCTTGCCACCCGCGCCGCGTTACGTGAACGTCAATATGCGGCAGTCATGGCAGCCACGGGGCTTCTCTACCTAGCGATTTTGACCGCGTTCGGCACCGACGTCGTCGCACGTCTCGTTCTCGAAACCTAAATGCTCAGGGCCGCCCAACCGAGACAAGAAAGTTAACACCTAACGACCCTTCCATTCTGGCGAGCGCTTTTCCCGAAAAGCGTCCACCCCTTCTTGAGCATCCTCACTTGCTCCCACAATCCGTCGAATACTTTCACCCATACGAACCGCCTCTATCCAACCCATCCGCTGAGAGCGAGTCGCAACTTCCTTAACCGCCCGCACCGCAAGTGGCGCACCCTGACATAAACGATCCGCTAGTGCATAGGCCTCGTCCAGCAGATCATCGTGAGGTACCACTCGCCAGGCCAACCCGATATCGGCTGCTTGTTCAGCATCGATGTTGTCACCCGTCAACAAAATCTCCATAGCGTCAGCCCACGCCAGCTTCGATGGAATTCGCATGGAACCGACAATCGTTGGTACTCCAACCTTCACCTCAGGCATCCCGAACACAGCACGGTCCGACGCCAAAAGAAAATCAGTTGCTATGGCACCGGTTAATCCATAGCCAATACAAGCACCATTCACCGCGGCAATAGTCGGCTTCCACAACTCCAACCCACTCTCAAAGCTATTAATGGTAGGAATCTCGAAGTAGCTGCCCGACCAAGTGCCAGCAGAATTGCCCTGCCCTGGCCGCAGATCAGCACCCGCACAGAAAGCCCGACCCGATCCAGTCAACACAGCAACCCACGCCTCCGGATCGTTATAAAACTCCAACCATGCGGCGTTCAAACACTCGCGCATGGCTCCGTTGATCGCATTCAGAGACTCGGGACGATTGTAAGTAATTGTCGCAATATGCCCATCCAACTCATATGTAGCTTCGTCGCTCATTGGTTCTTCCCTAACTCCTAGCTCAATCATTTCAGGAAATGAATAATCACCGCCATGTGTCTAGTCCATTCGTCCACCAGAATGGGGAAGTGCGACTCGTCATCCAGATTCCCTGTTTCAACGAAGCAGAGACGCTACCGACCACTCTGGGAGATTTACCCAGAACGGTCAACGGATTCGATGAGGTCCTTTGGTTAGTTGTAGACGACGGATCAAGTGACGAAACAGCCGCAGTCGCCCAAGCACACGGGGTTGATGTGGTGGTGAAGTTGAGCAACAACAAAGGATTGGCGGTTGCCTTTCAAGCTGGTCTCGACGCATCCCTGCAACTCGGAGCTGATGTGATTGTCAACACAGATGCCGACAACCAGTATTCGGCGGCCGACATTCCTCGTCTGGTGGAACCAATATGTAAAGGCCACGCCGACCTTGTAGTCGGGACCAGAGACATAGCGAACCACCAAGAATTCTCCCCATTGAAGAAATGGTTACAAAGAGTCGGATCTTGGGTGGTGCGACAGGCATCTGCCACCCATGTCTCCGACGTAACCTCAGGGTTTAGGGCGTACTCCAAGGATGCAGCTCTACAAGTCAACGTCGTCTCACAATTCACATATACGCTAGAGACCCTCATCCAAGCCGGTCGTTCCGACCTGATAGTCGCTGACGTGCCCATTGGAGTAAATCCAACAACTCGCCCCTCACGCCTTTTCCGTTCAAAACGCCAGTACGTTCGAAGATCAGCAGGAACTATTTCTCGGGTATACGCAATGCACAAACCGCTTCGCTTCTTCAACATTCCAGCTGCCATCTTCGCAGCGGCTGGCCTAATACTCTTCGGACGATTTGGCTGGTATTACCTGACCGCTGGGGGAGAAGGACATATCCAGTCGCTCATAGTCGGCGCGGTCTGCCTACTCGTAGCAGTGCAAATGCTGATGCTCGGATTACTCGCAGACCTACTTCGATCGAATCGAGTGATCACCGAACGCGTCCTTCGCAGAGTCCGAAATATCGAACTCACCATCGGTAACTACAGCAACACCGACGAAGAATCAGATCCAGAAGCGTGAATAGCTCGCTTCTTACGGGTAACGCCCCAAATCAACGACAACACAAGTGCCACCGACACAACAGAAATAGGCACCCCCGCCCGTAAACCAGCAGGTCGGTACTCGACTCGCACAATGCTCGATCCCTCCGGAATCGGCACCGCTACCAGAGCATGATCAGCCGCAACCAACGGCTGAGAAACGCCGTTAACCGTTGCAACCCAACCACTTTGCATCGCATCAGCCACCACCAACCACCCCGGATTTGAAGCAGTTAATGAAATGCTTAGATGATCCAACTGATCGTCCACTTCCTCGATCACCGCCCTAGCTCCCAAAGGGCCAGTCAGATGAGTGGACTGTTGTGAAAGCACCACCACCTCAGAAGGAAGAGGGGTCTGCAACATCTGAACCCTGTCGCCTCCATCAGGCACGACGACCCCCTCAGACGCAAACCTGACCCGCTCCAAGACATTCAAATTCTCCCAAATAGCGACGTCATCGGCATAAGCCAAACGCAGCGCGCCTCCTGCCGGCTCCATCCCGTTTAACGCGGGAGATCCAAACCGATCTGTCCGCAGCTTCAAAACACCGTCATCAGCATCAAGCCTGACTCGTACCAATACTTCACCACCGACAGGTAGGTCTTCTGCAGCAACGGGAACCCAATGACGACCTGCAGGCAACAACCCACGAACATGCCTTCGGCCAGTGCGAACCGTGCCATCTGACGCAACAATCTCGATTCGCAGGCGACCTGCAAGATCACTCGTAATCAAATCCTCAACTACGTCTAACTCAACGCCGCGAATCGGTCGCGAGTCAACCCTCACCTCAAGAAACGCTCCCCGTTCGAGCCCCCGCGCAGCATTGCCTTCGGACATAACGACCGGCTTGCCCGGCAAAGGAAAATCAACTTGAGTAACGAACCACCGCACCGCCATCCGGTCCAACACCGGTGACTCCAAGCGGTTTACGTCGCGGAACTCAAGAAAAGAAAACGTGTACGACCGCTCAAAAGCCTCTGGATCAATCGCGACCAACAAATCCCTCCACGTTGGTTGATGGAAGACATGACCAGTCACAGTTCGAATCCCATAGTGGGTGGTCGTCCCCGCATAAAACGCCAAGTCGTGAGTAGCTATGCGATCGCCAGTCGCTTCCTCAGCGAGAAACTCATGAGCAGGAGTCATCGGGTAGTGACGCTCTGGAACCTCACTAGGCCAAAACGGAGTGACAAATAGAAGAATTTCCACTGCGGCCACCCCCGCAACAACGACAGGAAAAAAGTCTCCCAATCGACCGCGCAATATGACTGCACAGATCACAACTCCCGCGGCGACCCCGGCAATAACTATTGCTCGACCGACATCAAATAGATGTCCCTCCTGGGACGCTCGGCGCAACAGATAAACAACACCGAAAATCGCGACAAGCAATACGGTCGAAAAGCCAGCGACCTGAAACCGTCGCCGTCGCACATCCAATCCGACCGAGCGGTCATCCCCGCCCGAGGTGAGCGCTTCGATCCCCAGACCAACTAACAAAGAAAGTAACAGCAGCCAAATTGAGCGCATTCGACCCACGAAATTCGAATCGAAAACTGGAAACTTTTGAGCTAAGGCCAAGACGGGGCTTCCGCCGAAAATCAGCAATGTCGTGACGGTCAACAAACCGGCGATCACCGCTGTAGAAGACCTAGAAACAGAGGCGGAAGGACGCAAAACGAGCGCACCAGCCACGATTACCAATGCTCCCGCGCCTAGAAAAGCACAGCTCTCGATGTAATTGCGATCACCATAAAAAAATCCCTGCGCATGGGAACCGAACGCAGTCGGAATAGCAGCCGTCGCCATCAATGAAGAGGACAGATGATCAGCAACAGTTTGCCCTCGATGAGCTAAATCAGTGGCTCGTAACTGATGAATGAAAGGAAAGAGTTGCCACGCCGCGAGCCCAGCGCCTAGCGCCACAGACGCTGTAGCAGAGGCAACTAAGGTCGCCGTCCTGCCTTGGTCTCCAAACCCTGTGCGGGAGCGCAAAACGAGCCACAGCAACATCAATGCCACGCCCCATGCCGTCAATGCGGGGAATCCTGCAAGAAGCATTGAACAAGTCACAAGCGCAATCGCCAAACACGAGGACATGTCTCGCCGACGCAAAAGGCGTTCCGACGCCCACAAAAGCCAAGGTAAATAAGCGCCTACGTGGCTTTGCGGCCAATTCGTCCACATCGTTTGAAAGCCGCTGAAAGCATAAATAAATCCGGCTACAAGCGAGGGGGTCCGCGAGACTCCCAAGTTCCGGAGCAACAAAAAGACCCCGGTGAGCGCAACAGAAAGCTCAATTAGCTTCACCCAAGCAGGCGCCACTCGATCTGGCAGAAATAGGAAGGGCAAATTCAGAGGATCAAAGAAACCCTGATGAGGAACTGAGGCGAGAGGGGTTCCTCCTGCCGGGTACGGGTTCCACATGGCGAAATCGCCGTCTAGTAGTCGGCGGTGAAACAGTTCTTGCGCGGGGAATCCTGAATCCACAGGATCGGCCACCGGAATCGACGTCAATTCGAGATCGATGGGTTGACTCTCATTCCACGGCGCCCAGCGCAAAACAGTGTCGGATCGCAAGAACGTCCGCGAACCGATCAGCGACAATCCCAAACTGAAGATGATCGTTACAACAACTATGCCGAGGGTCCAACGAGTTGCGCTGTCGACCCGTCGACCCCTCACCCCAAAATCGCCCTTTCGCAATAGCTTCTATACGGCGACATGGGCATCGCCTCAATGGTCCCAGCGATCTCCTCGAGAGACACAAAACCCATGTTGTATGCAACCTCTTCTAGGCAGGCGACCTTGTATCCGTTCTTCGTTTCGACCGCGGCGATGAAGTTTGAACTCTCAAGGAGACTCTCGTGTGTACCTGAATCCATCCAAGTGATGTCTTTCCCAAACTCAACAGCGCGCAGTTGACCATCATCAAGAAAGTTCAAGTTCAAATCCGTGATCTCCAACTCGCCCCTAGCACTCGGAGCAAGTTCTTTAGCTCGAGACACCGCGGTGCCGTCATACATGTACAGCCCAGGTACAGCCAACGCGCTTTTGGGGTCGCTGGGCTTTTCCTCAATTGACACAACCGCGCCCGAAGGATCGAGTTCTATCACCCCGTAACGCTGAGGATCCTTCACCGGGTAACCCCAAATGACAGCCCCCCCACCAAATGCCGACACTTGATTCGCCAAGCCGATTGGACCGAAGAAAATGTTGTCTCCAAGAATGAGAGTAAACGGCTGTTCTCGAGTAAAGCTTTCTCCGATTGTTACCGCCTGCGCGATTCCACCGGGTTCTGGCTGCACTCCATAAGAAAGATCGATACCCCACTGGTGCCCGTCGCCCAATACTCGCTGGAAAACAGGCAAATCATGTGGGGTGCTAATCAGATGAACTTCTCTGACCCCGGCGGTCATCAAGGTTTCCAGCGGGTAATAGATCATCGGCTTGTCATAAACCGCTTGGAGTTGCTTGCTGGAAACCTGATTTAAAGGAAATAAACGTGTCCCAGCGCCACCAGCGAGAATCATGCCACGCATAGATGCCGCTCCTGAACGCCCTCAGTCATCATTGTCACCAGTCTCGCAGGGTTCAAGCAATCGTTGGTCGCGACCACTACTCGATGATTACGACAACGTCGCCTGCTCCGACGGTGTCGCCGGGACCGACCTTCACTTCGGCGACCGTTCCCGATTTATCGGCGTTGATGTTGTTCTCCATCTTCATGGCTTCCAACACCACCACGGCCTCTCCTTCGGTCACTTCTTGACCGACTTCAACGAGAACCTTGACGATGGTTCCCTGCATCGGCACAGCTATCTGACCAGAACCCGTGGAACCTGCGGAGTTGGAAGC
The DNA here is from genome assembly GCA_002721305.1 of Acidimicrobiaceae bacterium. Lineage (GTDB taxonomy): Bacteria > Actinomycetota > Acidimicrobiia > Acidimicrobiales > Poriferisodalaceae > UBA6944. The sequence goes on along the minus strand of PBKA01000015.1, from coordinate 46,735 downwards.
CGACCTTCGAGGCTTGCCGCCCTTGGCCTTGTGAGCAGCACCAACGGTCTCTGGCACCCAAGCGGCGACTTCGAAACGCTTACCGTTGACTTCAAGGACTACGTCTTTTCGTGTCAGCGGTTCATCATCAACAATTTCACCCGAACCATCTGATGATCCAGAAACATCACTCAGATCAAGGGACTCCTCGACCCATTTGGTGCTGTGCTCTCCTGCTTGAAAATCTGGGTCCGCCAAAATAACACTATGAGCAGCAGCGGTTGTCGCAATGCCGAGTACCTCAAATTCGGCGAGTGCACTGCGCATGCGAGATATTGCCGTGTCTCTATCAGCACCCCAAACCACAAGCTTGCCAACCAAATTGTCGTAAAACTGAGAAACGGCGTCGCCGGCTTCATAACCGCCATCCCAACGGACGCCAAATCCGTCGGGCACACGTAATTCACTTATCGTCCCCGGCGAAGGAAGAAACCTGCCGCCCGCCGGGTCTTCGGCATTGATGCGCACCTCAATAGCGTGACCATCTTGCTTGACGTCGCTCTGATCAAACGACAACTCCTCGCCAGCCGCTATACGTATCTGCTCCCGAACAAGGTCGATTCCGGACACCAATTCGCTGACCGGGTGCTCCACCTGCAGTCTTGTGTTCATTTCCAAGTAGTAAAACTCTCCGTCTTGAAATAGAAACTCGACAGTTCCGGCGTTCGTGTAGTCGCAGCCCTCGGCCACGGCAACTGCCGCCTCGCCCATGGCTTGCCGAACTTCATCGGGAAAATTTGGCGCTGGGCTCTCCTCAACCAGTTTTTGATGCCGGCGTTGCGCCGAACAGTCACGTTCACCCAACCAGACAGTTTTCCCATGCTGGTCAGCAATGATTTGCATCTCAATATGCCGCGGCCACGTCAGATACCGCTCTATGTAGCACTCGCTACGACCAAAAAAACTCTCAGCTTCTCGCTGAGCGGACTCCAACGCAGCGTCAACTTCTTCAGCGGACCCAACCACTTTCATGCCCCGGCCACCGCCGCCGTACGCCGCCTTGATCGCTACCGGATACCCGTGTTCCTCACCGAATCTCCGAACTTCGTCAGGGTCTTGAATAATTTCGGTAGTTCCCGGAACCCCATTTACGCCGACCTTCTCAGCCGCACGTCGAGCAGAAATCTTGTCACCCATCACTTCGATAGCGGCCGGTGGCGGACCGATGAACGTCACGCCCCGGTCGGTAATCGCGCGAGCAAAGTCAGCATTTTCGCTATAGAAGCCGTATCCAGGGTGAACAGCTTCAGCACCACTCTGTTCGATAGCGTCAAGAATCGCTGCAGTATTCAAATAGGAATCAGCGGCTGTTTCGCCCCCCAAAGCGTACGCCTCATCGGCTAAGCGAACATGCAAGGCGTTGCGGTCAAGTTCGCTATAAACAGCCACGCTGGTGATACCCAGCTCGCGGCACGCTCTAATCACCCGAACAGCGATTTCTCCGCGGTTAGCGATCAAGATCTTTGAGAACACCAATTCAGCCTTCCAAGCGCAAACGTACGATCTGCAATCGTGCCACAATCGAACCCTTTTCCCTCATTTGACCAATTTTCTTTCTCAAATAATTTGACAAATGACTAAGTAGTCTCAGGAATGTGGAAATCGCCAAGTTTGATTCAGTCGACGAAACTCGGTTCAACAACGTTACTTGGGTAGCCGAAATTCCTTCGACCAACACAGCGCTACTAGAGCGCGCTCGCAACGGAGGTCAAGAAGGAGAAGTAATTGTCGCCGACCTACAAACCCAAGGGCGAGGACGGAGAGGACGAGAGTGGACCGCTCCGGCAGGAACTTCGCTGATGATGTCGATGCTTCTTCGCCCATCAAGTGACGCTCTCTCACCGAATAACGCGTCGCTCACCACATCAGCACTAGCGCTATCGGCTCGCACCGCGATTCTCGAACTCACGAACATCCACTTGGAGATCAAATGGCCTAATGATCTGGTCATCGACACTCCCATTGACCAATTACTTGACCCAGATCCGGGATACAGGAAAGTTGCCGGCATCTTGACCGAAACGCTCATCAGTGACGCGGCGATCGAAGCCGTGGTAATCGGCATAGGACTGAACACCGGCTGGGGAGAGGTACCGCCAGAGCTTCAATCGGTCGCAACAAGTCTTGATGTACTGGCAAAGTCAGCTATCGACCGAAACGCTGTAGCGTTCAAGATCCTGCAGAATTTTGAAACCGAATACACCGCACTATTAACCCCACACGGAAGCCAACAGTTACTTCACAAGGTCCGCAAACACTCAAATACCCTTGGGAAACAGGTGCAGGTGCACATGGGTGCAACGCCGAAAAGCCAGATAATTAGAGGGCGCGCCGTTGACCTCGATGAATGCGGCCGACTCATAGTAGAAACCGACAACAACGATTCTCGGGTCATTTCCACGGGAGACGTCGAACATTTACGACTTGACGCCCGCTGACCGCAGACCCCAACAAAGCAATACCCTAGAACCACATGGCTGAAGTCGTCTCGTCCGAACATATCCAAGGTGTCCACGTCGTGACCCCCGACGTCTATCCAGACCAACGCGGATTTTTCGTCGAAACCTACCGACGCGAATGGATTCCTGAAGCTTCACGAGAAATGGTTCAAGCAAACCGAGGAGACCGACAGAGCGGCTGCATTGTGGGACTGCACTATCACCTGCACCAGGCTGACTACTGGTACGTGCCATTTGGGACTGTTCGGGTCGTGCTTCACGACCTGAGAGAAGGTTCACCGACCGAAGGAGCGACCCAACAAACTGATCTCACGGGCACCGACCACCGAGGCATCTACATACCGCCCGGCGTAGCTCACGGCTTTGCAACCCTTACCGACGCGACCATCACCTACCTGGTTGATAACTACTACAACCCCTCCGACGAACTCGGCGTGGCATGGGATGATCCCCAAATAGCCGCTGATTGGGGAGTGGACGAACCGACCCTGTCCGAACGAGATCAATCGAACCCGCTCAAAGCAGACATTCCCGAAGTGGACAGACCGCGGTACGGACTCAGGAACTGACCCAGCTATGAAAGTTCTCATCACCGGTGGCGCTGGCTTCATTGGCTCCAACTTCGTAAGATTTCACCTCGCGAACAGTGATGACGAGATCACTATCCTTGACTCACTCACTTATGCCGGAAGTCGAGATACCGTCCAGGACTTCGTAGATGATCCTCGTGTTGCGTTCATCGAAGGGGACATCTGCGACCGCGAGACAGTGGCATTTGCCATGAAGGATCATCAGGCTGTTGTTCACTTCGCAGCCGAAAGTCATGTTGACCGGTCGATCGAAGGATCCGAACGTTTTGTAACCACAAACTGTGTTGGGACAAACACGCTGTGTGATCTGGCCAGCGACATGGAAATTGAGCGCTTCGTGCACATATCCACCGATGAAACCTATGGGTCGCTGGACCGAGGTTCCTTCACCGAAAACGACAAGCTTGAACCAAGCAGTCCGTACTCAGCGTCTAAAGCAGCATCTGACTTGATTGCCTTGGGACATCACGTGACCCACGGTGTGCCGGTCATCATCACGCGTTCGTCCAACAACTATGGACCCTTCCAGTTCCCCGAGAAGCTCATACCCCTATTCGTCACCAACCTGCTTGACGGCTTGCAGGTTCCCCTCTACGGCGAGGGAGCAAACGTCAGGGACTGGATTCATGTCGAAGACAACTGCGCGGCCATACATCAAGTTCTTCAAACTGGTGAAGTTGGCGAGATCTACAACATCGGAGCTGGAAATGAAATTTCCAACTTTGAGCTGACCCAAATGCTGCTTGCCTTATGCGAGCGAGACGAATCTGCAATCGTCAATGTTGATGATCGGCCGGGACACGATTTTCGCTACTCCATCGACTCTGCCAGAGTACGCAATCTCGGTTGGAGCCCCCGAATCGATCTTGAAGCCGGTCTCGTCACAACCGTCGACTGGTATCGAAACAACGAACCATGGTGGAGGCCCAAGAAGGCTGCGCAAACGTGACACCAGAGAACCTGATCGCATCGGCCAGCAAGTACACGCCTCTGGTTCGAAATTTCGCTAGGCGAGAACTCAAATCACGTTACAAACGAAGCTTCTTGGGCTGGACGTGGTCTTTACTCAGCCCCCTATCCACGATCCTCGTGTACAGCCTGGTCTTCTCAGTGTTCTTCAGGGCTGCTCCACCTGCCGCAGGAAACGGATCCGAAAACTTCGCACTTTTCTTGTTCACAGGACTCGTTGTCTGGCTGTTGTTTGCAGGCATGATCAACGGCTCCATGGGTTGGCTAGGAGCTATAGGTGACCTTCGTCGAAAAGTGTTCTTTCCACCTGAAACAGCGATATTTGGTAGCGCGCTGGCCTTAGCGGTTCAATCAGCAATTGAAGCCGGGGTCTTACTCGTGGTGATGGTGCTGATAGGTAACGTCGGGCTCAGCACACTGTTGTTTCCTTTGATCCTCGTGCTCGCAGGAATCTTCGGTCTGGGCATCGGATTCTTCGTCTGCGTGTTGAACACCCACTATCGAGATGTCCAATACTTGGTCGGAATTGTCTTGAACGCCTTGTTCTTTCTTGTGCCAATTGTCTACCCGATAGGGATTATCCCCGAACAACACTGGGGGTTGCCGATAAGAAAGATCGTTGAATGGAACCCGATCAACCAATTTGTGACCGCAGCGAGAGAGTCGGCTTACCTGTTGCAATGGCCTAGCGTGACCAGATGGTGCGCTCTCTTCTTGTATTCGTTTGCCGTGTTTGCCTTGGGCTGGCGATTTTTCTCTAAACGATCGATGTTGCTGAGTGAGGACATGTGAAGTCCATCATCTCAGCGCAGGCGATATCGAAGCGGTACCGAGTACAACGAGATCGACCAGACTCACTTAAAGAAGCCGTTGTCCGGCGAAGAAGAAACTCATCCAACAGCGAATTTTGGGCCCTAAGAAACATCTCGATAGATATTGCCCCCGGCTCCTTTTACGGACTCATCGGTCACAACGGTTCAGGCAAGACGACGTTGCTTAAGCTGATGGCCGGTATTCATCAACCGACCAGCGGAACTATGGAGGTGAACGGCCGGGTGTCGGCGCTCTTAGAACTCGGATCCGGATTTCACCCGGAGTTAAGTGGGCGAGAAAATATTTATCTCAACGGTGCCATCCTGGGTCTTAGCCGAAAAGAAATGGATCTAGCGGTCGACGAAATCATCGAATTCAGCGACATCGGGGAATTCATCGACGCTCCGGTCAAGATTCTCTCGAGTGGAATGTATGTTCGACTCGGTTTCGCCGTAGCTGTGCATGTCGCCCCGGAGATACTTCTTATTGACGAAGTCATCGCAGTTGGGGACGAAGCCTTTCAACGCAAATGCCTCGAACATCTCTACGAACTTCGCCGTGGGGGCACCACCATCGTCCTTGTATCGCACTCGCTTCCCCTCGTAGAAGGGCTCTGCGACGAGGTGGGATGGCTTGATCACGGCCAACTCATGCAAGCCGGTGACGCAACGGAAGTCTGCTGGGCCTACCTCGATGCGGTCAACGCCGAAGAAGCACAAAAACTTCGAGATGGAGATGACGAACAAATTCACACCGACACGTCGTTAACCGAAATAGAGGTGCGGCGAGGAAGTGGAGAGCTACGTATTTTCCATATCGATTATTTGGACAAACAGTGGCTAGCTAACCCGCTGCCAAGCTCAGGTGACACTCTCATCATCCGCCTTTGGTACGAATCCGAAACTTTGGTCGAAGATCCCGTTTTCTCCTTGAAGCTCCACCACGCGACGGGTGTTCACCTAGCGTCACCGAATAGCGCGCTGCAGCAACTTCAAACCGGATCGATTGGCCAAGGGCGGGGATATGTTGATTTCATCATCGACGAACTCTCCCTCCTTCCGGGTGACTATCTGCTTTCCACCTCGGTGACCGACCGAGATCGAATGCACGTGCATGACGCTTGGGAACGATCCCATGCGCTACGAATCGTTCCAGGCTCATCTACTGAAAGAGAAGGCCTCACCGACCTCAAAGGAAAGTGGCAACCTCCGGTACCGCACCAAAAGGGCTCTCCCGGGCACCCGAATCGCTGAGCCGAGGCGCGGCCAACGAACCTGCAAGCCCGCGTACAATTGACTACGCGCTTGCCGCGAGCTGTTGCATTGATCTCTGGAGGCCGCATTAGTGAATTCAACCGAATCAACGACAGTCAAAAACGACACGGCAGCGAACCCGCCGTCGAACGGCAGAGAAACCCTAAACATTGGAATAGTTCTCCCTAGCGAAGAGCGTCACCCGGTTGGCTGGCTCGCGACCCGGGCGCTGGGAACCGAAATTGAATGGCGTAACGCTCCCGCAGAACTCCAATGGTTTGTTCCCCAAACCGCAACTTCTCGATGGACGGACGACGCTTCACTCAACATCAGTCGACTGCCAGAAAACCTCGACGAACTCGAACACGATGTAGATGTTCTCGTCGGATTCGAACTTGCGAAAACCACATCAGAATTTGTTGTAGACCCGACATCAGTCGACTTAACCCTGCACGATGCAACAGGACTGCTGCGCCGTTACCTACAGCCCGATCCGTCCGATGCAACCCATCCAGCGCCTGCGCTCAAAGAGTCGATACTGGTTGACATCGACGATGACACGTCAGACACGGTCGCTGCAGAGGTTGCGCGACACGCTCGCTCGAGAGAACTTCCAATCACCCTGATCGGTCCACCTGACAATCAAACGCGCTTCGCGACGAAGTTAAAGGACCACAACCAAACTTCGACCGCTCTTGACAACGACCTAGATCCCGAAGAATTCGGTGCAGTCGTACAATACGCGGCAGTAATCGTCACCAGCGACCCAGCGCTTCACCAACTGGCAAACGCCTTGCACGGACGATCAGTGCTCGTCGGCGACACTTCAGACAACAAGGAACTACAACGAGCTCTTTGGTCAGCGGCCTCAAACATAGCGATCCTTGAGTCGGACCGCACCCTCGAAGAACGAGTATCCCGACTCGCGGAAATCGTTGAACAGACTGCCCTACTCCGCCTGAATCGGACTATTACTAGCCGCTCGGCATCCCAAGAAAGAGAACGCGGCGAACAGTCTCGACAACTGCACGAACAACAGTCAATTCATTGGAGACAACAGCGCCGCCGCGCCCACCAGTCGATCGACGCACTGCGACAAGAACTCCTTCAACTGCAGAAAGAACTTGACGTCGCGAGAGATGACGCGGACAACACCCGACAAGCCCTGCGCGCGCAACACAATCGACTAAACCAGCTAGAAACCGAGATCGCTCGTCGAGACCAAGGACCGGCCCGTCTGCAGCGAAGCGTCGACTGGCATAGCGTCGTAGCGCAAATTGAACGCGACGCACTCAGAGTACTTCGATGGTTGCGAAGCCAACTTGGGCGCGGATGAACGCCCGACCACAACACAAGAACGTCACCATTGTTCTAGACGCAGTTCCCAGACCCGGAGCGGATCCGACAGGTTGGAGAACCGAACAGATCTGCAAGGAACTGCTTGCAAGCACCGCAAACACAAGGCTGGCGATCAACGGACCCTCAGACGAACACACCCAGCTGTACGGCACAACCACCGAGAGCCTCGGCGTCGACTCCAGTGAATGGTGGAGAGCAAACAGCAGCGACACCTTCGTCATATGCGGAAATGGAGCTGGCTACAGAACGGCGTCCATGTGTCGAACCCATAATCCTGATGCCCGACTTGTAATCGACGGATCCAATCTCCTTACGATTCAACGAAACGACCTACACGACGACCTCCTAGCGGATGACGAAAGAGCTGGTCGCGACACCGTCGCCAGTCTCCGTCGCCAACGCGATCGAGAACTACTGAGTCTTGTAAATGACGTATGGGTGTGCTCGCAATCGCAGTGCAATGAAATCGAAGCCCTGGGTGTGGACGTCAACATCAAAATAGTTCACCCACCCAACCTCACCCTCGACCAGTCCCAGGGCACGAGACCACTGCTCCTAGCTGCTCCCCATCGTGAGTTCGGGGAACCCGACCTAGAATCAACGCAGCACTTCAATGAGCACATCGCGCCGAAGCTCGACACGACAATCCCTCCGCCACTTCTCATCACCGAACGCGAATTCGTTCCATGGCGCCGCGGACTATCAAATCTCGAACACATCGAACGAAATAAGCCACTCAGCGACTTCCTCCAACAAGCATCGATGCTTGTCTCACTCAGGCAAACCGGACCCACAGCATGGACGCACCTGCTAGCGGCGCGCGCTTTCGGAATTCCGGTGGTAGCAACAAAGCAGGCCGCCCACCACATCGACAACCCGACTCAATGGGACCTAGAAATTGTCGAACGTCCCGAAATCGCCACTGCCATGCTCCGAGCAGCCACACGACGTCGTCCGCCTCCCCGACCCGCCCTCAACGACACAGGAATCAGCGACGCAATATCGGCCCTTGGAATTGAACCCGCGGACACAGAATCAGAGATCACCGACTGGCTTTACACCCAACAGTCAGGCAAACGTCACCGAATGGACCTCAAACAATACCGGCGTTCAGAAAGAGAACAAGTCAACGACCCTGACCCTGATCCAGGGACAAGTCTCAAAAACCGGCCCCTCATCTCGATACTCACGCCCGTATACAACACACCCCTGGAAGTGCTAGAAGCAACGATTGAATCCGTACGAACGCAAACTTATGAAAATTGGCAGCTATGTCTCGTCGACGACTGCTCTACCGATGATGGTCCCGGATCGGTGTGCGAGCAGCTTGCCGCACTGGACCCAAGAATAGATTTTGTCAAACGAACAACAAATGGTGGCATAGCAGAGGCTTCGAACACGGCCCTCCAAGTAGCGAAAGGCGACTACTTGGCGCTACTCGACCATGATGACCTTCTCCGAGCAGACGCTCTCATCGAAGTGGTTCGATCCATCAACAGATTTCCCACGGTGGAATTTGTCTACTCAGATGAAGACAAACTGTTTGCCGACGGCTCCTATGACCACAGCTACGCCAAATCAGGTTGGTCACCTGATCTGCATTTGTCCTACAACTACGTCTGTCACTTCGCAGTCTTCAGCCGCGACCTCATCGAACGCATCGGCGGATGGCGAACAGGCTTTGACGGAGCGCAGGACTACGACCTCGCATTGCGGGCCACCGAAAACACCGACGAAATAGTCCATATTCCCCGCAACCTGTACCACTGGCGAATACTCCCGGGTTCTACGGCCGCCGGAGTGAACGAAAAGACCGATGCTTGGGCAGCAGGACAACGTGCACTCGAAGAAGCACTCCACAGAAGAGGCATTAAAGGAAAAGCAGAAGAAGGACTAGATCCCGGCACTTACAACATCAAGTACCAAATAAAGGGCCTGCCCAAAGTAGGAATCATCATCCCTACCCGAGACAGATTCGAACTCATATCACAATGTGTGACAGGGATAAGTGAGGTCACATCCTGGTCAGAAACCGAAGTTTTGGTGGTCAACAACGAAAGCTCAGCCCCTGCCACTCTTTCCTGGATGGACACCCACCCCGGTCCTGTTATCGATTTCCCGCACCAATTTTCGTACGCCCGAATGATGAACATGGCAGCAGAGCAGATCAACTGTGATCTTCTGCTTTTTCTCAACTGAGACATCACCATCGTCAAACCGGACTGGCTTCAGGCCATGATCGGCCACGCACAACAACGGCGGGTCGGGGCCGTGGGCGCCAAATTGAGCTTTCCGGATGGACGGGTCCAACATGAAGGAATCACAGTTGGAGTGGGCGGCGTAGCGGTGAACACCAACTCCCGTGGCTACTTCAGCATCGGCAATCTGGTGCGCAATTGCTGGGCGCTTACTGCTGCCTGTCTAATGATTCGCCCCGAGGTCTTTTGGGAAGTCGGCGGATTCGAAGAACGACTCCGGGTGGCATTTAACGACGTCGACCTCACGATGCGCATCCACCAATTGGGATACGACCTCATCTACCAACCCAACACCAATCTCCTCCACCAAGAATCGGCTCTTAGAGGCTCGTTGCATCCAAGCGAAGACGAAGATTTCTTCCAAAAGCGGTGGGGTGATCCGCTGGAACAGGACGACCCGTACTACAACCCGAGACTTTCCCGACATGCCCAGTATTACTTTCACGACGAAGTCAAACAGGTCTGGCTGCCACGCGGGCATCCTCTCGCATCAACCTAGGCCACAGCCAACACACCTAAACCCGACCCGACCGTCGAACCGAAGTTCGCCACATCACCGAAAGCAACCAAAGCACCACGGGAGTCGGCCACCAGATAGCCACCCGGTCGACTAATCAACCCCACCGCGTTGATCCTGCCCAAGCCCGTCGGTGAACCAAAGTGCGCCACATCGCCAACGGCATGTACCCGGCCGTCAGAATCCAAGAACAAGTACCCCTCGTCCCCGGACCCCCCAGCGAAATCAACTACACGCAAACCGTCCAACTCAGCGCTGCCCGCCAACGAACCGTGAAAGGGTGCCGAACCGAAACAATGAACACCACCGCGATTGTCGACAATCCAGTAGCCATTGCCGTCAGCCGTCGGCTCGATACGCACAGCTTGAGTCGAGCTGCGAGCTACCTGAGGGATGCCCTCTAGAAATGGAGCGTTCCCGAAACTAAACACACTGCCCTCCGAATCAATAACCCAATAGCCAACTCCGGTCGGGGAGGCGGCGATATCGACGGGAGGAGCCACCAGGTCCAACCCGGCCAGATCCCCAAGCGCCCTCGCGGTGCCATGGGCCTGTACGTGGCCACCTGAACCGAGCACTAAACAACCTTGTCCATCACGAGTCATAGCCAATGAAATTGGAGGGGACGGAAGCCCCACTTCGACCTCGCTTACCTCATCAGCGAAATGAAACAAACGATGATTTGAAGTCAGAATCCAATAGCCGTGCAACGCCACTCGCCGAGCCTATGTCAGACAGGTCTTTGGTCTGGGTCAGGCTCCGGCTAGTTTGAGTGACTAATGAAGATCTACACAAAGACCGGCGACGATGGCACCACAGGGCTTTTCTATGGCGGAAGGGTAAACAAAGACTCTGCGTTGCCAAGGGCCTACGGTGCCATAGACGAAGCCCAAGCGGCCATCGGCCTAGCGCGCGCCGCTGTGGAAGACGTGGAGCTCAACGAAGTTCTGACACTTGTTTGTCGTGATTTGTATGTAGCGATGGCCGAACTGGCCACACTTCCCGAAAATCGCAGCAAACTTGAACCAGGGACAACCTCAGTAACCACCGAAATGGTCGAAGTCCTCGAACAGTCGATAGATACCGCTGACGCCCGGTTTGAAGCTCCAACCGAATTCACTATTCCCGGTCAAACAGAAATCTCAGCACGGCTTGATTGGGCAAGAGTGATGGTCCGGCGAGCCGAGCGAGAAAGCATCACCGTGTGCCAACCGGGATCCCAAGTTTTGCCGTACCTCAACCGACTTTCGGACCTTCTCTGGACTTTGGCCCGCTGGCAGGAGGGCGAAACCCTTTACAGCAGAGACCCCTAACCACCTACAACTGACGAAAGAAAGCCCATGCCGAATCAACTAGCAATTGCCTCCATCAATGTTGTCCTCGCTGGGACAGGTGAAGGCACTGTCGCAACAGATCGACCGATCAGGGAAGACCAGCTCGAAACGCTAGGAGTCGGAGACAGCTTTCGTGCCGCCAGCGCATTCGAAGGAAAACTCGGCCAAACAACATTGCTGCCTGAACAAGATCCGGTAGTGATCGCAGTTGGGCTGGGTGGACCGGAAGTCACTGAACCAGCCGTGCGATCCGCTGCCGCGTCTGTATGGAGAGCGGCCAAACACCTCAAGTCAGTTACCTCGCTCCTGCCGTTAACGACAGCAACCGAACTGGGTGCTGAGGTAGCACTCCAAGCCACCGTTGAAGGAATGCTCCTTGCCTCCTACCGATACGACGAGTTGAAAGGAACTCCAGAAGAAGCTTCTGTTCTCGAACAAGTAACACTCGTTGTCCCGGACGGCATCGAGAGCGACGCAGTTCTAGCAAAAGCAGAAGCAGTCGCCAACGCCATCGCGCTCACCCGGGACCTCGTCAACCGCCCCGGAGGGTCGCTATCTGCGACTCAGCTAGCCGACGAAGCCGTCAACGCCGCCGACAGGACCGGGTTGGACGTTGAGGTCTGGGACCGAGAACGGCTAACAGAAGAACGATGTGGTGGCATCCTCGGAGTCAACGCCGGATCCACCGAAGAACCCCGACTGGTGCGACTCACCTGGCGACCCAAGGGAGAAAGCCGCGGAACCATCCATTTCGTAGGTAAAGGCATCACCTTCGACACGGGGGGCCTCAACCTCAAGTCATTCGAGGGGATGAAAGAAATGAAAATCGACATGGGAGGAGCAGCTGCTGTGATCGGAGCCATGGCCGCCATAGCAGCCCATAGCCCCGACCTCACAGTCATAGGAACCTGCTGCTGTACGGATAATCAGCCCAGCCCAACTGCTACGAAACCTGGGGATGTACTCAACATACGCAACGGCAAGACAGTAGAAGTGTTGAACACCGATGCCGAGGGCCGACTGGTCCTAGCAGACGGACTCTCACTAGCAGCGGAGGAAGAACCAGACCTCGTGGTTGACCTCGCCACACTCACGGGAGCCTGCCTCGTCGCACTAGGTTCGCAATATGCAGGTCTCATGGGCAACAACGACAACGCAATCGACCGAGTTAGAGCAGCGGCAAATAAAGCCGGAGAGCGTTTATGGCACCTACCACTACCAGATGAATACCGAAAACAACTGGACTCCGACGTAGCGGACTTGCGCAACATCGGTTCGGGAAGGTTTGGCGGGACCCTAGTAGCCGGCCTATTTCTCCAAGAATTTGTGGATGAAACACCCTGGGTGCATCTAGACATTGCCGGTCCGGTGACAACCGAAGAACCGGAAGCGGAGTTCCCCAAAGGAGCAACAGGTTTCGGCGTCCGAACCCTGATCGAAATTGTCAATAACTGGTAAGAAATCAACAGCACCCGCAGCAAGATCTATAAAGACAGCCCGACTAACCAATCGCCATAGAAACAGACTGGACGCTCACCATGCCCTCAGACCTCTCCCAGAACCCAAACGTTCGAATGCTCACGCGATGGATTGACGAGAGTGAGCGGATCACGGTGCTCACCGGAGCAGGGATCTCCACAGACTCAGGCATCCCCGATTTCCGCGGACCAAACGGCATATGGACGAAAAACCCAAAAGCTGAAAAAGCTTCAAACATCCAGAACTTTGTCTCAGACCCAGAGATCCGCAAAGCTTCGTGGCGTGACCGTCTCGACAACAGAGCCTGGTCAGCGGACCCCAACGACGGTCACAGAGCACTCGTCCAGCTGGAAAAACGAAACAAACTAGTAGCTCTCCTCACCCAGAATGTTGACGGACTCCACCACGCAGCGGGGTCCTCAGCGACGAAAGTCATTGAAGTGCATGGGACACTCAGAGAAGTTGCCTGCCTTGAATGCACCTATCGAGATGACATGCAAATAGCGCTCGACCGCGTTCGCCAGGGCGAAGAAGACCTCGACTGTCCCGAATGCGGAGGAATCCTAAAAAGTGCCACGATCTCCTTCGGCCAATCACTGGTTCAAAAAGATTTACTCAAAGCCGAGGCCGCAGCTCAAAATTGCGACCTCATGATTGCAATCGGTACCACGCTGGCGGTATATCCAATAGCTGCTGTGGTTCCAGCAGCTCAAAGAGTTGGAGCGAAAATAGCGATCGTGAACGCCGAACCGACGGAGATGGACCACCTAGCAGATCTCATAATTCGGGAGTCCATAAGCCAAGTTCTCCCCATTGCTGTCGGAGGCGCAACGAACCTTCCTGAAGAAGACGACAATGAAGAGGTGTCGAGCCCCAAGTAATCGCCTAGGACACAACCGGTAGAATTGACAGGACAAACCGTCAATGTCGACCCTCAAAGAGAAAAGTGATGACTAGCTACGGAGACTTACTCGCGGCCACGAGACAACAAATACGAGAAGTCAGCACCAACGAAGCTGCCCGGTTGGTGAACGACGGTCATATATCTCTTGATGTCCGTGAACCTGAGGAGTTTGATCAGGGTGCCTTAGTTGATGCAACCCATATCCCGCGAGGTCATCTCGAAAGCCAAATCGAGCAACGATTTCCCGACCGCGACACCAAAATAGTGGTCTATTGCGCAGCAGGAGCGCGGTCAGCGTTCGCGGCCAAGACCCTGGTCGAACTCGGATACACACAAGTTGTGTCAATGGACGGCGGTTTCACCAAATGGAAGTCTGAAGGCCGAGAGTGGTCAATGCCCGAAACCCTCACCCGGCATCAGAGAAACCGATACCAACGGCATCTTCTTCTGCCCGAAGTAGGAGAAGAGGGCCAACGAGAGTTATTTGGTTCCAAGGTTCTCATACTCGGAGCGGGCGGTTTAGGTTCTCCTGCGGCTATGTACCTCGCGGCGGCCGGTGTAGGAACACTCGGAGTGGTCGATATGGACGTGGTAGATGAATCCAATCTTCAACGGCAGGTGATCCACAACACCGGTCGCCTCGGACAATCCAAAGTAGAGTCAGCGAAGCAAACGATCTCGGCTCTCAACCCCGACATCCAAATCAAGACCTACGACACCCGTCTCGGCGCTGACAATGTCCTCGATCTGCTGAACGGATGGCACGCGATTGTGGACGGAGCCGACAATTTCCCAAGCCGTTACCTACTAAACGATGCTTCGGTGAAACTTGGAATCCCGGTAGTTCACGGTTCGATTTTCCGATTCGAAGGTCAAGTCACAGTCTTTGATCCAGTCAACGGACCCACCTACCGCGACTACGTCCCAGTACCACCGCCACCTGAATTAGCACCATCATGTGCTGAAGCAGGGGTACTTGGCGTCCTCCCCGGGGTCATCGGGAGCCTGCAAGCACTGGAAACCATAAAGCTCGTCCTCCAGTTGGGTGACTCCCTCATCGGAAGACTCCTGGCCTTCGACGCACTAGATATGAGCTTTCGCGAGTATAAAATCCATCGTGACCCCAAGAACCCAGTCACCTACGACAACCGCGACCGGATAAAGATCGTCGAATACGACCAATACTGCTCGCCAGCACTCAGCTAAGTCGTTCAACCTCAGACGAGGCCTGAAAAGGCTACTTGGAACCTGCGCCCTAAACTTCTCACATGGCAAACAAGCGCGTCGTGGTCATAGGCGGCGGCCCGGCCGGTCACGATACTGCGACATACGCAGCCAGATTTGGAGCCGAGGTCACGCTCATCGAACGCGAGATTGTTGGAGGAGCAGCGCACCTTCGAGACTGCGTGCCCTCAAAGTCGATGATTGCAACCGGAGGAGCACTCTCATTCGCTCGTCGGCTAGACGGCATGGGACTAGCAAATGTAGAGACAGGCGTTGACGCGGAACATCTGCGCGCTCGTATCCAAGGCATAGAACAACGACTCGAACAATCTGTGACACAACTACTAACCAGCCAAGGAGTAACCATCCACCGAGGCACTGGACGACTTCTAGGGCCCCATGAGGTGTGCGTAGACACCTCCAATGGAGTGGTCGAACTCACGGCTGACGCCATCGTGCTCGCGACAGGCAGTCGACCCCGAATTCCAGAATGGGCACCGATTGACCGCGAACGTGTCCTGACCACCCGCGATGCCTACCCGCCAGAGCAACTTCCGGAGCACCTGGTAGTCGTAGGTTCGGGCGTGACAGGCGTCGAATTTGTGCACATGTTTGCGTCGCTAGGGTCCGAAGTCACACTCATCGTCAGTCGTCAACAAGTGCTGCCTCAAAAAGACCCCGAAGCAGCGGCTCTACTCGAACAGAACTTTCTTGACAGAGGAGTCCAACTACTCAAGGGCGCGCGAGCAACCGAAATTCTACGAAAGGGACGCTCAGTAAAGGTTCATTGTTCAGACGGACGAATCGCTGAAGGCACCCACGCTCTCCTAGCTATCGGCTCCGACCCAAACAGCGAAGGTCTAGGCCTAGAAAACACCGAAGTAGTAGTGGACGAAGGCGGCTACATCCAAGTCGATCACAACCTCAGATCGTCCGTCCCCACTATCTACGCCGCAGGAGACCTATCGGGGAAACTCCCGCTCTCATCGGTAGCTGCGATGCAGGGACGAAAAATAGCCGAACACATAATGGGTCTTCATGAAGGACGCGAACACCGACACCTCGATTACGACAAAGCCGCCTCCGCCATTTTCACCGAACCAGAAATTGCTGATGTCGGCCTCGCTGAAGCCGAAGCCTTCGCCACCGGGCGGAAAATCCGAGTGACAAAGGTCCCGTTCTCATCAAACGCTAAAGCACTGATCAACAACGACCCACTCGGTTTCGTAAAGATCGTCTCGGATCCCAACACAGGGCACGTGTTAGGCGGATCAATAGTCGGTCAACACGCGGCCGAACTGATCTCAGTCGTTGCACTAGCAGTCAGTGCCAACCTGAAAGTCCAAGACATCCACGAAAGTCTCTTTGTATACCCAACGCTTAGCGAAGCTCTCTTGGAGGCAGCAGAGTGAGCAACAGACAAAAGGTGCTCATCACGGGAGGACATGGACAACTGGCAACCGACCTGGCACAAGTCTTTAACAAAGCCGACGCTGTCGCCCTCAGCCATGAACAACTTGATGTCTCTCAGCTCCACGATGTCGAAGCCGCTCTCCAGCACTACAAGCCCAACATGGTCATAAACACAGCTGCATTCACCGACGTAGACAGATGTGAAGATCATGTAACCGAGGCTCGATCCATCAACTCAGGTGGTCCCGAAAATCTCGTCGCCGCCGCCAAACGAACGAATGCTCGAGTGTTGCAAATCTCCACGGACTATGTGTTCGACGGCACCCTTGAGCGACCGTACATCGAATCGGATGACACGAACCCGCAGTCAACCTACGGTCGGACCAAACTCGAAGGCGAACAAGCCATGCGCGAACAAGACCTCGTAGTACGTACCTCTTGGCTGTGCGGGTCACACGGTTCAAACATCCTCAAAACGATAATTGGGTTAGCCCAAAGCGGTCACCCCATGAAATTTGTGAATGACCAAGTTGGGCACCCGTCGTTCACAAGAGACATTGCTGTCACCATAAAGCAACTAGTTGAAATCGAAGCCCGAGGTACTTTCCACGTGACCAACCAGGGACCCGTCAGCTGGTACGAATTCGCTCAAACCGTCCTTGAGCTCATGGGACGGCCATCCCGTCAAGTGACTCCAATAACGACCGAACAACTAGATCCGCCTCGCCCCGCCTCTCGCCCAGCGAACTCCGTGCTCAACAACAAAGCACTAGTTGATATAGGACTCACCCCTCCACCCGACTTTCGCGAAAGCCTCCCGCTGCTTTTGAAGGAGTTATGTGACCGATCAACTGGACATAGTGGTGATCCCAACAGACGATGATCCAACCGCTCAGGTACTCGCGGTAGCGGCCCTGTTGGCACTCGAATGGGCCGCCCCCTATGCCAGGGTCACAATTGGCCAAAGCGGCGAGTTCGTGTGCAGACCAGCACCAGACGCTGCTGGCGGACTTCTTAGACTTGGCTCAGATAGAAAGGAACGACTCGGAGATGCAGGACGAAGCGCAACCTACAGCGACGAAGCCGAAATCCATATAGTAGAAAACCTCGACGGCGACTGGAACCTCCCTGCAAAGCTCGACTCATGGTGGGCAGCGGGCCTGATGTTCACAGCGAGTAGCTTTACCGCTTCTACCCCCTCAGGAGTCGCTCTAAGTGAAACTCTGAACGCTTCAAAACGCGAGGACCAGCGAACCATAGAACTGCTTGAACTAGCTCAAAAGTGGGCCCTCAAACAAATTGACGACATCATCAAGAGTGTTGGATCCCAAAGCCCGCGACGACTAGCAAACATGCTCCAATCCGTCACTACCGAACTTGAGGCCCTCACCGACACCCACGCCCTCCTCAGGTCTCGCTACCAAGCAGACATGGAAATCATGGACCCGAACCCATGACCCAAACATCAAAGGCCACTCTCGTTATTGTTGCCTATGGGCAACCGGCCTTGACCGAAGCTCTCCTCGATTCCATCGCCGAACACACACCTGAACCACATGAAGTCGTTGTTGTCGACAACGCCTCTCCCGATGACACGGCTGAGCGGATGGCACGACACCGAACGCAACCTCAAGTAATCCAAGCTCCTAGCAACCTCGGCTACGGCGGCGGAGTCAACCTTGGAGTTCGTCAAGCCAACTCCCCAAGCATCGTGATAATGAACTCGGATCTACAGGTCACACCTAACTGGCTCACACCACTACTGCTCCCTGTCGAGTCCAATAGAGCAACAATCGCAGCTCCCATATTCACCGATGAACAAGGCAACATCACTGAAAGCGGAGCGTCCGTCACCGCCGACGGCCATGTCCACACATCTCAGACCCCAGTGTCTGGAGTCAAGCCTGTTGACCATGTCTCCGCTGCCTGCTGGGCAATCCAAAGACAATCATTTGAGTCACTCGGGGGGTTCGACTCCGCCTACGGACTCGGATATTACGAAGACCTAGACCTCGTCAACGTTTGCAGATCGGAAAGACGCGCGGTCGTGGTAGTCGGTGAATCGAGAGTCATTCACCGCGTGGGTGGATCTTTCCAACCCGGAGAGGCACATCGTCTTTCCCATCGCAACCATGCCCGCAGCGAAACGCGTTGGCATTGGCTTTACAGAGGCAGTTCATACGCGGCTTGGGACGGAGAAGCCACCATCACTCATGGCCGAGTAGCCATCGTCGGGGACCACCCAGACCTAGTCAACGCCCTACAACAACACAATATTTCAGTTGTCGTCCTCGAAAACATTGACCAACTTCGCCACCGAAATAACCGCGACGACGTCATTGTCGTCCGAAGTGCCCACGCCGAGGTAAACCGCATAGCCCCCCGAGCCGAAGTAACCACCCCAGATGGCCTCCCAAACGCCCTCAAGAGAGCCGGCATCCACGCGAGCACCACACCACCCCGACCCCGATTCTCCAAAATAACCGCCACCAGATCACGAAGATGGTGAACCAATGACAGACGACGCACTTTCTCAAGCATCCGCCCACCTAGCAACAGCCCGACAGCTAGGACACCGGCTCAGTTCACGCAAAATGCCACCGATATTTAGGACCCGAAACCTTGTAACGACCATTGACAAAGTCACCGACGAGCTCGCTGCAGCCATCGACCTCATCAACTCAGCACTCCCTGCAGCCATAGACCTCATCAACTCAACACTCGCGACAGAACTAGAACGAACACAACAACTGGAGAATGCCATCAACCGTCTCGAACTCGTAACCGCCGGAGACGAACAACTCATAGACGATCTCGGTGCAGCAATCGAGACAGCGCAAATTCAACTAATCCGACTCGAGCGCCAACACGACCTTCTACGATCCCAACTCGACCAGGACCAATAGCGATGAAAGTAGGCGTCGCCCCAGGCAGATTCGCAACAGCAATCCACACAGCGCTCTCCCAACGAGCGGATCTCGAAGCCCACATCCTTTCACCAGAGATCGACTCCTCGGCATACAACCTTGTCGTAGCGGTCGACGACGAACCCACTCCGCCCAAAGCGCAGGTCCGGAGATACATAACCCAACACATGAGCCAAGCAAACCCATGGACGGTTGTGGCTGCCCGACATCTATTACGGGAGGCTGTAGGCCGCGGAACCGCCACCCCTATCGTGGCGCCATTGCCAATCAGCGCCCCAGTTTCGATATCACCACCAAAATCTGGAATAGGAATAGTCGACGCCGGAAACCACAAAGCCCTCAGAACGACCCTGGAAGCTGCCTCCATGCGGATCTTCGAAATAGACGACCCTGATGTGGGGATCATTATTGACCCATCAACCTCCCTAGGCTTCGTGGAACCGCTCAGAGCAGCCATGAGCCAAGAAAAAGTTGTTATCGCAATGCATACCAATGAGGCAGCGAAGGACACCATTGTTCACGACACCAATGGCTACCTTCTCACGCAACGATCCCAGATCTGTGCCGCAGCAGAAACGCTAGCTACAAACGCCCAGGAGCGAAGCCGTCTGGGATTCGAAGCGCGCAAATCTATCGCCACAGCTAACTGGCAACGAGTAGTGCGAGCGCTACTTCTGACGACACGAACCGGGACACCCGAACTCGAACAATTCAGTGACCTGCCGGCGTACAAACGATGGTCCCAAAGACTTGGACAGGCACATCAATGGAGAACCTCGCAATACACCGACGGCAATCTAAAACTTCGGGATCACACAATCAGCCTCAAGGACCTAGGCCCCCTGCGAAAAGCAAGCCTCGAACGCGCCATACGAAAGCGCGACCAATGAAACAACGTTTCCCGCGATACGTTCGCTGAGCATGACCCGAGACCGCCCCCGTCGGAACCGTCGACCAATAGAAAAGTTGCTCCTGGCAACACTTGGGGCAGCCACTGGGGTCGGATTCGTGGCAACGTTCAGCCTCGGATACGCGGTATGGCAACTAGACCAAGTCGAACGATTCGAGGTAAACGATGTCCTCACCGCTCCGACGAGCGAACCCGTCACGGCCTCAGACCTACTTCGACTAAATACCGAAAACAAAGAAGAAGTAAACAAGGCCACTGTTGAAACAACAGAAGAGATCCTGCTTCCTCCAGCGATTCGTGACCCAGTAGCCCAAGCAGAAAATTACCTTCTCGTGGGTTCAGACAGCGTCGAAGGTATCTCAGCCGACGACGCCATCATGACCGGCAGAAGCCACGCCGTCGGGAATCACCTCGCTGACACAATAATGATTCTTCGGTTACGAAATGACGGAACAGCAGCGGTAGTTTCGGTACCCCGCGACCTCCTCGTCCCCATAGCCAGCACTGATTCAATCGCCAAAATCAACAGCGCATACAACTTGGACTCATCGGCCCAGACCAGAGCAGCACGACTCATAGAAACAGTTGAAGCCCACTTCAACATTGGGCTCCAACACTTCGTAGAAGTCGACCTTGACGGCTTTCGAAGACTGGTTGACGCAATTGGGGGAGTCTCCATCTGCTTCAACCGGCCCACGCGAGACCGAACAATCCAAGACAGTGGCGATCCCACGCAAGGAGGCACCGGCTTCACCGTAGGAAAAGGATGGACCCATCTAAACGGGGACCAAGCCCTAGCTTTTGTTCGCAGTCGGCGTTTACTCACTCAACAACAAGACGGTCAATGGGTCAGGCTCGGAGTGTGGAACGACCTTGAAAGAAACAGTCGACAACAACAGTTCATCTTCCAAGCGTTAGATCAGGCCTTCGACCGGGCGGTAGGAAACCCACGTACCCTCCAACGCCTCCTCAGTATCGTCGCAACCGATCTCCGCACCTCCAATACACTGAGCGTCTTCGATGACGGGCTGAAACTCGCGCGGCGATTCAAAGGTCTCGACGTAGAAAACGATCTCGAACGTTACGCGCTTCAACTCGTCGACGTAACAGTGAACGGTCAAGCAGGCTTAGAAATTGTCGACAACGACCACAATCAACGCGTTATTCAAATCTTTCGAGGCATCGGGTGGAACGACGTCATCGGAGAACGAGTCGAGGTGACAGTAAGCGGCCCTAACTCGCTGTCACTAGCCTCCAGGCTCCGGGGCGCAGGATTCAAAGCCACTCAGCAAGAAGCGCCACCCAGTACCACTAACCGCATCAGATATGGAGCGGGAGGAGACAAGGCCGCAGTCCTGCTCGCAGCCAGACTGAGACAAACTGTCGAGATGCTTCCCGACCCCTCACTCTTGGGGAATCAGATACGGCTTGAAATCACGACCGATCCGCCATCAGTCATGGTCGGTTACAGGGCGGTCAACCCGCCCCAAGCCCTAGCTATAACCGCAACGAACACTGTTCCACCGCCCCCCCGAACGCTAGGAGTGTGCGGCTGAAAGCCCAGAAATTCAGTAGATAAGCCGAGAACAACGCTCAGAAGCTCGAGCCGCGCCGTTGAACTGCCTCGACCTCGTTAGCATCACACTTGTGTGCAACCTGATACATCACGAACCCAACAGCCGAAGACCCTCCCGATGAGCAACGTCACGGTCATTGGAGCTGGCTACGTAGGTCTGACCACAGCAACATGCCTAGCCCACCTAGGCCACACCGTCACATGCGTCGATATCGACGAAGCCAAAGTCGGTCAACTGAACAATGGCCAAGTGCCAATCCACGAAGCACGTTTACCCGAACTCTTACAAGACGGACTGTCCAAACAAGTTCTCAAGTTTGTCGTCGGAGCTAGCCAAGCCGTTACAGCAAGCGAATTCGTGTTCCTTTGCCTCCCCACCCCACAAGGCGATGATGGGCGAGTTGATATTTCAGCTATCTCAACAGTTATCGAGGAAATTCGGGAAGTCATCCCCCCAGGAAGCACCATCGTTAATAAGTCCACGACACCTGTTGGCACCAACGCCTCCATACAATCATCCCTCCAACGCGATGACGTCGCAGTAGTTTCAAACCCAGAGTTCCTTCGCGAAGGCGTAGCGGTAACCGACTTCTTGCAGCCAGACAGAATCGTGATTGGCGCAACCGATCCCGAAGCAGCGCAAAGAGTCATCAGTCTCTATGACTCAATCGACGCGCCCATCGTCAACGTTGACCCACCCTCAGCGGAAACAATCAAATATGCAACCAATTCCTTTCTGGCCACCAAGGTGTCATTCGTAAACGCCCTAGCCGCTGTGTGCGAAGCCGTGGGCGCGGATATCGAATCAGTTACGCGAGGACTCGGAGCGGATCAACGCATCGGCTCACGTTTCTTGCAGCCCGGCCCTGGCTGGGGGGGATCCTGTTTTCCAAAGGACATGCAGGCCTTGGTGCGAATGGCTACCGATGCGGGCTACCAATTCGATCTATTGCGTGCTGTCATCGAAGCAAACGAACAACAATTCGAACGGATTGTGGCGAAGGCCGAACAGTTGATCGACGGCAGTCTCGAGGGTGTCAACGTAACCTTGCTCGGCTTGACCTTCAAAGCCCACACGGACGATCTCAGAAATTCACCAGCGATCGAGATTGCTAACCTCCTAATCGCGAAAGGGGCCAAGCTCACCGCGTACGACCCGATGGTCGAAAGCCCTGCGGGACTACCCGAAGAGATCAACTTGGTGCGGACCACAGAACAGGCCGTAGCACGGTCGGATCTGACACTCATTTTGACTGAATGGCCAGAATTTACGAGAGCCAACTGGGGAGCTCTACGTGACTCTATGACCGTTCCCCGAGTGCTTGATGCCCGCAACGCTCTCGATCGAAGTGCGATGGTGGAACTCGGTTTCCAATATGACGATCTAGGCAGAACATGAAGGCATCCACCTTATGATGCAATCACCCGCACGAGTCTCCGAATGACAACTGAACTGCGTGTCCTCATCACGATGGAGGCAGCGTGGCATCGTCTCCCCGGAGGGACTGGACGAGTAGCGGTCGATCTAGCCGCTGCATTATCACGACGCGATGACATTGAGGTTGAAGGGATTTCTGCATGGCATCTCAGCCAACCCTCGGTCAACTACCAGCCCTCCATCGACGTTCGAAAGCTCCCCTTACCACGACCACTGTTATATGAAGCATGGACTCGTAGCCCCATGCCGCGGCTCAACGCAACAGAGCATCACATAGTTCATTCAACCACCATCGTTGCGCCGCCCTCAAGTGCAGCCCCATTGGTGGTGAACGTCCACGACCTAGCCTTCCGTCGATTCCCCGAACGTTTCCCCAAGCGCTCCCGTCGCTTATTTGAACGCGCGTGGCAGCGAGTGTTGGAACGCGCTGACGCGGTTCTATGTCCGTCAGCCGCTACGTCTGCCGATCTGCTAGCCGCCGGACTCGACGCTCACCGCCTTCATCTCGTTCCGTTGGGACATGATCCGCTCGCCGTAACCGCTGAAGCTGCTGAAAAGGTAAGGCAACAATTCGGCCTAAAGGGTGGATTCATTCTTGCTGCGGGCACTCTGGAACCTCGGAAAAATATTCCGACTTTGATTGAGGCATTCAACAACATCGCGTCGATCAGTGACGAACAACTCGTGCTTGCTGGCCCCACTGGATGGGGAATTACCCCCGAAGAACTACTGAAACCCCTGGATGAACGGACCAAAAAACGGGTTCGAATCATTGGAGAAGTCACGGCACCCCAACTCGCAGCGCTATACACCGAAGCCTCTGCCTTCTGTTACCCAAGCCTCCTCGAAGGATTTGGCTTGCCGGTCTTAGAAGCCATGTCATACGGCACCCCAGTTGTCACATCGAAAGGAACCGCCACAGAAGAAGTTGTCGGAGAGGCCGCTCTCAAGGTTGATCCCACCTCGGTTAACGAGGTTAGCGATGCCTTAAAATTCCTTCTAACCGACGAAATCGAGGCCCGAGAACTAGCGAACCGCGGCTACGAACGAAGCAAATTGTTCCGATGGGACACAACAGCCGCCGCTACCATCGACGTCTACAGGAAACTGTTGTGAACGGCGTAGCCATCAACCTGCTTTGGTTGCGTCCGGGACAAGTTGGCGGCTCAGAAACTTACGCAGTTCGCTTACTCCAAGCTCTCGGCCGGGACCCGAACGCGCCGTCTATCGAGATATTCGCCTCGTCCGCGACCACCCAAGCCCACCCCTTCTTGGAAACCCACTTCACGGTCAATCAACACAACCCTGCACTCGGCCGCGGGGGTCGGGTATGGCTAGAAAATAGACTATTCGCTGATAACGAAAGTGCTCAGTTAACCCATCACTTAGGTGGCACAATCCCCAAACGCCAACACGACGGTCAATGCGTTGTCACTATCTATGACATCCAATACCGCGACTATCCCCAAAATTTTTCTGGGATTAAGCGACGCTACCTAGATCTAGCGGTTCAGCGCACCCTTAACAGGGCGGACGCAGTCTGCGTCATGAGCGAATTCAGCGCTGGCTCCCTAGAACAGCACTTTGGCTACCCAAAAGAGAGATGCAAAATAGTGCCACCTGCTATAGAGGCGGTCACGATCAGCAAAACCCAACACAACGAGAAAGGTGGGTACCTCTTTTACCCAGCGGTCACCTGGCCGCACAAAGAACATAAGTTTCTAATCAAAGTTGTGGAGCACATCCAAGACCTTGAGCTTGTCTTTGTGGGAGCCCGCGGTCCGCTCCACGATGATGTCCTTAGAGCGATAAAGGGTTCGCCGGCAGCAGACCGGATCGTTCACCTAGGAGTTGTGGATCAAAAGAAACTTGATGTTCTATACCGGCAAGCACTTTGCACCGCGTTCCCGTCTCAATATGAAGGTTTTGGTCAACCGGTCATTGAAGCGATGGCAAGGGGATGCCCAGTGATCTCGAGCCGGGGCGGGGCATTGCCTGAAACAGTGGGAACGGGTGGGATTACAGTCCCTATGGATGTCGATCTCTGGGTCGACGCTGTGAACATGATCCGCCAATCGCGTGAACGACAGAAATGGGTGGAGAACGGATTGAGACGCGCGGCCGACTTTTCTAACGACCGAGCCGCCGCGACCCAAGTAGGTGTTTACAACGAACTCCTGGGCCGGTGAGGGAGTGACGGTATGAATATCACAGTCATTTGTCCCCACTTTGCCCCGGACACGGCGCCAACAGGCGAAGTCATCACGGAGATCGTCAGTGAGCTATATGGCCTTGGCCACCATATTCACGTAGTTACATCTCTTCCCTGGTACCGCAACCATTCAGTTGAAGCAGGCTGGACAGGGCGGCTGATTTCGAGAGAAAAAACTAGTTGGGGTCGCATCACCAGGATCCACCCGTTCATTTCCAACAAGCGAACCAACCTCCTAGCCCGGGCAGTTGCCTTTGCCTTATTCAGTTTCGTCGCCGCTGTAGTTGCCACCACTAGCCGACGAACCGAACTCATATTAACGATGAGCCCACCACTCACTTTGGCACCGGCTGGCTGGATTGCAGCAAAAAGACACAGGATTCCACTTGTCCTCAATATCCAAGATGTTCACCCCGACGCTGCCGTAGAAACTGGAACTGTCACTGACGACCGCGTCATTCGACTGCTAAGGCGCCTTGAAATCAGCGGCTACCGGCACGCGGACGCGATCACAGTCTTATCCGAGGACCTACGAGCACGGCTCTCAACACGAGTTGACGATGAAAGCAAACTATTGGTCATCCCCAATTTCGTAGACACTGAACGTATCTGTCCGGGAGAACGAAACAATGATTATCGACTCGAACTCGGGGTGACAAACGAAACCGTAGTGATGTACGCAGGCAACGTAGGCTTTTCGCAACCCTTAGAGATTGTCCTCGAAGCAGCCCGACATTTTGCTCATCGAGATGACATCATCTTTGTAATCAACGGAAACGGATCGCGAAGAACCCACTTCGAAAACGCAGCGGAAGAAATGCCCAACGTAACCTTCATGAACTACCAACCAAGTTCACGACTCAATGAAGTCCTCGCCGCTGGCGACATTCATCTAATCCCGCTCAAACCCGGTCTTGGTTCAATCAGCGTGCCCTCAAAACTTTATTCCATCCTCGCGGCTGGCCGACCAGTACTTGCCAGTGTCAACCCAGGAACAGAAGTAGATCTGGTTGTCACACAATCCGGTGCAGGCCGAAGTGTCGCGGCGGGGGACACCGAAGAATTTATCGCTGCCCTAGGGGCACTCGTTGACGACCCCACCGGCCGGGCTGCCGCTGGGCTGCAGGCACGTCGATTCGCTGAAGAATGGCTGTCAGCTAAGGCTGTTGCCGAGACATACAACGAACTATTCTTTGTCCTCCGAGATCAAGGGATGAGGTCGTAGAGCGCGTAACCGAGCCGTATAGGCGGTAACTTGGCGAACGGTATGGCGAGATCAGCAGCAGCAAAAAAAGTAGCCAAAGCAGCCAGTACAGGAGCGGGCGGCAAAGGCGCTGGTTCGGAACGAAAAATTTTGTTCCCGGCGGCAATGGTTCTCGTCGCTGTTCTCGGCGTTGTGTTGGTGCTAGTAGCCCGAAACCAGCGGGCAGATCTCGCTCCCGCCGGAGACCCAGGACTAGAAGATCATTGGCACAGCGCGTATGAAATTTATATTTGTGATGGTCTTGACCCGACGTCGTTCGCCAACGATTCAGAAGACGATCGAACTGGCATACACACTCACGGCGACGGGCTTATTCACATCCACCCATTTGTCAGCACCGTAACCGGTCAATATGCCACCCTCGGAGCCTTCTTTAACGAAAATGAGACCGCATTCGACGACCAACAATTCGAGTTGCCGAACGGGTCCCTAATTTCAGAAGATGAATTTTCATGTGATGGTGAAGCCGTCGAAATTCGCGTATTCAAATGGAATCAGTTAACAGCAGAAAAGCCGGTGATATTCACGGAAGACTTGCGCGACGTGCGACTCAACCAAGATGGTCAACTATTGATGTTTGCGGTAGTCGGCGAAAGTTACGATAACTCCCAGATTCCTCGACCTGACGATTCGTATCTCCGCCAATATTTGGGCTTGCCGGCAGAACAACAGCCTTTAGGTGAAGGAGACGGCGGAGAAACCGGTCCGTCGCTGCCAGCGACCATCGAACCGTTCGAAACAGAGGAACCGGCTACGGAAGTACCCGAGTCGGGCGAGCCCAACGACGGCTGAGTCGAAATGTTCGCGATAGTGCTTGTCGGCGGCTTCGGCACCCGTCTTCGGCCACTTACTGAGCACGCCCCCAAACAGATGTTGCCGGTTTGTGGAATTCCGATGATTGAGTGGGTCATCGGTCACCTAGCGGATCACGGAGTACAGAAGGTCGGACTTGCTATGGGCTACCGTCCCGATGCATTCGTGGACGCTTACCCCGATGGGCGGATAGCCGAAATTCCCTATCAAGTAGCGGTAGAAAACGAGCCGCTTGGGACTGCTGGTGCGGTGAGATTTGCTGTCGAACACTTCCAAACTGAAGAAACATTTCTAGTACTCAATGGTGATGTGCTGACGGACCTGGACATTGGGAGTTTGGTCCGATTCCATCATGACCGTGGAGCGGCAGCCACAATCGCTCTACAACCCGTTGATGATCCATCGAGTTTTGGGGTCGTCACCACAAATCGTGATGGCCAGGTCAAAGAATTCATTGAAAAGCCCGAACAGAGTTTCGCTCCTTCTAACAACATCAACGCGGGAACTTACGTTCTTGAACCCTCAGTAATTGAACAAATTCCCGCGGGTCGACAAGTCTCAATTGAAAGAGAAACGTTCCCCAAATTAGCCGCTGAAGGAGCCCTGTTCGCCTCGCCTTCGTCCACATATTGGCTCGATACAGGCACTCCCCAACAGTTCATCCAAGCGAATCTGGACGTCTTGAAAGGAAAACGAAACAAGCGACCACCACTGCCGATTGCAAACTTCCATCAAAGTTCCATCATCACCGAGTCAGTAATTGGAACGGGGAGCACGGTAGGAGTCGATGCGACGATCGAAAGATCGGTATTACTCAACGGCTGCCAGATCGGCTCCAAGAGTACGGTCGTTGACTCTGTTCTCTCCGACGAAGTCCGAGTAGGTGAAGGGGCCCGGCTAGAGAGCTGCGTAATTGGATTCGGGCAACGTATTGAACCCGGAGAAATCTTGATAGGGGAGCGCCGGCCGGACCAAGACTCGATCTAACGAAATAAGTCCTCCGATGGGCTACGAATGATCTCTTCTTGAACCGAGCTTTCTCTCAACCACCCAGGATTAACTCCGCGGATCAAAGCAACAGGGATGCCTTCGGCCTTTCCACACACTAAGTCCGCCGCCGCCGCCAGCTCATCTGCGATACAGACCTCCGTCACTAGTAGTTCTCGACCGAGAGCATCTTCGGTTCCGCGAAGATCCACGACCGCTCCAATGCCTGCACAACCAATAGCTACATCGGTGACCCCGCGGCGCCAGGGGCGACCAAAGGTGTCGGAGACAATTACTCCAACAACAACTCCGTGGTTATGGCGGATGCGTTCCCGGATCCTGCTAGCGGACCGGTCGCTGTCATCAGGAAGGAGAGCGGCATGCCCTCGAGCTACATTCGACAGGTCGATGCCCGCGTTAGCACACACAAATCCGTGTTTTGTTTCCGTGATGATTAGGTCACCCCGTCGGCGGAGTATTCGAACCGCTTCGCGTTCAACCAGTGGTTTATGAGAAAGGGGGTCGCTTTGGTCAATCTCAACTATCGCGCCTTCGGCTTTCGAAACAATCTTCTGAGTCACAACCAAGACATCGCCGTTTGCAAGCCCAAACTCGCCCGAAGAGCAGACATCACCGATAAGGACACCGAGGTCAGTGCCTTCGGTAACTTCTGGAATTCCAGTGACTGGATGAATAGTCAAGCTCACGTTGCTTCTTCTCCGTAACTAAATTTCTTCCAAGACTGCCTTGGCTAAGGCGGCTGCGCGCTTTGGGTCACTCATGATGGTGTCAGTGATCACGGGCCGCAAGCCTTCAGACTCAACCTTTGAAGACAAACCGGAGTCAAGATGGTCGATTACTAACGCTCCAGCTAACTCTCTGTACAAGGAAGCGATTCCAACAACGCTGCTTTCGAAGCCAAGTTCTTGGAGCATTCTTGACGCAGGTCCCTTTAGTGCAGCCCCGCCAACAATCGGGGAGACAGCGATGACGTCGTCTTTTCGTTCTTTGACCGTCTCGGAAATACCAGTTATTTCTAGGACGGGCATAACCGAGACAAAAGGATTCGACGGAGCAATAATTATTATGTCGGCCTCTCTGAGAGAAGTGATCACCTCAGGTCCTGGAAGTGCTTGTTCAATGCCCTCGAAACGCAGTGCTTCGATAGCCACATCATGTTGTTGTGCGACAAAATAGTTCTGGAAATCGACCCAACCCTGGTCTTGGACCTTCAGTTGAGTGCGGATCTGTTGATCGCTCGCCGGCAATAAACGAGCTTCTATACCTAATTTGGTGCTTATCTCCTTCGTTACCTCAGTCAATGTGGCTCCATTGCTGAGCCGCTGTGTTCTGTATAGATGAAGTGCCAGGTCAAGGTCGCCCAAATTGAACCAGGTCTCTCCGCCGAGTCGCGCAAGTTCTTGCCTTACGCGCCATGTCTCTTCGGCCCGCCCCCAGCCGGTCTCAGGATTTACCAAGCCACCTAAGGTGTATGTCACAGTGTCAAGATCAGGGCTGATGGACAGTCCATGAAGATGAAAGTCATCAGCTACGTTCACCAAGGCAGTAACTGAATCATTTGGGTGAAAATAAAGTAAGCCACGTAGGAACTTCGCGGCGCCAACGCCACCAGCTATGACGGTAACTCGACGATCTCCAGACACAACCTCGGAGCCTAATGTCACCATCACACCGACCGGAGAAAGTTTCCACGATCAGGTGATGTGATCACAAAATTCTATGAACCGTTGGACGATTTTGTCCCAGCTGTAAAAGGTTTCTCCGAAATTGTGGCCGTTGGTCGCTAGTTGGGTTCTTAGAGGTCTATCTGAAGTCAAGCGATGTACAGCAATCTCAAATTCTGGATAACTCCGATACCACAAACCACCCATACCCCGAGCCACATGTGTGCGGGTCGTCTCACAATGACCGTTCACGAGAACTGGAATGCCAGCAGCCCATGCCTCAAACAGCACAAGCGAAAAAGATTCCAAAGCAGAGGGATTAATTAGAAAGTCGGCCCCTCTCAACAAGGACCACTTGGTTACATCGTCGGCACCTCGGACGACCAATACATCATCGTGACTATCGATAGCCACACTGGGTTCGCCTAATAGAACAAGCTGGTGATCGCTCTTCGAACGAGACTTATGGGTTCGCCAGAAGTCAACGAGAGCCAAAGTTCCTTTGGCGTGTTCTATCCGTCCAACACAGATCACATAAGGCTTATCGGATAGACCGAGTTTGCTTAGTGCAGAAGGGTCATCCTTGAGAGGTTCTTCAATTCCCCATCCCAAAACGACGCTTGGCAAATGAGCTACAGAATGAGTTCGTTGCAACAAGTGCTGCTCGGCTAAAGACCCGTAGATGAGGCCGCGGCTTTTCTCTAACATTTCGCCGACTCGAGACAATCGTAAAAATGGCTCGTCGTGTGCCGCGGGGATGATTACTCCGCGACTAGCCAACTGTGGGGCGATCGCGATTGTCGGCCAAAAGAGATAAGGCGCAAATAGCACCAGGTCCGCCACCGATTGTTGGACCGCGTCCGCAAGGCCCTCACTGACTGGTCCCTGATGGAAAAAGAATTGATCTTGTGTCGTCGGATCGACGCTAGACGGACCTAACTGAATTCGACGCTCTAATGGCGACCAAGCGTCATTACGGCCCGAATCAACGAGATGCCGATGGATCATCAACGAATCGGCAACAGTCGTCCCGGGGGCATGTTCATTTGCCCACGAATTGGATGAGTTAGCACAGGTGGTGTGAAGACCTACTGTCCACCCGGCTTGACGGGCTAATCTCCTCGCGAGTGCCCCGACAGCGTTCTCCGCGCCCCCAACGGGCCCATATCGCGGAGTGACAAAATCGACTTTCATAGGGACTCGTCCCACGACAAAGCCTTATCTAACCCATCGGCCACCAATGCGCCAGAAAAAACTCTGCTTCGGCGATGCCCACTAGCGGCGAGTCGATCGAATAACTCTGTATCTGATAGGACTCTTTCGAGAGCAGTGGCAACAACGGTTGGAGCCTTTGAAGTAAGCAACAGCCCCGCTTCGCCGACTGTTTCACCTACAGCCGTGTTTTCGTAGGCCACCACAGGAATCCCTCGAGCCATCGCCTCCACTATGGGGACCCCAAAGCCCTCGTGATCGCTCAATGTGCAGAAAATGGACGCACTCTGATATTCGAGTTCCAATTCATCCTCGGTAACCCAACCCGTCAGGGTCACAACGTCTTTAAGACCAAGGGCGGCGATCAATCCCTCTAGGGCGGCATCGTAAGGATCTACAGTTGAGGATCCCACGATTCGGAGCTTTGCATCAGGAAATACCTGGTGAAGAACAGCCATGCTGGCGATTAGGTCGTGAATTGCTTTATTCGGAGCAACTCGGCCAACAAACAAAATGACGGGCGGTTCGTCAGCCTTGGCTTTGACGACGGCTATTTCGCGAAGGGGAAGCGGAACGACGAAACTTTTGACTTTTCCGAAGCCCGCTAAAACTTCGGAATTGAACTGACTGTCACATATGGCAAATTGGCTTTTCCCTATCAACTCGGCCAGCTGATCTTGTGCATTAAGTATTTCGAAGGCAGTGTCAGGATCCCATCGGATCAAAAGTTCAGGAGGAGTGAAGTTGTGGAAAATCAATCCTAAGGACTCCTGACGGGTCGCAAGAAAGTCTGCGCACGGCGACGCTTGTGCTACGTGATAGAGCAACAGTGTGTCGCTATGTGAATGGATGTGGCGGTCAACCTCGTCAAGATTGAATGATTCCTTTGTTGTGGCTGAATTTTCGTCGCCGACAAAGATTTCTGAATGGCAACCGCGGGAGCGAAGGTGCTCTCTGATCCACATAACGTGACTGCCTATGGCGTCCCCGTGAGCCAGCATTGGGACGAATTGATGAACGGCTTTCCACCTCACAGTGATTCCAGAAGGCGACTTGATATCTGACTTCGAAATTGTTGTTCGACGACACTACGGTCGAAACATTTTGCTCGTCGGTGGCCAGCGTCGCGGAGACGATTTGCGAGGCTGGCGTCTTGGCTGACTCGGTGAAGAGCCGAAGCGACGACTAAGGGACTTTTATCAGCCAACAGCAAACCACCACTCCCAACGGTCTCTGCTACGGCCGTACAGCTAAACGCAACAACTGGCAAACCGTGGTTCATGGACTCAATTACTGGGACACAAAATCCTTCGTGATCGCTAAGACAACAAAATACGTCCGCTGCCAAGTAATGAGATACAAGCTGTTCTGGAGGAACTGAGCCATGGAACGTGACGTGGTCTCGCATTCCAGCGTGATTGATGATGGTGTTCAAGGCGCTTCTGTAACCGGGCGGTCCATCCGTACCGACAAAGTGAAGATGAGCGTCATCATCACATGTCTCTCTGAGGGTCTTCACAGCGGCGACCAGATCGTGGTGTGCTTTGTTGGGAGCGACTCTGCCGACAAATAGCACCTGAGTCCCTCGGCGCGCGCGTTTCAAGCGGGTCAGAACCCCCTGATTTGGCGCAGCGAGGAGAGGGTCGAAAAGCACTGGAATTGTCTCCGTTGATCCATACCCGAGAACGTCAAGTTCAAACTTGTTGAAATCGGAGTCACAGATAGCGTGGTCGCAAATTTTCGCGTATCTGGCCATTTGATCTCTTCCAAGTTGAACCTCAGCGGCTAATAGACCGTCCCACCTACCAACGAGCGAAGCGGGTGTGATGTTGTGATAGTTAGCGATCTTGAAAGCAGGGTGTCGCGCCCATCGGTCAGCAACAGGGCTCCCGATGGAGAACTGATAGATCACTGCGTCTGCGTCGCCGGGAAGATCGTCAACGTAATGTGTGTCAGCCATTAGGTCTGAGTGTCGGAACATAGAAAATATTTCGCTCTCAAACCCTGAGCTTCTGAGGATTTCTCTCAGAGCAAGAGTGTGATTGCCAACTGCGTCACGAGGAGAAATCGTAGGTACAAGCTGATGAACGCTAGTCATTGAAGCTTCGCTGTTATAAGTGAGCAAGTGGAATCTGAAGCTTCGGTAACGGTGAGGTCGGAGGCGTGCTCACGGGACAGCAAATAGCACCAAGTTTCGGGATGTAGTGGACGCCCGTGTAATAAGTCAGTCGCAACGGGTCCGAACCGGCTGGACAAGCTTTCGGGGTGAGCGACAATTACCGCTACTGGTGCTCCCGGCTTAGAGCGGAGCAAAAGAAGACGGAGGACGCGCAGTTGCTCATTTAGCGAACCTCGATCAGTAACACCACATAAGACAAAACCTCCAAGCACGTCGCTTTCGAGATGATTGAGGTGGTCAAGTAACTGCTCTTGACGAACATCAACAGCCTCAATGGTGTCTCCTGTGGGTGAGACCCCATAAATGTCAACACTTTGTCGACTCAAAAAACGGAGTAGTTCAGGCTGGAACAGATCCCCGAATACAACCCGACCGGGAGCGTCAGTCAAATGCTCCAAGAGGATTTCCTTGAATTCTTCGGGCACGCACGTATTCGCAATTCCCGCGATCAATTCCGAGCGCGCCGCGGCCCCAACATCTAACTGGTCTTCTATAGCCGAGACTCTGCGATCGATGTTCTTCAGCATCGCATCGAGCAAACGAAGAGGTCGGGTAACGTGTATCCCCAAAGCAGTGACTTGTTGGGCCATGTGTCGGTGATAGAAGTACGTCAAGCGGCGAACCACCCACTTAACGAAGCTACCTACGGATGACCTTGACTCAAGCGGGACCGAAGCATCCACATAGGATGCGGCCTCTATGCCTCTAATGGTGTCTTCGACACCGTTTTCAAGGCTTGCGTCAGGTATCCAGCGGCGGAATTCCTCCTCGAGACTCCGGAGCAAAGCCCTCGGGTACTCGCCCGTTGCGGCCCGGTTCCGAGCTTCAGTTTCTATTTCGGCGACTATTTCCTGGAAGTAGTCGGTATCAGACTGAGAATCACTCATTATCTAGTCCTCCAGAGGCTGGCCCACCGGCGGCGTGACGAGTCGATAGCGTAGCTGGGACATGCGGGTTGCTATTGACGCTACGCCACTGATCGGTATTCGTACTGGCATCGGTGTTTTTGTAGAGGGATTACTTCATTCCATTCGGGAAATGGAGGATCGAGAAAATAGAGTCGAAATGGCGGAATATACGCTGTCGCTTCGCGCCCGTATGCGCGGCCAGACTCGTGGTACCTGGGTACCCATACCGGCCGCTCAAGCTCCGGTTCTGTGGCGATTATTGAACGCGCCAAAGATCGAAAGATTCCTAGGCAAGGTGGATGTGGTTCACGGAACCAACTTTGTTGTTCCACCATCGACCTGTCCGCGCGTACTCACGATCCATGACTTATCTTTTCTGGGCGACTACCCGGGAGCGGGGCGGTTCAACCGGCGACTTCACCTTTCGGTACGAAAAGCAGTCGAATCTGGTGCCACCATTCACACAATCTCAAACTTTGTTGGCGAAGAGATTAGAGACAAGTACGGGGCGACGGATGTGAGAGTTGTCTATCCCGGAATTTCTCAAAGCTCGACACGGTCAACATCCACGATCCCGATGATCGTTGCGGTCGGAACGACGCAGCAACGAAAGGGCATTACAGAGTTGGTAAAAGCCTTCGAGATCCTCGCCAATCACCACAAAGAAGCCGAACTTCAAATCGTGGGACCACCCGGAGACTCCGAATCACAAGTTGTTGACTGCATCAATAGGCTTCCCCTAGAGATTCAATCCCGCGTGCACCGCGTTGGCTATGTAGACCGACAAGAGAGAGATCGCCTAATTGCTGACGCGATGATCCTTGCCCACCCCAGCTACTACGAAGGTTTTGGTCTGCCGGTCATTGAAGCCATGTCGATGGGTACTCCGGTCGTCACCACCACCGGGGGGGCAATCCCCGAGGTAGTGGGAGATGCCGCCTTAACTGTGGCCCCCGGCCAAGTAGAAGCTCTGGCTGCAGCGCTTCTGGAACTGCTTAATGACGAGAGGTCTCGGAACACACTCATTTCTGCTGGCTTGAACCGCTCAAGAAAGTTCAATTGGAGCAACAGTGCGCAAGGAATGATCGATCTCTATACCTCACTAGCCTGAGCAGTGTGGCGACTGCATACTTCCAAGGGGTACACAAATTAGATACTTGTCCGTCGTAGGCTTGCGACGTTGCACCCGATAACGAGAAGAGTTTCGATTGCGTACCGCCCTAATCACAGGTATCACCGGTCAAGATGGCCAGTACTTGGCAGAAGTCCTTCACGAAGAGGGGTACAAGGTTTACGGTCTGATCAAAGGACAGCGAAACCCGAAAGCTGAGATGATTACTAGTGAGTTTCCGTTCGTCGAACTTGTTGAGGGAGACCTGCAGGACCTTTCGTCGCTCATCGCTGCACTGGAATACACGCAACCCCATGAGGTGTACAACCTCGGTGCCATCTCTTTTGTAGCTCTCTCGTTTAAACAAGCTGAATTGACTGCCAACATCACGGGGTTAGGAGTACTTCGACTTCTTGAGGCGATCCGACTCGTTGGAGGAGAAAATAACCCGATCCGTTTTTACCAAGCGTCGTCAAGTGAGATGTTTGGCAAGGTGCGCGAGACACCTCAGACGGAACTCACACCTTTGCATCCGCGCAGTCCATATGGATCTGCCAAAGTATTTGGGCATCACACAACCGTGAACTATCGCGAGAGTTACGGCCTGTATGCGTGCAGTGGCATTCTTTTCAATCACGAGTCACCCCGGCGGGGAATTGAATTCGTGACTCGTAAAGTCACCAATGCCGTCGCCCGAATCAAACTTGGATTACAGGACCACGTGGCGTTGGGCAATCTCGACGCTAAACGAGACTGGGGTTTCGCGGGTGACTACGTCAGGGCTATGTACTTGATGCTCCAGCAAGACGAACCAGATGATTTTGTGGTGGCAACCGGGGAGACTCACGCGGTAAGCGAGTTTGTCTCCTTGGCATTCTCAGCGGTGGGCATTGATGACTGGGAATCACATGTTCGTATTGATCAGCGATTTTTTCGGCCTGCGGAGGTAGATCTTCTCGTTGGTGATGCGACCAAAGCGCGAACCCAGTTGGGCTGGCAACCAGGCGTATCGTTCCCGGACCTTGTGACGATGATGGTTGAGCACGATCTCCGATTAGAGCAACAAAAACTTTCTTAACCAAATTTGGCGAACCCAAGATGCCCCTAGTGCTCGGTACTCTCGTTATGGAACCCCTGTCGGAAGCTACTTAGTGCGAATTAACAAAGCTGTGGCGCTCATCGTTCTTGTGACCATCGTTTGGTCTCCATCCCATGTTTGGGCATTTGACGTAGTCACACAAGGCGTTGAGAGCTCGCTTACCACTTCGAATCCGAACGACCCCTGCATTGCCGGCTGTGCACCATATGAGGTTCCTTGGCATTTTGAGGCCCTGGGCGCGTCCGCTGCTTGGGAGATAACTCAAGGCTCAGAAGACGTGGTCGTCGCTGTGGTCGATACGGGCATTAATGACCAACACCCCGATCTTGTCGGAAGAATCACCCGTGTTCCAGGGTGCGGTCTGGGATTACCTGGAGCGTCTGACACCAGTCACGGGACTTTTATAGCCGGGTTGATAGGGGCCACGGCAAACAACTCCATAGCGAGTGCTGGCCTAGATTGGAAAACCCAAATACTCGATGTCAGAGTTATGAATGGAGCCAACGGAAGCACTAGCGATATAGCGGCAGGGATAAAGTGCGCCGCGGCCAATGGTGCCGACATCATTACCTTGTCTTTTGTACAGCAAGGGACCCAGCTGTCACCTCTCCTGCGGGAAGCAATTTCTAGTGCCCAAACAGCGGGTGCCATAGTGATAGCTGCTGCGGGAAATGACGGCCATGAACGTCAAAGATTCCCGGCAGCCGCTGAAGGCGTACTGAGTGTTGGCGCGCTAAATCAGGTGCTCGACATCGCTTCGTTCAGTACCCGAGGGACCTGGATCGATTTGATGGCACCAGGCGAGAATCTCTTATCACTCGGAACAGGACTAAGCAACGGCGTGCGACTAGGACAGGGGTCGTCCTTCGCAGCGCCGATGGTTGCTGCAGGGGCTTCACTCGTCAAAGCCAAGTTTCCGTACTTCGACGCTAGTCAGATTTCGAATCAACTTGTACGCAGCGCTCGGCTGCACACAGGTAGTGTCACCGGCTCCTCATATCGAATATTGGATATTGAACAAGCATTGAAGCTGCCTTACCGCAGTCATTGGCAGATCACCAGAACTGGGCGGGTAATAGCGCTAGGAGAATCAGAACACTTTGGGGACCTTGCCACGGAATCTGCCAGACGAGATGTGATCGCGATTTCGGCAAATCTGACTGGCTTGGGCTATTGGATTGCCCGGACCGGTGGGGAGGTGACTGCTTTCGGCGATGCGCTGAATTTTGGAGATCTTAGAAACATCGTTTTGAATGAGCCGATTGTTGATATGGCAACCACTCCTTCTGGTAATGGCTATTGGCTGGTGGCTTCTGACGGAGGGATCTTCTCATTTGGTGACGCGCAGTTCCATGGTTCGACGGGCGCGATGACCCTCAATGAGCCGATTGTTGATATGGCAACCACTCCTTCTGGTAATGGTTATTGGCTGGTGGCTTCTGACGGAGGGATCTTCTCATTTGGTGACGCGCAGTTCCATGGTTCGACGGGCGCGATGACCCTCAATGAGCCGATCACATCAGTGGTTCAAACTCGTCTCGGATACGACCTGGTGGCGGAAGACGGTGGTGTCTTCAACTTCAACTCCCCATTCATAGGAAGCGGGGTATCGCCGACTCAGAATTATCACGTTGTGGATGCGACGAGCCGGGTGGGTCGATGGTAAAGAACGTGCGGAGAATCGCTGTTTCGCTGACTATCTGTTTAGTCAGCCAGATAGCGTTTTGGCTTCCGGCAACGCATGCATTAGCGCCGGACAACATCACGGTGCAAGGCCGGGGATGGGGACACGGACGCGGGCTTCAGCAGTGGGGAGCGCTCGGCTATGCGATCGATCACTTCTGGTCGTATGAACAGATACTTCAGCACTATTACTCCAACACGGTGAACTCTTATGTGAATGACCGAGAAATCAAAGTTCACATCACTCGCAACAACGAGATGGACCTTTTGGTCACTTCCGCGATGCCCTTCACTGTTGAAGGCATTCAATTCTGGGGCGGCCAGATAGCTCGACTATCTGCTAACGGACCCCACAATTTCACTATCGCTCATTCAAGTGGTTGTGCTGATCCGGGGTATGCGGTGTATATCGGTCATCCGGGTCAGTTGGACGGCAGTGGGAGGTCATTTGTTGAGGCGCGCCCGGTCGGCGCTTATCAGGCCGTAGATGATCTCAGCCAACTGTTGCAACTTATTACTTGCGCCCGAACTAACCCGAATTTGGAGGTATCGCGAAGGCACTACCGAGGATCGCTAGGGCTGATCGAACAGAATGGTCAATACACCTTCAACCGAGTGCTCAGGGAACAATATCTCCGTGGGGTGGTGCCCCAGGAAACCCCGTCCTCTTGGGGAACAATGGGTGGAGGAATGGGTATGCAAGCGCTTCGAGCACAAGCTGTAGCAGCGCGGACGTATCTAGAAGCCATATCGCAACGCCGCAAAGCCAAGGGATATATGACGGACACCTGTGACACCGCCGGGTGTCAGGTCTATCTCGGCGCTAGTGCGAACGGCACACCTCTCGATTTTGGCAACGACTTTTGGACTACCACGGCAGCGGTCAACGACACGGCGGGCATGATCAGAGTCCTTCATGACGGGTCGATCCCGCTGGCGGAGTTTGGTTCGAGTAGTGGCGGCTGGACTACCCCACAGTCAGAGTTGTCCGCGTTCCCTGCGGTCGTAGACGAGGGCGACGACGTACAGAACAACCCACACCATTTGTGGGAAAAAACTATCCGTCGCATTGACGTTGAATCCATGTACCCGGAAATCGGTCAACTGAAAGAGATCAAAGTACCCCTCAGAAATGGATTAGGAGAGTGGGGAGGACGAACAAGACAACTTCTTTTGCGGGGCACGAACACCAACACCACCGTGGACATTGCGAACTGGGCCGAAGACCCGTTTCGCAAAGGACTAGGGCTTAAATCCGATTGGTACCGGTTTCCTCAGTTTCCTGAATACAGTGAGCCCGGCTTTTGGCTTGCCAAAAGCAATGGGGGTGTTTTAGCTGTTGGTACAGCTAAACATTACGGCGACGCCAAACAAGCGGACCGTACGGGCCCAATTGTTGATCTGGCGGCACCCTATGGAACTGAGGGTTACTGGCTGGTCTCTGATGCTGGAGAAGTGTTTGCATACGGTGACGCGGTGCACCACGGGGATCTCCGCGGCGAGACCCTGAACCAAGCCGTTGTCGCTATGACTGCCCACCCGAGTGGGAACGGCTACTGGCTGGCTACAGAGGACGGAGGCGTCTTTTCGTTTGGCAACGCGGCCTTTCATGGCTCCATGGCCGGTATCGCGCTTAATAAGCCCGTAGTTGGCATGGAGACCACTAGGAGTGGCAATGGGTATTGGCTGGTGGCATCGGATGGAGGAATTTTCAGCTTTGGTGACGCAGGCTTCTATGGCTCAACGGGCGACATTGTGCTCAACAAGCCGATCACTTCGATGACAGCTGCGCGAGATGGACGGGGCTATTGGTTCGTCGCATCTGACGGAGGGGTCTTTGCTTTCGGGTCGGTTGAATTCTTTGGATCTCGAGGCGGTGACAAGAATCGGCGAGCCACTGCTGGCATGGCTGTTACCAACACCAATGATGGCTACTGGCTGGTTTGGGACGATGGAACTAGTTTTCCCTTTGGGGACGCACCGGATTTTCGAAGTAGTGTTGCCAAACTAACTGTCGTAGCTATAGAGGTCGTTCCCTAATCTTCATAGTGGGTGATCAAGCCGCGTGTGCCGATCCGAGTATTCTCGGACCGACGTGACTACCGAATCCAAGCTCGCCCCACCAGTAGTCGCAGTGCTTGTGGCTGATACACCGGGGGAGTGGTTTGGTCGAGTACTCGATGACTTAATTGAGCAGGATTACGAGAACTATCAAGTACTTGTAATCAATAGAGGGCCTGTGTCGACGGCGGATCTTGTACTCGAGAAGATCCCCAGCGCATTAGTAAGCCACGCACCGGAAGCCTCGAGCTTCGGTGAGGCAGCCAACCAAGTTCGAGATTTGGTTGAGGGAGCGGCTTTCTACCTGTTTATCCGCGACGATACGGCGCTAGGTCCTGACGCTATTAGCTGCTTGGTGGAGGAGGCATTGGAATCGAATGCGGGAGTGGTGGGCCCAAAGATTTTGGATTGGAACGATCCCTCGCTCATTCTTTCCATGGGTTCCGTCGTTGATGCGTTTGGGGTATCAACTCCGATAGTTGAACCAGGAGAACTAGATCAACAGCAGCACGATCGGGTGCGTGAAGTGTTCGTCGTTAGCGATCACGCATTATTAGTTCGGTCTGACTTGTTTACGACGATTGGAGGATTTGACCCGCGCATTAGCAGCTTTGAAGAAAGCCTGGACCTCTGTTGGAGAGCGCAAATAGCAGGCGGTCGAATCTTGGTTGTTCCCGCAGCGATGGTTCATTCCTTGGACCGGGCTTCGACAGAAATTGACGAGAATCATCGCCGACTTAGGTTGAGGTACCGCCACCATATTGTGGCTAAGTGCTACGGCTGGGTGTATCTGGTGCCGATCTTGTTGGCCGCCATGGTGCTCTCGGTGCTTGAGATGACATACAGCTTGCTCGTACTGCGTTTCCACCATGCTCGCGATGTCGTTTGGGCTTGGGGATGGAACCTGTTGCAAGTTCGGAATGTCTTGAAGTCGCGTCGTCAGATAGCTCGTGTAAGAGAGACTCGCGATCGAGAGATCCGTCGCCGCCAAGTTGCAGGTTCATCTCGACTGCGAGGATTCTTGCAAGGACGGATCGGAGGAGACATAGCGCTCCAGTCGATCCGCGGACGCGCCGGACGCCACGTAATAGGGAGTTTTTCCCCGGGGCCGCGTCGAACACTCTTACTAGCTTGTGGTTGTCTCGCTGCGATATTGGCATTTGGTAGTCGTCACTTACTTACACAGGGTGTCCCGGCGTACGGACAATTTGCGATTTTTCCGGATCCCACGTTGCTGCTTTCCGGGTATTGGAGCGGTTGGCGTGAAATCGGTGTAGGTGTGACTGGCATTGGACCTGCTGCGCTGGGACTCTTAGGCGCTGCTGGTTGGTTGACTTTCGGGGCTACGGCGTTTCTGCGAGAGGTTCTGATACTTGGCCTCCTGCCAGTTGGGTTACTGGGTATGTGGCGATTGCTTAAGCCGATTGACTCACTGTGGGGGCGGATCGTCGGAATGCTGTTATATGCCGCGTTACCTCTTCCTTACAACGCTCTTGCGAATGGACGTTGGGGAACGCTTCTTCTGGTGGCGGCTGTACCCTTCGCCGTTCGTCGGGTTGCCGAAGCATTTCGTGCGCCTATCTATGACCAGCGAAATCAAGGTGTTCTGGGTCAGACGACTGCGTTAGGCCTTCTTATTGGTGTGGTCGCGGCGTTTGAGCCGCTGATTCTTGTTCTTGTGGTGGCCATCTTTGTGGCTGTGTTTATCG
Organism: Acidimicrobiaceae bacterium; assembly: GCA_002721305.1. Lineage (GTDB taxonomy): Bacteria > Actinomycetota > Acidimicrobiia > Acidimicrobiales > Poriferisodalaceae > UBA6944. Next base: position 4,350 of record PBKA01000015.1, on the reverse strand, counting down.
CATCTATCGGGTCTATTTCTGCGCGTGACAGCTGCAGGGGTGTTGCAGTCGTTGCTATGTCTCTTGCTGTCGGATCGTTGATGCACTTTCCGTGGGTAGCGGTCCTAGGAGACCGTGACGCGGTGTTGGGCCATCTCCTTGTTCGTTCCCCAGCGCAGGACTTTGACGGATTCGCTGATTTACTCCGCTTCGCACCTGACTTGTACGGGGCTGCTTGGACGAGTTGGTGCCCGCTGTTTGTTGCGCTAGTACCACTGTTGGTGGGTCGGGGCGAACGTTTTAGGCTGGCGCTGACAGCGGGTTGCGTGGCACTCGTCAGCTTTAGTCTTGCGTGGAGTTCGGACAAAGGTTGGTTGACCGACTTAACAGGGCAAGACGTGTTGGTAAGTGACGGCTCGTTGGTGTTGGCCGCTGTAGGAGTTTGTTGGTGCGCGGCTGTGGGCCCGTCTGCCCTTCGACTCGACAGCAGTCGCACCGTTTCAGCGGTTCGCCGTGGAGCGGTGCTTGTAGGCGCGGGGTCTTTAATAGTGACTACCAGTGTGTTGTTGATCGAAAGTGCTGACGGGAGGTGGGGGTCACCGACCAATGACCTGAGAGTTTCACTTTCGTTGTTGGACGATCGCGATATCGGTCCGTCCTATCGAGTCTTGTGGCTCGGGGCACCAGAGGTGTTGCCGTTAACGGGCTGGCCAGTCGGCGAAGATGGGTTATATGCAGGGACCTCGGTGAGAGGTCATCCGGATATCAGACACCAATGGGCGGGTGCCACGACTGACGCTCAGGCGCAACTCCTTAACGCAGTGGAAATCGGTTTATCGGGCAACACGACGAGGATGGGGCGACTACTTGCTCCATTTGGGATCAGATATGTAGCGGTAGTCGAACGCTCAACGCCTTCATTTTCGACTGGTATCGACCGTTCAGTCGGGCCGCGTGTTCGACAGGCACTCGGTTCACAACTTGACCTTCGACCGCTCGCCGCAGACCCGTCAGTAAGTGTTTTGCTCAATGAATCGTGGATGTCCAGCAGAGCGCAATTCGCGGACCCGGTGCGCTTAGCTGGCCTTGACGAACCCGGCGAACTCGTTGTGACAGACCTCACATTGGGTATTCCGGTTTTAACGGACCGGCGAACTGGTCGGGAACAACGCGGATTTGTAGGAGTGGGTGAGGTACTCGTCGCTGAGGCCTTCGATGGTAACTGGAGACTCCTAGTCGACGATCGAGTGATTATGCCGGCGCCATCGTTTGGTTGGGCCATGCGTTTCAATAGTCCGGTTGAAGGTCCCGCTGTGCTCTGGCACATCCGACCCGATCAGGTTGCTGATCGCGCCGTTGTGCAGATCGTTTTGTGGGCTGTTATTGCGCGGTTTGCCGCAGTGGACCGACGACGGATGAGCGAAGTCGGCCCCCGAACATGACGGTGTTGCTATGGATCGCCCGATCGGCTTTGCCGCTTGCCTTGATCGTCGGCTTGGCTGTCGATGGGCGTTTTGAAGAATCAGATGCTGATAAGCCGGCAATAGTTGTTTTGGATACAGAAAGCATGGTCCCTGGTGGCCAATCGCTGACTTCCACTTGGTACTGTCCGACTGCCCATAGTCGAGAACTGCCCGAAGCTGGAGTCGAAGCTCGAATTGACCTTCTGCTGACGAATACAGCGGCTGAGCCAACCAGGGCCAGCGTCTACCTAATAAGTCCGACGAGCCCTCAACGGTTAGTTCACTTGGAGATCCCTGGCTTAACTAGTCGCTCGCTGCGACTGGATGACCACACCGCCGACGAATTTGTGTCCGCATTGGTGGAAGCACCGACAGCGGGTCTTGTGGCCGCTCGCAGATTGCATTCCCTCTTCGGTTCCGAAGTGGCACCTTGTTCATCAGTCGTTGCAGAAGAGTGGTACGTGGTTTCATCCGACACTCAGGCCGACGCGACTAGCCACCTAGTCGTCTTCAACCCGCTTCCGGTCGATGCTGTTATCGACCTCAGTTTTGCCAGTGAATTGGAGGCTGGCTCCTACACGCCTAGAGACCTCGGTGGGTTAGTGGTACCTGCAGCGAGTTCGTTGTCGATAGACATTGGCGAACATGTGCGACGTCGCGATGTAGTCAGCGCAACCCTACGAGCGCGATTGGGCCGAGTAGTTGTTGATCATCTCCAAGTTTTCGACGGCTCGAGCGGTCGTGTCGGCTTCTCGACCCATCTCGCTAGTGCGACAATCGCTACCTCTTGGTACCACCCCGTGGCCAAGTTAGGGCAAGCGGCAAACGTTTCTGTTGTGGTCTCTAATCCGACTGATGTGGTAGCTGATATAGAGGTTGCTGTAGTGACCGGCGAGGGTGTGGTCGAAGCTGTAGTGGCGAGCGTGGGCCCTTATGATCTGACCCGAATAGAAGTCCTTCCGAAGACACAAGAACGATTAGTCGCCAACACCGTGTTCACGTCAGCGACTGTTTTCGGACTTCTCGTCCGATCGTCAAACGGTGTGCCTGTTATCTCAGGCGTTGAGCTTGCATCGGGACCAGATGGATCGCCCGGTAAGGAGAGTCCAGAGGCTGAGTTGCTGCCTATTCGCGTAGCGCTAGAGCAGGTAGAACTTCCCGTGGGTCGGATCAGTGGACTTTCTGTAAGCCCAGGAATACCCAACGGATCTCGTCATTGGCTATTAGCACTCCCTCAACTCGAGGGTGAGGTGCTGGTCGCCATTCAAAATGCAGAGCAATCTGACGCTAAGGCGCTTATCTCTCGTTATGGCAGTCGCGGACGATACGAGGTAAAACTCGCAGGATTCGGAATTCACTACTACCGCGTCGCTGCCGGAAACACCCTAGAGATCAGAAGTGATTCTGCTATTGCGGTTACGGCACTACATCAAGAAGCGAACGGAGCAGGTCTAAATTCGATTCTGGGAATCAGGTTCGCCGAGGATGAAGAATGATTCGCCTGCTGGTTGCTCTCAGCCTCGGCGGCATGGTGTCCGCCGTAGCTGTTGTGTTGAATCGAAGCGGAACGACGACGAGTATTTCTGTGCGGCGCAATTCCTTACCCACGCGGGTGCCAGCCGTTGAAGTCGGGTTAGCAGAGGGTCCGGCCATAGTAATTTTCACCGAGGCTAGCTGTCATAGTTGCCAGGACGTTATGCGGCTCATTCGAGGTCCAGCCGGCGCTGGATTACCTGTCGCCGATGTGGAATATGGCGCTCAGCCAGACCTCCACCGCAGATTCAATATCGACACTGTTCCCACAACGGTGGTGGTCGACAAGCAAGGCACCGTTATCGCAGGATGGACAGGTCGCGTTGACTTGAGCGAATTCACCACGGCCCTCGCAGAGATCGCCTAGTCGGATCCGGACTGACCGATCGGAGGTGGCTTCGCTGTCTCCGGCAACGGCTCTCCCTCTATGTCTGGCTCGGTTGCTTCTGGGATTAACTGAGCGACTTGCTCACCGGTGATGGTTTCCTTGTCAAGCAGTGCCGCAGCGATGCGATCAAGGGCACCTCTATGTTCAATCAGTGCCTGACGAGCGCGACCCTCCTGAGTTCGTAGGATCCTTTCTACTTCCTCGTCGATGACTCTCGCCGTGTCGTCGCTGTAGTCGCGGCCGCTTACCAGGCCTTCACCTAGGAAAACCTGATTGTCAGAACCCCACGCCATCGGACCGACGCGGTCGCTCATTCCCCACTCAGTCACCATTCTTCGCGCCAGCTCTGTTCCCTGAATTAGATCGTTAGCGGCGCCGGTTGATGTGACTCCGAAAACCGTATCCTCGGCCATGCGACCACCGAACAGAACTGCCAGCCGATCTTCAATGTAATCCTGAGAGTAAGAGTGACGTTCTTCGGGTAACTGCATGGTGACACCAAGTGCCTGGCCGGTCGGCAAAATAGTCACCTTGTGCACTGGGTCGGCGTTCGCAAAGAGGGTCGCGATGAGGGCATGTCCGCCTTCGTGATATGCGGTGACTTCTTTTTCTCGATCTGTCATCGCGACAGATTCGCGGCGCTGTCCCATTAGTACGCGATCTCTCGCCGCTTCAAAATCTTCCTGCGTTATCGACTCCCGGTCCATCCGCACAGCGTTGAGGGCAGCCTCATTGACAAGGTTTGCGAGATCAGCACCACTCATACCCGGGGTGCCCTTAGCGACGGTCTCCAGATCAATGTTCGGGTCAATGCTCTTATCTTTCGCGTGGACTGCCAAGATTGCGCTTCGCTCTTCGAATTCAGGAAGAGGCACTACGACTTGGCGATCAAATCTGCCGGGACGAAGAAGGGCAGGGTCCAAGATGTCCGGTCGGTTGGTCGCCGCCATCATCACTATGCCTTCAGTGGCCTCAAAACCGTCCATT
>PBKA01000014.1 GCA_002721305.1 Acidimicrobiaceae bacterium | reverse complement strand
TGGGTAGGCGAGTGATAGTGAAACATAGCGCGTCTCCCACACCAGCAGCCCGAGATGGGAAACGATAATCGTTACACCGAGGGGAACGGGTGCAAAAAAGCTGATTTTGCTCACGGCAACTACGGCGACCGTGAGAGCTCCTAGACGGACTAGAAATCCGAATAAGGCCGCGAACATCAGAGCAGCCGGGGAAATTCGAGCTGCCCATGTCAACAACAGTGCGGCCGCCATGAAGTTCGCGAAGATTAACCCAACGCCATACGCGGCAGACAGGGCTCCATCCCAACCCCACACCAAGAACGAGACCAGTAGCCAAAGAGGAACTACTTTGGACCCCCGCAGAAGCATGTCAGCGACTATGCCCTTCTCTGGCTCGTCGTCCTGTTGCGGGTCAAGGTGGCGTCCACGCCGTCGGTCCATGATGTCGTTCACCTGTCGCCACGCTCCTCAAGGGTCACGCCGGTGGGCAACCGATCATCTACCTCTTCAGCTAGGTCAAGGCCGCGCTGATTGGTAGGACGATCGGCCGTCATTTCTTCTTCGAAACCGGACATTCTGCCGACATATCGATACCACTCGGCTGTGATCTTTCCCAAGAATGCTACGCCGCCAAACGACACTGCAATCCATGGGCTTGTTCCTAGCCATCTATCGAACAACCAGCCCAGCCCTGCGAAAATCGTTGGAGTGACAACTATTTCAACCGAGCGCGAAAAGGCATCATCGGTGCCGAAGAATATTTTGTTCTTGTAGAGCGCAGATGCTCGCATGCGACGGGCCGTCTCCGAATTCGTAGCGAACTGGAAGATGCTTGAAGAAGCGGCCACACCCTATTGGCGTGTGCCGTCAGTTGCAAGCGACACGGCGGTCAAAACCCGAACGTCGTTGGCGTGTTATGCGCTCCTAACTTCCGCTTCATTATCTGACGCGAAGCGCGTGCTTGGTCGCAACAAGAAGAACAACAGCACTGCTACTCCAGCTAAGGCGAATGGCAGCACCGCATCACCACTACCTGTCAGTGTCGGAACTAGCGCCACGCCAGACAACAGCCCTGTCCAAGCCCAAAGAAGCACGACCGTTCGCCGATGACCATGACCCATCCTCAGCAGTCGGTGATGAAGATGATCCTTGTCAGCTGTAGCAAGCCCTTCCCGTCGATATGCGCGTCGCGCTACAGCCAAGGCAACATCGACCAGTGGGACACCCAGAATGAGAAATGGAATCGCTATAGGAGCGAAGAAGAAGTAGACCTGCCCGCTGAATTGATCTACGACTCTTCCTCCCACCGTCATCGTCGCTGATGCCATCAAAAGGCCTAACAACAACGCTCCTCCATCGCCCATAAAAATTCGTGCCGGATGAAAGTTATGAGGCAAGAAACCTAAACAAACACCAAGGGTCACAAGAGCCAAGAGGGGTCCTAAGTTTGTATCGCCGATAACCCCCGCGTTTTGAAGTGCACCGCTATACAAGTAGAACGCTCCAGCGGCAATGGCGATTGTGCCCGCTGCAAGTCCGTCTAGTCCGTCGATCAAATTTACTGAGTTGGCAACCACGACGACCAGCAATACTGTGATTAGAGTCGCCCAATCTGCCGACAAGACAACAAGCTGTCCGAAAGGCACCCTGAAGTAAAAGAGGGTGACACCTAGGACTGCAAGCAAACTGCCGGACAACACCTGACCCGCTACCTTCGCCGGAGCTGAGAGTTCGCGTAGATCATCAAGCAGTCCGATGGCGAACATGACAGTTGCTGCGACAACTACAGCCAACGCTTCAGAAGAACCTGCAAAAACTTGAGTGAAGCCGGGTAAACGACTCGCCACGACAAGGGCTACTAGGAAGCCGACGAACATTGCTGCTCCCCCGCCAGTGCTAGTGGGACGTTCGTGGACGCTCCGCGCTTTAGGGGCAACTACAGCTCCTAGTTTGGGTGCCACACCTGTCACGACGAACGTGACGAGGTAAGTCACTATCGCCGATACGCCTAAGACCAAAGCATGTTGGAGTGCTCTGCTCACTGAAACTGCCCTACTTGTGGATCACTACGGACGCACCCTGCGGCTCTCGAACCCAACCTCCAGCCTAGTTTCGAGCAGATGCTCCGCGATGGAGGGCACACAAGGCGGACGCGATCGTTCCGTTCAATCCGGATAAGGCGGGAATTCAGCGCATAGATCGGCTACTTCTGTGGCGATGGCCTTGACCGCACTGTCATCATCTCGTTGACGAAGAATTCGAGCCGTGAAATCGGCAATCTTTGCCATCTCCTCGACTCCCATTCCCTGGGTTGTGACCGAACCGACTCCCATGCGCACACCACTGGTCACAAAGGGTGAACGGGGGTCGTCAGGAATCGTGTTGCGATTGAGCGTCACCCCTCCGAGGTCGAGCACCTCTTGGGCCTCTTTACCGGTGAGTTGTTGGTCAAAACTTCTCAGGTCGACCAGCAGCAAATGGTTGTCTGTTCCACCCGAGACCAACCTGAATCCTTGATTCACCAACGCATCCGCTAATGCACTCGCGTTTTCGACTATTCGTTTGGCGTAGTCTGCGAAGCCCGGATCCAACGCTTCTCTAAATCCGACCGCCTTTGCCACTACGACGTGATCCAGAGGACCACCTTGGTTCCCTGGGAAAACAGCACTATCGACCTTTTTGGCTAGGGCTTCGGTGGAAAGAATGCAGCCTCCGCGCGGCCCTCGCAGGGTTTTATGAGTGGTGAAGGTGACTACGTCGGCGAACGGCACAGGATTGGGGTGCTGTCCGCCGGCAATTAAGCCTGCGATGTGCGCGGCGTCGAACATGAAATACGCACCAATTTCGTCACAAACTTTGCGGAAAGGTTCAGGGTCGATCCGTCGCGGGTAAGCAGTCGCTCCGGCAACAATGAGCTTGGGACGTTCTGCAAGAGCTATAGATCTCATCTCTTCGTAATCGATTCGTTCGTCACCCTCGGTAAGACCATATGAAACAAAGTTGTAGAAGCGACCGCTGGCGTTTACCGGTGACCCGTGAGTCAAATGCCCACCATGGTCGAGGCTCATTCCCATCACGATGTCTCCAGCATCGAGAAGCGCCATGTATACCGCCGCGTTCGCTTGGGAACCCGAGTGGGGCTGCACGTTTGCGTGTTCTGCGCCGAATAATTGCTTCACTCGATCGATCGCCAACTGTTCTGCGACATCGACGTTCGCGTTTCCACCGTAATAGCGGCGCCTCGGGTATCCCTCGCTGTACTTATTGGTGAAGACACTTCCCGTTGCTTCCATCACGGCCGGTGACGCGAAGTTTTCCGAAGCTATCAATTGCAGACTCGTCGCCTGACGTTCTTTTTCCTGACGGATCAGCTGTTCGATTTGGGGGTCGGGTCCCACGGTCCAAATTGTGTTGGGGGAGGTCATGGGTGGTGCCTTTCGCGGTTGTCGCGGCTGCTAATTCACAGCATGCCTTGAAATGAGTCCTTGCGCGCGTTTTCTATTCGGAAGCTGAATCAAAGGTTTCTAAGGCAGTGAGCTTTTCGACGCGTCTTTGGTGGCGTCCGCCTTCAAAGGAGGCTTGCAGGTAGGCATCAACTATGTCTAGGGCAGTCTGTTCTCCCACCATTCGTGCTCCTATACCTATGACATTGGCATCGTTATGTTCGCGGGTCATGCGAGCAGTGGTCACATCGTGGACAGTGGCTGCGCGTATACCAGCGACCTTTCCAGCCGCCATGACGATGCCGATCCCGCTGCCACATACGACTATGCCGCGTTCAGCTTCTGCGGCCGCTACCGACCTGGCCACAGCGGCACCGAATTCCGGGTAGTCAACGCTGGTTTGGTCGTCGGTGCCGCAATCGACTATCTGGTGGCCGCTAGCTGTTAGGTGTTGAACAATGATCTGTTTGAGCTCAAATCCTGCATGGTCCGCTCCAACCGCGATGACAGACACCAAGCGTCTCCTTTTGTTGCAACGCAGCTATCTTCCCACGTGGGAACCGAATTCTTGGAACCAATTGAGATTCGTAACACCGGTTGAGCCATTAATGGCCGCGTAGCGTCACGGCGCCCTGTCTCAACACGACAGGCGAGTCCCCTGTTACGTCCACCACTGTTGATGCCAGCCCTCCTTCAGACGTGCCTTGGATGACATAGCCGGCTTGAACTGCCAGCGTGGCGGCGGCCTCTTGTGCAGTGAATTTGGTTTCGACTCCGTGCAGGTTGGCACTTGAACCCGTAACCGGACCCGAGTCGTCGATAAGGAGGCGCAGCCAGCCGGGATTAGGGCATCGAACTCCCAGTGTGTTGCCTCCGTGCACCGGATCAACTCCATTGCGACGCCGAGCGACGATCGTGAGAGCACCGGGCCAGTGATCTTCAATCAGTTCCCGCGATCCTTCATCAAGGTAAACAAGTTCTTCAGCTTGTTCGATTCCACTCACCAAGACCGGAACCGGTTGATCCCTTGGTCGCTCTTTGGCCTTATATGACGCCTCCACGGCGGCCGTGTCGTCATACTTAGCTAGTACACCTGGAAGGGTGTCAGTCGGCGCTACCACCAATGTTCCCGCGTTCAGCGCGTCAACGGCCGCTACAAGGTGGGACCGGTTGATGTCGTCCACGGGCCGGCGAGCAGCCACAAACCGTTCCGCTCCCGACAGATCAAATTCTGCTCTAACCTCGCTGTAGCCACGGGCGACGGCAAGTTTTCTCAGTCGATCAGCTTGATTCGAACCACATTCAAGAATGAGCCATCCTCTTGGGCGCAGCCAGTCTCTGCCGTGCCGAGTCAAGAAATCTAGGTAGGTAAATCCGTCTTCACCCCCAAATAGCGCCGCTGAAGGTTCCCAGTCCTTAACGCCTGTCGGGAGGTCATCGGTCGGCGAAATATATGGAGGGTTTGAGATCAATACGTCCAGTTCCCCAGATAATTGGTCAGGCAAGGCTTCGAACCAGTCACCATGATGCAAATGAACCCTCGCGGCATCGGTGCCCAAACCGGCGAGATTCGATCGAGCAAGTGAGAGAGCTTCACTAGAGATATCTGTGGCATGGATCCGGGAAGTCGATACCTCTTGGGCAATCGATAAAGCTATCGCCCCGCTGCCAGTTCCCATATCGGCAACCAAGAGGCTGGCCTCAGCACGGTCATCCATCGCTTTGAGTTGGTCAATCGCAAATCCTGCTACTACTTCTGTCTCCGGACGAGGAATCAAAGCTCGTGAGTCAACAGCAAGATCTAGGTAACGAAAATTCCAGCTACCGACCACATACTGGAGTGGTTCTCCGTGGGCACGTCTTTGGGACATTGCATCCGCTCGGGCGACAACCCTTTGGGTGACCGGTTGATCTTTCTCAAGAGGCAGTAGCTCGACTTCTATGCCGGTGGCTTCCTCTACGATTCGACGAGCACTCGTTTCGTGGTCCTCGACACCGGCTATGAGTAGCTGCTCTGCAATGTCAGTGTGCAGTCGACCGACAGTCAGAATCTCACCTGGATCATCGTCAAGCTTCGTCATTTCCAGCCTCAAGCTGTTGTTCCCGTTCATGAAGCATCAAGGGCTTAACCACTTCGTCTAGGTCTCCTGCCAAGACGCGTTCCAGTTTGTGAACGGTCAACCCAATTCGATGATCGGTAACTCGACTGTCCTTAAAGTTGTATGTGCGGATCTTCTCTGCCCGACCTCCGCTCTTTATTTGGTCCCGTTTTTGGGCCGCTTGATTTGACGCTTGTTCTTCTTGATGGAGTTTCAGAAGCCGCGCGCGCAGCACTCGTAACGCTTTGGCTTTGTTCTGAAGCTGACTCTTTTCATCCTGCATAGAGACCACGAGACCTGTTGGCAGATGGGTTACGCGTACCGCCGAATCTGTCGTGTTAACTGATTGGCCACCTGGGCCAGACGAACGATAAGTATCGATCTCAAGATCATTGGGATCGATCTCAACCTCAACTTCGTCTGCTTCTGGAAGTACGGTCACCGCAGCTGATGAGGTATGGACTCGTCCTTGTGACTCCGTAACTGGTACTCGTTGGACCCGGTGCGGGCCACCTTCGTGCTTGAGGTGGCTCCAAACAGCATCACCCTTCACCATAAAAGCGATATCGGTGTAGCCACCCATATCGCTGAAGTGACTACCGAGAACTTCGATACTCCATCCTTTGGCGTTGATGTAGGAGTGGTACATGTCGAATAAATCGCGGGCCCACAAATTGGCTTCTTCGCCGCCCTCTGCCCCCCTTATCTCAACGATTACGTTGCGACCATCATTGGGGTCTCGCGGCAGCAGCAAATACCGAAACTTCTCTCCCAGCGATTCGGCGTCCGAAAGCGAAACCGCTTCCATTTCACGGGCTTCTATGACCTCGTCTCCACTGCTTGACTCAGCCATCTCTCGCGCTGCTGCAGCATCCTCAAGAGCAGTTCGCCACGCCGAACCGACTTCGATCATCTCCACCAACTGGGAATGTCGTCGGCTCACTTCAACAAAGCGGTCGCGATCAGACGTGACCTGAGGATCACCAAGTTGGGACTCGACATGAGCCAACTCTTCCTCTAGCTGCAGCAAACGATCAAGCACACTCTCAGGGTACCGATGACAGGCTCGTCCATTCGCGCCAACCGTTGTCTACGGCGACAACTTCGGCAGAATCAATCATTCGTGCGACAAGTTCTCCGATTATTTCGTGCGCATCACGTTGTGGTACGACGATCTTTAGGTCTGCATCGGGGTTGTGAAGTAATCGGGCATCTGCCGCGAACGGCACCAAATCGAGGTCAATGCCCACGGCGCAAACTACGAGTACTTCTCCCGCCTGAGATGAACCTCGTGCCACGGCTGGCACCGCTTCTTTGAGGTTTGTTCGTTGAACGGGAGGGGCAGCACAAACAAGTTCTGACAAGCCGATCCTTTCCGGTTGTGCCATCAAATGCGCCCTGAGCCATCTCTCGGCCCCAAGGCGGTTCAACGGGTGAGGTTCAGCTCCAGGTATGCGATGGGCCCGGACGACACCGGCGACCTGTTCGATGGCTTGTGGTGTTGGGATGGCTCCGTGCAAAAGAGCGAATGCTTCTCTGTCGTGAGCGCCAACACCCACTTCTATGCGGCTTCCGGCGTCGTCAGAGACGATTCGGGCAACTTCGAGACCGGCTACTTCCCCGACGATTACTCCATGTTCGTGGACTACTTCAAGTCCCGAATCATGAAGAACCTCGATCAACTGAGGTGCAGAAACTGGGTCTATCGGAGACAGTGGCTCGGCAGCCGCTGCTGGGGTTACTTGGTCTTTCGTGATTTCCCATACCTGAATGGGCCCCGAAAACAGCAGAGCCCGCCGGGCCAGCACCCCGCTTTCGTTAGCGGCGAAAAGGTAAATATCGTCAAGTGATGATCGAACCGATGATGCAAGGGCAGCCCCTAATGCGCGGTGGGCGCGCTCCTCAGCAAGCACGGCGACACTGCCGTCGCTGAGGGTTGCTGTCGCTCCGTCTTCAGTTCCATGGACGTCTTCTACCGATGCAGTCAAATACTCGCCCACAAGTGAGCGGAGTTTCATCGCATGCAGTTGACGGCGGCGTTCGGGTTCTAGCGCCACAACTCGGCTTATTCTTTGGCGCCGTCAGCGTTCCGTTCCGACCCGCGACGACGTCCGTAGCGACGTTCGAATCGTTCTACTCGCCCGGCGGTATCAACAATCTTCATCTGCCCGGTGAAGAAGGGGTGACTGGCACTGGATAGCTCAACTGTCACCAGTGGGTACTCGTTGCCGTCTTCCCAGACGATCGTGTCGGCTGTTTCGACAGTCGACTGTGTGACGAAGGAAAAGTCAGCTCCGGCATCTCGGAAGACAACAGGACGGTAGTTAGGGTGGATATCACTCTTCATGATGGATCTATTCTGGCGGTTGAGTCGTCAAATCGCACGCCCACAACGATAAATAGGCGCTTGTCGCTCAAGACGGGGCGACAGAACCCGTCGAAGCCGACAGGTTACTGAGGATTTCTTGATTGGTTCTGGTCGATTTGATTTGGTCCAAGACCCAGTCGATGGCAGATCCCGAAACATCGTCTTCAATTGCTACGAGCGCGTCGGCTAGCGCATGGCCTTCAAGCATTCGCGCGTCCCCTTTGAGTCGATGAAGTTCCCGGGTGCATGAGGCAACCACATCGATAGCGGGATACACCCTCCTGTCGGCAGCTCGCCGATCCAGCCTGACCACGGAATTAGCGGTCCCCTGAAGGGACTCAAGGATCATTTCGTCGAGACGCCATCCCGTTTCGACCGCTGCGGTGGCGATAACGGTCAGGGATCCACCTTCGTCGAGGGCTCGCGCTGCACCAAAAAAGCGTTTGGGTGGGTATAACGCTCCCGCGGCGACTCCTTCGACGAGGACTTTCCCGTTACCTGGGGCTACCAAGTTGTATGCCCTCGCCAGCCGGCTGAGTCCATCGATGAGGATGACGACGTCAAGACCGCCCTCAACCATCCGTTTGGCTCGTTCGAGTGTTAGTTCAGCAACCTGGGTGTGTTCTTCTGGAGGCCGGTCAAACGTAGAAGCCAGAACTTCGCCTTCGACAACGTCGGCAATTTCGGTGACTTCTTCTGGTCGTTCGTCAATGAGCAGAACGATCATGTGGAGATCCGGATGATTGTTTTCAAGAGCTACGGCTAATTCTCGGACGGTTGAGGTCTTCCCACACTCAGGGGGAGAAACCACCAAACCCCTTTGGCCTTTACCTATGGGTGCCACTAGGTCGATGACTCTTGCTGTTGGGTTCTCCGTCCCATCTACCTCAAGTTTCAGGGCATCGCGGGGATGAACAGCTTTGAGATCCTCAAAGAGTGGTCGCTCTCGAGTCTCGCCCGGTTCTGATCCATTGATTTCATCGATCTGCACTAACGCCGGGTTTTTTTCGTTCCGAGCAGCTGGGCGACTAGCTCCTTTAACGATGTCACCTTTGCGTAGTCCGTGAGTTCTAACTTGTTTCGCTGCCACGTAAACGTCGTCATTAGAAGGAAGTGGCCCTGTGGTGCGAAGAAATCCGTATCCCTCATCGCGGAGGTCGAGGATTCCTTCACATTCGACCGGTTCTCCCTGCCAGTTATCATCCTTATCGCGATCTCGTCCGCGTCGACGACGGCGGCGGTTTCCTGGTTCGGCAACTCCTGAGTCATCAGCTTCCCGTTCTGGTTTGGGGGCTTCGGATTCATCTGAGTCTTCAGGCGGATCAGCTTCAGTCGAATCGGAATCCGCTGCGTCCACTGATTTGCCCCCTTTGCTGCTGGTTTCGTCGATCTGGGACGAATCTTGGGTAGATGACGGGCCGTTCAGGATGTCATCGATAATGTTTGCCTTGCGGGCGCGCGGAGCGACTTCGATTCCGAGCGCTCCGGCCATGGTTACTAAATCATCTCGGGATTTCGCCTCGAGAAGCGCTCGGTCTGGCTGATCTGACATTTCATCCTCTTAGTCTCGGGGCAGAGTGCCTGCACCGGGAAGCAGTTTCAGGCCGTTCATCGGGACCCAGACGACAGCCGCCACCTCGGCCCGGTTGCGTTGCTCACGAAACGATGTGAACAACGGAACGGTGCAACAAGGTTACTGACCGAGCGAGGCCACTCACAACGTCAACGGAATTCTCTTCACTCCGATACCCCCAATACAAACTCCATGACCGAAGTTAAGTCATTGGGCAGATCAGCACATCGTTCCGGTTTGTCGCCCAAGGCAGTGATCTCTTCTGGTTGGGGTGGAGCCACACCGGTGGCCTCTTTGACCACAGCTTCAAATTTGGCTGGATGAGCTGTAGCCATGATGGCTACGGGGGCGTTACCCAGATCAATTTGTCGCGCCACGTTCACGCCCACCGCTGTGTGGGGGTCCAAGAACTGTTGTTGTGTTGAATGCACTTGGGCGATTGTTTTCGCTACTTCTTGCTCCGTCGCTGTTCCTGCGTCAAAAAAGTTACGTAGGCGCTCGAGGACGGGTGGCTCCAAGGTCAGACTTCCGTTCGACCGAAACTCCTGCATTGCATCACGTAACCATGAGGCGTCTTTACCACTCAGATCGAAAAGTAATCGCTCGAAGTTGCTTGAGACTTGGATATCCATGGCAGGACTAGTTGATGGCTCAACCTCCTGAATCTCCATGATTCCTGAAGCGTGGGCACGAGTAAGTATGTCGTTGTGATTGCTTGCGATCACCAGCCGATGAACAGGCAGGCCCATTTGAGCGGCGATGTAGCCCGCAAAGATATTCCCGAAATTTCCGGTTGGCACACAAAACGAGATTCGCTCATTCGGACTTACAAGCTTTGAAGCTGTTGTGAAGTAATAGACCGTTTGTGCTGCTACACGCGCCCAGTTGATGCTGTTCACCGCCGCCAACCGGTGCTGTTCTCGAAATTGAAGGTCAGCGAACATCGCCTTCACAAGGTCTTGACAATCGTCAAATGTGCCTTCGATTGCGACGTTATGAATGTTCGTGCTCGCGACGGTTGTCATCTGGCGCCGTTGCACTTCAGATACTCGCCCACGGGGGTGCAGCATGACAAGGTCAATTCCGTCTCGGTCCCTGCAGGCTTCTATTGCGGCGCTGCCCGTGTCTCCAGAAGTAGCTCCAACGATCGTTACCGTCGTATCCCGACGGGAAAGCTCATGTTCAAACAATCTTCCTAAGAGTTGCAGTGCCACATCCTTGAACGAAAATGTAGGACCCCAG
The DNA here is from genome assembly GCA_002721305.1 of Acidimicrobiaceae bacterium. GTDB lineage: Bacteria > Actinomycetota > Acidimicrobiia > Acidimicrobiales > Poriferisodalaceae > UBA6944. The sequence goes on along the minus strand of PBKA01000014.1, from coordinate 30,711 downwards.
AAAAGTTCTACCAAGTGGCGGTCTTCCCCGATTTCGGAAGTTAATGGTCGGACCGGGACAACCTCGGGGTGCTGAAACGTCGCATAGGATTCTTCGATCATTGCTCCTAGGTCATCGTTCTCGATTGACGGTGACACGAAGGGTGCCAACACTCTTGTCGCGACATCGCTGTAGGACATTTCCGCAAATGATCGAAGATCTGCTGGTGTCAACCTTGGAAATTCCGTCGGCACGTAGAGTCCGCCGTCCTCTGCCAACCCAGCGAGCAAAACGTCACCGAATTCAAGAACCGGAGCTTTGCCGCGAGTGCTCTCATACCTCATAGTTTCAATCCCCGAGCGATTAATTGCCTATGACGCGAATCAGGGCACCTATATCGCGCACCTGTTTCAGGTCTCGCAATTCGCGAAGCGTGGACTGCACATCTGCTTCTTTAGCCTCGTGGGTTATGAATACCAAGTGAGCGGTAGCACCATGGCCTTGTTGTTCCATCGACCGGATTGACACTCCATGTGCACCAAACACGCTTGCGACAGCCGCTAACACTCCGGGCTGGTCTTCAACGTCCAGTTGAAGGTAAAACGCGCTAGCAGTTTCGTCAATGGCCCGAATCCCTACTTCGGACAAGGACCCCATGTCATTTGCCACCCCTTGCTGAAGGTTTTTGGCCGCGGAAATAAGGTCCCCCAGCATCGCTGAGGCTGTCGGGCCTCCTCCCGCGCCGCGGCCGTAGAGCATTAGGTCGCCGACTTCTGAACCTTCCAAGAACACCGCATTGAAGCTCTCCCGAACCGCGGCAAGTGGGTGGTTGTGCGGAACCATGGTCGGATGCACTCTGACCGCTACTTCGCCTCCATCTGATTCCGCTATGGCTAGCAGTTTGATGACGTGACCCATATGTGAGGCGGCCGCTATGTCGGCCTTGGAAACCTGACTTATTCCTTCTTGGTATACGTCTCCAGCCACCACTTTGGCTCCAAAGGCGATTGTGGCCAAGATTGCTGCCTTCGCGGCGGCATCTCCGCCTTCCACGTCTGCAGTCGGATCGGCTTCGGCGAATCCGAGACTTTGAGCTTCTGCCAGTACATCGGCGTAGTCAGCACCTTCCTCAGTCATTTTGGTCAAGATGAAGTTCGTCGTACCGTTGACTATCCCCATAACCCGGCGAATGCGTTCTCCGGCCAACGAGTCTCGCAGCACTCGAATGAGCGGAATTCCGCCTGCAACCGCCGCTTCGAACAAAAGATCTACTCCTCCAGCAGACGCTGCTTCAAATAGTTCTTGCCCTACGTTGGCTACTAGCTCTTTGTTAGCCGTAATGACAGGTTTTCCCGACTTCAGCGAATCGATGACCAACTGTCGGGCGGGTTCAATTCCACCAATTGTTTCGACAATAATGTCAACATCTGGTGAGCCAACTAGTGCTTGTGGCTCTCGAGTGAATACTTCTTCTGGGAAGCTGACATCTCGGTCGGCTGAAAGGTTGCGAACAGCGATACCGGCGACCTCGAGTCGGACGCCGGTCCGAGCCGCTATGCGATCCGCATCCGCGTGGATGATTCTGGCTAATGCGCCACCGACCGTGCCGCATCCCAAAAGTCCGACTCGAACAGGTGAAGGTGATTCCGACTGCATGGCTTCAACGGTACCGGTCCACGGGCCTAATCTCGGTGTCGATTTGTCACTGTCAGCGACTTAATGCGCGTCAGACTCCAATTCAATCGAGGTCCAGAGCCAGCAGATCTTCAGCGGTTTCTCTACGAATCACAAGTCGCTCCTTGCCTTCGGAAACAAAGATGACTGCAGGCCGAGGCATTCTGTTGTACGTACTCGCCATCGAATACCCGTACGCACCGGTTACTGGGGTCGCTATCAAGTCACCTACATCCAGATTGGCTGGAAGGCGTGCTTCTTGGACGATGACATCACTTGACTCGCAGTGCCTTCCGACTATCCGAGCCACAGAGTTGCGTGGCTCAGTAAATCTGGTTGGGGCAAATGCTGTGTATCCGCTGCCATAAAGCATCGGTCTCGGATTATCGCCGAAGCCACCATCAACAGCGATATAGGTTCTGATACCGGGTATTTCCTTGACTGTTCCTATCGAATACACCGTGACTGCTGCCTGCGCTGCGATTGACCGTCCGGGTTCGGCGGACACCTGAGCTTTGACTCCGAGACGTTCGCAAGCTTCTCTAAGCATTTCCCCCCATTCGCTTATGGAGGGCGCTGTTTCCGATTCAAGGTATGCGACGCCAAGACCTCCTCCCACTGATAATTCTGGTAAGCCAAGTGGTTCAGAGAAGGCGACAACGACTTCGAGGGCTCGGGCGAAACTGTCGGCCCTGAATACCTGGCTACCGATGTGTTGATGAATTCCCATCAACTCAACGCCAGGATTGGACGCGCAGCTTTCTACAGCTCGCCGTGCTGCACCGGATTCCAATCCGAATCCAAACTTGGAGTCATTCTGTCCGGTTGAGATGTATTCGTGGGTGTGCGCTTCGACTCCTGGAGTCACTCGTAGTTGAATCGGCGCTACTACCCCATCAACCTCGTGAAGGTTCCGCAGTCGACTGAGTTCATCGAACGAATCGACGACAATCCGACCCACCCCATGGGAGCGGGCCAACGACAACTCCGCGAGCGACTTGTTGTTGCCATGCAGAACAATCCGCTCTCCAGGGACTTCCGCTGCTATTGCCGTCAGCAACTCGCCTTCGCTGGCGACGTCGATGTGTAACCCTTCCTCGTTGACTAGGCGCGCCATCGCAGTGCAGAGGAAGGCCTTGCTCGCGTAGGCGGTTCCCGCACCCAATGCAGTGAGAGCTTCCCTGCATCGCGACCGGAGGTGTTCCTCATCGTATATGAACAGCGGTGTGCCATATTTGGCTGCCAATTCGTCAACCGATAGCCCTCCGATCTGTAACTCTCCTCGAGGGCCAGCTTGTGCTGAGTCGGGAAGCAGAGACATGGGGACAGGACCGTCAACAGTTTCTGACTGATTCATGTGGTCCTTTCACATTTCTTCGGGGGCGGCAATACCGAGAAGATCGAGCCCTATGGCAAAGCCAACGCGTGCGGACTCAACCAACCAAAGTCGTGCTTGTTGAACTGCTTCATCAGTATCGGATCGCAGTACCGGGCAGTCGTGGTAGAAACCGTGAAACGTCGCTGCCAATTCTCGAATCCAGTTCGCTACCCGGTGGGGTGCTCTGTCGCGTGCTGCAATTTCGACTATCTCAGGCAACGTAGAAAGACATCGAAGGATCTCGAGTTCCCGCTCATGCGTCAGAACTGTCACGTCTATCTCGTCAAACGGATCGCGCGAAACTCCGCGATGTGTTGCTTCGCGACCGACTGCCGCTATTCGCGCATACGCATATTGCACGTAATACACGGGATTTTCGTTTGCTTGACTAGATAACACGTCGATGTCGATGGTTTGTCGCGTGTCAATGGACTGGAGCAGATAGGCGAATCGAGCAACGTCAGGGCCGACCGCTTCAATCAGCTCCCGGACTTCCACCATGGTGCCAGTGCGCTTGGAAAGTTTGATCTCTTCGCCGCCCCTGACCAAGGTGACGTTTTGGCCGATGATCGCTTCATAGCAGTCCGGTGGGTGGCCCAGCATCTCCATAGCAGCCGCCATCCTGGGGACATATCCGTGGTGGTCGGCACCTAGAACATCGATGACGAGTTCTCCGCGTTGAAATTTCTGGTGGTGATAAGCGATGTCAGGCACGAAGTAGGTGGGTTCACCGTCGCTCTTGACAAGGACACGGTCCTTTTCGTCTCCAAAATCTGAGGTTCGCAGCCATGTGGCTCCGTCATGTTCATCAACCCATCCGGCACTTCGAAGAATCCCTACGGCTTCTTCCATGGCCCCCGACTCGACCAGTGCCGTTTCGCTAGCCCAGTGATCGAACCCTACGTTCATCGACGTGAGGGACTCTCGTACGTCGGTTAAGGCTCGTTCTTGGCCCCAGGCAACAGGATCTGCTTCATAGGGCATCTCGCTCGCCCACTCCGCAACGTATTCCCCCGCGTATCCGTCTTCGGGTAGCTCGGTGCCATCTCGTCTCGCCGCCAGAGAAGCTCCGAAGAGCTCTGTTTGAAGTCCGCGGTCGTTGATGTAGTACTCGGTGAATGTTTCGTAGCCACACCGGCGAAATATGCGGGCGAGGCTGTCTCCGTATGCGCCCCAGCGACCTCCTCCTGCATGCAGCGGACCCGTGGGATTAGCCGAGACGAACTCCAAGTTGATTGATGCACCGTTTCCAACTGTTGGTCGCGCATAACCGTCTTCACCTTGCGTCAGGACATCCGTTAGAACGTCATGTAGCCACTGAGGTGCAAGATGGAAATTAATGAAGCCTGGACCTGCTACTTCCATGCGTTCAATCGAGTCGAGTGATTTCAACTCGACGAGTTTTACGAGGTCCTCCGCTAATTCCCTAGGGTTTCGACCAAGGCTTTTTGATGTCATTAAAGCAACGTTGGACGACCAGTCTCCATGTTCGCGAAGGGAGGGACGTTCCATTTGAATCTCGCTCGCGGCGATTTGAATATCCAGTTCACTGAATGAGTCCGCCAAGGCTGTTGCCAAGACTTCTGTAATCACCAAACTGCTCCCTGCCGGTCACAATGAAAGCTCATGGTCACTATGACAATGAGACAATCTCGACTGTACCGCTGAGACCCCCTCCACTCGAAGCGACTTATGATTGCGTTTCGAAACCTACGCTGGTGTGGAGCGCCTTCTTCAACGCGATACATTCGCTAACCCGCCCTCGTAGCTCAGGGGATAGAGCAGTGGCCTCCGGAGCCATGAGCGCAGGTTCGAATCCTGCCGAGGGCGCTGATAATCCAATTGGGTTGCTGGTCAGCTGCTCTTGACAGTAGAAAACTGGTTTGGCTGGAGCCCTACGAAGTTAATTAGGCTTTCCAGCCAGTCAGTTCGGTCCGTTCGATCACGATGGCGGGACCCTTCGGGCGTTTTTCGGCGTACTGGGCGTAACGTTCGCATAAGAGATCGATAGCACGATCGCACTCGGTGCCACTTTCGTGCACCTTGGCTCGGCCTCGAATCCTCACCCACCAGAGCTGTTTCCAATCGTCGTCGTCATAGCAGTCGGCGAGAAGAGTTACTTCTGGGAATTGTCGAATGTTGTCCAGCCGCTTCAGCTCTGTTGTTGACTTTTTCTTGTGATCAACAGCCGTCACAACAGTCCGGTCGTCGAAAGCAAACGTCACTGGTACAAGATCAACACGGCCGTCGGCTCGAATGGTCGCCAGCGTGGCTACGCGGGCATCACCCAATAGCTCTAGTAGCTCAAATTCATTCATTGGTCCTCGGGGGTGGCAGGCCTCTGTACTAGCGAACAATGCGGCAGCGCGAACGATCACCCTAGCTCGTGGTTCCTCATCATCCCAAAAGCACAGTGACGATTGATTTTTAGCGCGTGGATTTAGTCTCAACGGCCTATTCTCTTTGGCATGGCCCTGGCTGAACAAAGCACCGAAACACCAAAACGTGAACGTTGGTCCTTTCAGTGGAAAGAGCTTCACGAAGAGGTAATCACCTCTGGCCTATGCACAGGTTGCGCTGGCTGTGTCATTAGCTGTCCTCACGACGTCATTGGTTACGACCACGTTCAAGGGGGCTTCAAGCCATTCCACCTTGAAGAAGAGCTAGGGGAAGATAACTGTGGCCACGGCGAGAAGGGTTGTACCAGTTGCACTCGAGCCTGTCCCCGTTTTCGGACATGGGAGCATGAAGCAGACGACTTTTTATTCAGCAGGCCGCGAACTTCAGAGGAACCTTCAGGCATTTATAAAGACATCATCCTGACGAGAGCTTCTGATGACTTCATCCATGAAGTAGGACAAGACGGCGGGCTTGTGTCAGCAATTCTTATTTGGGCACTGGAGAACGGATATATCGATGCCGCATTGACCTCCTATGTCGGTGAAGGTGAGGGATCACAATGGACGGCCTCCCCCGGGGTGGCATTCAATCGAGATGACGTTGTTCGAGGAGCCGGCAGTCGTTACACCTACTCCGCCAACACACTCGCTTACAACGAAGCAATCGAAGCAGGCGCGAAAAAAATTGCTCTAGTGGGAATGAGTTGTCAAAGTTCAATAGTTCCTGTGGCGAAGTCGAGGAAGATCGGCAAAGTTGGCAACAGGTTCGCGTTGAACATCGGTCTGCTGTGTTCCAAATCCTTCGACGAAGCAATCTTCGAGGAACTGTTCGAGCAGAAATATGGCCTAGACCGCCACACAATTAAGAAAACAAATATCAAGGGTGTGTTCCAAATCTGGACTCATGACGGCGGCTATTACGAAATTAACCTGAAAGAATGTCACGCATGGACGCGGGAAGGCTGCAACTATTGTCCAGATTTCGCTGCTGAACACGCCGATATATCGACAGGTGGCATAGGAAAATACAGCGACTGGACGCTGACGATCGTGCGCACACCTTTAGGTCGAGAAATCATCATGAAAATGTTGGAGGGTGGCTATCTCATCGGCCGCCCAGGTGACGACGACCCGGGCGCGATCGAACTAATGCACAAATTGAGTGAAAAATCCCGAAAGAGGTGGCCAGAATTCGCGTGGGAGCAACCAGCGCTTCTCCCTACCCGAAAGTAGCCGTTGCGGATCCCTCAAAGGCATACGCCGATGAGGTCGGCCATGTTCGGCCTTAAGTCCGTAGCTGACAGAAACTCCGCAAGCCGCTCCTCGGGGATCACATCAGCCGCGCGAGATGCCGAACAACGGCATAGATCCAGTAGCCGATCTGAACTCTGGGTGCACGCGGCGAGATAGATCTCCTTCGTTGATGTTTCCCATGCAGGGGGCCTCTCCGCTCCCCTGCACTGCACCAAGAGGCCGGCTAGTTCAGATGGAAATTCGTTAAAAGCGCTCATGCGGTCTTCTAGAGCAGCGATGTCGTTTGAGTCAGCGTCATAAACCAGCAGTTCCGCTGCGCAGTGACATGGACCGACCAGGCCGGAGTCGGAGATACATGAATCGAGAAATGCAACGGTGGTACCGATGTCGAGTAAGTATTCGGTGCTCGCTGGTGTGCTCTCAGTCGGGAGCGTGCCGGGGTTATTGAATGAAGAATCTGAAGGGTCCGCTGACCGGGTTTGGGAGGATTGAGAGGTACATGCGCTAGCAGAGGTGAGGCATACGATGACCAGGCAGATGCACAGAAGTCTCAATTTGGAAAACGTAGGCACAACGCAAGACTAGATGGGGTCCATACCAGCTAACTCACGAGCCGTGATGAAAACTTGGTCGAGCATGGCCTCCGTCAAACGTCCTGTGAAGGTGTTTTGTTGACTCGGATGAAAGGAGCAAACAACGTGTCGTTCGATTCCATCATTGCTCTGCTCTAACGGCACGACTACGCCGTGACCGAACCGGGGCCTTGGTCGTACCCCAAGAATCGAAGAGGCAACCTGATAACCGAATTGTCCCAACGCTACAAAGACCCTGCTGTCACGAAGCAGGGTTAACTCCTTTTCGATGAAAGGGCGACAATTATCTCGTTCCTCTGGTGTGGGTTTGTTCGCTGGCGGCGCGCATCGGACCGCTGCTGTCACGTAGGCATCGAAAAGGGTGAGTCCATCACCGATGTGTTGGGCTAAAGGTTGGTTGGCAAAACCGGTCCTATGCAGCGAAGCGAAGAGAAAATCTCCCGATCGATCCCCTGTAAATACGCGACCCGTTCTGTTTGCGCCATGGGCTGCGGGAGCAAGCCCGACAATCACTACTTTGGCTGAAGGGTCCCCGAATCCTGGAACACCGCGACCCCAGTACTCTTCTTCTGCGTAAGCTGCACGTTTTTCGGTGGCTATTTTCTCTCGCCATTCGACAAGTCGCTCGCAACGACGACACTCACTTATAGCTTCGGCGAGCTGCGCTAGAGGTTCCACAACGCCGAGTGTTGCAGACTTCGAGGCGTCTTTAACGACTACGGTCACACTTCGTGGCCTTAACCCAGCGACCTTCCCTCATCCTTTTTGTCCGGCATGGACAAACACCGACCACCGGTGTCGAGCTTTACGGTCGAAAGCCCGGGGTGCACCTGTCCGACGTTGGCGCGGATCAAGCAAAGAAGGTCGGGCAACGAATAGCAGGGATGGGGAAACAACGCATCGCCGCGATTTACGCCAGTCCTCTAGAGAGAACCAAGGAGACGGCGCAAGCTATTTCCAAAGAGCTTGGTGTCACAGTTAAACGAGATCGGGGCCTGATTGAACTTGACGTCGGTGATTGGACTGGTCGCAAACTCAGCCATCTCAGAAAGCTAAAGGCGTGGTCTTCAGTGCAAAAATACCCGTCGGGCTTCAGATTCCCTAATGGCGAATCCTTTCTTGAAATGCAGACGCGGATAGCTGAGGCAACAAGTCGTCTGGTAGCAAAGCATCCCGGGGAGACGGTAGTTGCTGTTAGCCACGCGGATCCCATTCGCGCCCTAGTTGCTCATGCGATGGGAACACACTTAGATCTGTTTCAGCGGACAGTGGTGTCTCCCTGTTCAGTTACCGCCATTCTCTACGGCTCAGGCGGCCCAGTGGTGCTGTCCGTCAATAACACTGGGGTACTCAGTGATCTCTCTCCGGCTTAAACAAACCCAACTTTTCTGAGTAGGAACTATGACTGACAATTACGAAATTAGGAACCCAACAAACTTCGTTGCCGGAACGGTTGGCGGCCCGGGAGAACGAATTTTCTATCTTCAAGCGGAAGCAGAAGGTGTCGTCTTAACCCTCAAAGTCGAAAAAGGGCAAGTGCAGTCTCTCGCTAGCCATCTTGCGGAAGTTGTTGAGGCAAACCAGGGTGAGCTGGAGTCAGTTCGAATCACGGAAATGGTCGAACCTCCCAACGCGGTGTGGACTGTGGGGGCGTTAGCTATCGGAGTGAACGACGAGCCTCAAGGAATAGTTGTTGTGGCGCAGGAATTACCTGATCAAGATGAAGGCGACCCGTCCGAGGCACATATTCACATCAGTTTCGGTCAGGCGAAGGCCTTTATCGATCATGCGTTGTTTCTTATTGAATATGGTCGAGATTTTGGCCGACAGAACGGACACAGGCGCGTTGGTGAATGACAGTGGCGCTGGTAGCAGCGATCGGTCCTCAAACCAATTTCTCGGTTTTGACGTGGCGCGGCAAGTCTTACAAGAAGGTGACATTGAACTGCTGGCGCGAATGCCGTACAGCTCAAACGCGACTTTCCTAGTGCGGGTTGTGGAGGGTGAAAGGGCGGTCAACGCCATCTATAAACCGGTTGAAGGTGAGCGGCCGCTATGGGACTTCCCTCCAGGTCTGTACAAGAGAGAAATAGCGGCATACGAGTTGAGTCAGGAGTTGGGTTGGAGTGTGGTTCCTCCAACCCTTGAGCGTGTGGGACCACATGGGGTGGGTTCCGTTCAACTGTTCATTGATGCGGACTTTGAACAACATCACTTCACCTTGGTTAAGGATCCGCAGCATCACGAAAGTCTCCAGAAGCTGTGTGTTCTGGATCTGTTGGCCAATAACACTGACCGAAAAGCCGGCCATTGCCTACTATCGAACTGGGGCGCTATTTACGGCATCGATCACGGACTCTGTTTTTCGAGCGACTTTAAGTTACGGACAGTGATCTGGGACTTTGCTAATCAACCCATCAATGAGGATCTGATGTGCGGGGTGAGACGCGTCTGCGAAGGCTCCGTCTACCGAATTTCGTCATGGCTCGAAGAGCACGAAGTTGAAGCTCTGATTGGACGAGCTGAATGGCTGCAGCAATCGCCGTTCTTCCCTGAGGACGATGGTTACCGATGGCCCTGGCCATTGATTTAGAAGCCTTGGCGGGCTTCTGGATCGGGAACATGAGGAGGGTGTTAGCGCGCCTTTAGTGCCTCAATGAGCGCCGGGATGACTTTGTGAACATCGCCAACGATGCCAAGGTCAGCAACACCAAAGATGGGTGCTTCTGGGTCCTTGTTGATAGCGATGATGTTCTTAGATCCCTTCATACCAACGAGGTGTTGTGTCGCGCCCGAAATACCACAGGCAACGTACACATTCGGCTTGACAACTTTGCCGGTCTGACCGACCTGCTTCGCGTAGGGAACCCAGCCCGCGTCAACTATCGCTCTTGAGGCACCAGATGCTGCTCCCAATAGTCCAGCGAGCTCATCAACCATTGCGTAAGCCTCGGGCTGACCCAAACCGCGTCCACCTGACACGACTACTTCAGCGTCATCCAACTGTGGCCCCGAACGTTCCTCTATGTGTCTACCAGTGACAGTCGCGGAACCAGCCGCCCCGGGGTCGACAACGTCAACGGGTACGACCGCGGCGGTGCCACCGCCCGCGGGTTCTGCTTCAAATGATTTGGGTCTGAACAAGGCCAACGAAGGGCCTTCGTTTCTGAAAGCTGTGAAGACGTTCTGGGTGCCACCAAAAACTGGCTCCTCGACAACTAAGGTGCCGTCTTCGATTACCGCTCCAACGTTATTAGTAATGACGGGTTGGTCGAGTCTCACAGCGAGTCGAGCAGCTGTGTCGCGTCCATCTGCAGTTTGGCCAAAGAAAACTGCGTCAGCTGGGTTTGAATCTAAATGCGTTTGCAACGTCGCAGCGGCGTGAACGCCCATAAGTTTGCCATCAAGAGCCCCTGTGCTGTACACCGTCGAGGCTCCGTGGGCTCCTAACTCGGTTGCCACCGCCGCCCCGTCTCCAGCAACAAACACCTCCACATTGGTTGCTAAACCTCGCGCAGCGGCGAGCAGTTCAAGTGTCAGCACGCTCGGACCGCTTTCATCACCTTCGCCAAATACAAGGATGGTTTCAACAGACATTCGCGACCTCCTCAGACGATCTTGAGTTCACCCAAGAACTCAACAATCTTTTGGTGGGCGTCGCCTTCGTCTTCGATGACTTCGCCTGCTTGTCGTTCCTCCGCGTCAGTGACTCTCACGGTTTCTTGCCGCGCACCGTTTTTTCCAACCGTAGAGCTATCTATACCTAAGGCGGCAAGATCGAGCTCTTCCAAGGGTTTCTTTTTCGCGGCCATAATTCCTTTGAACGATGGGTAACGGGGCTCCACGACGCCTGCGGTAACTGAAACTAGGGCTGGTGTCGCACATTCAACATCGTCATATCCGGCTTCAGTTTGACGTTGCACCTTTACGGTGTTGCCGTCAATTTCGATTTGTTTCGCGAAGGTGATCGATGGCATCTCCAGCACTCCTGCGATCATTTCCGGCACGGTGCCTGTATAGCCGTCGGATGACTCAACTCCGGCCAGTACCAGGTCGGGAGACATTTTTGAGATAGCTGCAGCTAAGACACGGGCAGTACCGAGTGCGTCGCTTCCAGCGAGGGCATCATCGCTGATGAGCACCGCTTCTTCCGCTCCCATGGCCAAGGCGGTTCTCAGTCCACTGACTTCGCCATTGGGAGCCATCGATACAAGCGACACTTCACCTCCGCCAGCACTCTCTACTAGTTGGAGTGCCATCTCTACCCCGTAAGAGTCTGATTCGTCGAGAATCAATTTGTCATCTCGCTTTAGGTAATTCGTTGATGGATCCAACTCACCCGGCAGGGCTGGGTCGGGGATCTGTTTGACGCAAACTACGACCTTCATGGTTGTGGATTCTGCCCCGAGGTTGTTAGAGATCCAAATCAAAAGTTGAAAAATTTCACAGACTCGTTGATGAAGAGTCGAATAACGATGTTGGTCAGATGGCAATTCGACTCTTGGGTGAAAAATCGGCGACACTGGCTGGGTGCGGATTTTGCTCCTCGTCAACGAATCGGCGTCGTCTGTCACGGCAAGAACTCGCGTATTAATTCAAGCGGCGCTGGGTGAGCACCATGAAGTCGAGTTGGCACTGACCAGTCGTCGCGGGCACGCTTCACGGTTAGCGCGCGGTGCCGCTTCTACTGGCACCGATCTGGTCGCGGTTCTAGGCGGTGATGGCACTCTCAACGAAGCAGCCAATGGACTAGCCGGAACGGATTGTGTCTTGGCTGCTCTGCCTGGTGGTTCGACCAACGTCTTTGCGAGAACGATCGGATTGGACGATGATCCTTTAGAAGCGACGAGACAAACGATCACCGCTATAGCCACCAATTCGATTGAGTCAGTTGGTCTCGGTGAGGTTGCCGGCCGATATTTTCTTTTTCATTGCGGCAATGGTTTTGACGCTGCGGTCGTAAAGCAGGTGGAGCGGCGACCGGCTGTGAAGCGTTACGCAAGTCACCCTCTATTTCTTTGGGCTGGTGTTGATACATGGCTCCGCCACTACGACCGCTCGGAGCCACGAATGAAAGTAGAACATCCGTTGGCTACTGTCGACGACAGTTATTTGACAGTTGTGTTGAACACTGATCCCTATACGTATCTGGGTAGTCGACCATTGTCTTTGGCCCCCGCTGCGACCTTGAGTAAAGGGCTAAGTGTCGTCGCTCTTCGGACGATGGGGTTTCAGACAATGCTTGCTTTGCTAAGGGATCTGTTCGAAGGCAAACCTGTTGAGAACAACGATGACCTGCATGTTGCCAACGATTTGTCTGAACTCTCAATCGTGGGGTACAACCCATTTCCGTACCAACTCGATGGCGATTATTTAGGCGAAGTTGAGCGGCTTAACTTCTCTTGGTGCCCGCAAATCCTTCGCCTAGTTATTCCAGCTGAGGTCAGAGAGAGTTAGGTTCCAGCATCCAACTGTCTCATGATGTCGTCGGGGATGTCAGTGATCAGACCCTCGACCCCGAAGTTGGCTAGCTCTCCAGCGCGTTGTACGTCGTTGACCGTCCAAACATTTAGTTGTAACCCGTTTTCTCTGGCCGCTTGAACCATGGTCCCATCGACAAGTGACTCGTGTGGGTGAAGAGCACAATGTCCTTGATCATTGGCGCGAAGCAGCACGGAACGCCAAGGCTCTTCCCAAATCAATAGTCCGGTTTGAAACTCTGGAGCGTTATCGCTGATGCGATCCATGGCGTCATGGTCGAAGGATGAAATGAGCCAACGGTCCACCGGTTCGGGGCGAAATCGCAACATCTCTACGAGTACTTCTGCCAAATGAAAGGTTGCGCTTCGATCTTGATCAGAGCTTTTGATTTCGATGTTTACCCTCAATTCTGAACAAACGTCCAGCGCCTCTGTGAGGGTCGGCACGAAGCTGGGGAGTTCAGATGCCTTTGTCTCTTGTATTGAGATTCCATTGACATCGGGGTCATGGTGAACAATCAGATGCCCGTCTCTGCTTTTCCAGATATCCAGTTCGATACCGTCAACCCCCATTTCTAGAGCGAGTTCAAATGCGTGAATCGTATTTTCTCGGGCGTTTTGTGAGACACCTCTATGCGCATATATCGCCGGGCGCTGCATCATCGGTTAGCTCCGATACCGCGAGTTGAAGCCATAGCTAACGCCGCAAAAAGATTCTCTTGATCGACCATGCAACCGACCGTAATCTGTCGTATCGCTGTGAACGCGCCATCTCGTTCAGCCAGACCGTTTTGGGGTGTCGATTTGGCGTTGTAGCAGTTTCTCGCAGCCGAGGTTTGTAGAGTCGGCAACGATTATTCTCTCGTGGATCCCCTTTCGCGAGTAGCACCTGGAGGAAACTAAGACGTGAGCGCTCGAGGATCTATGTTGCTGGAGAGCGGCGTGTGGAGAAACACTGCTAAGTGCCGTGAAGCGGACCCCACTCTTTTTTTCCCCATCGGTTCTACCGGACGGGCATTGCGTCAAATTGCAGCGGCAAAGGCTGTGTGTGTCGACTGTTCAGTCAGTGATCTATGCCTTGAGTTCGCGTTAAAGACCAATCAAGATTCCGGTGTGTGGGGGGGAGCTTCAGAAGAGGAACGCCGTCAGCTCCGTCGTGAACGAAATAGAGCACGCCGAAAGGCAAGTTGAGTCTGGTAGGAGTGATTCACGCTTGACTTCTAGTTGACCTTTGCAGGTGATGAGTCGCCTGGGAAGGGTACTTCGACCAGCGCTTCTGACCCTGTGGCATCGCTTCTCCGACGGACTTCGATGTTTCCACCCAATTCGGTGGTCGCCAGCCCTCGGATAATGGAGAATCCAAGTCCTTGCTGCGAATCGCTGTCGAAGTCATCTGGTACTCCTACCCCGTTGTCCCTGACTGCCATCCTTATCTGGTTCTCAGTCCGATCGAGAAAAATTTCTACTAGCCCGAAGTGTCCTTCAGCGAATGACACGTGGCCGGGGAAGGCATGGTCGACTGTGTTTTGGAGCAGTTCATTGAGAACAACTGCTAGTGGCGTCACGATGTCGGACGGGATTAGGCCAGCTTCACCTACAACTTCGAAATGGATCGGGCGATCCGGGGAGGTGAAACTGTCTTGCACGGTTCGGGCCAACATTTCGGCAACATCACCCAAGCTGACGTCATCCGTTGTTTCATTTGCCAGGGTCTCATGCACAAGTGCGATTGCTCGAATTCGACGCACAGATTCGTCAATTGCAAGCTTTGCTTCTTCGGACTCGACTCGACGACCCTGGAGGCGGAGCAAAGACGAAATCGTCTGCAGGTTGTTCTTTACCCGATGGTGAATTTCTCGAATTGTTGCGTCTTTGGAGACAAGTAGGCGGTCCCGCAACCTCAGTTCCGTTATATCTCTCAGCAGAACCACTGCTCCACGTAAGGTGTCGCGTTCGCCAAACGGAAGCCCCATCAACTGCACTGCCGTGTCGTTTCGTTCGATTTCTGCGATTACCGCTCTCGGTCCCTCCGAAGCTCCGCCTATGTCCGGGTGTTTGATTCCGAGGTCTTCGAGTCGCCGACCAGCTACGTTTCCGAGAACTCCAACCCGATGCAAAGTGCTGAGGGCGTTTGGTGACGCGTACTGAATTCGTGCTTCGGAGTCCACAACAAGCAAGCCGTCGCCGACGCGAGGCAGTTCGTCTAGATCCACGTCGTTGCCCTGATACGGGAATGTACCCGTTGCGACCATTTTCGCTAATTGATGGAACGCCTCCAAATATGTGCGTTCGAGTTCGCCAGGGTCACGGCGTTCAGCGAAGTTCGGGACTAGTTCGCGGCTTAGAACACCGATTATCTTGTCGTCGTGTCGTATTGGGATACACATGACTGTGGCCCTCCGGTTGGTGGGCTTGATTGGTACTTCACCTTCCACAACTTCACCACTGCTGTACGCTCGAGCGACGAAGGGGCGGTCAACATCGCTAACGCGAAGCCCCACATGGTCGTCTCGGTAGAGGGTTTGGCCAGTAGTGGGACGAACTTGAGAAGCAATTGCAAATTCTTCGCCGTCTTCGCTGATCGGGAGGAACAACAGCAGGTCCGAGAACGACAGGTCGGCCAATATTCCCCACCAGGCAACAAGTCGTTGTAGATGCTGCAGGTGTCGCGGCAAGAGGCCGGTACCTAATCGACTAAGTTCCGCCAGAGTTGCCATGACAGTCGAAATTACAACCGCTATTGAGGTATGGGCAACGAGTCACGCACCGTTTGACCCGATATCTCGATGTTTTCGTTGGTTAGTCCGTCGCAAATCCGATGCGCCTGTCCCCCGGCGCTCCGAATTCTATGTAGGCAAGCTGATGAACTGACAGGCCCACATTACGTCCATCGCGGTCGCTGACCCAAAGCATGTTGCTGTTCGACTCACGTGCCGACTCGAGATCCGCCTTGATCTGATCGGCTTCGTCATCGTTGACCTCAAATGTCAACTCTCGTGCCACATTCACCATGCCAATTCTGATTTCCATGGGACAACCTTTTCTCAAAGTTCCACAGTTTCGACCTGATTGGCCGGAGGTACCGCTGTTAGCAGAACAGCGTAGGCCGCTGTTGTCTGTCTCCCACCACCGATCCGGCATTCACGACGAGCAGGATAGCTGGGAACATCCGATCTTGGTGCGGGCCCAGTCTGGTCGCAGCGTGTAGAAATGGTCGCGCTCCGGTTGTTCCTCGTAGGGATATCGCAACAAATCCAGGAGTTCGTTCACGAGCGACGTGTCACCTGCTTCGGCCTTTTCTATAGCCAGTTGCGCCATGTAGTTGCGGAGCACATATTTCGGATTTGTTGCGTTCATGGAGACGGCAAGTTCATTGTCGTCACTTCCAAGTTCTCTGTGCCTAGCAGACCAGTTGTCAGCGAATTCGACAAATGATGCCCTTTGGTCTGATGTCATAGAACCCGGTTGGTACACAGCGTTCATTAACGGCTGACAGCGCTCTAATTTGTCAACGGTCGCCGTCCGGTTCACTTTGGCGAGTTCTCTCCAAAACACCGTCATATCGGTTTCAACGGTTTGCAGGACTGCAAGAGCCTCCTCGGCCAGACTCTTATCTTTATCGTCGTCCAGATTCAGGAATCCGAGCTTCGCCGCCAACATTCTTGACCAGACCAATTCAAAGCGACTCGTGTAATTCGCTATGGCGTCTTGAAGCGGTTCAACTTCTTCCACAAGCGGATATAAGGCGTTCGCCAGTTGGACAAGGTTCCATTGAGCTATGGAAGGTTGATTGCCATACCTGTATCGCCGATGCTGAAAGTCGGTTGTGTTGGGAGTCCAATTCGGGTCGTAGTTGTCTAACCAACCGTAGGGTCCGTAGTCGATGGTGAGCCCTAGAATCGACATGTTGTCGGTATTCATGACTCCATGGACAAACCCGACACGTAGCCATTCTGCAACCATGTCAGCGGTTCGTTCCCCTACCTCTTTGAGAAGTTCTACATAAGACGCCGGGGTGCCTACTTCAATGTGTGGGAACTCTGTCCGGAGCACAAAGTCAGCCAGCTTCTTCAAGGTGGTTAGGTCCCCTCGAGACGCGAAAATCTCGAAATTTCCGAATCGGATAAATGAGGGAGCGACCCGGCAAACGATGGCTCCGGGCTCCGGGGCCGGGTTGCCGTCGTAGAGCACGTCGCGCACAACCTGGTCTCCCGTAGTCAGCAAACACAGGGCCCGTGTCGTAGGCACCCTTAGATGGTGCATGGCTTCACTGCAAAGAAACTCCCGTATCGATGAACGGAGAACAGCGAGCCCATCTGCCGATCGTGAATATGGGGTGGGGCCAGCGCCCTTCAGTTGAAGCATCTGGTGATCACCGTTGACATCGATGACCTCACCTAACGCTATTGCCCGTCCGTCGCCGAGTTGGCCAGCCCAATTCCCGAATTGATGACCTCCATAACAGGTCGCGTGCGAATCCATTCCGTTCAGTAGGCGATTACCTGAAAATACGTCGACAAACTCCGCGTCTTGTATTTCTTCTGACGTGAGCCCAAGGAGTTCGCCTACCTCCGAGCTATGGGCGACCAATTTCGGTCGCGATACCGGCGCTGGTGAGATCCTGCTGTAACAGGCACCAACCACTTGTCGCGAAACAGTGTCCCCCGCGTCCTCGCCAGGGAGTGACGCTGTGAAGCGGTTGTTGAATCGCAGTTCGTCGAGAGCTAGCACACTTCTATTCTGACTCAAACAAGCTTGAGACCTTCGTTGTATCTACGGGTTGGCAAGAATTCTTCAGTTAGTAGTCGAGCAATTTCCACAAACGCGACGGACGCTTCATTGGAGGGGTCGGCGACGATGACGGGCAGTCCCACATCGCCACCTTCTCGGAGTCCGATCACCAGCGGCACTTGTCCAAGTAGTGGAACGCCTAATTCTTCGGCCAGGGTCTCGCCGCCGCCAGATCCGAAAATGTCGTAACGCTTTCCATCATCTCCCCTGAACCAACTCATATTTTCGATAACGCCTCGAACTTGGAGGTTTACCTTTTCAGCCATATATGCGGCTCGTTGTGCAACTTTCTGTGCTGCGGGCTGGGGAGTGGTGACGACAAGCAACTCGGATTTTGGAAGGAATTGGGAAATCGATAAGGAGATATCACCGGTGCCTGGTGGTAGGTCAATCAACAAATAATCAGGATCGTCCCAGTGAACATCGGTGAGAAACTGTTCTAGGGCTTTGTGAAGCATGGGACCCCGCCAAATCACGGGTTGGTCTTCGCGGGCAAAAAATCCCATCGATATGCATCGAACGCCGTTGGCTTCGACCGGGACCACCATCTGGTCAATCACGGTGGGAGGACGTTCGACTCCAAGCATGCGCGGAATAGAAAATCCCCATACATCGGCGTCGACTATGCCGGTGCGAAGTCCAAGCTGGGCTAAAGCGATGGCCAAGTTTGCAGTAACGCTCGATTTCCCGACTCCGCCCTTCCCGCTCGCCACAAGCAGCACCCGGGTGCGATTGCCGGGTTCTGCGAAAGGAACCGTTCGCCCCTCAGCGTGACCGTGGGCTTGCTGTTCACCCGCGGTCGAGGATGGATCACCGATCAGCTGGTTCCGTACGGCGGCTTGTTCGGTTTCGTCCATCGTTACAAATTCGACAGAGATTGAGTCAACCTCTTCGAAATTCGAAAGAGCTGCATCTATGAGTGTTGATAACGCGTCGCTTGCTGGCCAGTCATCAGTTGGCAGCGCAATTAAAACATGTGCGTTACCTCCTGCAATGGACGCGCCGCGCAGCATACCCATTGTGTGGAGATCTCTGCCTAACTCGGGATCAACCACCCGGCCAGCAGCTTCGGCTATATCACTGTCAGAAATCGTCATCTCTTGAGTCTCGCTCTATTGAACTAAGAACGAGTCCTTACTATTGGAGTCTCGGTAGAATCTAGTGGTGTGAACGGGCGCTCACTCATTCCCGAAAATTTCTCGGCTGCCGTCGAGTCAATAA
The DNA here is from genome assembly GCA_002721305.1 of Acidimicrobiaceae bacterium. Lineage (GTDB taxonomy): Bacteria > Actinomycetota > Acidimicrobiia > Acidimicrobiales > Poriferisodalaceae > UBA6944. Next base: position 11,942 of record PBKA01000014.1, on the reverse strand, counting down.
CGGCATCATTTGGGGACCCAACGCGACGAGAGATCTATTGGCGAGTGCGCGAATCTGAAGCTGGTCTGACTGTTTCAGATGTGGCCAAAACCACGGGCCTCCACAACAATGTTGCTCGTCATCATCTGGACAAGCTGGCGGCGGCTGGTCACCTGGTAGTCGATATCCAGCGTGCGGTGACAGCAGGGCGACCGTCAAAGCGGTACCGCTCAGCCAAATCTGAAGTTACATTCGACTTTCCAGCACGCCTTGACGATCTGCTGGGCACGCTTCTCGGGAGGTCATTAGCGCTCTTGCCACCTGAAGACGCTGAACGACTCGCGGAGGAAGTGGGCCACGAATATGGCCTTCATTTGGCAGCTGAGATGGCTCCTGGTGATGCCCACCGTTCCCTGCAATCAGCGGTTGCCACAGTTGCAGAAACCTTGACTTCACATGGGTTCGTAGCTCACACCGAAGGTTCGGGAGGTCAGCTTCGAATCGTGTCGGAGCATTGCCCGTTCGGTCAGGCGGCTATTGACCATCCCGTTCTTTGTGCCATTGATAGAGGGCTTGTGCGCGGGATGCTGGCCGGCTTGCACGGAGAGACCCAACCGCAGCTCGCTGGTTCCCGAGCGATGGGCGATTCCGCATGCACCACTTTGGTATAGGGCCTTCGAGATAAGCTCACTCACTCTTGGAGCCTTCTTCCAGTCTCATCTCCTCAATGATTCTGCCGAGTTGCGCCTGCATCGCTTCGGGCGGGTCGCGGTCAAGGGCCATTTGGTACATCCGAATCGCTAATTCAAAGTCATCTTGTAATTCTCGTGCTACGAAACCTCGAAAAACATATGTGTCGTATCCCTCGGGCTGTAATCCAACAGCTTGATCGAGGTTTCGGATTCCTTCGTCTTGGACCTCTGGATCGTCGACACGAACCAATATCCAGCCGCGCAACGTCAAAGCCTCAACATTTCGTGGTTCGACTTGCAGAATCTGGTCAAGTTGTCGAACTGCAGACAGGGGATCGGTAGATCTTTCGTGGAGTCGAGCGGACAACAGTAACGCTTCATTCATATGCGGTGCATCGCGGAGCACCTCTTCGACCGCTTCTCGAGCGCCCACAAGATCATCGGAGTAGAACAGGTTTTGGGCATCAGCGAGTCGGCTTCTTGGTGAGCTGTCAATATCACCCGAGATCGGTTCGCCGGGGGCCCGTAAACCGGAAAATTGTGCCACGGCGACACCACAGACGGCAGCGGTTATCGCTATCGGCACTAGCCACCAGAAGCGTCGCCCAGTCCGTGACTCAGTCTCATCAGGCTTTTCCCCCTTTAGGGCGCGCGCCACTGCTGCAAGGCGACGCATGTAGTCATTTCGAAGGGTTTCATATTCTGGATCGCTGAGGTCTCCGTCGGCGTATTCCAGTTCTAAGTCGTCTAAGGAGCGCAGAAGAAATTCTTGTTCTTCGGCCAGTTTCCCATCGCCCTGGAAATTTGGTTGAGGGGCGTTCAATTTTTCTCCCTGAGTGACCGTGCTATTCGGAGATCCTCTTCAGACAGTTCTATATCCCGTCCGGAGCGCCACCGAATGAAAGTGAAAGCAAGTAAACCGATCGACACGCCGGCCACGAATACCGGAACTATCCACACCAGTGATGCGAGTCCTGTCCCCGGAGGAGTGGCGTTGACGTCATCGCCGTATTGTTTGGCCATCCAAGCTCGAATCTCTTCATCGGATCGGCCTTGCGAGACAAGTTCATCAATCTGGGCTCGAATCGCAGCCGCGACGGGAGCGTTCGATTCGAGGACGTTCTGCCCGTCACACACCGGACATAGCACCGTCTCCTTGATTTCGTATGCGCGTTGTGCCTCTGTCGCCGGGGGATCATCTGCCACGCCGGCGGCTACAAGCGCGCCCACTGCAATGGTTACTACCAAAAGCCACGCAATCCGGATTCGCAAACTCATTGGTTGCGTTCCTTTCGTCCTAGATCATCGACGACCCGATCTACCTCGTCAGCAGTGATCTGTCCTTGCCATCGCGCGACGACGGTCCCTCCAGGCGCAACCAAAAACGACTCAGGGGGACGCAACACACTAAAGGCGACAGCCCAGGTCGCTCGTGAATCCATCAACACGGGCCAATCTCCTCCGTGTTCATCAAAAAAAGCACGGGCATCTTTTTCCGTGTCGCCGAACGGGATACTAACGACGATTCCGTCGTCCTCGTGACGGACACCCCACTCAGCTAATTGAGGGTGTTCACGTTCGCAAGGTACACACCATGAAGCAAAGAAGTTAATTAGAACCCACTCAGACGAGTAGTCATCCACGTTGAATGATTGGCCGTTGATTCCAACGCCTGTAATCGGAGGGACCAACTTGCCGACCAAGGGATTATTCGAAGTCGTTCCGGTTCCGCTTTGCCTCGTCGCCAATACCAAAACGAATGCCAAGAGCAAGATAGCGGCGCCTGCGCTCACCAAGCGAACGGTCAACGGTTTCCAATTCATCACAAAACAACTTCTTCGATCTCAGAGCGACGACTTGCTCCCGTCGGGACCATCGCCAGCAAGGTTCCGGCGGCTATTACAAGGCCGCCTACCCAGATCCATCCCACGAGAGGTTCAACTAGGACCCTGATAACAACTACGTCACTGTCCTCTTCAGGGATAGCGACAAGGCTCAAGTACACGTCATCGATGAGACTTGTAGCTACCGATGGGGTCGCGATTGGCCTGCCAAAGGTCGGGTATTGCGTAATCGCCGGCGCGTACACACCCCTTCCCTGCACTTCGATGTGTGCGCGGACGACGCGATTGGGGCCGTGCATTTCGTCGGTTAAACCCACAAAACGTATTTGGTGACCCGCTACCGATCCGGTTTCTCCCGGCTGAAGCTGGAACTCACCTTCTTCGCTGAAAGAAGTGCTCGCTATAAACCCGAACGCGAGCAAGCTCACTCCGATGTGCGCGACCATTCCACCGCCCGATCTTCCGATCAGTCCGTGCCATCCATTTCGGCGGGTAGCTAGCAGAAGGTGCCGTAGAGCGGAACCAATGACAAAGCCACCAAGTCCAATACCTAAAACCGGGCCGATGCCTTCGGCTCCCAGCCAAACTGCTACGGCCATCGTTACCGCTCCGAGCGCCGCGGGTCCAAGGGCGCGGGTCCCGAGGAGCTGCCCGTCTGTGGAACGCCATGTAAGTAACGGCGCGAGGCCCATGACTAACAGAAGCGCGACGCCCAGTGGTAACAGCATTCGATCGAAATAAGGCCTGCCAACCGCCAGTTGTTCGTTGTTTATAGCCTCGACGATCAAGGGGAAAATCGTGCCGAGCAAGATAACAAACGCAAAAAGGGTGAAGAGCAAATTGTTGGCGAGAAACGCACCTTCGCGAGATATCGGCGAGTCAATGGAGCCGGGCGATCGAAGCTGATCGCCTCGCCAGCCAACGAGCGCTACCGACACCACCAAGATTGTCGCGAAGAATCCCAACAGTAAGGGTCCTAAACTCGAAGCGCTGAATTCGTGGACTGACTCGATGACTCCGGATCGGGTGAGGAAAGTGCCAAAGATCGTGAGAGCAAAGGTTGCTAATAGAAGAGACAAATTCCAGACTCGCAGCATCCCTCTGCGCTCCTGCACTACTACCGAATGAATGAATGCTGTTCCGGTCAGCCATGGGAGAAACGAAGCGTTTTCGACGGGATCCCATGCCCAGTAGCCCCCCCAACCCAGCACTTCGTAGGACCACCATGCCCCTAGGAGGATGCCGACGGTCAGACTCACCCAAGCGATGAGGGTCCAAGTGCGTGTGGTGACTAGCCAGCCTTCTCCGAGCCGACCGGTAATTAACGCCGCGACCGCGAATCCGAAGGGGACGGTGAATCCCACGTAACCCAGATAAAGCATCACTGGATGAATGGCCATTAGGGGGTGGTTTCTAAGCAGCGGATTCAGGCCTTCACCATCGGGCGGTGCTACTAGCAAGGTGCCGAAGGGATCTGCGGGTCCGAAAAGCAACGCGAAAAAGAAGATGCATGTGGCAAGCATGGTGAGGAGAGCCCAAGCAACGAGGCGATCTTCGATTCGACGCCGAAAACTGATGGAGACTGCGGTCACATATCCAGAGAGCACAAGCGCCCAAAGGAGTAGCGAGCCTTCAAGTGCTCCCCACAGGGTCGCGATTTTGTAGAGCAACGGAGTCGCTCGAGTAGAATTCGCTGCCACGTACTGCATGGAAAAGTCGTCTCGAAGTATCCCTATTTCCATTGCAGTGACCGCTAGGGCGCAGCCACTGATCATGATCGCCACCCAAACAAACACCCGGCGGTGATGGTCACGGTGTCGTGAGAGCAACGCCATTGCCAGGGTTACTGCGCCCCCGATGGCTCCGATGAGACCCAGGCCGACACCAAAGGTGCCAAGGAGCGCTATCACGACGTGTTTACCGGAACCTTAAACGGGCAGGTATCCAGGAAGCCGAGCGGCGGGCTCTCGCTCACGCGTTGCTCATTGGCTGAGGCGTATTCATTGGTGTGTTTGACCAGCATGCGGTCACTTCGGAAATAGTGGCTATCAGTGCCAGCGACGGTCTGGATGTCGCCGGGTACCCAGTTGCCTTCCAGAACCACTGGAATCCAAGGCGACTTAAATAGTTCCGGAGGGTCGCCCGTGTGTCGTACCAGAGCGACTGCGCATCCGTAAACAACCTGAAAGGTCGTTACCCCTGATTCGCCTTGCACGGATGCTGGGATTACTCGTCCTTGTATTCGAAATCGGCGATCCCCTAGCTCTGCCCGTTGTTCGATTGCTTCATCCACATTTCGGAAAAACAACGTAGCGTTGCGAAGACCCTGAGCGGTGATAACGGCCATCGCAGCAATGAGCACCACGGTGATCGCAAAAATTGACCATCTACGTCGTCGGTGAATCGCTCGACGGAGGTGTCCGGGTTCTTCGATCTCGTGCCGCGGGGTTAAATCCATGACTAAGGATCCGTCCGTGGGTCGGCGTCTCTCTGGAAGTCGGTAGATCCCACGTCACCAATGCCGAGCTCTCGTCCGATGGTCCGCCCGCGACGTACGACCCAAAGGCTGTAGGTAGCAACAGCGACGAATGTCAGTCCCCAACCTGTCGCGACGGTGGCTACTTCACTCATGTCGTGTCTCCGTGTCCGGTGCCGTCCGCGGTTTTCTCATTCCGACGAGACGAAATGAGCATTTCCAAGTTCTCTTCGTCGCGCAATTCTTCTAAACGGATGACTCGATACCGATGAACAGTCAGCCACGCGGCAATAATTGTCACCGTCAGGACCGAATAAAGCAGCGTCCAGTACATCTCACCGGTGATTTCGGGTCTGCGTCCCACGCTGAGGCTTGCTTTTTGGTGAAGGGTTCGCCACCAGTCAACCGAGTAGTGCACGATGGGCACATTGATAAATGAGATGAGAGCCATGACGGCAGCACGACGACCGCGAACCATTGGATCTGCCGGGAGCCGTCTAAGCGCTAAATAGCCGAGATATGTGACGAACAGCAGAACCGTGGTCGTGAGTCGTGCATCCCATTGCCAGTACGTTCCCCAGGTCACTTTCCCCCACAACATCCCAGTTATGAGGGTTATCGCTGTGAAGAGAACACCAATCTCAGCTGCTGAACCAGCGAGGCGGTCATAGTGGCGACCCCCATCGGGTCTCCGTTTACTGCGAGCCAAAAACAACAAACTCGAAAAGGAAGTCAATACGAAAGATCCATACGCTACCCAAATGGATGGCACGTGCAAATACAGCATTCGCACTGCTTCTCCTTGCACCACATCGGCGGGAGAGATCGCCAAACCCAAAAGAATCATCGGTGCGGTGGCCGCGACGGCTGAGATGCCGAGGACACGGGTGGCTGGTGTCGCCGTCATCTCCGTTGAGTTCGTCCCTCCTGGCATAATCAACTCTCCTCCAACAAAAACCCGAACGTTCCGAGTCCAACGACGGTGTGTACTGCAGCGATAACAAACATCAAACTGGTCCAGCTCCAACCAGCGTCAGCACGGACTCCAAGTGCAGTCTCAAACGCTCGTGAACCTGCAAGCAGAACTGGCGCCAAAACCGGGACGAGCAGCAACGGAAGAAGGGTAGCCCGCACGCGAAGCCCTGCAGCCATCACACCCCAAAGAACTCCGCAGACCGAAAAAGCCATAGTGCCTGCAACGCCGGCCGTGACAAGGAGCGCCCAGTTAGCAACCTGAACGTCGTAGAAGAGGAGGATGACAGGTCCCAAGACGATCTCCAGAAGACCGATTTGAACGAATAGAGCTAAAGCTTTTCCAAGGAATAGAGAGTGGACCTTCATTGGCGACATACGAAACCCATCAATATTGCCGTCTTCTGTTTCCAATTCGAAAGAGCGTTGGGTGAGCAACGTCCCGCCATACAAAATCGCGACCCAGTAGAGACCTCCAGCGCCAAGTTCCAGCAATGGAGCGTTCGCATCAAGGGCAAACGCGAAGATGACAACGATGAGCAGTGTCAATGGTGCTACCTGCCCAAGGGCAACTTTCGCGCGCCACTCAATCTGAAGATCCTTTCGGGCGAGAAGAAGTACTTCAGCTAACACCGGAATCCCCCGCCACGCGGCCCCCTTGAAGGGTGATAACCCGCGATGAAAGTTCCTCCGAGAGGGCGCCTTCGTGGCTAGCAAAAACTACTGTCGCTCCGGAAGATGCTGCTTCCCTCAGAACCGAGTTCAAGGTTGTTCTACTTTCGGCATCAAGAGCAGCATGGGGCTCATCCAACAGCCACAGCCGGGGCCGAGCAACTATCACCGAAGCAATGGCGATTTTGCGTCTTTGACCTGCTGAGAGCGCTGAGATCGGCACCGACCAAAGGCTTGATGGAAAACCGACCTTCGCTAGCGCCGCTTCCGCATCACTCTTTGAGCCGCGGCCAGCAGCAGCTCGAAACTCCACATGCTCTTTCGCCCATAGATCACGATAAAGGTTGTTTTCGTGTCCCAGGAAGCCGATGTAACGACGAGGCGTCCGCCGATCAACTCGCATATCGAATCCAAGAACTCGAGCTGACCCGGCACTGACTCGAAGCAGCCCGGCACAGGCACGCAAGAAACTGGTCTTCCCAGCACCATTTTCTCCCCGCACCAAGACTATTTCACCCTCATTCACGGACACATCGACACCCGTGAGAACCGGGAAGGACCCCGTCACCGCTATTACATCTTCGAACTCAACGACCGCAGACATTTCCCAAATGTTACGACCCTCACGACTCGAGACCACAAAGAGGAGAGAAGGGCTCGTTTTGAAGGGGACCGCAAACTTCCCTCAGGATGGATCTATGACCGCCACTACGTCACCTTCACTGATTCGATCTTCTTCCCCGACACATAGTTCTTTTACCGTTCCCGCTAGGGGCGCTACCACAGGTATTTCCATTTTCATTGATTCAAGAATTACAAGTTCGTCACCCTCAGCAACTGTCGCGCCCTGTTCGACGACAACTTTCCACACTGTGGCGGTCAATTCCGCTCGGACCTCCATGGAACTGCTCCCTCCATCGCATCCTGGTTCAGCGTCGGTCAAACTAGCTTCCCAACCAAAACATTGCTGCTTTTCAAACACGGAGATGCGAAAGCGGCTCTTGGTAACTAGCACGGCCAACTACCATCAACATCGATGTATGTGATTCCCTTGGCTTTGTTGGCCGGCGCCGCCGCAGGACTTTTTGTTCGAGGATCAACCGACTATTTCCTGGCTACCCGCATTGTGTTCTGGCCAATTCCCGCTGTCGGTGTCGCCCTGCAGGCTCTGGTCGCATCAGGGTTAGGGGTTCCTTACCCCACCTTGTTGACCATCATCTCAATGGTCTTGATTGCCATCACCTGCTCTATGAATCTCCATCTCACAGGCGCTTCAATAATCTTGGTAGGGACCATACTGAATCTAATTCCGCTAGTTCTCAACGGATTCGTCCCTGTCACAGTTAATGCAATAGTTAAAGCTGGTATCGCGGACGTTGACTCAATCGATCTAGTTCAGCTTGGGGCAGTTCGAGCATTTGAAACGGGTGAGGAAACTCTCTCGTTTCTGGGTGCGATAGTGCCGATCCGATGGTTGAACGAGGTCTTTTCTTTTGGAGATCTGATAGTTGCCTGCGGCCTGGTGAACCTTGGATTTCGCGTGTTCTTTCCGCTGCGAGACACGGCAAGCTATTACGACGAAGCTGCCCAATACGACCAGTACCGTGACGCCAGTCAGCCGGATCCATTCGAAGGTTACGAATCAGACGAGGCGATGTGGTCCGCAGCCGACACAAACGATTTATCTTCAGCGAGCGAACCAATATCCCGTCCTCAACCGGGTCTTTCAACCTTGGAGGGTTCGGCCCCATTCGATCCTCGTGAAGAAGAAACGTGACAGACGGACGAGAAGAAGACTCTGTCCTTAGATCGCGGGAACGGGCACGCGCCATCGCTGATCTCGGAAAGCGTGTCGGGTACACCTGCTTTTTTGGTGCCCTGATTCTTTTTCTCATCAACTACTACGTGACTAGTTCAACATTGTGGACTTCACTCACCGTCGCGTTACTGATTGTCGGATCGTTGCTTTTGGCTCCAGCGATCATTTTGGGATACGCCGCTAATGCGGCAGAACGAGAAGAACAAGGTCTTCCACATGGTCACTAACGGCATTCGGATTAGTAGTTTGTATCTCCAATCTGAAACTATTGCCGTGCCGAGTAGCTCCAACTAAGCCCAAAGAAACGACCCCTCATGTCTACCCGTCTTCCCGCAGCAGAACGAAGAGAACAGTTACTAGATGTAGCAATGACCGCCTTTGCCGCAAACGGCTACCACGGCACATCGATGAACGACGTAGCAAAAGCCGCAGGCATCACAAAGCCCGTCTTGTATCAACACTTCGCATCAAAAAGAGACCTTTATGTTGAACTAGTAGACGACGTCGCCGACCGCTTGGCCAATGAGGTTGTCTCAGCCGTGGATCCCGCTGACACCCATTTCCAGCGAACAGTAGGAGCACTGAGCGCCTACTTCTCTTTCGTTGAAAAGAACCAACGAGAGTTTCAGTTGTTATTTGGTCGATCCACCCCACGAGACGAAGAGACAGCAAACGGCGGTCGAATGGTCGAAACCAGAATGTCGGCGACAATCGCGGAGATTCTCCGCCAATGGTTACACGGCGACGAAGTGGAATTGTATGCCAGGGCCATAGTGACCATGTCAGAGGGGGTATGCCGCCACTGGTTGACCCAGCCAGATCGGCCGTCTGCCGACGCATTAGCTGAGCAACTTGCAGCTCTCATTCTGACCGGCTTACAAGGTCTCGTAGAAACCGCCACTAACAACCAATAAAACATAATCAGGCACTCCCCCACCTCTGCCTGTCATGATCAACAAATGGAAAATGGTGCTCTTAGCGGTATCCGTGTCGTCGATCTCACAACAGTCCTAATGGGTCCCCTCGCCACACGCATGCTGGGCGACCACGGAGCTGACGTCATCCGGGTCGAACCAACAAATGGTGACTCGACTCGAAACGGAGTTCCCAGCAGGAACCCGGGAATGTCAGGTTTCAGCCTGAACCTGCAAAGAAACAAGCGATCACTGAGTGTCGATCTAAAGCACGACCAAGGTCGTCAAGCCCTACTCGACTTAGTCGAAACCTCAGATGTTGTCGTCACTAACATGCGGGCTGCTGCCCTAGAGCGGTTGGGTTTGGGCGAAGCTGCCCTAAATGAAGTCAACCCATCACTGATCTACTGCAGAGCCAACGGATTCGCTACAGATGGGCCTTACGGAGGTAAAGCAGCATACGACGACGCCATTCAAGCAGCTTCTGGGCTGGCGGGACTCTTCACCGCTACCAACGGCCGCCCCACCTACGTTCCAGCGGTGATCGCCGACAAGGTGACCGGCCTGCACATTGTCCAAGCCGTCATGGCGGCCCTAATTCATCGATACCGAACAGGTGACGGTCAAAACATTGAGGTGCCAATGTTTGAGACCATGGTTAGCTTCAATTTGGTTGAACATCTCAGAGGCGCCGCTTTTGAGCCACCTGAGGGCCCATTCGGATATGAGCGTCTTCTTTCACCCGCTCGAAAACCTTATAAAACCGCGGACGGTTTCGTTTGTTTGCTGCCCTACACCGACCAAAACTACGCAGATTTCTTTCGCTTTATCGGCCAACCAGAACTCACAAATGACAACAGGTTCGCTACACACAACGCTCGGGTCACCAACACTTCGACGTTGTACGATCTGATCGCCGATGCAGCTCAACGCGAAACAACGAGCACCTGGATCGAATTTTGCGATGAAGTTTCCATCCCCGCTGCCGCGGTGCTTGACTTGTCCACCTTTGATCAAGACCCGCACCTGTCACAGGTAGAACTCGTTCAAGTGCGGCAACATCCCACCGAAGGCAACTACCGATATATAAGAGATGCCGTCATTTACTCTCAAAGCTCCACCGAACTGCGTCTTCACGCACCGAGACTCGGGGAACATAGCGTTGAACTGCTGAGCGAACTGGGTTATAGCGAAGAAGCGATTTCAAACATGATTGCTGATGGTGTGGTGACATCCCCCACTTAAACCCTCTTCGTCAGCCTGCGGTCGGATCGACGAGAATCTTGACCGCATCGATACGTCGCTCCGCTAGGTCATCAATTGTCGCCCCCAAAGCATCCAAGTCCACGATGCCATCCCGAAGCGGTGCCACCGAAAGGCGACCGTCTTGGATCATGTTCGCCGTAGCTTTCATCTCGTCCAAAGTAAAGACCATGGACGTGTTCAGAGTGATCTCTTTGCCGATCCATCGGATGGGGTTAATGCGAGCTTCCTCACCGGTGACTCCTACCAGACATACCGAACCTCCGCGTCGCACCATATCGACGGATTGTTGCATCGTTTGCGGAATTCCCGCACAGTCGAACGAGAGGTCAGCTCTCAGCCCTTGGGTTAGCTCGTCCAAAGTGGCGTGAAGGTCTTCGCCGGGGCTGACAGCTATGTCACTGCCTGTCGCCAAAGCCAGATTTCGTCGGTTCTCATCTGGTTCGACGGCTACCACCACACCAGCTCCAGCCGCTTTCGCGACCTGTGCGGTCAGCAAACCGATTGGACCGCATCCCACAACACAAACCACATCGCCGACTTGGAGTTGGCTTCGCCGAACGGCATGAAACGCCACCGCCGATGGTTCGATTAATGCCGCATCGTCGGTGTCTATGTCTTCTGGGATACCGATAACTCGTTCTGCTTTTAAACAGAGAAAGGGAGCAAATCCTCCTGAGGTAGGGCCTGTTGGCCCGGAATAGTCAGACCAAGCAGTCCGACAATATTGACTTAAGTCATTTCTGCATTCGAGACAACGACCGCAACCTGGCGCTAACGCGCCGGTGACTCGATCTCCCTCTTCGACATTAGCGACGTCTTGGCCGGAGGCAGCAACGATGCCAACCCATTCGTGTCCGCACACACTGGGCGCGTATTTCCAGCCTTCAACGTATGCATGTACGTCACTTCCACAAATGCCGCATCGTTGTATCGCGACAACAACCTCGTCAGCTTCGGGAGTTGGGTCTTCTTTTTCGATAAGTTCGAATTGGCCTTTTCCTGTGACCAAACCTGCACGCATCATTCACTCCGGTCCGCGGTAAAGCACTGGCTGGGCTTTGTTCACCATGATTCTGTCATGATTAGATGTCGCCATCTCAGTAGCTCCGACTCTGAGCCCCGAATCATCCCAATTTGGATTCATATGTCCGCAAAAATGTCTGGGGACCGTCAACTTGACGGTCCCCCACACTAAGACGCCCCAGGCGGCCTATGTAATAAAGATGGCTAGTTAGCGGCCACCGATACCTTTACCGAGCGCCGAGATCGCTGCATCCCGAATTGGGATGAATGCGAGGATGGCGATTG
>PBKA01000013.1 GCA_002721305.1 Acidimicrobiaceae bacterium | reverse complement strand
TCCACCACCCGGGCGGCAAATGCCGAGGCTAGCGGCCCCACAGGGGCCTTCCCAAGCGTTATTGCCCTAGATTGAGTCAGATTGCCACCATGATTGCTCTGTTTCCCGTAATCTCTTCTACAGCCGTGGTCGGCAGGTTTCGCGTGGCCATGTGAAACCTTTCGGACCAAAGTGCGGTCCAACCCATAAGGTGACTGCATAGGGAGGCCATGTGCTCGCATTCACATTTCCTGGTCAAGGCTCACAAAAGCCCGGTATGGGGGCTGAGTGGATTGACCATGAAAGCTGGGAACTTGTAGGCGAGGCGTCGCAGGCGTGTGATCGCGATGTCGCACAGTTATTACTTGACGCCGATGCTGAAGAATTGAAACAGACTCGCAACAGCCAGCTCACGACGTTCGTGCTCAGCATGGTGGTCCTAGACGCGGTCGAAAGAACCGGGGTGGCACCAAATCTGACGGCAGGTCACTCGCTAGGTGAATACAGCGCTCTGTGCGCAAGCGGAGCCTTGTCTTTCGAAGACGCTGTCCGACTGGTGGCTGAACGCGGTGAAGCTATGCAAATAGCGGCTGACGAAAAAGATGGGACGATGGCCGCGGTGCTCGGATTGGATGACGACTTGGTGGTCACCGCTTGTGCTCGCGTGGACGACGACGTCTGGGTTGCAAACTACAACGCTCCGGGTCAAGTAGTGATCGCTGGGGCCCTCCCAGCAGTTGAAGAAGCTGGCGAAAAAGCGAAGGAACTTGGAGCTAAGCGGGCAATGGGCCTACCCGTCGGGGGAGCATTCCATACACCGTTTATGGCACCAGCGAGAGATAGGTTACGTAAGGCACTCGCCGAGATCGAAGTCCGTGCACCCGCCATACCGGTGGTCGCAAACGTAGATGCAGCTGCTCGGCAAGATGCTGAAGAATGGCCCCAACTTTTGGCTAGCCAGTTGTGTAGTCCAGTTCAGTGGCGGCAAAGTCTTTATGCACTCCATGAGCTTGGGTGCTCCACGTTCGTTGAGCTTGGTCCAGGCACGGTTCTCACGGGAATGGCCAAACGCACCTTGAAAGACGTCAACACTTTGTCCGTAGCGACCCCAGAGGATGTTGACACGCTGTTAGCGACAGTCACCGATTTGGGGTCTTCTGAACAATCTAGAGGAGACTCCGGAGAGCACCTTTACGTAACCGAGCGCCTTGTTGTAAGCCCCTGCGCAGGAATATTTTCCCCTAAAGAGGGGCTGTCTGCCGACCAGTTTGTCAATGTTGGCGATGTGGTGGGCTGGGTCACCGATGAGGAAGTACGATCCCCTTTCGCTGGGATTCTGATGGAGTTCATGGCGTTGGAAAGCGAGCGGGTAACTGCAAGGCAACCAATCGCTTGGTTGCGGACGAGATAGGCACAAAGATGACTTCCACTGCGACATCTGGGGCTCGCATGCTTTCTGTTGGGACCGCTTTGCCCGAAAAGGTCCTAACTAACCAGGACCTTGAGCAAATGGTTGACACCAGCCATGAATGGATTGTCGAGCGTTCAGGTATTCACGAACGCCGAATCGGAGGAACGACATCAGGTCTTGCCGCGGAAGCGGGTCGCATCGCTATCGACCGAGCTGGGATTGATCCCGCGACAATCGACTTGTTGATTCTCGCGACGACGAGCCCAGATCGGCAGGTGCCGGCAACCGCATCGACGGTGCAGGAACTTCTTGGCTTGCGTTGCGGTGCTATGGACCTAAACGCGGCGTGTTCTGGTTTCGTTTATGGACTGGTAGCCGCGCACGGCTTCATCCAGATGGGGCACAGCAGAATCTTGGTCATAGGCGCTGAGACCCTTTCGCGAATCACTGACTGGACGGATCGCGCCACCTGCATATTGTTTGCGGATGGCGCTGGCGCCGCGGTTGTTGAAAAGACAGACGGACCTGGGGATCTGCATGGTTGGCATGTCGACAGCAATGGAGCTCTCGAAGAGGCTCTATTTTGCGACTTCGATGACAAGATCAAAATGGCAGGGCAGGCAATCTTCAAGAATGCCGTTCTAGCGATGGAGAACGCTGCCCGCAGGTCACTGGAGATGGCCAAAATGTCTCCCGATCAGATCGACCTTGTCGTGCCTCACCAGGCCAACGTGCGCATTGTGGAGGCTTCTTGCAAGCGGCTGGGAATCCCATACGAAAAGACATCAATGGTGATTCATCGCACCGGAAACACCTCTTCTGCATCTATACCTTTAGCCCTCGAAGACGCGTGGATCGGTGGACGGGTGAAGCACGGTGACAATGTTCTGCTGGTTGGATTCGGTGCTGGCATGACTTCTGCCGCAGCCGTCATCACTTGGGATGGCGTATGACTGAAGCCCGGACGGTACTTGTCACCGGAGGCAACAGGGGTATCGGCCTCGCCACGGCGCGACTCTTCGCTGACCTGGGACACCGTGTAGCGGTTACCGCCCGAGACCCGAAGTCTGTTGATGATCGAATTATGTCGGTCTCATGTGATCAAACGGACTCCGATGCTGTTGATGCCGCATTTGAAGACATTGAGTCGAATCTGGGAGCGGTACAGGTTCTGGTGGCCAACGCCGGGATAACACGCGATCAGTTGTTGCTTCGAATGTCTGACGAAGAGTTCTCTGCGGTTATCGACACCAACCTAACTGGGTCTTATCGCATGGCACGACGTGCAACCCGCGCCATGCTGCGGGCTCGGTGGGGTCGCCTTATCTTCGTTTCTTCTGTCGTTGGGTTACTGGGTTCAGCCGGCCAAGTTAACTACGCGGCCAGCAAGGCCGGCTTGGTTGGATTGGCACGTTCCATGGCTCGCGAGCTCGGTTCTCGGAACATCACCTCAAACATCGTCTCACCCGGCCCTGTGGAAACCGAAATGTTCGCTTCTCTAACCGACGACCAGCAGACAACCATCATCGAACAAGTTCCTTTGGGGCGAGTCGCCCGCCCAGATGAAATAGCGGAAACTATCGCCTTTTTGGCATCCGATTCGGCCGCCTACATCACGGGTGCCGTAATTCCAATTGATGGCGGACTGGGCATGGGTCATTGATCCCTAGGCTCTACACTTCGCATTGTCCCATGACACAAGGAATACCCAATGAGTGACAACTTCGAGAGATTCAAGAACTGCGCCGTAGAAGTACTTGCAGTGGATGCTTCCGCTGTAACACCCGAGGCAAGTTTCGCAGATGACCTTGACGCAGACAGCCTTGACTTAGTTGAACTGGTGATGGCTCTGGAAGAAGAATTCGACATTAGTGTCGAAGAAGAGGAGCTGTCCGACGTCACCACCGTAGGTGACGCCGTGGCGTTGGTTGAGTCAAAGCTGTGACCGAAGGGCGCAGGGTCGCTATCGTCGGCCTTGGGGTCGTTTCCTGCGCCGGGACTGGCCTCGAAGCATTCTGGAGTGGCCTGAACTCGGAGGCACCCGATGGCGAACGGCGAGTTCATGATTTTGATCCGCTCCCCTATTACGAAAATGCCAAAGAAGCACGTCGCGCTGACCGGTCTCAACAGATGGCAACCGCCACAGCCATCATGGCTCTCGACGATGCAGGCGAACTGGGTGCCGACCCCGCTCGCTGCGGGGTGATCTATGCGACTGGCGTCGGCGGGCTTCAAACATTCGAAGAGCAGGTCATAGTTCACGACCGCAAGGGAGCTCGACGCGTCTCGCCTTTCATGGTGCCGATGATCATGCCAAATGCACCAGGTGCAGCCATCTCTATGCGTTTTGGGCTGCAGGGGCCAAACGAGACCATCACCACCGCCTGCGCAGCAAGCACCCACGCACTTGGTTATGCAACCCGGTTGATCCAAATGGGATACGCGGATGTCATTGTTTCAGGCGGAGCGGAGTCAGTGATGTCCCCCGTAGGAATGGCAGGCTTTCAGAACATGACCGCTTTGTCTTCGTCAGGGCAATCCATGCCGTTCGACAAAGACAGGGATGGTTTCATGATGACCGAAGGCTCAGCTACCTTGATTCTGGAAGAAATGGCGTCAGCTAGAGCGAGAGGGGCTCATATTTACGGCGAGATCCTCGGATCTGGGTCCAACGCCGATGCCCACCACATCACGGCACCTTCGCCTGGTGGTAATGGCGCTCTTCGTTGTATGCAGTTGGCGATCGAGGACGCTGGACTTACCCCGTCAGATATAGCTTCGGTGAACGCTCATGGCACGTCCACTCCTCTCAACGACGCAGCCGAAGCTGAAGCTCTTTCAAAACTGTTTGGGGACAATGGCCCTCCGGTGACTTCGACTAAGGGTGTCACTGGCCACGCTCTCGGAGCTGCAGGGGCACTGGAAGCCACAGCGGTACTTCTTTCTTTCGCCCACAAACAGATCCCGCCGACTGCTGGTTACAAGAACCCTGACCCTGAAATGGCTGAGTTCAACCTGGTATCCGGATCGCCTCGAGACTGGGAGCCGGGACCTTCACTTTCAAACTCCTTTGGGTTTGGTGGGCACAATGGTTCCATCGTGCTTTCACCGATTGATTAGTAACGACTCACAACAACCGCGTGATCGCCGTCGCAACAGAAGCCAAAACCAACACGAGCGGGAATGGGGTCTTCGCGCATGCCGCGATCGCACCCACAACCACCCCGATGGTGATTGCCCCAATCTCAAGTGTTCCACCTCCATCAAAGGTTTGAACCATTATCAATCCCGATAACACGGCTGGGGTCAGATAGGACAAAGCAGACTCTCCGTTCGAGGAGAGACGCAAATTGCCTGCCGCGAGAACCCCACTCGCTTTGAAGAAATAGCACCCGACAGTCAAAGCTCCGATCAACAACCACGTCATCTGATTTATTTACTCACCTTCTGCTCTCGCCCCACGAAACGATCGCGGCACTTGACGCCGCCAAGACAACAGGTACGCCTGAGGGAACTAGTGGAATTGTGAGCAACGCAACGCCCGCTCCCAGAATCGCGGCCCGCCGCTTTCCGCGCTCTTTGATATGTGGAAGTAGCAGAGCCACAAATGCCGCAGGGAAGGCCGCGTCGAGGCCCCATACCAGTGGGTCACCTACGACTTCACCGAGGAGAATTCCTACCAAGGTTCCTGCGTTCCAAAAGAAAAACACCGAAAGCCCGGTAACCCAAAACGCTTCCTTGGCGTCTTGCAGGTTTGACTGAGCCTTAGACATTGCGGCACTCTCATCAATTACCAGCTGCGCCGCTAACAATCGGCGGCTTAGTTTGTTTGGCATCACCTGAGACAACGACAGCGCGTAGGCGCCGTTTCGTGCCGAAAGCAGCAGCGCTGTGCCTAGTGCCGAAATGGGTTCGCCGCCCGAATTCACTATCCCAACAGCGGCAAACTGCGAGGCTCCCGTAAACACCACCAGTGACATGACCGCTGCTTTGGGCCCTGAAAGTCCCGCAGAGATGGCTAGAACACCGAATGTGATACCGAAAGATCCCACCGCCACGCCAAGTAGGAACCCGTCGCGTTTGTGTTCCTTGGACCAAAGAGCCTTCAACGGGTTATTCATTTGACCCACTCAACAGTTACAGGTCAACAGCATCAGCGATAACGAACATCATTTCGGCTTCGCAAGCCACTTCATCATTGACAGAAGCGACGCCTGAAGCTCGACCGGCCATGCGAGACATACGTCCGAGCTGGGCTTTCAGGATCAATGTTTCGCCGGGGATCACTTGGCGTCGAAAGCGCGCCTTGTCTATCCCCCCAAAAAGCGGGAGCTTTCCGGTGAAGTCCCCATCGCTTAACGCTGCCAACCCGGCCGTTTGGGCCAGTGCCTCCACCATCAGAACACCCGGGAGAGTTGGTTGGCCGGGAAAGTGACCGGAAAAAAATGCCTCTTCGCCACTTAGATGCCACAAGGCCGTGCAGGAAACTCCTGGCTCCAGTTCCGTGATTTCGTCACAAAACAGAAACGGGGATCGGTGGGCTAGAAGATCGGTCGGATCCGGATAATCACTCATCAAGTTTCTCCAGTGCTGCCAACAATTCAGGTGCAGTTGATGCAGGGGAAATTTTCATCCAACTGTTTTCGATTCGGCCTGTCGGGGAGATAAGAAACATCGACCGAGTAACCCCTTCGTATTCTCTGCCATAAAGTTTCTTTAAACCGAAAACGCCGTATTTTTTTGCCACCTTGTGGCTTGGGTCAGACAAAAGCGGAAAGTTGAATTTGTGCTTTTCATCCCATATCGCTTGTTTGTCCGGTCCATCGGCGCTGATCCCCACCACTTTGATCTCTTGCAACTGGGGCATTGCGTCTCGGAGCCCCGTGGCTTGCTGCGTACATCCAGACGTATTGGCCTTGGGGTAGAAGAATAGAAGGACCCTAGAGCTGCTTTGCTCAGTCAAACGCCAATTTCGGCGGTGCTGATCAAGAAGCGTGAACGTGGGAGCGCGGTCGCCAGGGTGCAACATTTAGCCAACATAGCGATCCAACTGTGTTGGCGGACACTTCAACCGGGTAATTCGTCGTTTCTGTTGGCGAAAAAGCCAACCCGTATATGCGCTAGAACTGCTTCAATTTCTTTATCTGTCAAACTTGCGCCGAAGCCCGGCATAGATCGACGACCTCGTTCTATCAGCCGGCGCTGATCTTGGTAGGCATATTTATGGCCTTTACCCAGCAATGCGGGTCCGAAACTGCCTGAGCCATCGCGGCCATGACACGAAGCGCATGTGTCGCTGTAAACACTTGCACCCAAAGTCAAACTCTCTTGGCTGTAACTCTCTTCGGTCGGCCCCTTTGCCGCCCAATCAGTCGAGGCGAAACATGCCGTGAAGAGAATGCTGGAGGCTCCGATGATCATCGCCAAGCGGTACAAGGCACTTCTCATTTCAGCAGAGACCGTTCACCGCCAACCCCTGAATATGTGCTTGGACGTTCAGTCCAACGTCGGGAAAGCCAGTTGGGGTCACGCCAATGAGCATGGAAATGCTCGGGTACTTGCCGCATTGTGCGGTCGATCGAACCGGTGCCCTTTCCGAACCTTTGAGTACCTGCCTCCTCAAGGCAAGTCAGCATCCATTGGAGGTCCTCATCACTTGGTCGGGTTCCATGAGATTTCCAAACCACCATCGGAGTGGAACAAGCTTCACAATCAGCAACCCAGCACACATCGTCCTCGTGGTACCAGTGCGTAAACCGAGCAGCCTCACAAAGTTCGCAATCGTCAACCAGATCGTTCATCACCGGTGGCTGACCTCATCCTGCGTCGAGTGCTGCACGGTAAGACGCAATAAGATCTCCGACTCCGTTCGCTCCATCGCCGTCGAGGAGTCGGCGAACTACTGCTGAACCGATGATGACCCCATCGGCGACAGTACTAGCTTCCACGGCTTGTTCCGGCGAGCCGATTCCAACACCTGTGAGAACCGGTTTGTCAGTGACTTCCTTGCAACGCTTCGCTATCTCGGTCGCAGTCGACGCGAGAGTTGCTCGCTCACCAGTAACACCAAGTAGTCCAACCGCGTACACGAATCCTCTCGAAGCCTCGCATAACTCCGGTAGACGTTCATCGGGGGTGGTTGGGGCTGCCAACATAATGGTCTCCACACCAGCTCTTGACGCCGCTTCTCGCCATGGGCCGGACTCGACGAGTGGCAAGTCCGGAAGAATCGCTGCGTCGATGGCAGACTTCGCCAACGTAGCTGCGAATCTTTCGTGACCGGGGTGGTGGGCGAGGTTGTAGTAGGTCATCACCGCGTGAGGGACACCAGTATCTAAACGTGGGACCACCGCTAACACAGACGCAGGAGTCGCCCCTGCTTCCAAGGCCTCTTGACTGGCTTTTTGAATAATTGGTCCGTCCATTACGGGATCAGAGAAAGGTATACCGATCTCTATTGCATCGGCTCCGGCAGCAGCCGCGCTTTCCACTGCGGCTTCCCATCCCTCGTACCCTCCAGTTATGTAAGCAACGAGAAGTTTGGCGCCGCTCTCTCTTCGATCGCGCAGATACCTTTCCATACGTCCTATGCCTGACGGTGAGTTCACTGGTCGTTTCCCGATCCCAACACATCCATCATTTGGTCGACGTCTTTGTCTCCACGACCGGAGAGGTTCAAAAGAACAACTTGGCCTTGCAACGCCTCAGCCTCTCGAACAACCCATGCCAAGGCATGAGCTGATTCGAGGGCAGGGATGATTCCTTCTGTCTTCGATAACAGCTGGAAAGCTTCTATTACTTCTTGGTCAGTGACAGCTGGGTATTCAGCTCTGCCTATTGCCGCCAGATGGGCATGTTCTGGTCCAACTCCCGGGTAATCGAGGCCGGCAGAGATCGATTCCGCCTCTTGAACCTGACCTACTTCGTCCTGCATCAGGTAGGAGATCATTCCGTGGACCACACCCGGCACTCCGCGACCAATAGCTGCTCCACCCGCTGGTTCCACTCCTACTAGTCGTGTGTCGCTATCAGAGAAACCCGAGAAAATACCCGCTGCGTTGCTACCACCTCCGACACATGCAACCACGACATCCGGGAGTTTGTTCATCAATTTCAGACATTGTGCACGAGCCTCATCACCTATGACATGGTGGAAGGTCCGGACCATCCACGGGTAGGGATGCGGCCCCATGACCGAGCCCAAGCAGTAGTGCGTGTGCTCAACCGTTGCTACCCAGTCACGAAGTGCTTCATTCACCGCATCTTTGAGTGTCCTGCTCCCCGACAACACGGTTTCAACTTCGGCGCCGAGCAATTGCATACGAAAGACATTTAGTTCTTGCCGCTCGACGTCTACCTCGCCCATGTAGACCTTGCACTCCATGTCCAGTAGGGCTGCGGCAGTCGCCGTGGCAACCCCGTGTTGCCCTGCCCCAGTTTCAGCAACTAATCGCGACTTGCCCATCCTGCGGGCGAGAAGCGCCTGACCAATGACGTTGTTGATTTTGTGTGAACCAGTGTGGTTCAAATCTTCTCGTTTTAAGAGAACTCTGACGCCCAAATTTTCCGATAAGCGGTAGCACTCTGTAAGTGGCGAAGGTCTGCCGCCGTAGTCGATCAAAATTCGGTGGAATTCATCCACGAAATTGGAATCACTCCACGCTTCTCGAAAAGCTATCTCGAGCTCTTCACACGCTGGTACAAGAGTTTCCGGAACGAAGCGGCCTCCAAAGTCGCCAAAGCGCCCCTCGTGATTCGGGTCGGTCATCACCATAAGTTCAACCTATCGGTAGCGAGACTGCCGTCATCATTCATCGCGCCAGTCATAAGGCCTCGGAGCCTCTGGGTCGAAGTCTTTATCTGTTGATTCCAGCGAATCTCCGGCCTGTCGGGCCGCCAAAATAAACTCCCTGACTCTCACAGGATCTTTCACCCCGGGTGACGCCTCGACGCCGCTGGCCACATCAACTCCCCATGGCTTGACTGTATGAACCGCTTGGGCGACGTTCTCCGGGTTCAGCCCGCCGGCCAAGATCAGCGGCCGTCCTCTCTCTCTGCCATCCAGCATCGACCAGTCAAAGACCTCGCCGGAACCCGGTTCCGGAGCATCCACTAGAACGGCGTTCGCTCCGTAGTCATCCAGCCGATCAATCGCTGACTCCCCGGCGGCGAATGCTTTGATGAGGTACGGAACTCGCTCAGCTATCCACATGCTGTCGTCTGTTGATTCCCGACCATGGAGTTGGGCTGCCTGCAATCCCGCTGTGTGCACTACCTCGATAACGGTCTCCTTTAGTTCATCCTTGAATATTCCAACCGTCAAAATTCCGCCCGGGAGGCGGCGGGCAATGTCGCGGGCTACTGCAGGTCGGATCTGCCGAGATGAACCTGGTACGAAGTTGAATCCCAAAGCATCGGCTCCCATGCCCACAGCCAACAAAGCGTCTTCTTCGGTAGTAACTCCACAGATCTTCACAAACATCATGCCCCTCTCAAGACGGAAACTGTCGCCGCTGGATCGCCACTTGTGACGAGTGTCTCCCCCACCAGAATTGCCGAATATCCGACATCTCTAAGAGTTCCTGCCTCTTCGGAATTTCTTATCCCAGACTCAGCCACTCCGACGACGTCGTTTGGGATCAGCGACGCCAGCCGCTCCGCTCGTTCATGATCGACTTCAAAAGTAAACAGGTCTCGCTGGTTCACCCCAACCAAGTCGGCGCCCACCTCGAGGGCCATCTCCAACTCAGCTTCGTCATGCACTTCGATCAGGACGTCTAATCCAACATCACGAGCAACCGAAAAGAAGCTTTTGAGTTCCCTCGCGGAAAGTGCGGCTGCAATCAGTAGAACAGCGTCGGCGCCCATCAAGCGTGCATCCAATACGTCGTGTTCGTGAACGGTGAAATCTTTTCGCAACACCGGTAAATCAACAGCGGATCGTGCCTCCTGAAGATCTTGTGGCGAACCGCCAAAGTTGGGCGTATCGGTCAAAACCGAAATGCAGGCCGCTCCACCCAAGAGATACTGCTTCGCCAACACTGCGGGCTCTAGATCGGGGAAGAGATCACCCTTCGAGGGCGACCTCCGTTTTATCTCAGCGATCACACTCAACCCCGGTTGCATCAACGCGTCGCGAAATTCGTTGACCGGAGGACAGCCTTCCGCCAGGTTGTAGAGATCGATGGTCTCTCGCCGATCGGCAGCAGCTCGTCTTCGGTGCTCAGCAATGATTCGATCCAAGTAGGTTTCGTCACCGGCGACCATGGCAGATACCTTCCAAATTTCCGATGTGCTCGGCACTCAGTTAGATGTCAAGGCCCTTAGCGCAGGTCGGCTCGAGGAAAAACAGATCTGGTCTGCCGTCCATAAATTCGGCGGTGGCTTTCCCAAACGCCTTCATACCTTCAGACCCGCCGTGCGCTGCAAGAGCATCGTTATCGGTATACATCTCATAAAACCAAACAACGTTGGCGTCATTTTGGTCTTTATGAGCCGCGTAAACCTCAGTTCCTGGTTCTCCCGAAACATTCTTCATCCCCAGATCAGCAATAACGGCCAACAAAGCATCGCGTTGGCCCTCCTTGGCAGTCAGTTTCGCTAAAAGTGCAGTCTTGGCCACTGTTCGCCTCCCACGTCAGCCTGCGTCGCAATTTACGACGCTTCTAGGCTTGGGCAGAGGCTACTCCCCTATGAGACCAGAGCGATTCTGCAAGTCAAGAACCTTCTCCAGCGGAACAACAGAAATTTTTCCACCGACATCCGTGGTCGTTTCGGTAATATCGCCGCTCACTGAGGCAAACCCAACGTACGGGGCCGCGGTGGTGGCACTCAACACTTGACCGACGCACTCGGATGCTACGAAAAGGTCTTGACCCGAAACCAAGGCGATGTCGCTACATATTCGTCGAATGATGCGACGTCCTCCACCCCGGGCAGAAATGCGCTCGACTAGTTCTTGACCCCGATAACACCCTTTGTCGAATGAAACTGCCAAGTGCACCAGACCGGATTCGTTTGGAATGCCCCCAACTTGAAGCTCTTTCCCGATGGTCGGTAGGCCGCAGCGAAACCGGAGGCTCTCATATTCTTCCTCCGCGCAGAGGGGGAGATCTATGTCTACAGCGTCGCCAAGTAAATCGGTATAGCTCTCACACAACCAAGGCGACGCAACCGAAAGAACCTCGGGTGCAAGATCTCGTGGGGTGTCCTCTCCTAGGACTGACACCATTGTCCAATTATGAAGATCGAAGTCGGCTTTGGTTCGGAGCTTGAATCGCTCAAGGGAAGACACAAGGGACGCCCCATACCCCGCATTGGTATCAAGGAGAAAATGGCCCTCTTCACGTTTGGTAACTCTGAAAAACCCTTCGATGTTGCCTTTAGGTTCCAAAAGAAAAGACAGGCGGGACTCTGCGTCCTCCATGTCATCTATGTTTTGTGAGAGTTGGCTGTGAAGGTAACTCTCGGCTTCAAGGCCTTGGACTGTGATGGCGTCTCTCTCGATTGCCCATTTCATCGAGGTCATTGGTTGTCTGTCAACATCGCTACGGCGTTGCGCACTAGACGCAGACCAATCTCATCATCAAAAGACATAATTGATTCAGGATGAAACTGCACAGCGCATACAGGCAACGTCTTGTGTTCGACCGCCATGACAACACCGTCATCCAGGCTTCGAGCCACTACCTCAAGTGAATCGGGCAAAGAGTCCTCCCTCGCATAGAGCGAATGATACCGCCCTGCCCTGAATTCGTTGGGAAGTCCGTCGAACAGGCGGCCACCGTCAACTGTGATCGATGAGGGTTTGCCGTGCATGGGGATCTCAAGCTGGTCAAGACCGCCCCCGAAGAATTCGACGACCGCTTGAAGGCCGAGGCATACTCCAAATATCGGGATCTCAAGATCAAGCGCAGCTTGGATAGTGTTCGCTATTCCAAAATCAGCGGGCGCACCCGGTCCGGGAGATAGAACCAAGAGGCCGGGGGGTCGCTCGGCGAGCTCCTCTAGCGGGAAACCGGTGCGCCGTGTGATGACCTTGGCTCCCGTTTGTCGCAAGTAGTTGGCGAGGGTATGGACAAACGAATCCATGTGGTCGACGAGAAGAATTTCTCTTCCTTGCGCCGGGGGAACGAAAGTGTTGGTTTCCGGCACCCGACGGGGAAGCCTAAGCGCATCCAGAAAAGCTGAAGCTTTGAGTTCAGTTTCTTCTTCTTCAGCAACGGGATCGGAGTCCCAGAGCAAAGTTGCGCCAACACGCACCTCTGCATGGCCATCTTTAATTCTGATCGTCCGAAGCGTTAAGCCAGTGTTCAGGCTGCCGTCAAAGCCCACCTTCCCTATTGCGCCCCCGTACCACGCCCGAGGACTCTTCTCATGCCCTTCCAGAAATATCATGGCTGCGGTCTTGGGGGCACCGGTGACGGTGACCGCCCAAGTGTGTGTGAGGAAAGCGTCTAGGGCGTCGAATTCAGGGCGAAGTCGACCTTCGACATGGTCCACTGTATGAATTAGCCGCGAATACATCTCTATTTGACGTCGGCCTATCACTTTCACCGATCCGGGGACACAAATTCTGCTTTTGTCATTACGGTCCACATCGGTACACATTGTGAGTTCAGATTCATCCTTCTCAGAATTGAGCAGCGCAAGGATCTGTGAGGCGTCATCCAGCGGGTCTTGGCCTCTGGCAATCGTTCCTGAAATCGGACAGGTTTCGACACGGTCGCCTTCAACACGGACATACATTTCTGGAGAAGCCCCGACTAGCCACTCGGATTGTCCCAGGTTGATGAGAAACCCGTAGGGGGAAGGGTTCTGTTCTTTCAAGCGTCGGAACAACTCCGAGGGAGGCTCAGGTGACGGTTCAACAAATGTTTGGCTGGACACCACTTCGAAAAGATCCCCGCGGGCGAAATATTCGCGCGCTGTTTCTACGATTCGGGCGTATTCACCCCTGTCGTGGTCACGCGTCGGTTCAAGTTCCAGATCAGGCTGATAAGGGTCTCTGGCACCGCCCCTACTGATATCGGTGGTGTTGAACCCTCGATAACCGAATTCGTAACGACGACGCTCGGCTACACCACCCTGGTGGTCAACAACAATTATCTCGTCGGGAATGTACAGAACTAGGTCTCTTTGATCCTTGGGTCGCGAAAGCTCAAGGTCGATCGGCTCAAACTGGAACGCTAGGTCATAGCCGAAGGCTCCGTAGAGTCCGAGATGTTGGTCAGTGCCCGTGAACAACTCAACTAAAGATCGAACAACCGTGAAGGAAGAAGGTTGACGGCTCCTGTCCTCTTCTTCGAAGCGAGTAGCCGCTCGGTCTACTTGGCAGACAGTTTGGTCGGCGTTGTCGTCGATGAACGAGATCTCTTCAAACTCCCCGAGTCTTCTTCGTACGGGCTCCAAAAGAACTCGACCGCGAGGATTAAGGGCTTGGATCACAACTGTGTCCCCGCTGCTAGTCACTGCTAATGGCGGGTCAACGAATCCCATATCCCAACGGGTATATCGACCGGGATATTCATAGCTTGAGGAGAGCAGCACGCCTCTTGCCGAGTCCAAGCGGTCTACCAGGTCTTCGATCGCAGCATCTGGCTCGATAGATACGACCTTGACGCTGACGTCTATGTCACCTTGGGTCCTGTAGTCCCACTGGTTTTCATCAGCCACGCGGATCGCCTTTATTTAGAGATAGAGACCCGTACTACCGGGTTCAACCCGCGGGGCAGCAATCGCGTGGACATCCCTCTCGCGAAGGATCAGGAAGTCATCGCCGTGGACTTCAACCTCGTACCGGTCATCTGGACTAAATAGGACTTGGTCTCCTTCCTCTGCGCTCCGCACATTGGGGCCTGCGCCAACCACCTCGCCCCACACCAATCGCTTTTGTTGTTGAGCTGTAGCAGGGATCAAAATCCCGCCACTACTCCGACGTTCTGCCTCATCAGTTGGCATACGAACAAGGATCCGATCATGGAGCATCTTGATCGGACGCTTAGGATTTTTGTCCGTTGATACATCGGTAAGTTCTTCAGCCACGATGGCACGGTACCGTTTGCAGGCATGAACACGGACGCTGGAATACCTCAAAAAGCAAATTTTACGACAAGCGACGGAGTCTCTTTGGAAGGCGAATTCCTGATTCCGGCCTCAACAAGGGCAATCGCAGTACTTTCACACCCTCACCCTTTGTACGGCGGCGATATGCACAACAACGTGGTCCAAGCCCTATTTGAAGCTTTACCAGAGGCCTCGATAGCCACATTGAGGTACAACTTCCGAGGGGTCCGGAACTCAGGAGGAACCCACGGGGACGGAAAACTGGAAGTTCTAGATGCCCAAGCAGCCTTTGAATGCGCAGTGAACTTGATGCGATCGACACCACTGTTCTCAGTTGGTTACTCCTTTGGCGCAGATGTCTCATTGACGGCCAGCGAAACCGCTCTCGCTGGCTGGGTCGGAATA
The DNA here is from genome assembly GCA_002721305.1 of Acidimicrobiaceae bacterium. GTDB lineage: Bacteria > Actinomycetota > Acidimicrobiia > Acidimicrobiales > Poriferisodalaceae > UBA6944. The sequence continues at coordinate 21,725 of PBKA01000013.1, read as the reverse complement.
GCAACACCTCTTGCATTGCTCGAACCCGCTCAGATGACGGCCGGTTCTGATGAGCGACCAACCCTTCTCCTTGTGCCAGAGAACGACCAGTTCCGTTCATTCAACGAAGCCCAAAGCATTTCCGCTGAATGGGCTGAAACCAAGATCGAAGAAATTCCGCAGGCAGACCACTTCCTAGTTGGGCGAACCCAACCGGTTGTAGATCTCGTTAACTCATTCATCGCGGAGACCGTTGGCTTTTCTTGATGTAACCCCTAGGACGGTCTCTTCGTGAATCGGTGCCGATTCCCAGCGACCAATCTGTAGCAAAGTGCAGATGTCCAGGATATTGGGGGAACAGTCATCGCTGTCCCCAACGCCCGCCAAGCGCCGCCCATATCTCGAAATATCTTGGCAACTGCCTCGTGTCCAGAGAGTCGAAGATCACCGTCAATCCACCAAAGGGAACGCTTCGCCTCCTGTGACGAAAGTCCCAGACGTTGAAGGTCCTCGCCCGTACCTGGACTCATATCGACACGTACCCGCTTGGCGACCCAATCGGCACAGCGACAACAAAATTCGCATTCTCCGTCGTACACCAACACCACGAAAGATTTAACGAAGTCCTTGAACTAGCGCGGCTCGTGAATCAGTAGCGGCTAATCGCAACGGTAATGCTTTCTGGTATTCAGGGGAGTCGTACCATTCTCTGAAGGCGTCATCATCCTCAAACTCAAGAATGACGAGACGTGACCCATGCCAAGCTCCTTCTACGGCGGTTACTGCGTTATCAACCACGAGCGCCTTGCCGCGTCCCAAGGAGGAAGCTTTGGCGGCTTCCATGTAACTCTCTAGTCCGGCAGCGTCGTTAACTTCTTCTTGGACTACGAAATAAACAGACATCTCTTTCCCCTATATGTGGATAATCGCAGAAGGTACCAAAGCTGGAGCCCTATTTACTGAGCAACATGTAGAAGCATTCCCGATCTCCAATTCACCGGCCATTGCTGTCAAGAGTCAGTGATTTGTTCAATGGGAGATACCGTGGCATCCGAGTCGGTGTCCCCTCCCCAATACTCGTCGCGCAACAACCGCTTGTAGAGCTTCCCTGTCGGCAGTCGGGGCAACTCGTCCAGAAAATCAACTGAGCGGGGCACTTTGTACCCCGCTATGTGTTCTCGAGCGAACTCAAGTAGTCGCTTAGCTAGTTGCTCGTCTCCGGTCGCTCCTTCTACAGGTTGAACTACGGCCTTCACTTCTTCACCGAAGTCTTCATTCGGGACCCCGAAAACCGCTACGTCGGTAACCTCCGGGTGAAGAATCAGGCAGTCTTCAATCTCCTGAGGGTAAATGTTCACGCCTCCAGAGATGATCATGAAGGCTTTCCGGTCGGTCAAATACAAGAAGCCGTCTTCGTCAACGCGACCTACATCGCCAAGCGTCGTCCATAGTGGATGGTCGGGGTGCTGGGAACTCCGAGTTTTGTCCGGCGCTCGGTGGTATTCAAAAGTTTGTTCCTCTCGTTCGAAATAGATCAGTCCTGACTCCCCTGTCGGCAATTCTGTTCCGTCCTCATCACAAATGTGCAAGGTTCCGATCAATGGTTTACCGACCGTGCCGGGGTGAGCGATCCATTCGTCTGGCCCCACGTAGCAAAAGCCATTGAGCTCTGTTCCTGCGTAGTATTCGTGAAGGATCGGACCCCACCAATCAAGCATCTGTCTCTTTACCTCCACAGGACAGGGCGCAGCAGCGTGTATAGCTACCTGATGAGTCGAAAGATCTCGTTTCTTACGTTCCTGCTCTGAAAGCTTCAACATCCGCGTGAACATTGTGGGCACCCACTGCGAATGGGTCACACCGTGAACTTCGATGGCCTGCAATGCTTCCTGCGGATCGAACTTCTCTAGAACCACTACTGTGCCCCCGACTGACTGAGTCCCAGTGGTGAATCCCAGTGGGGCGGAGTGGTACAACGGTGCTGGAGACAGGTACACCGACTCTGCGCTCATTCCGAAAAGTCCCCCAACCAAACCAGCTCCGATGAGATCCGGATCGGTTATCTGGGTGCCATCGAGGGGCCGCTTAATACCCTTGGGTTTTCCCGTGGTTCCAGAGCTGTAAAGCATAAGAGAACCTCTTGGCTGCTCATCCAACGGGTCGGTGGGGTATTGGTCGACAACTGTTTCGAAGCTTTCGAAACCGTCAGCGGCATTATCGAACATCAAACGCACTGGGCAGTTGGGGATTAAGGGCAACATTTCAACGGCTACGTCTCGCACGGCTTCACTGGCCACGAGAACTTGAGCACCACAATCTTGCACAATGTATGCAGCTTCCTCAGCGGTAAGAAATCGGTTAACGGTCGTGAAATACAACCCACTTCGCATCGCGGCCCAAAAGGCTTCGAAGTAACGGATGTGGTTGTCGGCGAAAATAGCGATGTGGTCACCTGACCGAAGACCGGCCTCCCACATCATCTGCGCGAAACGACACGACCTATCTTCCAACTCTCGGTAGGACAACGAGTCCCCTGTCCTCGCCATTACGACGGCAACTTTGTCAGGGTTTGATGCAGCGTGAATACCCGGATAGCTCATATTCTGAAACTATCCGATGGAAGGGTCTCACTCCCCATCAAACGGGGGTCGCACTGTCACCCCCGCAGCCAAAAGAGCCTCTTTGGCCGCCCGCACACTGTATTCACCGAAATGAAAGATTGACGCCGCGAGCAAAGCATCCGCTCCGCCGTCGATAGCTCCGCTCACCAAATGATCTAGCGTGCCCACTCCCCCGCTAGCGATTACTGGAACCTTTACCGCTTCAACAATGGCTCTGGTTAGCTCAAGGTCATAACCATTCCGTGTGCCATCTCCATCCATCGAAGTGAGGAGGATTTCCCCTGCTCCGAGTTCAGCGACCTCCTGGGCCCAAGCAACAGCACCCAGCCCCGTATCTTCGCGGCCCCCATTTACGTACACATTCCAACTCTCGTCTTCGTTCCCCTTTGCGTCGATGGCCACCACGACACATTGGCTACCGAATGCTGCTGCGAGATTTTCGATCAAGCTCGGATCTTTTACAGCAGCCGAATTTACTGAAACTTTGTCGGCCCCAGCGCGAAGCAGGACCCGGGCATCGTCAACGGTCCGAACGCCTCCACCAATCGTGAACGGTATGAAGACCTCCTCTGCAACTCTTTCAGCTAGCTCCACAATTGTGTGCCTATTGTCCGAACTTGCGGTGATATCTAAAAAGACGACCTCATCTGCACCTTCGGCGTCATAACGGGCAGCTAATTCAACCGGGTCGCCGGCATCGCGCAGACCAACGAAATTGACACCTTTGACAACTCGACCTCTGTCCACATCTAGGCAGGGAATAACCCTTACGGATTTCATAGTTCTCTAATCGTCTCAAGTGCGGCGGGCACTCCGATGGTCCCGTCGTGAATGGCCTTACCCACTACCACCCCTGCTAGGGCTTTCCCTTCAACGCGGAGGCGAACCAAGTCAGCTATGTGCTGAAGAGACCCAACCCCGCCACTTGCAATGACCTTGAGTGAAGTAGCCGCCAGCACCTCGCTGAGTCCACCAACATCTGGGCCAACCCCCATTCCATCGTGGGCGATCTGTGTCACCACCACTGCCTCCGCACCGCCGTCCTCATAACGGGCTAACAACTCGAGAATCTTTACACCGCTGTCACGTTCCCAACCTTGGATAGCAACATTCTCACCTCGCACATCCAAAGCGACAGCAACGTTGTGTCCTAGGGCAACTACTTCATCCAACAACGTAGGATTTTCGACCGCTGCTGTCCCAATCACACACCTCGAAACTCCGGCCTCAAACAACGCTTTCGCCGCATCGACACTGCGCACCCCTCCTCCGCATTGCACAGGGACCTGCACCGCGTCCGCTATAGCGGAGATCGTGCCCAAGTTCTGTTGCTTGCCTGATCGAGCAGCATCCAGATCAACCACATGAATCCACCGAGCTCCGTGCTGTTGGAACGAGACCGCCACCTCTACCGGATCAACCTCGTATCGGACCTCACGGTCGTAGTCGCCTTGGATCAATCGAACACAGCGACCATCTCGCAAATCAATGGCTGGATACAAGTCGAAACTCATCAGATTCCGATCTGTGCACAAAAGTTGCTGGCAAACAGACGCCCTAGTTCGCCAGATTTTTCAGGGTGAAACTGAGTCGCCCACAAAGATCCGTGCTCAACCATTGCCGTGACTTCAGTTCCATATTCACAAGTGGCTACGACGAACTTCGAGTTGGTTTCCGCTGCGTAACTATGCACGAAGTACATCCAAGAGCGATCATCAATGCCATTGAGGAGCGGGCATTCGGGGCGGACAATATTTAACTGATTCCATTGCATCTGAGGGCGCGGCAAACCTTCCGGTAGGAGACGCACCTGGCCCGGAAGTATCCCTAAACCGGTGACTTTCGGAGCTTCTTCTGAACTCTCAAACAACATCTGCATACCTACACAAATGCCTAAGAAAGGAGTGCCGGCTTCGATTGCGGCGTAGGCGACTTCGTCCAATTTCGCTTTTCTCAATTGCGTCATACAAGCCCCGAAGTGACCAACGCCGGGTAGGACTACGGCATTGGCATCCGCAACTAAACCTCTGTCAGCAGTTAAACGAACGTCAGCCCCCACCCGTTGAAACCCCTTTTGAGCTGAACGTAAATTCCCGATGCCGTAGTCCAAAACGGCTATAAGGGGTCCTGCTTCGAATTCTTTCACCAGGTATTCCTCACAGCACACCTTTAGTTGAAGGCATCACATCATCTGCTATTCGAACCGCGTCATACAACGCTCGTGCAACCCCTTTAAAGCTCGCCTCGATGATGTGATGTGTGTTTCTCCCGCGGACCAACACTAAGTGCAATGTGATCCCTGAGGCCATGACAAAGGCACGCCAGAACTCTTCGCAGAGCTGAGGGTCAAACGGAGGGTCGCCCAGGATTTTCTCCCCTGGCGGATCGATCTCGTAATGCAGGAATGGGCGACCCGAAAGGTCCAGGACAACGTCCACGGCCGCTTCGTCAAGGGGAACCGCTATCGAAGCGAATCGGCGAACCCCTTGTTTGTCCCCTAACGCTTCCCTCAATGCTTCTCCTAAAGCGATACCGACATCTTCGACGGTGTGATGTGAGTCAATATCGATGTCGCCTTCGCAGTTGACGCTTAGGTCGAAGCGGGAGTGCTTTCCCAACTGACTAAGCATGTGATCGAAGAACGGGAGACCTGTGCTTATCTCCGCTTGGCCGGAACCATCTACGTTGATGGACAAGTCAATGTTGGTTTCTTTTGTTTTCCGTTGACATTCAGCTTGTCGTGTCATTCGATCGCCTCCTTGACGGCTTCGAGAAACATATTGTTTTCAGATTCGGTTCCTAGGGTCACCCGTAGACAGTCACTTAACCTTGGCCAACCGGAGCAATCCCTGACCAAAATCGACTTCGCTAAGAGCCGCTGCCACAGTTCATTCCCCTCCAGGCCACATGGACTTGACCTGAACATGATGAAGTTTGCTTGCGAAGGGAACACGTCGAAGCCTAGGCGAGCGAGAGCGTCAGAAACTCGTTGTCGTTCCTCAGATATTTGCGCCACGCGTTGTTCCATCTGGTCATGGAATCTGAGAGCTATCCGCCCGGCAATCTGCTTCACAGAGTCGAGGTGGTATGGCAGAACGACCTTCTCGAACTCAGGCAACATCCATTGGGGTGCTACGCAATAGCCCAGACGAACTCCAGCCATGGACCACGTCTTGGAGAAGGTTCGTGTCACCACCAGTGATTCTGGCGCACTGCTCTGATTCAACTTTTCGATTGCACTGAAATCCGCGAACTGGCCGTAGGCCTCATCGACCACAACAACTCCCGGTGACAGCGACACTGCTGCTTCAACAATTTCTTCACTTTCAGCTGTACCGGTGGGGTTGTTCGGGGAACATAGAAACATTAGGTCTGGTTTCTCCGAGGTAATCACGTCTTCCAAACCAGACATAGGGATTCTGAATCCTTCATCTCGATCAACTTCAACAACCCGGCATTGGGTGGTTCGGGCAATTTGGCCGTACATCGCATATGTGGGTTCAAACGTCACGGCGGTTCGTCCGTGACCGCCGAAAGTGAGGCACAGCGTTTGCAACACTTCGTTCGATCCATTTGCGACAAATATCTGATCCGCTTCGACTTGATGAAGAGCAGCTAGATCCTCTCTCAAGGACTGCGCTAAGCGGTCCGGGTAGCGATGCCAATCGACATTCGCCACTTCCTCTAAGAACGCTGCCTGAAACTCGGCCGGAGGAGCGACCGGAGCTTCATTGGTATTGAGTCGCACATCTACCTTGACCTGCGGAGAGTGGTATCCGTCCATAGACCTCAAATCGTCGCGGACTAGGGGTCGCCTCATGGCCCTACTCCCTCATCGGCCCATCGTTGACGATCTTGAACTGAGGCCGCGTGAGCCCACAAACCTTCAGCTTGAGCTAACTCCGCCACAGCATCGGCAACGGCATCAAATCCGTCCTTGGAAACTTCGACGACGTGCATTCGCTTCTGGAAATCATCAACTGTCAACGCGCCACTGAATCGAGCCGTTCCCGCGGTGGGTAGCACGTGCGACGGCCCCGCCACATAGTCACCAATTGAAGCCGGGGCCCAACCGCCGAGGAACACTGCCCCCGCATTTCGAACAGATTCCACCAACCCGCTCGCTCCCTCACACATCAGTTGCAGATGTTCCGGAGCGATTTCGTTGACGACTTCTATTGCGTCAATTGGACTGTCGACCAGACACAGGTAACCATCTTCGGTGAGAGTGTCTAAGGTTTCGGCTTTCCTAGGCGAGAGAGAAACAATCTGTTCCATCGCTGCTTCCACCTCTTCGGCGTAATTCTCACTCCAAGTCACCAGCCACGCTCGGCCCCCCGGTCCATGTTCGGCTTGCAGAACCAAATCAACAGCGGCGGAGCTGCTTGGACAACTTTCATCGCCTACGACCACTATCTCTGAAGGTCCAGCAAATGCAGCTGCAATTCCAACCGTTCCCGCAACTTCCCGCTTTGCAGTCGCTACCCATGCGTTGCCAGGACCCGCTATCACGTCGACTGGTTTGATGGTTTCCGTTCCGTATGCCATGGCGGCTATCGCCTGCACGCCCCCCATCTTGTAGACCTCGTCGACACCACAAAGGTAGGCCGAGGCTAAAACAACCTTGTCGATGTCACCTGAGGGGTTCGGAGGCGTGCAAACGACTGTTTCTTCAACTCCCGCCGCTCTCGCTGGCAACGCGGTCATTAAGACCGTCGAAGGGTAAACCGCAAGACCTCCTGGAACGTACAACCCTGCGCGTTCTACTGGTTGAGAAACACTCAGGACTGTTATCCCATCTTCGGTCATCGCATGGGACTCAGCGGTTTCATGTTTGTGAAATTTCAAGATTCGATCATGTGCCAGTTGCAGGGCATCAGATAAGCGCGAATCCAACGAATGCCAAGCGTCGCTCAAAGCATCTTTGCCAACGAGGGGGTCCGTTACATCTACTCTGTCAAATTGCGAAGTTAGCGACCGAATGGCTTGGTCACCTCCATTTCGAACCTCGGAGATAATCTCTCTCACCGCACTTACCGGAACGTCTGCATCCAAATCAAAGCGCGGCAACTGAGAAGCCAATGGCCCTTTCATGCCCCGGAGGTCAATACGGCGTAGCACCCTACTGAGGGTACCGCTGACAGAGGCTTCCGCAGAAGCGGTTATCTCCTCAGGCCGAACAGGGCTGTATGGTTCTTCTATGGTTTCCCACGCAGAGCTTTCGTCTCTTGAAACAGCGATCAGGGAGTTGAGTGAGCGAATAACGATCGCTGCCGATGAGTTGGTGGGAACCAAGGAAGAAGATGTTGCTATCGATCTCTACGAAGTCGAGCGCAGTTTAAGGACGGCTCAGCGTCGTATCGCTCGAGCGGCTGGGGGTTTAGCCATCACGAAAGGCCATGACGTTTAGGTCAAGTTGGTCAGTGCCTCAGACATTTCGACAATCTTCCGAGCCCGTGTCAGATGAGGCACGTCTACCATCTGACCCTTAAAGCTGAAGGCCATCACCCCTTCAGCTTCCTTCGCAGCAAATAGGTCTAAAAGCTCCTTAGCTTCACTTACCTCATCGTCGGATGGAGTGAAGGATTCATTTACCACCTCAATCTGGCTGGGATGAATAGTGATCTTGCCTGTGTATCCCATGCTCGCAGACTCCAGACATTCAACTCTAAGTCCCTCCCCGTCATTGAAGTCAACAAAGACGGTATCGAGGGGTTGTTTACCCCAGGCCGTCGCCGCAAGCAGACACATCACTCGCGCGTGCTCAAAAATTGGGAGGTAAGTGCCATCTGGATTGCGATTGGTTCGAGATCCAATGGCTGCAGACAAGTCTTCTGCTCCCCAAGTCAAAGCATCGACCCGGGGATTAGCGGCGAGATCGCCGATGTTGAGAAAACCCTGGGGTGTCTCGGTACCCAAGAGCAGCAGCTTGACCCCGCCGTCTGTGTGCCCGTTGGCGTGTTCATGTTCACGAATCGCTTCATCAATTTGCGCCACTTCGTTAGCGTTATTGACTTTCGGAATTAGGTAAGAGTCAGGCGGGTGACCCATGGTTTCTTCTATATCTCGTTCGAACCAGGGACTCCCCAATGGATTAACTCGAACTACTCGTTCCTGACGGCCGAAATCGACGTGTTCGAGCCAGCCACTGACCGTTGATCTCGCAGAATCCTTGTTTTCCGGAGTCACTGCATCCTCAAGATCAAGAATCAGGGCGTCAGCGTCTGTCTCTAGAGACTTGCCGAGCATTTTTTCGTTGGCTCCGGGCACAAAGTGTGCCGCTCGTCGGATGGTCATTGTGATTCTCCTTCAACTGTTAAAAATCGAATGCCACTGGACAGAAGTCATTTAGAGCACAGTCCTCACACCGAGGGTTCCGGGCGAAACATACTTGTCGACCGTGAAGTATCACTCGAAGGCTGAACTCTCCGCGCTCATACTGGGGCAACATTGGGTTTAGATCCATCTCAACCTTCACCGGATCCTCTTCTTCCGTGAGGCCTAGTCGCCGTGCTAAGCGACCCACGTGAGTGTCCACTGGCAATCCAGGGAGCCCGAACGCCACGGACCTTATGACATTGGCGGTCTTACGTCCGACACCTCCAAGTTTCACCAGGTCCTTCAACTCGGTAGGTACCTCTCCTCCGTGATCGTCGAGGAGCTGATTGGACATCTTCAAAAGGTTCTTGGCCTTGCTCTTATAGAACCCGGTCGGGTGTACTAGGTCTTCCAATTCTTTTTGCTCCGCTGCAGCAAGTTCAAAGGGCCCCGGATATCGATCGAACAACGCGGGGGTGGTCTTATTGACTCTGACATCCGTGCACTGAGCGGACAAAATCGTCGCAACTAATAACTCAAACGGGCTGTCGTGATTCAATTCACACACCGCGTCGTATTCAAGTTTGAGTCGTTCGTGTACTAATCGCGCCCTGCCTTTGGGCGATCGCGGCTTCCCCATTACCTTTGTTTACCTCATGATCCGGAATCTAGCGATACCTTCGGTGGGGTGAGCAATGAAGGTGCCGGAGAACCGACGATAAGAATTGGTCAGGATCGGGAAGGTGACATCGTAGAAGTAGACGCCTCGGAGTGGAGCGCTGATGCTTTATCGATGGCTTTGCGTGACGTGTTGACTCAAACCCCCAAAGGTGTCTCACTCTGGCTGGATAACCCTGTAGAAGACACCAACGAAATTCTGGCACGGCTTGGGCTGGAGCCTCAGCGGGATCTTTTCAGGATGGAGCGGTCAATTCCCCTCGAACAAAGCACGGGCATAGCGACCCGGCCGTTTGAAGTAGGCCAAGATGAAAACGAGTGGTGCGAAGTAAATAATCGAGCTTTCTCCTGGCACCGCGAACAAAGCGGATGGACACCTGCCCTGCTGCGGGAACACCAAGCAGAACCTTGGTTCGATGCCGAAGGCTTTTTAATCCATGAACGTGACGGGCGCATAGCGGCATTTTGTTGGACGAAGGTGCACGCTTCAGAGGTGCCTCCTGTCGGTGAAGTCTTCGTGATTGCCGTAGATCCTGATTTTCATGGCCTAGGACTCGGACGGGCATTAACCCTTGCGGGATATCAACATCTCGAAAGCAGAGGGATTACTAAGGCCATGCTGTACGTCGATGCGGACAACATCCCGGCTGTAAACCTCTACCGGGACATCGGGCTCGAGGTCGAAACGGTTAGGCGCCTATATCAGCGGCAAATTCAGACCCACTAAAGCTGAACGACGGCACCAAGGGCCAGCCCTACAAAGTGGATACAGATGGCCGCGCAGACAGCTATTCCCACGTGACGACTGATCCCGCGCACAACCGAATGACCAGTGGCGATCGCCAACGTGGACCCGATAACAGCTGCTCCGATCACACCAGCCGCCACGGATAACCAGATCACAAAATCGGCTGAAAAAAAGAACCAGGGTATCAAGGGCACTAAAGCTCCGACAGCAAACGCCGAGAACGACCAGCCAGCCGACGTGAAGGGAGAGGCCAGTTCATTCGGATCAATACCGAGTTCCTCCCGTGCGTGGACTTCGAGAGCCATTTCGGGGTTCTGCATTACCAATTGGGCCATCTCTCTCGCTTGTTCGGCGGTCATACCCCTTTCGATATAGACCTGAGCTAATTCCTCAGTTTCTTCCTCGGGATCTTCGGCCAGCGCCTTTTCTTCCTTTTTTAGTTCCCGAGCCACAAGATCATTCTGAGCCCGAACAGACACATACTCGCCTGCCGCCATTGAAATCGCTCCAGCGAGCAGGCCTGCAACCCCGGCGGTGCGAACCACCCCAGATGAAACGTCTGCCCCGGCTAGCCCAACTATCAGCAAGACATTCGAAACCAATCCGTCTGAGGCTCCGAAAACTGCAGCTCGAATACCACCTCCGTGTACGTCTCGATGATGGTCGTCATAGCGGTGCGCTGTCACATATTCGAAGCTACCCGCCGTACCCTGTACTGGTGGTGATCACTCGCTATGACTTGTCCCGATCGGAGCTCGCCGAGTTACTCGAAGGCGAACCTAATTACAGGGTTGATCAGGTCTGGGATGGTATCCACAGCCAGCACCGAGATCCTGCTGATCTAACCAACGTCCCGAAAGAGCTGCGTTCTGCCATCGAAACCCTTCTCCCGGCCGCACTTACGCCGCTACGAGAAGTCAGCAGCGACAACGGGGGGACAGTGAAACAGCTCTGGCAACTCAACGATGGTCACCTGCTGGAGTCGGTCCTAATGCACTATCGAGATCGCTCCACGGTCTGCGTTTCCTCTCAAGCAGGTTGCGCGATGGCATGCAGCTTTTGCGCTACCGGACAGATCGGCTTCGATCGTCATTTGACGACTGGCGAGATCGTCGAACAAGTGATTCGAGCTGCCCAACATTCAGGAGATAAACGTGTCAGCAACGTCGTCTTCATGGGGATGGGCGAACCCTTAGCTAACTTCGACAACGTGTGGTCCGCTGTGGAACGCATCAACGGGGACATAGGCATTGGTGCACGCAAAATCACGATATCGACGGTCGGGGTGGTTCCCGGTATTGAGCGCTTAACGCAGCAAAGCCTCCCGGTAAGTCTGGCGGTTTCGCTCCACGCGGCAAACGACAAGACACGGAATCATTTGGCCCCGATCAACCGGACCTATCCACTGCGGAAACTAGCGGAGGCTCTACAGAACTACAGGAGAGCGAAGAACAGAAGAATCAGTCTTGAATGGGCAATGATGTCAGAGATCAACGACACTGATGACGCCGCTCGTGAACTAGGTGCATTCGCTCGTCCCTTAAACGCGCACGTGAATCTCATTCCACTGAATCCGACACCCGGATATTCGAACTCCGCGTCAAGGCCTGACTCGATAGTTCGCTTTCGTGATCTTCTTGAGTCTTTCGGTGTGAACGCGACGATCCGGTCCAACCGCGGAACAGAGATCGACGCTGCTTGTGGACAGTTGCGGGCGGAACAGACCGTCACCGTGTCAAAGCGCTCTAAACACTGAGGGTTTGTGCTCGGCCTCTGCCACACTGGCAGGGTGAATAACTTGCGGTGGCTGAACCCCACACAACCTCAGACGCTATATAGCGCTGTAATGCTCGCTTATTTCCGTGGCGCAAGCATTGTCCTATTCGGCAACGACTACTACAGAGTAATGCCCTACGACCTACTGGGATCTTTCGCTTCACGTGTATCTCCGTTGCTCCTGCTCATCGCCCTTATCGGTGGAGGGCTTGGGATCGCTAATGAGAAGAAGCTCGGGTTCCGTTGCGCTATTGCTGCAGCGCTTTATTCGGTAATAGCAACACTGTGGATAATTGTTCGCTACGACGTAGGACTGCTTGGCCTGCTGTTAAGACTCATGTTTGACCTGGTACTGGTAGTTCTGTTGCTCCATCCTCAAAGCAAGGAATACCGAAGGATCTGGTTCAGTTAACCAACGGCCTAAACTGACCACCATGACTACCCAGATTGACGGAATTGACGACCTTGAAAGCAGAGTAGGGCAACACATCGGCTACAGCGAGTGGCACACCATAACGCCCGAACAGGTACAAAAGTTTGCCGAAGCCACGGGCGACTTTCAATGGATCCATCTAGATGAAGAAAGGGCGAAGGCGGGTCCGTTCGGAACGACTATTGCACATGGCTATTTGACTCTCTCCTTGGCACCAATGTGCATGTCGGAGGCGTTCGTCATAGGCGGTGACGTTCAGATGGGAGTGAACTACGGGGCGAACAAGATTCGCTTCACTGCTCCTGTCCCGGTTGGGTCAAACGTCCGAATGGGTGCAACCCTGAAAGAAGTGTCGCGGTTTGAGGGCGGAGCCCAATACACCACGGAGCTTCTTTTCGAGATTGAAGGCTCCGACCGACCGGCGTGTGTAGCCGAATGCATTTACCGCGTCTATAGCTGAAGCTCCTTAACTCAGTTCGAGATCTGTGCCTACCGACGACAAACTCCCTGAGGGAGAAGATAAAGCAGTCGCGGTACAACTGATGTTTGACCGGATCGCGCATAGGTATGATCTCGTCAATCGGTTGATGACGTTTCGAATGGATGTCGGATGGCGACGTCGCGCCGTCAAGGCTTTGGATTTGCCAAGAGATGCCAAAGTTTTGGATTTAGCGTGCGGAACCGGAGATTTTTGTAATGATCTAATGCGTTTCGGTCTTGATCCAGTCGGCTTGGACTTCAGTGCTGGGATGCTGGCGGCCGCGAGCACCGATGCTCCCCTAATCAGAGCCGATGCCCTCCGTCTTCCCGTCATAGGACGATCTGTCGATGGCATAACTTGTGGTTTCGCACTGCGTAATTTGACCGACCTCACATGCTTTTTCGAAGAGACGTCCCGGGTATTGAAGCCGGGTGGGCGTATCGCGCTGTTGGATGTGGCAGAACCCCCCAACCCTATTCTGAGAATGGGCCACAAAATCTACTTCGGGAAAATCGTTCCAAGAATCGGGGCATTGTTCTCCGACCAAAACGCCTACAAATACCTGCCAAAATCGGTCGAATATCTACCCCATCCGCATGACCTGTTAGCTGGGCTCAGAGCAGTCGGGTTTTCTGATGCAAGTCGGACTCTTTTGGGTGGAGGCATCACCCAACTGTTTGTTGGGACCCTTGATAGGTAGATTCAGATACCGCTCCCGAGACCACAGCAGAGCAATAGACCGTAAACCATTTGAAACTTGCCGGTCGCCGCCAACACCGGAATGAGTTGCTGCCCCGAGACACCTTGGACTATCAGACGAATAGGTTTTATAGCTAGGGGCGTCGCTAGGAGCCCGAGAAGCGCCGCCGGTCGCAAAAGAGCCAGGTACGGAAGACAAAGAATCGCCATCAGCACAACCACGAGATACAGGGCTCTGGTGGGCCGATCCCCCATGCGAACGGCGAGAGTGCGCTTGCCCGCCACCGTGTCTCCGGGAATATCTCGCAGGTTGTTGGTAATCAAAAGAGCCACCGCCAACAACCCCACAGGCACTGCGGCGCCGATCGCGAGCGCCGTAATCTCCTCATCTTGAACATAGGTGCTTCCAGCCGAAGCCACCAAGCCGAAAAAAATAAAGACAAACAACTCGCCTAAGCCCCTATATCCATATGGTTTTGGCCCCCCCGTGTAACACCATGCAGCGGTAATCGCTGACCCCCCTACCAACAAGAGCCACCAAGTCGTAACTGACGCAAGATACAGGCCGACTATCGCAGAGATCCCGAAGGCGCAAAAGGCCGCTCGCTTGACACTGGCGGGGCTAGCGTTCCCAGAAGCAACAAGACGCATGGGTCCTATTCGCTGATCATCGGTTCCTCGAACCCCATCGCTGTAGTCATTTGCATAGTTGACACCGACCTGAAGACCCATGGCGACGAGGAGCGCCAAAACTGCGCGAACCATGTCCGGTTGGGACTGCGCAGCAGAAGTACCCACGATCACCGGCACAATTGCTGCAGGCCAGGTTCTCGGTCGTGACCCAGCTAACCAAACACCCACGGTTACTCCCCTTGCCCTTCCATCAACTGGATCCAAACCCGCTTCTACTAGACGAACCATAGAAGACACAACCTTGAAGGCCTCGATCGTTCTAGGATTCATGCATGAAATTCGGTTATCTCACAGGAAACCACGCCGAAGGGATTCTTCCCGGCGATTTAGCAAGAGAACTTGAGGACCGCGGGTTCGATTCGGTTTGGTTTCCCGAACACAGTCACATACCCGTCGATCGACGCAGCCCCTATCCAAACGGCGGGCCGCTGCCTGGTAGCTACTTCCATATGATGGATCCTTGGCTATCCATCGCAGCTGCAGCTACCCAAACTACGACCCTGACCCTAGGTACCGGTATTTGTTTACTGCTTGAACACGACATCTTGGATCTTGCCTGCGCCGTGGCTACCGCGGACGTCTTGTCACAAGGACGTGTGGTAATGGGGATAGGTGTGGGCTGGAACGAGGAAGAATTAGAAAATCACCGTCCAGATTTACCCTTCAAGAAGCGATATTCGGCAATGCGCGAACGTGTCGAAGCGCTCCGTGTGGCGTGGGGTGAAGAGGAGGCTAGTTTCTCGGGCACGTGGGATAATTTCTCCCCCTCTTGGGTATTCCCCAAACCTGTTAACGGAACGGTTCCTATAGCTCTGGGAAACGCTGGACCATTGGGAATCCGACACGCAGCCGAGTATGGCGACGAGTGGGCCCCCATTGATGTTGGTGTGCTGAACACCGAAGGCAAACCAGATGTCGTGGCCGGCATCGAGCGGTTTCGTAATTTGGCAGATGAGGCCGGCCGAGATGGCTCTGCCATTCCGATATCTCTCTACATCTGGGGACGACCCCGTCAAGACCGCCTCGAAAAATATGCTGAGGCCGGAGTTACCCAATTTGTCTTCACCCCAGTTAATTTTGAATTACCCTCAGCCGACGAGACCTTGCATTACATCGACGAACTCACTACCGCAGTCGAAGAATTCAGGGCCTAGTAGGGACTAGGTCGCCCGGATTTAGAGATTCGCCAAAGAAATCTTTCGCCCCCGGTATCTAGGCGCTCCAGCAGTTCGAGGCGCACATGGGGATCAATGACCAGTAAAACTCCCTCCCATAAACCCAATATGCCGTTCATCCATTCAGGAGTACTTTCCGCTTCTAACCCCCTCATGAGACGCCAGGTGCTTTGAGTGACTTCGGTGCCCTCCCAGGTCACCGCATCCCCCTGGGCTTCAAAGAGCGCTGCTAGTACTTGACTCGGGTTATCGGACCCCATTGTTTCTGTCACAAAAGAGGAGTACTGCATCCCTATTTTGCGACCAGTTCGATAAAGGATGCTCTGGGCAACCAAAGGACCCAATTCTTGCGAGGCCACGGGAACAAGGTTGCGTATGTAGTCCATTGTGTAATTGCGACCAGCCTTTTGGAGCCGCTCAGTGGGCCATTCTTGGCTGTCCAAGGCGGGAAGATCCTCCTTATCGAAAGGCGGACAGTTCTCCCCGAAACGAAACCTCAGACGGTCGCTGGGCGGGAGAGGGTCAGACTCTTCAATGTAGTAACCCTCTAGGCCCGGCATCGCATCTACTGTCTGCCCCGTGCAAACGAACCCCAGTCGAGGGTTACCCAACAAGATCCCGTTGTTCGCATGCCACCCCCACAGCATGGCTCTCGATATTTCAGTGGGTATTCCAGCAATCGCGGCGCCATCAAAGATCCAGCGCGGCGGCAAATATTTGACCCAGGCTTTCGTGTCCGATTCAGCGACATAAACAACGGATACACCACCTAAATGATTCGAGAGATAGTGATATTTGGCGCAGGCGATGGCATCTGGCTCATCGGCCAAACCCAATTTCTGCAAACCTGGTAAGAACCGTTCCTCCTGCTGACGCCGGAAGAGAGCCTTGACTATTCTCGCTGTTCGGTCCGTCCCAACCTCGATCACCATTGCAAGAATCAATCCTGTCAAATATCGATGACATAGTTCGCTTACGGCCCGGTAACCAGCCTCTCGCCTCGCTGGAAAATCAGCCATGAATCCAACGGGATTGTCTGCCATCACCATCGTCCTCGATGTACAACGCCATCGGGAGCACCTTCTAGCGGTCTGCGCGGCTCAGCAGCTGATCGCCCCAAACGTTCGTCAGAATCATCAGGCCACCCAAGAGCGAGGCTCCCGACTGGGACATACCCATCCGGTACACCTAGAACTTTCGCTACTTTGGAGGCCTTCTCGAACATCCCGAAAAAAAGAACTCCGAGCCCTTCATTGATCGCCGCTAACTGCAGAGTCATGGCTGCGAAACTGCCATCCACCAGCCAGTACGGTGTCACCCAAGCTTCAATCCCCCGCCCTAGGCCGGTTGCCTCCTTGTCAGCCCGGCTATACCGCTTTGTATAGGCGGTTGGATTTGCCCACACGGTGATGATGACGGGTGCATCGAGAAGCCGCTGCCATCGAAAAGTCTCACGATGATCGCTTGGCAATGTCGTGTCCCAGTAGGTTGAAGTTTGATCCCCTTCGAGAACGACGAAATCGTACCCTTGGCTATTTCCTGCGGATGGCACGCGACGCCCATGATCTAGGATTCGATTCAGCACGGAACTCGGCACCGGATCAGGACGAAAAGATCGTGTCATTCTCCGCTTGTGAAGCAGTTCCGTAAATTCCACAAGCTGAGCCGAAGGACTAGAGCAACTTCGCGAGCTTCTCGCGTGTCGCCCACCCGAAGGTCACCAATGCATCACCCTTGGATGCGTCTTGTCCTTCGAACAGGGCGGAAATTTCAGTCTTTATGCTCTCAGGTTTAGCGGAATTGTGGTTCAACACGAGCGAGGGCAACCCTTCGCCATACACGCGAAACTCTTTGGCCTTGTATTCACCGCGCACGTCGAACCGTTTCGCCAGCCGTCTTCCCCACGCACGATCCTCTCCATTGGCTTCATAGCCCGGTCTTGGAACTATTCGACTGAGGGGCCTGTACGCGTCGAACGCTGCAGGGTCTGACATCTGTGCTGCGACGAGCACGTCTTCGTCAGGGAACGCAAGGACAGCACGACGCATCTGATCGGTGATCATTGCTTTTAGAGCGCTATCCCTGCGGCTCGTCCGACGGACTGCGGCGAGACCAATTAACACAGTCGGATCACCGCCGACGCGCTCTAGCGTGCAAAAACCATATGCCGCCAACTTATTACCATCTCGAACTTGGGTTATCAAAACCCACGCGTCTCTTTGCTTGGATAACTCACCGACGTCGAAAATAATTGGCTCATCCTCAATGAGATCGGCCATTTCCTCAAGTTCGGCATCGCTCAGGGCAGTGCAATCTTTGGTTTCGACCGTCAGGGCCATCAGGAAGTTTCCTTCATTGGTACACGTCGGCCTAATAGTCCAGCCGATAATTGGCGATTGAGCAAAATAAAGTGATGAATCATAGGTAGACCCCACCCGGTCGGGCATCGTGTTCACCAGTATTAGAGCCCGGAGGGCCACCTGTTCCTGGGGGAAGGGCCCCTTGCCTCATCTCCATGAGTTGGCGCTGAGCCATCATCTGTTGTGCTGCCACAGCTGCCTGAATGCCATGAAAGAGACCCTCAAGCCAACCCACGAGTTGGGCTTGAGCGACACGCAGTTCCGCCTCTGACGGCGATTCAGAACTGAACGGTAATGCCAGTCTGGCCAGTTCTTCTCGCAGCTCAGGCGCCAGAGCTTCAGACAACTCGGTTACTGATTGCTCATAAATCTCTCTCATACGATCGCGACTAGCCTCATCCAGCTCAACTTCGCGAACTTCATCGAGCAGGGTTCTGATCATCGAACCGATACGCATGACTTTTGCCGGTTCCGAGATGGCAGGAGGCTCTTCCTCGCCTTGAGGCGCGAAATTGGGCTCAATCAGTTCGACGTCTTCGTCAACCGATCCGGGTGATCCGCCAGCAGGGGCTTGGTGCTGCTCGACCATGACAGAATTCTACCGGCGACATGTGGTCGAACGACTCAGAATCGCTCTTAGAACCTAAGAAACGGAACAAACATCTCGGCGGCGCTTAACGAGCCATGTCGCGCTATCAGATGGGGCGAGTCGGGCAGACGCGGATCTGTGATGGCAGTGGCGTCACGAGCGACAATCGCTACGTCGCCCAATCGACGTCGAGCTTCGTTGGAAACGTAAGGTCCGAACCACTGCTCATCGAGCATCTGGTCAGCCGACACTATCCAGGCGACATCCGCATAGATCTGTGCCGCATCCATCAACGTCTTGGGATCTCCTTCTTTCGCATGCAACCAAAGGAATCTCGCTTCTCCCGAAGTACTCAAAGTTCTACGAACGAGTTCTCCATCAAGGTCGAGGACATTGTCACCGACATCGACCATGCCGTGGTCCGCTGTGACTAACAGGATTGCCCCATCGGGCAGTTCTTCGACGATCCGCTCGACTAAGGCATCCACGAATTTCAGTTCATCCAGGTAGTGCTTCTTTAGGCCATGCACATGGCCCACTTTGTCGAGTCCGTCGTAATAGGCATACACAAATGGGACGCCGAGAGCGACTTGGTTAGCGATTTCGGTTACCAACGTGGCGGGCGACCACCAGCCGCAAAAGTTTCCATTTCGCAGGTGAGCTTGGGTGAATCCACCGGATTGAAATTCAGCACGTGTTATTACGGGCGGATGCGTCCCCAGGAACGGTTCAACAGGTTGAAAATCGATCGGTGGGACGTCGTTGATGACCAATTTGGAGCCGACCGACCAACGCAGACAATTTAAGAGGCCTTGTGATGTTGGGATTTTGTAGCCAACGACACCATGTTCGCCGGGTGGGACACCTGTGGTAATGGACGTTAGGGCGGTCGAGGTGGTGCTGGGAGCAACTGTCGTAATCGCCGTGGCCGAAGCACCATCAAGGAAGGGCAGATCGCTTCGATGTTTCTCGAGTTGCTCCCACCCAAGTCCGTCGACAATCAGCAGGACAATACAATCTGCGTCCAGAATGTTTTCTGACACTAAGGCGTTGGCTTGTTGGGTGATGATCGCCGGCACGATCGAAGCAACAGACATCTCTCCATGTGTAGGAATGACCATCTGTTCAGCGTCGCTCACACCGGCACCCTAGATCGAAGTTGCTGAGCAAGGTCACATCTTGTACCGGGAAACGCTGGTGCGACGGTTGCCGGCATCAACTCTGGTCGAGGTTGATGCGCCTGAACTTTCACTGGGAACTGTCGGAGCTCAGATTCTGTTCTCTGAATGTCATTAGAGCACCGCTGAAATCATCGGGAGGTTCAGAATCGAAATGCATCGGTTTGCCATTTCCCGGGTGAGTGAAAGATAGTTGAGCGGCATGAAGGAGCGGACGGCCGATCCCAAACGGGTCCGGCTTCCCGTATACAGAATCTCCCAAGACAGGGGACCCTATCGCTCGAAGATGTACTCGAATCTGGTGGGTCCGACCGGTATCGAGAGTGCACCGCAGTAATGATGCCGGAGTTGGATTTTCCCAACCTTCGAGCACCTCATAGTGGGTTCTGGCTTCACGGCCCGCTTCTGTCACAGTCATCTTGGTACGAGAGCGCCGACTTCGACCAATCGGAGCGTCGATGGTGCCTTGGGGCGCTTCAGGGGAGCCGCCAACGATAGTCAGGTAGCTGCGCTGGATATCTCGGGCTACCAAGTCATCGCTTAGTTGCTGGAGTGTCTGACTGGTTCTCGCACACACCAAGAGCCCGCTCGTGTCACGGTCTAGTCGGTGAACTATTCCCGGTCGCTCGATGGGTCCCACCCCGGCCATTTCGGGATATTTGGCGACGAGCCCATGGACCAACGTGCCGTCTTTATGTCCTGCACCCGGATGGACTACTAACCCGACTGGCTTATCGATTACGACCACCCAATCATCTTCGTGCACTATTTCAAATTCGACATTGGGGTCACCTACGAGCGAAGCGACGCCCGAGTCATCCTGTGGCACCTCGACTTCAATCCGATCACCTGTCAATACTCGCCCGGCGCCACTAATCACAATCTCTTCGTTATGAAGGATCTTGTGATCGGTAATTAGGTTGCTTATCGCACTGCGACTCAGTCCCGTCATTATCGCTGCTACGCGGTCAATGCGTTCGCCGTCGAGGGCTTGGGGGATCTCTTCACGCACTGCGTTTGACCTCCCGTTGTTCGGTCCACATCTTCAAACTGAGAGCGACTACACCCACCACGATGGCCGCGTCAGCGACATTGAAGACTGGCCAAAATTGAAAGTCAATAAAGTCGATAACAGCTCCGCGCCCCCATCCGGATCCTCGAAAAGCGCGGTCGAGTAGGTTGCCTGTGGCTCCGCCAAGGATCAGTCCAAGCGCGACAACGGATACCGAGCCTGAAAACCCGTCTCTCATTCTCCAAAGAACTACTACGACAAGCAGAGCCACGAGCCCTAGAAAGGGTCCCAATCCCTGCCCTGTGCTGAACGCGAACCCTGTGTTAGAAGTCAGATGAAACTGAAGTTTCCACACAACGTCAATCGTTCGATCGCTGAGGGCGTTGACGGCCCACGCTTTAGTCGACTGATCGGCAAGAATTACAACAAGTGAAACGACCGCTATGGACAACTGCGCAGGCACTTTGGAGGGAGCAGCCACAGGGTTAGCGCCACGACATGCCGGTGGCTTTCTCCTCAACCCGTTTATCCGCATGTGGGATGGCTTCCAGACGTTCCTTTGGTATAGGGAGCCCTGAGACCACGCTTATGCCGTAGGTGTCTTTCTTGATCCGCTCCAACGCACCGTCGATTTCTTGAATTGCCGCTCGCGCCTGCGCTGAGAGTTGAAGATCTCGGTCTCGTTCAACCGCTATCGAGTCGCCTTCGCCTGACTCTTCGTCGAATTGGACATCTCCCGGCTCTCGATCTCTAGCTAGCTGGTCAGCTTCGGCTTCCAGAAACTCAGCATGTTGTGTATATCGACCTCGTTCGGCTAAAAGTGCTTCACGCTGTTTCTTTAACCACTCTGAACTGAATCGGGCCTTAGCTGAAATTTTCTTCTTCGCAGGCGCCTTCTTCTTCGCAGGCGCCTTCTTCTTGGCTACTGCCTTCTTCTTCGCAGGCGCCTTCTTCTTGGCTACTGCCTTCTTCTTCGCAGGCGCCT
>PBKA01000012.1 GCA_002721305.1 Acidimicrobiaceae bacterium | reverse complement strand
CGATACCTAAATTAGGCAGCGAGCGCCAGGTCATTAGTTTTGACATTGGCGTTTGTAAGTGTTCCGGCTCTTTAACGTGGCTCCGGAGACCACGGCTCGCTTCTCTCATATCAACCGTCGAAGTCGAAACCGATCACCCCCGTGATCCGTCCAGATCAGGGTCTGGACCTTCATCATTAGGCTAGCGGCGAGAGTCTCACAGCCAATGCCAGGCGTGAGCTACCAGGTGTCACGGTTGGCTCTTCGAGCTGCTTTCTTGTTTTTTTCCGCCTTTGAACCTCGATGAGGCCCGCCTTTCGGACCGCGATTCCCCTGACGGAGTTGCTCAAGTCTTCGCTCCCGGTCGAGTTTCTTCCTCAATTTGAAGTCCGATATCAGACGCTTCATGACCATCCATGGTGGATTTGTTGGCTATAGCTGTCAACTGAACGGTTACCGATTGCGGCGGGCCATTGCTCGACGAGCTTCAAGATCACTTTCACGCTTTCTGATGGCATGCCGCTTGTCGTACTGACGGCGTCCTCTGGCGAGCGCCAACTCCAACTTCGCTCGCCCATCTCTGAAATAGACGGACAATGGGATTAACTGCAGCGGATCCTGCTCAGTTCTCGCACGTAGGCGGTCTATCTCGACTCGGTGCAAGAGCAGCTTGCGCGGGCGGTCTACGACATGACCATTTTGAGTGGATGAATGGCTCCAAGGGGCAATATGCATTCCAAGAATCCACATCTCGCCGTTTCTCACTCTCGCGAAAGCATCGCCCAATTGCACAGAACCCGCCCGAAGCGACTTAACTTCGCTGCCTTGCAGAACTAACCCACACTCGTAAGTATCCAAGAGATCGTAATTGGCACGCGCGCGTCTGTTGGAAGCAACAATTTTCTTGTCGGTAGTGACGTCGTTAGCCATGCCATGAAGGGTAGCGGCACCTCGTATTGAGGCGAATTGCTCCTATGTACTGTGTCAATCAACACCCTTTTGGTCAATGAAGTTCGAGCGCACAAAGATGCCGGCGTGAAGGTCTAAGTCTGGCTTCCGAGTGTCCTGCGACCTCAGGTGGATGGCCAGTCGCGAGTCACTATCCAACATTCGTGACCTAGAAAATCTGTAGACGGAACTTGCAGGGGCGGACGAACTTCGGAAACTGCCAGCCCTGGCAGGAGGCTGACTCCTCTTCGACGCGTGAACAGAAACTAGAGCTAATTAGTTGACATCTGCCGCGGTGAGCGAACGACGGGCCTAGCCTTAGCTATGTGCCCGGTCTAGCCCTCACGGTTCTCGGATGTTCAGGAAGCTACGCAGCCGCAGGTCAAGCGTGCAGTGGCTACCTGGTGCGATCTTCTCGGACGACAATCTGGGTCGATTGCGGACCCGGCACCCTTGGAAATCTGCAACAACACGTCCAACTCGATGAAATCGACGCGATCATCGTCTCACATCACCACCCGGATCATTGTGCTGAGCTACCTGTCGTCTACAACGCATACAAATACTTCACGGGACTCTCCGAAATGAGGGTCATAACAACCTCAGACGTCAGACGCGTGACCGATGCTTTCCACCCTCTCGGCGACAGCGGAGATCTCTTCTTGTGGGAAATAGTGTCCGACGGGTCGACTGCTCACGTGGGAGACATAGACATCAGGTTCTCCCAGACAGATCACCCTGTCGAAACCCTCGCAATGCGACTGAAGAGCGGAAACGACTCAATCGTGTACACGTCTGACACCGGGAGCAACTGGTCGATATCTGACCTTGGATCCGAGCCCGACATAGTGGTAGGGGAGGGCACCCTGCTCGAGATCAACGATGACGCCTCAATTCCGCACATCAGTTGCGCTCATCTTGCTCAGGAAGCGAACAAAGCTGGGGCGAAACGCCTCGTCGTAACCCACGTTCCGCCCGGGTCCGATCCATCTCAACACCTCGAAGAGGCAGCTGCAGTCTTCGAAGGCAAGGTTGAACTAGCGGTCACAGGTCGTAGCTTTTCAACCACGGGCTAAGAAAGGGAAACCCAATGCGAGCCGACGGTCGAGCTAATGATGAGCTACGTCAAATCTCATTTGAACGCAACTTCACCGACCAAACACCGGGATCGGTGTTGGTGAGTTTTGGTCGAACCAAAGTTTTGTGCACCGTCTCCATCGATGATGATGTTCCGCGATGGATGAAAGGTAACGGCGAAGGTTGGGTTACAGCGGAGTACGCCATGCTTCCAGGCTCAAGTGGTGAACGCGTTGGCCGCGAAGCAAAAAAAGGAAAACAAAAAGGTCGGACCCTTGAAATTGAGCGACTCATCGGGCGCGCCCTCAGGGCGGTTTGTGACATGACTGCCCTCGGTGAGCGTGAAGTCACTGTCGACTGTGATGTTCTGCAAGCAGATGGCGGGACGCGGACAGCGTCGATATGTGGAGGGTACGTAGCTTTGCACGACGCATTCAGTCGTCTTGTAGACGACGGCGTCCTAGTCTCGAATCCCCTGACCGATTATTGCGCAGCCATTTCTGTCGGGATTGTCGGAGAAGAGGTCTGTCTGGATTTGCCTTACGTTGAGGATGCAGGTGCCGAGGTCGACATGAATGTGGTGATGACCGGTTCAGGAAAGTTTGTTGAAGTGCAAGGAACAGCCGAAGGTGACCCGTTTGACGGTGGTCAGTTAGGACGCCTGTTGGAGCTAGCTCAAAAAGGCATCGCAGAAATTGTTGATCTTCAACGAACGGTTTTGTCCGACAACGCGGATTGAGAAACATGCGACTAGTCATGGCGTCGGCCAATGCGCATAAGGCGTTAGAGATTGCCGAAATCTTGATTGACCATGAAATTGAACCGAGACCAGACGCTCTGGGAGAGATTGTCGAAGACGACGACACCCTTGAAGGTAATGCTCGCCTAAAAGCAACAGCCGTTTGCCGGCAAACCCGAGCTCCCGCCGTCGCCGATGACACGGGCCTTGAGGTTGATGCCTTGGGTGGGTTACCCGGAGTTAGGAGTGCGCGATTTGCCGGAGATTCGGCGACTGATGTGGAGAATGTGTCGAAATTGTTGGAGGACATGCGTCAGTTTCAACCCGGAGAACGAACAGCGCGTTTTCGCACAGTAGCGATCGTGGTTTTCCCCGACGGCAGAGAGGTTGTAGCTCATGGAGTCGTCGAAGGTTCGATTGCGGTAACGCCCCGCGGGATAGGCGGCTTCGGATATGACTCAGTCTTCGTTCCTGATCAAGGCGAGGGGAAAACTTTTGCCGAAATGACAACGGATGAAAAAAACATCATCAGTCACCGTGGCCGGGCTTTTCGTTCCTTGGCGACCTTGCTAAATCAATAGCTACCAATGACGGAGATCGATGTCCCATCGGTCGATTACCTGCTCGTTGCGCACAATATGCAGTGACTGATGTTTCGCCATCGTAGGGTCAATGTGAGCCGGCACGAAAGAAACACGGTCCCCAACTTCCAGAGGTTTCTCGGGGATGACATTGGTGTGTTCGTCAGAACAGAACAGAACCTCGCCCCCTACCCAGCTCGGGTTGCCATGGTCCATTCCTTGAGACTTCAAGCCTGCATCACAAACAGCGAATTTTTCGGCAACCGACACAACAGTCGATTGCAAAAAGAGACCCTGACGAAATGGCTGGTCGGTTTGTTCGTTATAGGCAGTATCCATGAGAACGTAAGAGCCCGCTTGAATTTCATTGACCCAGGTGTTGATCGCATGAGTGCCGGTGCCACCTCCTGTGATCAGTTCACCTCCCACTGCGTCGTGAGCCTCGCAAAGTCGAGCCATAGCAGTCTCTACCAGTTCCCGGCGGCGTTCGAGATCGACCACACCCATGGCGTGTCCCTCGTAGCCCATAACCCCGCGAACAGAAATTTTCGAGTTTCGAGCAAGCTCCGCCAATGCCTCCGCCTCTTCAACCTCACAACCACATCGAAATCCAACCCGAATATCGATAACGCATTCTTTGATGCCAGCTTTTGTGGCGGCATCGATCGTTGCTTGGCTATCTACGGCCACCGTAACCCGAGCGTTGCTTGCCGCCATGGCACTGAGTCGCTGCACGTCCACCGTCTCATTTGCGAGGAGAAGATCATCTCCGAGACCTGCTTCTGCCATGCCTAGAACTTCGCGGGGAGTGGCGCAGGTAAAGCCCTGGTGCCCAATTTCGTATTGTAAAGCGGCAAGAGCCGTGGTTTTGTGGGCCTTAACGTGGGGGCGGAGCCGGTTTCCGGGTAAACGTCGGGCCATCTCCGCGATATTGGATTCGAGAACGTCAAGGTCCGCCCACAAAGCGGGAGTTGGGAGCTCATCAATATGCATGCAATGAGCCTACGGTGGACCAAGGTGCTGCCGCTGACAACAGATAACCTCGGGGTTATGTCAGAGCACCATTCCGTTAGCGCGCTGTCCACCGGAACACCGGTGGGTCCTGCTGAGATCTACAACCGTCTACTAAACGACCGAATCGTTTTCTTGGGCACTGAAGTCGACGATGAGATAGCGAA
The DNA here is from genome assembly GCA_002721305.1 of Acidimicrobiaceae bacterium. Classification (GTDB taxonomy): domain Bacteria; phylum Actinomycetota; class Acidimicrobiia; order Acidimicrobiales; family Poriferisodalaceae; genus UBA6944. Next base: position 30,726 of record PBKA01000012.1, on the reverse strand, counting down.
CATCCTTTGCGCTCAGATGCTGTTTCTCGAGGGACAGGACCGAGAAAAGGACATCTGGCTATACATCAACAGTCCTGGAGGTTCAGTTACTGCTGGCATGGCGATATACGACACAATGCAGTTTGTGTCATGTGACGTAGCAACGGTCTGCATGGGTCTTGGCGCATCAATGGGACAATTCCTCCTCACGGCAGGAGCAGCGGGGAAGCGCTACTGCCTGCCCCACGCACGAGTAATGATGCATCAGCCGTCAGGCGGGGTGCGAGGACAGGCCTCAGACATAGCGATTCAAGCTGAACAAATGGCCTATATCAAACGCCTAATGGCGGAACGGATAGCGCTTCACAGTGGGCAAGATGTGGAGCAAATTCAAACGGACAGTGAACGAGACAGATGGTTCACCGCTGAAGAAGCCAAAGAGTACGGACTCTGCGATCACGTGATTGTGAAGCGAGGCGAAATCATCTAGCGCTGCCCGGCCACTAGTTGGGAGCGGGGCTGCAGGTACGAGCGACATATGAGCTGAGGTTTGCCACCGACTCAGATAAGCGCCCTTCGAACTCTTGCTGAGTTGCCCCGATAGCCGCCGAACGTTCTAAATCGTCATCGAAGTCCGTGGTATCGATGGCATAGGTAAGTGCTGATAGGAAAGCAGCGACCACTTCGGCGTCTCCGCGGATTTCGAGAGGGGCCTCGCGCGCGACCCTTGCCGCTTGCGCCGAAGTTTGGGTCAAGGCTCCCCGAACCGCGAGATCGTCGGACGGTAGGACTTCGAGGCTCAGGGCATCTATTTGTTGTAGTTCCGCTACCGCCTCACAGAATTCATGTTCGGGGCTCGAATCAGAGCAGCTAGCCGAAAAGACTATTGCAGTGACGAACGCGACATAGAGCGAAAAAACTTTCACCCTGCCTGAGCTTCGGTAGCAATGCGCCGAAGGTCCTGTACTCCGTGCTCAAGGCCTTCCTGGTACTTGTATAAAGCGCTTCCTGATACCAAGACGTTCGCGCCGGCGGCAGCGGCCCCCGCAATCGTCGAAGCGGAAATTCCGCCGTCAACTTCGATGTCGACGTCGTAGTTGCCTTCTTCGATAAGGGTTCGCAAAGCTGACACCTTCGATTCCATGCCCTGAATGTACGCCTGACCACCGAAACCAGGATTGACCGTCATCACGAGGACCATGTCCAACATGTCCAAGACAGAACTCACTGAATCCAGAGGGGTAGAAGGGTTCAGCGCCGCAGCGGGGCGGCATCCCAGATCTCGGAGTCTTCCCAAAGTTCGGTGAAGATGACGAGTGGTTTCCACGTGGACGATCGCCATCTGGCATCCTGCCTGCACGTAGTTTTCGAGCATTTCATCTGGATTAGCGACCATCAGATGGGCTTCGAACATCACATCGACGTGTTCGCGGCAAGCCGCAATTACGTCGGGACCGAAGGTGAGGTTAGGTACAAAATTTCCGTCCATGACATCCCACTGAATACGGTCAACCCCTGCTGCTTCAAGAGCCACACATTCTTCTCCGAGGCGCGAAAAATCTGCGGGTAGGACAGAAGGGACAATCTCAATAGGACGATTCATGTAGGTGACCGTAGTCTGGGATTGATGTCTACACGGGTCAACATTTACGATCTAGCGGTCGGAGGCGAGGGAGTAGGCCGTCTCAAAGACGGACGAGTCATTTTTGTAGCTGGCGCAGCAGTTAATGACGAGTTGGTTGTGGAACTGACTGAAGAGAAAAATCGCTATACGCGAGGCGAAATCATAGAAGTTGTTTCTCCTGGGGAAGGGCGCCGCCAACCCCTGTGCCGGCATGTACAGGCTGGATGCGGGGGCTGCGACTGGCAACACCTGTCCGAAGAGGCTCAGGTGGACGCCAAAATTTCAACAGTCAAAGGCGCGTTGATCAAGCTTGGTTCTATAGAACCGCCAGAAGTTGGGTATGTTGCAGGACCCGAATCTCTGAGGTATAGGACAACAGTTCGGGTCGGAATCGAAAACGGTCGGCCCGCGTACCGACGCTCCAGATCGAACCAACTAGTTCAAGTTAGCGACTGCCCGGTAGCTCACCCCTTGATGGATGACATTTTCGCTCAGGGGTTCTTCGGCACTGCGAACGAAGTAACAATTCGAGTCGGGGCACGCACCGGTGACCGGTTGGTTATGGGCCATCCGAACACCAACGATTTTGAATTGCCGGAAGGAGTTGTGCAGATCGGCCAGAATCAAACGCGTCGGGGAGCGAATGCGCACATTGTTGAGGAAGCAGCGGGAGTTGAATGGCAAATCTCTGCCCGTTCTTTCTTCCAAAGTTCTCCCGAGGGCGCCGAAATGCTGGTCGCCCTGGTGGCAGAATGGCTGACCACACATGACGCAGGTGAACAGGTCTTAGTTGACCTTTACTCGGGCGTCGGTTTGTTCTCCGGGACAGTCGGAGACTGGTTTCAAAAGGTCATTGCGGTGGAATCCTCAACTTCAGCTGTCAACGACGCGGCGAACAACCTTGGTGCGCACGTCGCCATTCACCGTATGCAAGTCGAAAATTGGATTCCGGAACTGGCAGATGTTGTCATCGCTGACCCGCCACGTGCGGGTCTACGGGCAGAAGGGGTGGACGTCGTTCGCAAAACCCAAGCGCCTCACGTGGTCTTGGTATCGTGCGACGCTGGCGCTCTTGGCAGGGATTCGGCGCTGATGAACTCAGCTGGCTACGAATTAGACCAGGTCGATGTTCTCGACATGTTCCCTCAGACAAGCCACGTCGAGGTGGTCTCTGGCTGGATCCGTCGCGACTAGCTCGAAAAATGAATTGACGCCCATCAAGTGGGCGTCAAAACATTTGTCTTCGAAGCCGGATCAGCTCAGTCTCTCAACGATCATTGCCATTCCTTGACCGCCACCGACACACATGGACTCCAGCCCAAAGGTTTTGTCGGAATCCTCAAGGCCGTTGAGCAGCGTTGTCATGATTCGCGCACCGGTCTGTCCAAACGGATGACCGAGCGCAATCGCCCCACCGTTCACGTTGAGTTGATTCACCATGTCGATACCCAGCTCGTCAGCAGACGGAATCACCTGCGCGGCAAAAGCTTCGTTGATTTCAACCAGGTCGATGTCACTCATGGTCATATCGGCTCTTGCCAAGACTCGCTTGATCGCCTCAATTGGTCCGAGCCCCATTATTTCTGGGTTTAGAGCGGACACTGAGCTGGCAATGATCCGAGCTAGGGGAGTGATACCCAACTCTTCGGCCCGCCTTCGACTCATTACGACCACAGCAGCGGCACCGTCATTGAGTGGGCATGCGTTGCCTGCAGTCACTCGACCGTCTGGTCTAAAGGCAGGCTTCAGTTGAGACACCGCATCCAAGGTGACGCCGGCTCGAGGTCCGTCGTCGGTGGAGACCACGGTTCCATCTGGCATCGTTACCGGGGTGATGTCCATTTCGAAAAACCCGCGGCTAATGGCTTCCTCGGCCTTGTTCTGGCTCATCACTCCGTATTCGTCCATAGCTTCTCGGCTGACGCCTTTCAACTCGGCCACATTTTCCGCTGTTTGCCCCATAGCTATATACAGATCTGGGAGACCGTCCGCAGGAGTCCAATCGCCGTGACCCCCTTCAGAACGCACCTTTGATCGTTCCCCGGGGGCCTTGAAGACGGGATTTGCAGTATCAGGGAGACTGTCGGCGTTTCCCTTTCCATATCGGGAGACACATTCGACACCGGCTGCGATGAAGGCGTCACCCTCGCCGGCTTTGATGGCGTGCGCAGCCATCCGGATTGTCTGAAGTGAGGAGGAACAGTAACGGTTGACTGTTGTGCCGGGAACGTCTCCGAGACCTGCGAGGACTGCAGTAGAGCGGCCTATGTTGAAGCCTTGTTCACCTCCGGGTGAACCTGTTCCCATAATGAGATCTTCGATTTCTTCTGGAGGTAATTCAGGAACCTTCTCCAAAACCTTGGTGACGATCTGCGCGCTGAGATCGTCTGGCCGAATTTCGGTCATAGAGCCTTTGAAGGCTCGACCAATCGGACTACGGGCTGTTGCAACTATGACCGGATCGGTGGATGCGTCGGTGCTCATTTGAGTCCCTTCATGCAGGATTAGCGAGTTTTGAAACACTACCTCCACTTCACAGGTAAATGTCTACTTGACGCGTACTATCCACAGCGATGGTTACATCGATTTACGCCCATGGTGTCGGTCCGCCCGGCGAATTGCCTATGTCAGTGAGCACATTGGGTTTGGTAGCAGCGGCAGCTTTGCTCATCTCTTTCGCAGCGCTGGTATCAGGATGGCAAGAAGCTCGGTTCCCCGAATCAGGACCCGGACGTCAAATAGTGAAGATTGATTCTGTGATCGGCAGGATTGGATCGGTAGTTGGCAGGACGATCGGACTCGTGCTCGTGGGGTTAGCACTGCTTTCGAGTTTTGCTGTTGTCGACGACACGATGGTCAATATCGCGCCGCGAATTGTTTTTGTCGCACTTTGGGTTCTTGTTCCAGTCGGGTCAGCTCTTCTAGGTGATTTATGGCGGTGGCTGAGCCCATTCGAAATCTTGGCCCGAATCGGAGATCGAGGGTCCAGTGAGGGAAACGAACCAACCTGGGGCCTGCAAAGCGCGGCGACACTGTTAGCCGCTTTTTTGTGGTTGGAACTGGCGTATCACAACCCAGCCGGTAGGACACCTTTAGCAATTTTGCTGATTGTATGGACCGTGTGGAGCGGAGCCGGAGCGAGCCTTAGAGGTACGGCGTGGTTGCGGTCTCACGACCCTCTGGCTGTTTTTGTCCGGCTCGTAGCCGCCATGTCGCCAGTTTATGTGGCCAACGGCCACGTATATCTAAGACGTCCAGTAGTTGGCTTAGGTCAAGTTTCGACTCAGAAGGGGCTCGCCGCTGTAGTTCTAGTGGTGCTTGGTGGCACTTCCTTTGACGGTCTTTCTAGGACCGGGTGGTGGGAAGGCATCATCGCTGCCCGAGTCGGATGGAACGCGACGCTTGTTAATACCGTCGGCCTACTTTTCTCGATGGCACTTGTGACAGCACTGTTCTTGGCTTGTGTCAGGTGGATGCAGCGAAGAGACGAAAATCAAGATGTTGACTTTGAGGACGGTTTTGCGCTTTCGCTGGTACCCGTGGCGGTCGGATACGCAATCGCTCACTACATAGGTATGGCTGTTTATGAGGGTCAGCAGCTGGTTATCCAATTCAGTGATCCACTCGACCAAGGTTGGAACCTGTTCGGTACGGCAGATGAGTACGTGAACTACCGGGTGATTGGCCCCACGGCGATGGCGACCATCCAAGCTCTGGGCATCGTGGGGGGCCATCTCGCTGGAGTGATGGTTGGGCACGACCGGGCTCTTGCCACCCTACGAAAGAAAGACGATGTGAGTGGGCAAGTTCCGCTAGTTGTGCTCTTGGCCTCGTTGACGGCCATCGCCTTGGTCCTTCTCGTTGAGGCGTAGCTGTCCGGACCCTGAAAATCGCGAAGTGCTGGACAACCACATCTGCAGTGAGGTCGATTTTGTGTCTGCCGTTTAGGCGTTTTGGAGAGCCTGCCAAACAGTCTGCGGGGTGCAGGGCATATCCACATGCTCAATACCGAGATGTGCAACGGCGTCACACACGGCATTGTGTACCGCAGGAGTGGAACCGATGGTGCCAGACTCGCCTATCCCTTTGGCCCCCAATGGGTTACGGGGACTAGCTGTCTCAGTGTTGGACACTTCAAAACTTGGAAGTTCCGCAGCTGATGGCATCAGATAGTCCATGAGGCTCGCAGAAATTGGGTTGCCGTCCTCGTCGTATTGGAAGTGTTCCCACAGAGCTTGGGCGATTCCCTGAGCGATCCCTCCGTGTTGCTGACCGTTTACCAACATCGGATTCAGGATGGTGCCGCAGTCGTCGACGGCGACGTGTCGCAACAATTCGACATGACCGGTTTCCCGATCTACCTCTACGACGGCCACATGAGAGCCAAATGGGTAAGTGGCATCAGAGCCATCGAAATCAAGTTCGTGAGCCAAACCGCCTTCGATGTCTTGCTCGACTGCGGCTGTAGCAAGATCGGCCCAGCTAATCGACTTCGCGGGGACTCCAGCGACCTGAAGCGCGCCTTCCCCGACCACGATGTCGTCAGCGCTCGCTTCCAGGAGGCTCGCTGCCAATTGTTTTCCTTTTTCCAACACAACTTGCGACGCTTCATATACCGCTGAACCGCCCGCTTGAAGCGAACGAGAACCCAGCGTCCCGGCGCCCCTCGCAACCTTTTCAGTGTCGGCGTCGACATGGTTCACCTGGTCCATTGGTATGCCGAGAACGTCGTTGACGATCATCGAGAAAGCGGTGTCATGGCCCTGTCCATGGGAACTGGTTCCGACCTTGATTGTTGCGGAGCCGTCGTCGTTGATTTCGCAGCTGCCGTACTCAACGTGCAGTCCGATGGGCGCTGTGACCTCCACGTATGAAGACACTCCTATACCGAGCAACATCGGGTCGTCCGCTTCCCGCCGTCGAGCTTGCTCAGCTCTGAGATCCGAATAACCAGAGGCTTCAAGAACAGCGTCGAGGGCGCGCTCATATTCGCCTGAGTCATAGTTCGCTCCGACCAGGGTGGTCAGGGGAAATGCTCCCGGCTGGAGGTAGTTCTTCCGGCGCAGTTCAGCGGGGTCCATACCAATGGCGTTCGCAGCCTTGTCGAGAATCCGTTCGACCATTTGAGTCGCCTCCGGCCGGCCGGCCCCGCGGTACGCGCCGATAAAGGTTGTGTTTGTCACCACGGATTGAGCGAAGAAGTCGATGGCTGGTATGTCATAGACCGCTTGGCTTAGCTGCATCGTCAACATCGGCAGGATCGCGCCGATAGCGGGATACGCACCCGCGTCTGCTACCACCCTCGCCTTCAACCCGACGATGGAACCATCTTTGTTGACACCCAACTCGGCGTTCATGACCATTGCTCGACCCTGAGCCATTGAGACCATGTTCTCGCCGCGTTGTTCAATCCAGCGCACCGGCCTGGTGAGTTCTTGAGCTGCTTTTGCGCAGAGGACGTGTTCAATGTAGAGGCCCGCCTTTGGCCCAAAGCCGCCGCCGACCCATGGGGCGATCACATGTAGGTTCTCCGGTTCCATACCGATATTGGGGGCGAGAGCGTCGCGAAGTCCGTGAGCTGTCTGAGTTGAGGCGTAGAAGGTCATCGAGTCGCCTTCAGGAATCGCTAAACAGCCGTTGGCTTCCATAGGAACGCCTGCTAGCCGTTGGGTCACTATGCGCTCGCTAACTACAGCGTCGGCGCCCTCAGTGACGTCAGGACCGTCATATTCGTTTCCGATAGCGAAACAGACGTTGCTGTCGGCTCCTTCCCACAAAATATGGGCGCCCTCTGCCGCTGCCGCTTCAATATCGACATTCGCTGGGAGTGGGTCGTAGTCAACGACAACTTGTTCTGCGGCGTCGACTGCCTGAGAGTGTGTTTCGGCGACCACCGCTGCGACAATGTCGCCAACAAATCGCACTCGGCCGACCGCTAGGGGCGGACGGTTCATAGAAGGGTCCATAAACTCCGATTGGTTCACGGCCGCGATCTCTAGGTTGTCTGCGGTATACACCGCCAAAACACCTGGCATGCTCGTGGCTTCGCTCGTATCAACCTCGAGAAGTGACGCATGAGCCATGGTTGAGCGAACAAAGACGACCTGAGCAGCATCTATGTCCAGATCGCTTATGTAATCATTGGATCCAGTCAGCAATCCCGGGTCTTCTTTTCGTGTAACTGCGTTGCCTAAAATTGAGCCCTGTGCGGCCATATCTGTCCCCTGAGTTTTCGTGCTTGTTTCGGAGCAGCCACGAGACTACACCGAGGTGCCGTCTCAATTGCCATTGAGAGCGTATTTGCTGAATTCAATGGGGTTTGACGGGCTTAGTCCTGACCATCAAACCAGTTGTTCAATAGTTCCGCTGCACGAGTCGGGTCTTCGCACATCCACCAATGACCCAGTCCATCAAGGACCGCTACTTCTGCTCCACAGCGCTCAGCTGCTCGGCGGTGCAACTCCTCGCCGCCGGTATATGTGTCTTCGGTAGCGAAAATACAAAGACCCGGACGTTGAGCGGCACTCGGAAGATCATCGCCCAATTCGCCAACTATTGGTTGAGCTGCGCTTCTGTATAAACCGAGGATGGCTTGACCCATATCGTCGTTAATCCAAGGTGAAACTTTTTCAGCTACTGATTCACCCATTCCCAGCTGGGCGAAAACAGCGGCCCTGTCAGCGTCCGGTAAATCAGTGAGAGATTTCACAGCTGCCTCTCCGTCAGGTCCCTGCCAATTTTGGGCGGCGTCGTGCCAAACGTAATCATGATTAAAGATTCCGATGATGTCAGTGCACCATGACCGGATCAGGTCTGGTCGGGTCATAGCGACACGAATGACGTGCCCTCCGCCCCAATCGTGGCCGACCAAGTCGATGGGTCCGTCTAACTGTTCAAGTTCATGTTCGAGCCAATTCAGATAGCCGTCACTTGTGGTGTCGAAACCGTGGGGAAGTGAGACACCGAAGCCCGGCGGTGAAAGAGCGATCACATCATCTCTCCCTAGCTCAGTGCGAAGGGGTCCCCATATTGCGTCGGTCTCTGGATTCCCGTGAACTAAGACGACTGACATTTGCACTCCTTTACATTGAGCAGCATCGTAAACCCAACCGCTCAGCTCGTTGGTCTCGGTTTGGCCAAGCCTTCAACAACTTCGGCTGAAGGTAACGCCGCTAGTACCTCAGGGTTGACGTAAACCTTGCGGTCGCGGGACCCCCCGCCGACGATCACCTTCGAACACTCCAACACTCGACTGTCAATCCATATGGGAAGTGACGGGGGGAGACCAAACGGTGTGACCCCTCCCAGAGTCATGCCGGTAAGTCGTGTTGTTTCGTCGGGAGAAGCAAATGATGCTTTCTTGACCTCTAGCTTCCGACGGACCTGCTTGTTGACGTCAACTTGGGTAGTGGCCAGCACTACACACAATGCGTAGAGTCGAGGTTCCCCTTTTCCGACTACCAAGATCGCGTTTGCGCTTTCATCTAACTGGTAGCCGTAGTGCTCACAGAATTCAGTGGTATCAGCCAACTCGGGTGCACATTCGACTATCTGGTAGTCGGCGCGCATGTCTTCCAGAATCTTGACGACGGAATCTGTCACCAACTACTCCCCACCGACCTCTTGGCGACCGCGGACGACTTGTGTCGCGACGACATCAACGGCTTGCAGGGACTGGGTGACCACGACCCCGTAGTCTCGTCGCGCTGCCTCGGGGGAAACCACCCCGTCTTGCACGTCGCGCAGCACCAAATCCGGATCTCGGTCGAACGGATCGCCCCAACCGCCACCGCCTGGTGTTTCTGCAATCATTCTCGCGGCACCCAACTTGGTGACTCCGTACTTAGGGGGCACAAATGTCGGGCCGTCTGCGTCTTCATCAACTGGGGCTATCCATTCAAATCCGACACCGCCAGTGCCCCCGCCTTCGACACCATGACCGCTAGGCGTATCGAGACCTTCGGCTCTAAATGACCATATGGCCGGTTCGAGGATGTCCGCCTCGTAGCGAACCCCTGTACCTCCGCGCATTTGCCCAGGCCCAGCGTTGTCACAGCGTTGTTCGTGCCGAATGTAACGAACGGGGTAGTGCTGTTCATGAAACTCAAGATTTGGCATGTCCAATCCCCCCAAGCTGATGAGGTGCCCCATTTGAGCGAAACCGTCACGCTCTGCAGTAGCCCCAGGGGTTCCCATAGCGTGCCATTGGTACATCACCCACGTTGAGCCATCTTCTCTCCGCCCGGCGACATGGCCGTGCATCGTCTTCGACCACCCGGCACAGGCTCTAGCAGGGTCAGCCGCCGCTAACGCTTGCCACACCGCAATCACGATTTCATGAGCCACGTACACCGTGTTCATGGTCATCGGTGCGGGTGGTAAAGCATTAACTATCGAGCCTTCAGGCGCGTGGATAGTGAGGCACCGATAAGTACCTTCATTTCGGGGGATGCTGGTATCGAAAAATGAGGAGATTGCAAGGTAGACCGATGAATACGTGTTGGCCACAGAACTGTTCTTGAATCCTTCGATTTGAGGGTCCGTTCCGGAGAAATCGACAATTATTTCGTCGTCGCTGACGGTTAACTGGACCCGCACAGCAATGTCGACTTTTCGGAAGCAGTCGTTATCAGTGTGATCCTCACCGAAATAAGTGCCATTGGGCAGGTCGATGACCGCTGAGCGCATTCGCCGATCCGCGTGATCGAGCACCCCATCCAAATAGGAAAGGTATGCATCCACACCAAGTTCACTAGCTAGAGCGACCACCCGCTCCCCGCCGATTTGGGTGGAGCCCAACATTGCCAACAGGTCACCATCAAGAAGTTCTGGCGTCCGGCAGTTGATGAGCAACAACTCCCACAGATCTTCCCTCACGCGCCCTTGTTCAACGAGTCGCATCACCGGGAGGCGAATACCTTCTTGCCAAATTTCAGTGGCCTCCGGATTGTAGGTGCCAGCTAAGCCGCCCCCGATGTCGGATTGATGGGCCCTGTTGCAGCAGAAGCCAGCGAGAATCGGATTGTCTGCACCAACGAAAATTGGTCGGGCGATCACCCAGTCCGGTAGATGGTTACCGCCTGCAACATAGGGGTCAGACAACAAGAACACGTCTCCAACCCTCAAATCTGCGCCGTATTTCGCGAGGAGCGCGCGTACAGCAAAACCGCCGCCGCCTGTGTGAATAGGGATGCCGTCTGCGTTTGCAACCAGTGTCCCGTCGGGAGTTGTTACAAAGCAACTGAAGTCGTGGCTTTGGCTAAAGATCGTGCTTCGTGCAGTTCGGGTCATCACCCAACCCATGTGGCGGCTTATTTGATCTAAACGATTTTGCATCAGCGCTAACACCACAGGATCAAGTTCGCCAGAGTGCTGCTTCAACGAATCTTCGGTTTGGGCAACCTCAACAAGGAAGTCACCTGAATCATCGACACGCAAAACGTCACCAGGTCGTGCGACGACGGTCGTAGTGGTCTCTTCAATCAACGCTGGACCTTGGAAACTGTCACCGGGACGCAGCAGGGAGCCATCATGGATCACGGTTTCCACCCAACCGGTGCCAGGAAACCAGACCGAACGTTGATCTATAGGGTCAGGCAGCCCCTGAGACGGCTCGCCGGCAGCCATTGCAACTTCGCCCGTTGAACCTCGCGCTGTTAAACGCTGAGACGAAATCATGATGGTGCCTTCATCTTGAGCATGGCCATATAGACGCCGGTACTCAGCTTCAAACGCCACTCGGATCGTCTGGGGGTCGAAGTTGTTGCCGTCAACGGGAACGCGGATGCTCCAGAGCTGACCCGGGTGATGCAATTCGAGTTCGTAGGAGAGCCCAACTTCCGAATCAACGAATCCTTCTTTTGCCATTACGTTGAGCGCTTGCTCTCGCAGAGCATCGAATCCGTCAGTAACGGTGTCGGCTGGTAGCACGTCCAACGAACCGAGTAAGAATCGAGTGAAGTCTTGCCGCACATCGGCATGGAGCATGCCTATGGCGCACAAAGCGCCAGCGTCTCGTGGCACATGCACGCGAGCGCACCCCAACCCCGCGGCAACGCTTGCTCCGTGCATCGGGCCTGCACCTCCGGCAGCAACCAAGGTGAATCTCCGTGGCGAAAAGCCGCGTTCAATTGAAATGTGTTCAACCGCGCTCAAAAGATGTTGTTCGACAAGTTCGATGATTCCAGCGGCCGCGTCTTCAATTGTCATGTTCAACTTTTGGGCCACGTGAATATCGATAGCTTCTCGCGCAGCATTGAGGTCAAGGTCCAAGGTGCCGCCAGCTGACTTTCCTGGCCGTAAACGACCAAGAACTAGGTGGGCGTCGGTAACGGTCGGTAGCGTTCCCCCCGCTCCGTAACAGGCCGGACCAGGGTCGGCTCCGGCACCTTCAGGCCCCACAAAGAGAAGCCCAGCATCATCAACTCCCGCGATTGTCCCCCCGCCGGCACCAATGGTGTGGATATCAATGGCGGGAGTTGAGACGTGGTATCCAGCGATGTCAACGTCATCACGTGTAGCGACTTCACCATTGGACATCAGCAACACGTCACACGACGTGCCGCCTATCTCCATGGAAATAAGGTTCCCTTTGTCCTCTGCTGTCATGGCAGCTTTGTCCACCGAACGACGATAAAGATTCAGAGCGCCCACGGCAGCGGCTGGCCCGCTGAGCAAAAGGTTGACAGGTTTGTTGGCTAGCTGGTCGACGGACGCAGCCCCGCCGTTGGATTGAACCAACAAGATTGGACGCGGGAGTCCTTCAGCTCTCAGCTCAGCGTCAAGAGATCTGAGGTATTTGACAATTCGAGGCGACAGGGCTGCGTTTACAACTGCGGTTGAGCTTCGCTCGTACTCACCCATAAGAGGCGAAACTTCAGCGGAACAACTAACCCATTGCGCATCGATGACTTCGGCCAACTCCTGCTCGTGGCGATCGTCCACGAAACTGTTCATCAAGGCAATAGCGATGGCCTCGACCTCTTGTCCTTTGAAGTCATCGAGGATTTCTGGGACCGAAGAAATATCGAGTGGTTCATGTTCACTTCCATCAGCATCGATCCGCCCCGGGACTGAGCGACGAAGGTACCGAGGAACTAGGACCGGAGCGTACGGTTCACGATGGTTCCATTGATCGGAACGCAATCCGCGACGAATCTCAATTGTGTCTCTAAATCCTTCCGTAGTGATGAGGCCGACCTTGGCTCCCTTGCCTTCAAGCATCGTGTTCGTAGCGATAGTTGAACCGTGAACGAATAACGAACATTGGCTGAGTATCTCCGACTTGGGAAGGCCTAAGTCCACCGCGATGCGTTGAACAGCACTAAGCACACCAGTGCTGGGATCTGAAGGAACAGAAGGAACTTTCGCTACCCATGCTTGGCCATCTGAGTCAGCGAGCACAAGATCGGTAAATGTTCCCCCGACATCAACCCCAATACGCCAAGGAGCGACTGGTCGATTTTCTGTTCCGGGAGCTATTTTAGACTGAGTCATAGGTATTGATCATCGCGCGCATCGACCTGCGAGACTATGGAAATGGGAAACAACTACCCTTCAGCGACATCGCGCTCAGCCGAACTTTACCAACGCGGCAGGTCCGTGATCCCCGACGGAGTTTCTCGTTCCACGGTCATAATCCGACCTCACCCCATTTACGTGGACCATGGCGAAGGCGCGTGGGTCACCGACGTTGACGGAAATCGGTACCTCGATTGCAACAACAATTTCACGTCGATAATTCTCGGTCACGCGGACCCCGAAATCGAAAATGCGGTTCGCAAGCAACTATCCAGCGGCACTGCCTTCTCAATGGCGACAGAGGCCGAAATTCAATTGGCGGAACTTCTTTGCAGCAGAATATCGAGTTGCCAACAGATCAGGTTTTGTAATTCCGGCACCGAAGCCGTCATGGGATCAATCAAAGCAGCCCGAGCGTTTACCAATCGCCCCGCAATCATCAAGATCGAAGGCAGCTATCACGGTACCTATGACCACGCCGAGGCGAGCCTTGGATCGGATCCATCAAATTGGGGTGCCGCTGATCGTCCGGTGACAATTCCATACTCGACTGGCACCCCCGGATCATTAGCTGATGAAGTTGTCGTCGTTCAGTTCAATGACATCGTCGGCGTCACCGAAGCCATACAGAGGGTTGGATCTCGATTAGCGGCCGTGCTGCTCGATCCAATGCCTTCGCGAGTGGGTATGCCCGCGATAGAGCCCCTATTTGCCGAAGCAATCAGAACCGGCACACGAGACGTCGGAGCGTTGCTCATCCTCGACGAAGTAATTTCGTTTCGACTAGGAATCGGCGGTGCCCAGTTGATTCACAACATAGAACCCGATCTGACCGCTTTAGCCAAGATCATTGGCGGCGGGTTTCCCGTAGGCGCAATAGGTGGAAGATCTGATGTTATGGATGTCTTCGCCGCTGTGAAAGGAAACCGCGCTGCCGTGCCGTCGGGGGGTACCTACACAGCGAATCCGATAACGATGACCGCCGGCTTCGCTTGTATGGGACAACTCGACGAATCAAGTTTCGACCGTCTTGATCAAATTGGAACTCAAGTTCGTGAAGGATTAACGGATTTGTTCGAGACTCGATCACTCAATTGGCACGTCACAGGTGCTGGCTCACTCTTTCGAATTCATCCGCACCAAAGGACAGTGAACAGTTATAGAGACGCTCATCTTGACAGTGACGAAGTTGCTCTCATGGAGTTGCTTCAGCGCCAGCTACTCGAGCGCGAGGTTTATTTCAGTGGCTACGGAATGGGTTGTCTGAATCTAGCTACCTCCGACAGAGACATTGAACATCTCCTAGAAGCCATTGGTCACGCTCTCACAATCGTCGACAGTTAAGAACCACTACGGTCTGTCTATGTCCCGCGACCTAATGCTCAAGACTGCTGGAGAGTTGTCTGAACTGATACGGACCACAAGCGTTAGCGCCCGTGAACTGCTAAGTGAGGCTATTGCGCGATACGAGACGTTCAATCCCAAAGTCAACGCCATCACGGAACATCAGATCGAAGAAGCTCAAATAGCGGCGCTTAATGCGGACGAAGCGACGGCGCGCGGTGACTCAATTGGTGTTCTTCACGGCATTCCAGTAACGATCAAAGAGGCATACGATTGGATAGGGACACCTTCAACATGGGGAAACCCCGAATGGCTGGACAATTTCCCTGATCGCAACAGTCCTTCGGTTCAACGTCTGTTGGACGCTGGAGCGATCATCTGGGCGAAGACCAACGTGCCGTTTATGTTGAGTGACTGGCAGTCCTTTAACGAGATCTACGGCTGTACCAATAACCCGTGGGACCTCGATAGAACTCCCGGAGGTTCGTCCGGTGGTTCTGCAGTCTCTCTCGCCACCGGAATGTCGGCGTTGGAAATTGGAAGTGATATCGGTGCCTCAATTCGCAATCCCGCCCACTACTGCGGTGTCTTCGGCCACAAACCAACAATGGGATTGATTCCCCAAACCGGCCATGTTGCTCCCGGCGTCGAAGCCGAAGTCGATATCGCCGTTATGGGTCCTTTGGCGCGTAGTGCCAACGATCTCGACCAAGCCCTATCAGTTCTCGCCGGACCGGACGGTTTTGATGCCAATGGCTACACGGTTCAGCTTCCAGAACCTCGCCAAGAATCTCTCACCGACTACCGAGTCGGCGTGCTTCTCGACACTCCCGCCTGCGCGACCTCAACAGCGCTTGTCGCTCACCTGGAACACACGATTGACAACCTCGCGAGCCTAGGAGTCAACGTCTCTTCGACTGTCCCTCAGATCGACCAGAACGAATTCTTTGAGAATTATCTCCTCCTACTCCGGGCAGCAAACGGGGTATCAATCAGCGAGGAAGCGTTTAGTGATGCCCGAGCTGGCCACGAAGGGTGGGAGCGAGGCGAGCGAACCTATAGAAACCTGGTAGATCACGCATCGCACATGACGCATCGAGAATGGTTCGCACTTCACCAACAACGAGAGCGTTACCGCAAAGCTTGGGCCCACTTCTTTGAAGACTTCGATCTTCTTCTTTGCCCAGCCGCGGCCTCAACCGCATTCGTGCATGACCATGAGGGAGAACGTGCTGACCGAACCATCGACATTGATGGTGCGCAAGAACCAGTAGTTGACCAATTGTTTTGGGCGGGCTGGAGTTGCAGTGTCTATCTGCCCAGCACAGTCGCGCCAGTAGGGCTAGTCGACGACTTACCGGTGGGACTTCAGATAGTGGCTCCGCACTTACACGACAGACGTTCTATACAGTTCGCATCACTCGTTGAACGCGAACTGGGTGGATTTGTCCCCCCGCCCGGATACGAGAGAATTTAAGGCTAGGCGACAAGTAGCCCTCGCTTCTGGCAGTCTGTTAAGTCGTGGAAGACCCAATCAACGAACTACTCGATTTGCTGTCGCTCGCTGAAGAGGAGAGTTCATCATTTGTTGGGCCGGGGTCGGGCCATGATGAATTTGGTTTATTCGGGGGACATCAGCTTGCCCAGGCTGTAGTCGCTGCATACCGATCCGTTGACACGGAACGTCGGCTCCACTCCATTCACGCCTTCTTCTTGCGCGGCGGGGATGGCAATCAATCCATCACTTATGAGGTGGAGAAAATCCGCGACGGACGTACTTTCTGTCAACGAAGAGTGAACGGATCACAGAACCACAAACAGATTTTCGACCTCACGGCGTCATTTCACACCCCCGAAACCGGATCAGGTGAAATTTCTCCGGCTTGGCCTCAAGACGTTCAGCCACCCGAAGGACTCCCCACGTTTGAAGAATGCATGGAGCAGGTCGGCCCCATATTTGGTGAACAATGGTCAGAAGGGCCCCGACCTGTTGAATATCGAATCGAACATGCCCCCTGGGCACCCACCGGACCGTCCGAACAAGGAGGCATCAACTTCTGGTTTCGAACCCGACAACCCCTGGCTGATGACCCTCAAACCCATGCCGCGATCTTGGCGTACATGAGCGACGACTGCGTCGCCGACACGCTCCTCGTCCCTTATGGCCGAACTTGGGGCACTGAGGGAACCATGCTGGTGAGCCTTGATCACTCGATGTGGTTCCACACGGACGCTCGCGCTGATGACTGGATCTATGTCGAACAGTGGCCGGTGTCAGCATCCGGGGCTCGAGGTCTGGCACAAGCCCGTATGTGGCAAAACGAGCAACTTGTGGCCTCAGTCGCTCAGGAAGCGCTCACTCGGTTCTAAAGCTGAGAGTTACCTTCTAAGAACCAATAGCGTAGAGAAGCAGCGACTGATTCCAGAGAGGCGAAGCACCCAAAGTGATCGCAACCGTCGAACACTTCTACGACACCCGCAGGTAAACGTGTAGCTATCTCAGTCGCTGCGGTAGATGGACGATCTGACCCACTGGCCCCATAAGCCACCAAAACGTCGATGTCGATTTGCGGCAAACGTTCCCATCCGTCCTGAAGGAACTGTTCATACGCTTTGGACTCAAAGGCCGGCTTACAGGCCAACTCGACGGATCCATCCGCAAGGTCGATGAAGCCATGAGTGACGTACGCGTCAAGACAATCTGGATGTAGTTCGCTCAATGGTGGTCGTGACCCGTACCGAGCAAGAGCGTCCATTCGAGATGGAAAGACAGATCGTCGACGTTTGGTCGCTTCGACGAAATCGAAAGCCCCTTCAGGGCGATCCTCGGTACGTTGGAAGATCACCGGTTCATACACCCACGCCCGTTCAAAGGCTTCAGGGCGGACGAGGCTGGACAGCAGCCCGGTTGCACCACCCATCGAGTGTCCGACTACCCACGCGTCTTCAAGGTCAAATGCGTCGATTACCGAGACAAGATCGGCAACCATTCGGTGGTCAAAAAAGTCGATAGTTGCCGGGTTGGTGGTGGCGCCATGGGCTCGCAAGTCGACACAAATCGCTCTGAACTCTTCGCCAAGCTTCATGATCACGGGTTCCCACATTCGTGAAACCAAGCCAGTGCCATGTACGAAGATCGTGGGGTGCCCGTTGCCGCCATAATCATGTGCGGCAACCACAACTTCATCTTCGGACGCAATGAAGCGGGTGTGTGGTGTCAGCATCGGATTCAGCTGCTTAGGCGACGATGTTATGCGCGTGAAGATCTTCGATTTCGTTCTGACTAAGGCCTAATTCAAGGAGAATTTCGTCAGTGTGCTCACCTTTACTTGGTGAGTGTCGATGTAAACCGGTGGGCGTTCCGTTGAACTTTACCGGTGACTTGACAGTCCGGATGGGTCCGGCAACAGGGTGGACTTCGCTGACGATGATGTCGTTGTGCTTGACCTGCGGGTCATCAAAAACCTCTTGCCGGGAAAGCACCCTGGCGCATGGAACATCGGCCGCTTCTAGTGCTGAGAGAGCGGCAATGGTGGAAAATTTCTTGAGGATCGCAGCAAATTCTGATCTTTGAGCAGCAGCATTTTGTAAACGAGCGTCGCGAGTGGCGAATCTCGGATCAGCAGCCAGTTCAGGTCTTCCTAAAGCTTCGCACGCGCCTTTGTATTGTTCGAAATTCACCCAATTCGCAGCAATTTGACCGTCTGCCGTGTCCCATGGCTCATACCATTCGGTGTACGTCGGAGCCGGTTCGGCCCCAGGAAGCGACTCATTCCAAAAGCCCTCCAGCCACATCCAATGAAGCATCGCGTCGAGGAGGGCTATTTCAATGTGCTGACCGCTTCCTCCGTTCGATCTGGCAACTAGTGCTGCCAGCACAGCATTAGCTCCAGCCATGGCGGTAGTTTTGTCTGCCACCACAGCTTTCACGTAAGTGCCGTTTTGGGCTTCCGTCATGCCTGAAATTGCTTGGATTATTGGGTCGTACACGGGTCGGTTGACGTATGGGCCCTCTGCACCGAAGCCTGACACTGAGAGGTAGACCAAACTGGGGTTGACTTGAGACAGGGTGGGATAATCAATCTTGAGACGCTCTGCGACACCCGGACGGAAATTTTGGATAAATACGTCTGCTTCGGAGACCAGTTGAATCAAGATGTCGCGGCCTGCTTCGGTTCGCACATCTAAATCCATGCCTCTTTTGTTGCGATGCATGTGTACCCAGCACCCTGACTGGTCTCCGCTGATCGCTCCAGTCATACGCATGACGTCAGGGGTGCCGACCTTTTCAATGAAGATCACGTCAGCTCCGAATTCAGCGAGCCAAGAACTTACCCATGGGCCCGCGACAGCGCTCGACACGTCAACAACTTTGATCCCTACCAAAGGACCGCTCGGAGTATCGGTTTGGTCTTCCACGGTCTCAATCTCCAGAATCTGAATGTCTCTGAATGAAATTTACGGCAGCTTGATTCCAGCCCACGGGATCGTGAGCGTTGACTGCGTGGGATGCTACTAATTCGACAATCTCAATATGAGGGATCAGTTTCACTTGAGGTAAATGTTTCTGAAAACGTTCCTCTTCGATCCCATTTGTGAACAAAACCGGTGCGGTGATGTTCCTCAACGACTCTCCTAAAGGCAAGGCGTAGTTCGTGATGCGAAGCGATGCGGAAATACCGGCGGCTGAGTGTTCGCTGAATTCCTGAGCCAAGAGTTCAAGAGTCGGAGTTGCAATGCGTTGCGACCGGCCCGGATTTACCCAGCTGTCTCGGAGGCATTCCACTCCCTCTTGATCTACCTGATCGGCGATCTTGCTGACCATCGTTCGATTTCGCTCCTGCCACTCGGTTGGGTCGGCGAACCCTGACGCCGAGTTGGTGATTATCAGCCCAGCAACCCTTTTGGGATGAGTCACGGCGTAGTGCATCACTAGAGCAGCACCCATGGATTGGCCGATAAGCCAAAGTCGTTCAGTCTGCTGCTCCCTTCGGATGCGTTCGAATTCACTGATGTATCCGCCAGGTTCGTAGGGTCTTCGTTGCTTCGGGCTCGGTGATTTTCCATGGCCCCACAATTCGACTACGACAGGCCTACAAACTTGTTGTAACGCAGAAATGTTGTCGTTCCAGTAGGACCGGCTGCCCAACGCACCATGAACCAAAAGAGCCACGGGACCTACCCCATCGTGGATCACGGTATGTAAATGTTCATCGCTCACTAGTAGCCATCATGCATCGAAAACAATCACCCTTGCGCTCTTTATACCTCGGGGAACTCATCTCAACGGGCCGGTAGAGGTCCCTCAATTGCTGAGAGTTCCTTGAGCCCGATTGCCGCATGAACAACCAAGACTCCCAGTACCAGACAACCGCCTACCAGCGCGCGGCCAGAAATGGCTTCGCCGACTACCCAAGCAGCGAAAAGTGGACTGAGTGCAGTTTCTCCTAGGAGCAAAAGAGCGGTTTCAGGACTCGGTAACAGGCGCCCACCCAAAGTGATCAGAGCCATCGCTACTGGCAAAATGATTAGCCCCAACACAAGCAACAACACGAAATCCTCTCCCGATAGAGCAGCGTCAGTCCCAGCCAAGGCCAACGTGAGACAGGCCAAGAATCCGCCGCATGCAGTAGTGGGAACCATGTCCAGATGTTTGTTCGTCCGAATGATGGTCAAGTTGGCCGAAAGCCCGATTGAACAGCAAAGTGCGAACAAGTTTCCGTCGCTCAGCAGACCACCTGATGTCCCTCCAACTGCCACAGTGACTCCTACTAGAGCGAAGGGCATGGAAAGTAGGGTCCGTCGAGCAACAGTGACCCCAGCAAAAGCTTTGGTCCAAACGGCAGCCCAAAAAGGCGACAAAGCCAAGATGAGTAGCACGTTGGACACAGGAGCTCGATCGACCGCCACCACAAACAACACGGTCCCCGAACCTGACAACACGCTGGCTACAACCCCCCAACCGCCGAGCGAACGCAAGACTCCAAGAAGATCGCCCCGGTAACGTGCCGCGAGAAACACCCCGAGTGAGATCCCCAACAACCCCGTCCGCCACATCGCGTTTGTCATGCTCGAAGCGTCAACCAGTCTGACAAATGTTGCATCTGGAATGATGGCGGCCACCCCGAGGGAAGTCAGCAACAATCCCCGACGATGTTCTGAGCCCACCACAGCTAGGTTTTGTCCAGATGGATTGGAAACATCTCGCGGATCAATTGATCCGCATGCTCATCAATGTGTGAAGGGGAAGGCTGGGCCAAGATGTCGATGACTCTTTGGCGTGCACGTTGACGCACATCCAACGAACCTGCATCGGCCCAGTCTTCGGGACTGAGCCGATCCCCGACGGCGGGATAGACATACTCGGTTTGCATGACATCGAGAGTTTGTTGGTGGCCCAGAAAGTGTCCGGCGCCTTGCACGACGTCTCGGATCACTTCAACCGACAGCGTTTCGTCATCAATTTCGATACCTCTGATGGTTCTCGTAACAGCGCCCAACAGATCATTGTCGATCACCAAGGTCTCCAAGGAACAGGCCAGAAGTGATGCCAGCATCCCAGCGGACTCGAACACCACGTTCGCGCCAGCTTGAGCAGCCAAAGTGACAGTCGTGCCCTTTTCATGTCCTGCTTGTTGATCCGGAAGTTTCGAATCAGCCATGCCCGCTGCAACTCCGGAAGGCAAACCAATCCAGTTGATCAGTTGTGCCGCCGCTGCATTAAGTAAAGCCTCCTCACCCGAACCACCCGACATGGCACCCGTTCGAAGATCCGAGACAAACGGCCACATGCCCATGGTGCAAGGGTGACCGGGGGACAATAAATTGACGCAGGTGAGGCCTGCTAAGCATTCGGCTAAAGCTTGACTGAGAGAACCGGCCAGCGTCGCTGGAGAAGTTGCCCCCGCTTGACCTGCCGAGAGCAAGTTAATAGGCATCCCTACTCTTACTTGTTCTGCCAGACACAAAGCGGAATCCTCAGCGAATCGAAGCGGCGGAACCACGAAGGTGTTGTTGGCAATGCAGAACGGACGATTTCGAAATTCGTCAGCGTCTGGATCGCCAGTCAATGCGATGTTGAACATCTGCGCCACGTCATGCACATGTTCAGGTTGGAAAAACGAAGTTCCGATGGGTTTTGTCGTGCTACGCAAAACCGCGTATGCGGTGTTGAGGTCGAGCTCTCTGGAGCTTTCTAAGTCTCGAGCCACAACCGTTCTCACATAAATATGCAGGTGTTCGAGAGCTCCGACAACGCGGCCAATTTCATACAAATCCTGAAGGACACTGGGACGGAAATCAGATGTGTCGTGATCCAACATAAGAACTGCTGCGCCGGCTGTAGAAAAATGAACTCGGTTCCCGCCTATGTGCACGTCATATTCCGGCGAAAAGCCGTGGAGGGTGAACTCTTTAGCTGCGGAATCGATAGCGGAACGAACAACGTCTTCAGGGAAATGAAGGCGAGAGTCTTGATCCAAAGAGCCACCGGCGGAAACCACCAAGTCAACAAATTCAGGAGTCGCTTGACCCATACCGATGTCCTCTAGAAGGGTCAAGGACGCACCTAGTATTTGGTTCATTTCGGCGTCACTTAAGGGTCGATATGCGCCACCGGCGGTTCCGGGTTGAACCGCCCGTGCTTCTCGGGGTGTCTCAGCCATCCGTTTCGCGACACGGGCACTCCTCCCGCCAGCGCGTCGCGCAGAACTTTCCCCAGGCACTTGCTATGCCTTCAGCTTCCTGTTGAGGGGATCGACGGCAGGAGAGTCAAGAACAGTTGCGTGTCTCCTTTGGCCCATCAGTTGGACTTCGAATACCGAACCTGGCTCTTCGAGATCTGGATGCACATATGCGAAGGCGAGACTTTTATTGGTGCTGTGACTCCAGGTGCCACTAGTAGTTATCCCGACCAACGCGTCGTTGAGATAGACAGGTTCGTTTCCCCGGCACTCTGTGTCGTCGGTGTCGACTTGGCAGTAGACGAGAACCATTGAAAGTTCTTCGCGGGTTCGACCCTCCACGACTTCCTTGCCAATGAAGTCCTTGGACTGGTCAACGAAACGCTCCAATCGGGCTTCAATGGGTGTGATTTCGGTAGTCAACTCAGAACCCCAAGCCTTGTAAGCCTTCTCGATGCGCATCTCATTCATCGCATAACTGCCGTAATGAACCATTCCCTTTGGTGTTCCAGATTCGACAAGAGCTTCGTACAACTGGAGCATTGAACCGATGGGATGGTGGAGCTCCCAGCCGAGTTCGCCAACATAGCTCACACGTAAAGCAATACACGGCACGCCGGCGACTTCGATCTCTTGTGCGGTCAGCCAGGGAAACCGTTGATTTGAAAGGTCGGCGTCAGTTAAAGGTTGGATGATCTCCCTTGAAAGCGGCCCGCTGACAGCCAAGATAGCGAGCTCGTCGGTCAGATCTTGGACAACCACGTCCTCGTTGTCGAAAATGTGTTGCGTCAACCAATCATGATCATGCAGCTGTCCCATTATTGAACTGTTCAAGTAGAACCGTTCAGGCCCGAGTCGAGTAATCGTCATCTCGCACTCGATTCCTCCCTGAGAGGTCAACATATGTGTGAGACGAAGACCGCCGTCTCTGGTTGGGAGTTTGTTCGCCGACAGTCGATCAAGTAACGCTGCGGCTTGCCGGCCCGAAACTTCAAATTTCGAGAACGCTGTCAGATCCGCGATACCTGCCCTTTCTCTGGTTCCTGTCACCTCTCGACCGATCGCGTCAAGAGCGTTCGAACGACGGAAAGAATGTTGTTCGGAATCACCGAAGTATTGGGGGCGTTCCCAGCCAAAAATTTCCATCCACTGAGCGCCCAATTGGTCGAAGTGGTCGTAGACAGGAGTGCTTTTTATTGGCCGGCCGGCGAATCTTTGCTCGCCAGGAGGTCGCACTTGGTACATCTCGTGGAACTCATCGATGGCTTTCGCCTCCGCGTAGGGTCCTTTCGGATAGGTGTGAGGGCCAAACCGGCGCGGATCCATCTCGGCGACGTTGATCTCCGTTTGGCCATGGACCATCCACTGGGCCAAGTATTTTCCGGCCCCCGGTCCCTGGGTCACCCCAATCGACGCGCCCGCGCACACCCAATAGTTTTTCAATCCTGGTGCCGGACCCATCAGATACCCCGAGTCAGGAGTATGAGTTATAGGTCCTGAAACTGTGGTGCGAATACCAGCGTTCGCAAAAACGGGGATTCGTTGAGCAGCGAGTTCCAACCAGGGCATCAATACGTCGTGATCGGGTGGAGTCAAATAAAAGTGCAGATCCCAGTCGATGCCGTCAACGCCGTAAGTCTTGGCTCCGGCGCGTTCATATGGGCCGATGATAAGTCCATCGATTTCGCGTCGGTAGTAGCACGATGCTCGCGGATCTCGAACAACTGGCAGATCAAAATCTAAAGCAGCGACTTCGGGGATTGCTTCGGTAACCAAGTATTGATGAATGACGGAAACGATTGGAACGTCATAACCAACCATTCCACCTAACTGTGGTGCGTAACAGCCGGCTGCGTTCACCACATGCTCGGCAACCAGTTGACCTTTGTTGGTGGTGATCTCCCATCGGCCATCGGGTAGTTGTCGCATATCCGTCACCAAGGTGTGACGTTCAATTTCTGCACCCAGTTGTCTGGCTCCTCTCGCCATGGCGTTGGTCGAACCACTCGGATCGCTCCAACCGTCGTGCGGAGTCCAGAATCCAAGCTTGACATCTTCGACATCTAGTAACGGTTGATGTTCCAAGATCTCTGTTGGACTAATCAGATGGCTTTCCACTCCCACCAGATCCAACATTCCCTGGACATATCGAAACCAATCAACCTCGTTGTCCGTCAATGCCAAACGGATCGCCCCCGTCGGATGCCAGCCCGCGGATAAGCCTGTTTCTTGTTCGAGGCGGTCGTAAAGCAAAGGCGCTTCAGCATGAACTTTGGCCATGTTGAGGCTGCCGATGAAATGCGGCACTAAGCCCGCAGCGTGCCATGTTGAACCAGACGTCAACTCGCCCTTTTCGAGGAGTACCGTGTCGGTCCAACCTTCATGAGCGAGGTGATAAAGCAACCCGACACCCATCGCACCACCGCCAACGATTGCTACTTGGACATCGTCTTTCATGTCGCCATGTTCTCTTCCGGTTCAGTGAATAGCTTCTTGTTCATGATCGAACTCGCTGGTTAGTCGGATCGAAAAAACTTCTGATACTTGGAGTCACAGACCGTCTACGGGTCCCGATCTCGATTTCCCACGTTCCGTTATCAAGCCAAGCTTGATCAACGCCGTCGGGATGAACCAAATAGGCCATCGTCAAGCAACGGTCTTCAGTGTGACTCCACATTCCGCCAGTGGTCCGACCTGCGTATACCCCGTCGCGAAAGATGGGGTCATCGTGGTAACTGATCAAATCCGGGTCTTCGATTCTGAACTGGATGAGACGCTTGGTTCGAGAGCTCTCCCTCTGTTTCAGGAGTGCTTCCCTTCCGATGAATCCGCCGGGTTTGTCCCATGCGACGGCAAAACCGAGTCCCGCCTCCACAGGCGTATCTTCGTCGGAAATGTCGTGACCCCAATGACGGTACCCAGCTTCAAGACGTAGAGAGTTCATCGCGTGAAAGCCAGCGTGGCGAAGCCCAAACGGCTCGCCCGCTTCAACGATCGCCGAATAGAGCGTCTCGGCGTTGTCTGCTGGAACGTAAAGTTCCCATCCCAACTCACCGACATAACTCATACGCAACGCTTTGCAAGCAGTTCCGCCGACCGTAATCTCGCGCATACTGCCGAAGGGACAGTTTGTGTTGGATAGATCGGTGTCTGAAATTCCCTGCAGAAGCTGGCGAGACATTGGCCCCATCACGCCCAACACACTCCACTCTTCGGTAATGTCGGAAATTTCAGCGTCGCGTCCCCGACAGGCACGTCTTAACCACGCCCAATCACGAGTTTGCGACGCGGCGCTGGTAATCACCCAAAACTCGTCGTCACTGAGACGCGTGACGGTGAGGTCAGCTTCGATGCCCCCTCGATCATTCAGCCATTGCGTATAGACGCCGTGACCCGGGGCAACGTCTACTGAATTTGCGCTCAACTTCTCAAGAATCACAAGAGCTTCTCGTCCCTGGACAAGGAACTTAGCGAAAGAGCTTTGATCGAAAAGTCCCACGGCGTTGCGCACAGCATCACATTCAGCGCGCATGTTTTCGTGCCAGTTCTGTTTCCCGTAGGAATACTCGTATTCGGGTTCTTGGTCAGAGTTGGCGAACCAATTTGGCCGTTCCCAACCAGCTGTTTCGCCAAAAACTGCTCCCACTGAGTTCAAGGCGTCGTGTAAAGCGCTCTTTCGTATTCCTCGAGCCGATTCGTACTGTCGGAAGGGCCAGTGCATCGCATAGAGGAGTCCCAAAGACTCCGAGATCCGGTCCTCAAGGTAGGAGCGCTCGCTCTGGAAAGGGAAAGCACGCCGGATATCGACGCCTGACAAATCCATGGGAGGGTGACCGTCGACGATCCAGTCGGCAAGCACCCATCCCGCTCCGCCCGCAGTCTGAATGCCGACTGAGTTGAAACCAGAAGCAACAAAACATCGGTCCACTTCAGGTGCCTCTCCGAGATAAAAGGTGCCGTCGGGCGTGAAGGCCTCAGGTCCGTTGAAGAACAACTGCAGTCCAGCGTCAGCGAGAGAGGGCATGCGATGGCACGCAGCTTCGAAGATGGGTCCTATGTGATCCCAATCCTCAGGCAATGTGCCGAAACAAAAATCACGAGGAATGCCGTCAAGATTCCAAATCTTGGCTTTGGGTTCGAAGAAGCCGGCCATGATTTTGCCCGTCTCTTCCTTGAAATAGGTGTAGTTGCTTGGATCGCGGACAATCGGCATGCCCCGTTCCACTCCGTCAAGAGGTTCGGTCACGATGTAGAAGTGCTCGCAGGCTTGAAGGGGTACGTTGACGCCAATCGTTTCTGCGAGATGCCGTGTCCACATACCTGCTGCCATGACAACCGTCTCAGCGAGCACGGTCTCACCATTCTCAGTTTCCACACCGACACAGGTATCGCCGTCTTTAAGGAGTCGTTGCACCGCGACTCCCTCAACGACGGTGGCCCCACCACTGCGAGCACCTTTGATCAATGCCATTGTCGTGTCGACAGGTGATGTCTGCCCATCTTTAGGAATGAAGAGCGCGCCAACAAGGTCGTCTGTTCGCAACAGCGGTACCTTTTCGTTCAGTTCATCTATATCGATTTCTCGAATTTCGACACCCACCGTCGATGCCATCGAAATTCCTCGGAGCATCTCCTCCCAACGTTCAGGGTCCGACGCTACCGAAATTGATCCCGGAGATCGGTACCCGGTGGCTTGGCCGGTTTCATCTTCGAGTTCTTCGAACAATCGAGTCGAGTACGTAGCCAACTTTGTTAACGAATGCGTCGATTTGAGCTGCGAAACCAGGCCTGCCGCGTGCCAGGTCGTACCACCTGTCAACTGCCCTTGCTCCAAAAGCAAAACATCTGAGACGTCCCGCTTCGTTAGGTGGTACGCGATGCTCGCACCAATGATGCCGCCACCTACAACTATTACTTGGGCTCGGTCCGGAAGCTCAACAGTCATGGTTCGGTAAATCTAGACGCGTCTTTGACCACCAGAGATACTTCTTGGCGCATTGACACCTCGATAGCGCGAAGATGTAGATCCAGTGCAGCGGGGGATAGGAAACTGAAGATGCAACTGGACTTGGATGGAAGACGAGCGGTCGTGACGGGGGCCAGTCTAGGAATAGGAGCGGCGACGGTTCGACTCCTTTCAGACATGGGAGCCGAAGTCGAATTTTGCGCTCGCAACAAAGACGCAGTGGAAGAGTTAACAAGCCACCAATCGGTTAGCGGTAATCCGATTTATGGTCATGTAGCCGATATGGCTGAGAGGGCATCAGTTAAGAGCTTTCTCTCCCAGGTCAGTACCCGAGCGCCGGTATCAATTTTGGTTAACAACGTTGGAGCCTCTCCTTCCCGAAATTTCCAATACATGAGCGACGAAGATTGGAGTGGGCTTCACGAACTCAATTTGATGTCCGCGGTGAGGTGTACCCGACACTTTCTTGCCGGTATGCGTGAGCAGCAGTGGGGTCGGATAATCATGATTGCCAGTGGCGCAGCAAAATATCCGGGAGCGGCGCTTGTGGACTACGCAGCGACCAAAGCAGCGATGGTTGCGACAGGTAAGGCGTTAGCCGGCAAATATGGCAGAGATGGTGTTTTGGTCAATTCGGTACTTCCTGGACTGATCCACACTGCGATGTGGGACCGGGCCGCCGGAGAAGTGGCTGAGGCAACGGGAAGTTCGGCCGCTGAGATCCTCGCCAATAACTCCAAAAGTGTTCCAGTCGGACGCTATGGGACAGCTGAAGAGGTAGCCAACGTCATCGCTTTTTTGTGCACGGACGCCGCGTCCTACGTGAACGGTGCATCAATAGACGTTGACGGAGGTCAGGGAACTCACGTTTAGCTGACATCCCGTACTCAAAATTTCATCTCGTGCGTCGCTGGTAGTTCTGCAGCGCTACTTCGACCATGGGTCGTCGCTTCTCCTCAGATTGTTCGATGTAGCTTCCGGGATCTTTCTCACCCATGCGGGCAAGCACATACATCGAATGTGCAGCCTGAGTGTGTGCGGTGAAGCCCTGCGTTTCCTCGGCGTGGTTGACCGCCATCTTCATCATTCGTAATTGGAATGGGTCGTTCTTGGCGACCCTTTGAGCCCAATCAAGGGTGTAATCGGCCAGATCGGTGGCTGGGATCGTTCGGTTTACCAGGCCGAGATCACATGCCTCGTCGGCGTCGATAAATCGACTCTCAAACAACAATTCCTTAACTTTTCGTGGATGGAGATCCCATGGCATGCAGAAGTATTGAAAGTGGCTTCCGAGAAACATGGCGTTGTTTGCTGCAAAGATGACGTCCATGGCCGATGCGATCATCCAACCACCAAAGATGCAGTAGCCCTGTACAGCCGCCACAGTCGGTTTCGAAATTTCCCGCCACCGTTTGGTGTTGGCATAAAATTGTTCCCAAGTGCGGTCATACCAGCCCCTGATGCCTGGATCCCAAGGTCGTTCCGCTTGATCCGCAAGTTCGTCAGGTGTGCCTAAGTCGTGACCAGCTGAGAAGTGGTCACCAGCACCAAAAAGACAGATGACGTTAACTTCCGGATCCTGTGCGGCGCTCATAAAGGCTTCGTCAAGTTCCTCTAGCAGGACCCGACTTTGTGCGTTCCGGTACTCGGGCCGGTCGACGGTGACCTGTGCTACTCGATCAGATACCACATAGCGGATATAGCGACCAGTTTCAGCTTGCTGAGTTTTAGTCATAGCACCGTAGTAGCACGCCCTCGAGGCTGACACCGACATCACGAGTCATTCGGAGCCAAATAGGGTCGCTTTCATTCCGTTGTTACCACGAACCAATGACAGAGGGAGATTTTGAATGTTCCTTAGGTGATGTTCGCCATCAGCTGGTTTCCGAAAGCGGCGGCTTGGTGCACAGCATTGTTGAGGTCGACCGAAAAATCGGAAACATCAGCAAACGCGTCAGCGTGAATTTCCCAGGTGGAGCTTCCATCGGTTAGTTCGCCGCGGATGCCGCCTTCGGACTGGGTCGCTTCCTTGAAACGCATATCGTCGTACACAGTAATTAACATGTCGGCGACGCAATGGTGTTTGAGACCGTTCTCAAAGGCGAGTGGGGTGATGGTGAACGGGTTCTGGGCCACCGCGTAGGGTCGCAACACCGAAAGAACGCCGTGAGGCTCGAGGATCTCCAGAGACTCTGAGTCAAGAGTGACCGGCGGCGCGCCGTTTTGTGCTTCGTGACCAACAATGAGGCAAGGCAACCCTCTCCCGCTAACGACTTTGGCAATCACTAAGGCAGAAGGGCCACATCCCACTATAAGTAGCGGAGTCTCAATCGTTTGTAGGTTGTTGCCCATTGACTACCTAGAAAATCGCTAGCGGGTTCACCGGGCTGCCTGTTACACCCTGAAAACGAATCGGGGACAGCATGAACTGGAACTCCCAGCGGTCCTTGGTATTGCACGCTTCAGCTAAATCTTCAAGTTGACAATTATCAATGAGCCAAAGACCCATGGCGACAATGCCGACCATATGAACGGGCATGCTCACGTTCTTATATCCCGATGGAGTCGGATCCTGGGCGACGTCGGAACCAATCATTGATATGCCGCGCTCGGCGAGCCATGGGAGACAGGCGGCCTGATAGCCCGAACGCGGCTTATTTGCGTTGTAGTTCTTTTTCTCTCGAAGTCGCGCCCCTCCTTCTCCTGTGCGGACAAGAAGCACATCCCCTGCCTCACATCGGACACCAGCAGCTTCTTCTGCTGCCTCCAGATCCTCGGGATAGATGTGGTCGGCGGGGTCCAGTACGTCAACGCCTCGAAGCTTTGCGATATCTAGCAGAACACCACGGGTGGTCACACCATCGCGTAAAGCCAATACGTCATGTTTCAGAGCGCCCTGACGGTCCGAAACCAAAGATGAGGGAGCGCCACCGTACATCTTCCCGTCCCAAAACAGGTGAGCGAGGGAATCAAGATGAGTGACATCGAGTCCGTGGAACACCATCCCGATGAACTCCTGTGCCCCACCCGCACGGCCACCGCCCAAAAGGCCACGTCGCCCTTCTTCGTCTAGACCCAAGCCAGTCGAGAGCATGTAACGCTGAGATTCGACAGTTGCCCCGGGTTGTTGGCCGGTCCGTATATCCCAGCTGCATGAGATTGAGAAACCCTCTCGGACTAGCTTGGCAGCAGAGATTCGTTTCTCGGCGGTCAAATGGTTGAGGGTGCCGAGACGGTCATCGTCACCCCATCGTCCCCAATTCGAAAGGTCTTCGAACCAGTCAATTATCTGTTCTTCTGATGGTGGAGTCGGCATATCTGTCGGACCTTCCATGTGACCTCGTCAACATTCTGCTTTATCCAGATGTTCGGAGCCGAGATTTTTGCTTTGACGCGGTCCATGCGCGCCACACAGTAGGGACTTGGCAAGAGTAATCGGCGTCCCCTTTTGTGCATTAAATCTTAAGTAGTAGCTTGACTCAACTCGACTAACGGCGACTCTTGTAGGATCGAATTTATGAATCTTGAATTTGCACATGCTCTCCTGTACGTGAACGACATGGATGACATGGTTGACTTTTACTCGAACATATTGGGCTTCACGGTCAATG
>PBKA01000011.1 GCA_002721305.1 Acidimicrobiaceae bacterium | reverse complement strand
TACCGGATTCGAACCAGTGACCTCTGCCGTGTGAAGGCAGCGCTCTAACCAACTGAGCCAATCGCCCTGAAGCGGTCACCATAGCGCTAGTTCCCGAACGGCTGCCATACGCAGGTGGGCCGAAAACTAGAAAAGCCGCCCCTCGGGCGACGTGGAATTAAAAGCTAGCACACTGAGAGTTTCATGTCCAGTCAGATAGGTATGTTTCTCAATGAATTTCAATGATTTTGATGATCTAAGACCTTGCTGGAATCTGGCTTTGGCGGGGCCGAATCACGCTAGATTCTTGCCGTATGGCAAGCCCTTCTTACGATTGGATCGCTCACCACGCAGTAGTGCGAGGCAACAAGCCCGCGATGTGCGACCTGGCAAGCGGTCGCGAATTCACTTATTCGGAGATGAACGAAAGAACCAGCCGGTTAGCGACAGCTTTCCGAGACGAATTCGGGGTTCAGCGCGGCACCCGGATTGCCGTTTTGGCAGAAAACGACACCAACTTCTTCGAGGTTCAATTCGCTTGCTGGAAATTGGGGGCGATCTTTGTTCCCTTGAATTGGCGACTCTCGATCCCTGAATTGGAGTACATCGTTGGTGATGCTGGCCCTGATGTGATTATTCACGATGACCTGTTCGCTGACAACGCTACGAAACTTCTTGAGCTGTGCAACATCGATCACAGAATCACCTGGGGAACGTCAAGTGGCGACGCTGCCGACTACGAGGAAGCAATAACAAGCCACCCGCCATTAAC
Organism: Acidimicrobiaceae bacterium; assembly: GCA_002721305.1. Classification (GTDB taxonomy): domain Bacteria; phylum Actinomycetota; class Acidimicrobiia; order Acidimicrobiales; family Poriferisodalaceae; genus UBA6944. Next base: position 23,035 of record PBKA01000011.1, on the reverse strand, counting down.
CAACAACGAAGATTGCTCTCACGATGACGTTCTCACGATCATGTACACATCTGGCACTACTGGTCGACCCAAAGGGGCAATCATCACTCAAGGCATGACTTTTTGGAATGCCATCAACAGCGTCGAGTACTACACCTGCACAGAATCGATGATTAATTTGGCGTTTCTTCCCTTATTCCACACGGGAGGATTGAATGTTTTCGCAAATCCGACCTTTCACTTTGGCGGAACAAATCTGATCATGAAGACGTTTAATCCCACCGAGGCACTGCAACTTCTCAGCGACCCTGAGATCGGAGTCACTCACACGATTGGTGTGCCCGCAAATTGGTTATTCATGAGCCAAGTACCAGAATTCGCTTCTTCGTCCTTCCCTACCGTCATCGCACCTGCCGTTGGCGGCTCACCAACGCCGGTTCCACTCATCGAAGCCTGGTCAGCGAAGGGTCTTCCTCTTCAACAGGCCTATGGAATGACCGAAACCAGTCCCCTGGTTTTGGCCTTACCCGCCGACAAATGCACTACAAAAATTGGCTCAGCCGGGGTTCCGGCAATGCACACCAGCGTGCGAATCGTCACTGAAGATGGTCGGGATGCAGAAGTGGGCGAGACCGGCGAAATCTGGTGTAAAGGACCAAACATCACACCCGGTTACTGGAATTCGCCTGAAGCTACAGAGGAATCTTTCGAAGACGGTTGGCTCAAAACCGGAGATGCTGGACGACAAGATGAAGAGGGCTTTTATTACATAGTTGATCGATGGAAGGACATGTACATCTCCGGGGGAGAAAACGTTTACCCAGCAGAAGTGGAAAGTGTGATCTATCAACTTCCTGAGATAGGCGAAGTTTCGGTAATCGGTGTCGCTGACGAAAAGTGGGTTGAGGTCGGAAGGGCGGTCGTCGTTCTAAAAGACGAAGACAGCCTGTCAGAAACAGAGATAATCAATCATTGTCGACAAAATCTTGCCCGCTACAAAATTCCTCAATCGGTGGTATTCGTCGACGAAATTCCTCATAACGCGACCGGCAAAGTATTGAAACGGGAGCTTCGTGATCTATATGGCAAATCATAAGCCCGAGTCATGAGTACTCCCGGTGGACCGTTAGCGGGCATCCGCGTTCTTGATGCGGCAGGCATGATCGCAGCTCCCAGCGCTTGCGCTATGTTGGCCGACCTAGGAGCTGATGTCATCAAACTTGAACCACCTCAGGGCGACTTACTGAGGGGGTTAGTCACGGTGGCCGATGGGCCGGACCCTTGGTGGGAGTTGGACAATCGAGGAAAACGCGGAATTGTTGTCGATCTGAAGACCCAAGAGGGGCGAGACGTAACGCACAGAATTGCTGCATCCTGTGACGTGGTCGTCACCAATCTAACCATGGAACGTCAATCGCAATTTCAATTGACTGACCATGACTTGCGTCAGAACCATCCGGAGCTTATCCACGTGACTTTGACCGGCTACGGGAACACCGGCCCAGATCAGGATCGGCTCGGATTTGACTACACCGCGTTTTTTAGTCGCGGTGGGGTCATCAACACAATGGGCGAACCGGGGCACACTCCGCCGGCTGCTCGCCCCGGCCAGGGCGACCACACCACGTCTTTGGCGATCTTGTCTTCAATATTGCTTGCTTTAAGAGAACGTGACTTAACCGGTGAAGGTCAAGCGGTTTCAGTGGCGCTGATGCACGCCGCTATATGGACCATGAGTTCGGATCTGTCGGTAGGGCTAGCCACCGGCGAGGCACCCGGACCGATTATGCGAATCGAGACGCCATCTCCTCTAGTCGGGCGATTTCGTTGCGCCGACGACCGATGGATCATGTTGACCATGCCAGCTGAGGGTTACTGGGAATCTTTTTGTGTCGTGCTCAACAGGCCCGAATGGCTAGAAGATCCGAGGTTCGCTAGTCCCGAAACACGTGCTGAACATGGACCCGAGTTGATGATTCTGTGTGACGAAATTTTTGCTGAGGCCGATGCCAGCGTGTGGGCTGGACGACTTGACTCAGCCGGCATGGTGTGGGGACTGATACAAAATCTCGATGAGGTCATATCCGACCCTCAATCAGAAGCGTTGGGAGCGTTTAAAGAAATCCCCAATGCCGAGTATCCACTTCGCACCGTCGCTCCCCCATTTGATCTCCAGGGATCAGAGGTGTCTATAAAAGGGCCCGCCCCTCGCCCCGGTGAACATTCGGTCGAAATCTTGTTGGAGGTCGGTCTCAGCGAACAAAAAATCAGCGACCTGTTCGAGAAAAAAGTTGTCAGCTAGTCACCAACGACCGAACTCATGGAGCTAGGCACCAGTACTCGGGAGGGTCAGTCAATCTGTTTTCGAACTTCTCAGTCTCTAGCGGACACTGTGCATCAGCGTCCATGGGGAATGTTTTTGTTACCTGACGAGCACCCATTGCATCACACCGAGCGCTTTCTCGAAGCGTTCTGTCCTCTCGGACAACAACACACTCTTTCTCACTAACAGGACTTTGCCGCCGTTCCGGCCGGCTGTTCGTCGCAAATGCTGAGAAGACAAAGATTCCGACCCCGATGGCGCCAATAACAAGCCATGGAAGGGCCCGAAGTACGGTCGCCACAACCGCGTTCCCGACCTCAAATCCCGGAGGGTCCGATGCGTCCACATCAAACCAGTCATCAGACCAGGTTTCGTCGACTTCAACCGGGGTTTCTTTGGTTTGGTGAAGTTCTTCGTCATACGCGATTTTCAGCTTTTCGGACCCAAGCACACGCCAGGCCTCGTTAATGGCGCGCATCTTAAGTTCCGCTTTTCGACGTTCCTCATCGGTCGCATCCCCCAAAGCATCAGGGTGATTCATCCGCGCAGCGGCAACCCACGCGTGGCGAATGGTTTCGTGATCCGCTTCCGGGTTAATCCCTAGCGTCGCGTAGTGATTCATAGGCACGGTGATGGGCCTCCACAAGGCAAGTTACCGCCGCCGGGTTAGCGTGGTGGCGTGGATGAGTTGCAATGTCCTGCTTGCGGGGAAACTGAAAATTTAGTTGGCCGCGAAAACGGTGATCTCATCGAGGTCACCTGCGAAAGATGCGACCAGCAATGGGACCGTGATCCCCACGCCCTACCGACCTGTCATCGTTGCGACGGGAACGACATGGAAGGGGCAGTCAAGGCGATCGTTGAGAAGTCGCGTGGCAGTCAGCTTTCAATAGTGGCAACTCAAGTTGTGTATCTGTGCAGAATTTGCGACGAGTCAATCCTCGCCTCTTACCGTGTGGGCAGAAGCCCTCTCATGCCTGATCAGTTACCTACTCAATGAACTCCGATCGGGTTTCTAGCTGGTCCCGTCGCCCAACCATTCCTGCTCCGCTAACACTCGTTCTAAAGTGAGATGTTCTTTTTCGTTCTTGATTCGTTGTAGATAGAACTCGTTTTCAAACAGGGCGAGCAGAGCACCGTCGCTGCGTGCCAACACTGTTGCCCCCGGAAGTCGACGCAGTTCGTCAACTGATTCGGGATCGGTACGTCGAGCGACGGAATACGGGGCGTTGGTTAATTCGACCGGCGCCCCAAATTCGTTTTCTAGTCGATGTGTAGCCACTTCGAACTGCATCAGGCCAACAGCCGCCAAGACTGGTTCGACATCACCCATCTCTTCGTCTCTGAGGACCTGGATGACGCCTTCTTCGTCAAGTTGCACCAATCCTCTCCGAAACTGTTTGAAGCGATTGGTGTCGGTGACTCGAATTCTTCGAAAAAGTTCCGGCGCAAACGACGGGATCTGCGGGAATTCCACTGGCTCCTCGGAATACAGGGTGTCCCCCACTCGAACATCACTCGCGTTCACGAGTGCCACGACGTCACCGGGCCAAGCTTCTTCCACAGTTGATCGTTCTGATCCGAACATGGTGTGGGCATATTTGGTGGCGAAGGGGCGGTCGGTCCTGCTGTGGGTGACGTTCATTCCCCGTTGAAAGTGTCCTGAGCACACCCTCACGTAAGCAATTCGGTCTCGATGGGCCTTGTCTGTATTTGCTTGAACTTTGAAGGCGAACGCGGAAAAGGGGGCCCCGACAGGTCTCGGCGTGTTGTTGATGTCGTATCTGGGCGCAGGTGATGGTGCAAGATCAACAACTGCATCGAGTAGTAGGCGGACTCCGAAGTTCGTTAGCGCAGAGCCAAAGAACACCGGGGTGACTTCACCTGCTAGGAAACCTTTGAGGTCAACTTCTGTGCCAAGTGCCTCAAGGAGTTCCAACTCTTCGCTTGCCTCTTCCCAGCCATTCACCGATGGGTCGACATCATCGAGTGTCAAGCTTTGCTCTTCTGCTTCTTTTGCACCGTGGGCTGTTCGGTCGTATTTGATGAATAGTTGGGAACTCCGATCAACAATGCCCTTGAGATCTCCGGGTACTCCAACTGGCCACGACATGGGTGTCGGGAGGAGCTGCAACATGTTTTCGATTTCGTCGATGAGTTCCAGCGGCGGTCGTCCGGGTCGATCACACTTGTTAACGAACGTCAAAATAGGTACTTCGCGTTGTCGGCAAACTTCAAACAATTTCAGCGTTTGCGCTTCGATCCCTTTTGAACCATCGATCACCATCACCGCGGCATCCGTCGCCGCGAGAACCCGGTACGTGTCTTCGCTGAAGTCGCGGTGCCCCGGGGTGTCCAACAAGTTCAATACACAATCTCGGTAGTCGAACTGCAGTGCTGTGGACGTAATCGAGATACCGCGCTGTTGCTCCAGTTCCATCCAATCCGAGGTTGCCGACCTTCTTCCAGAGCGAGCCTTCACTGAGCCCGCTTCGGCGATATGCCCCGAATACAGCAAGAATTTCTCAGTCAGGGTGGTTTTGCCCGCGTCTGGGTGGCTAATAATGGCGAATGTCCTTCGCTTACCCGCTTGCGACGCAACTTGTTCTGACGACACAAGGTTGAGGGTAGAACCACTCCAAGCCGCTACCACCATCAATCGCGGCGATATGTGCTAGAAGCGCAGTGGACGAAATTGCGTGAAGCAGACCTTTGTAGACCAGGAGTGAGAAAATGAAGTTGGCGACAGGAGCTGGGTATTGGGCCGCTGGACCTCCATCTGATGCCCAAGAGACGATTCTGGAGGCTGAAGCGCTGGGCTTTCATAGTTTTTGGACCGCGGAGGCCTACGGCAGCGACGCTCTGACCCCTTTGGCTTGGTGGGGAAGTCAGACAGAGAGCATCCAGCTGGGAACAGGCATTGTCCAGATGTCGGCTAGAACTCCGGCGGCGACAGCCATGGCGGCAATCACCATGGATCACCTCACGGGCGGCCGTTTCATCTTGGGTCTCGGTGTCAGTGGCCCTCAAGTGGTGGAGGGTTGGTATGGCCAGCCGTATCCCAAGCCTTTGGCACGGACTCGTGAATACGTTCACATCATTCGCGAAATTTGTGAGCGAGAAAAACCGGTGTCCTATGTCGGCGACTACTACCAGATGCCGTTCCCTGGCGGTTTGGAGTTGGGGAAACCCCTCAAGTCGACTGTCCATCCGCTGAGACAACACATTCCAATTTATTTGGGTGCTGAGGGGCCGAAGAACGTGGCGTTATCAGCTGAAATATGTGACGGGTGGCTTCCGTTGTTCTTTGCCCCGAAGGACAACCAGTTCTATGCCGATGCTCTGAACGAGGGGTTCTCCAAAGCTGGGAAATCACGCATTGGTGACGACGGACGAATCCCCGAAGAAAATGACTTTGAAGTGGTGTGCCCGGTGTCGATTGTTCCGGACCCAGATATCGAGCGAGCCGCTGACAGGATAAGGCCGATGCTCGCGTTGTACATGGGCGGCATGGGCGCAAAGGGAGCGAACTTCCATTACGACGTGTTTTGTCGCATGGGTTACCAAGAGGTGGCGGATCAGGTTCAAGACTGCTATCTGAACGGTCGCAAAGACGAAGCAGCAGCAGCCATACCGTTGTCTTTAGTGGAAGAAGTAGCGCTCGTTGGTCCGGTCGACAAGATCGCTGACGACCTCGACCGTTGGAGAGATACGGTGGTAACCACTCTTCAAGTCAGCGGCCCTCCATCGCTGCTGCGCGATATCGCCGAGGTGGTAAATAGATGAACTCAGTTGATCCTCGTAGTCCGGTGTTGGTTGGTGCGGGCCAACTCATCCAACGGCCCGACAACCCTGTCGACGCTTTGGAACCGCTCGCAATGATGCGTGTTGCATTAGAAGCAGCAGCCGATGACGCTGGTGCCCGCAGTTTGCTCGACCGGGCCACAGATACGTGGGTGGTGAAGGGTGCTTGGCCGTATCCCGATCCTGGTGCTCTCCTCAGAGACGAATTCGGAAACAACAGCAGAACAGGTATTTCTACTGACGGCGGAAACACTCCTCAGTCTCTCGTCAATAAAGCCTCGCTGCGGATTCAAAGCGGCGAAGCTGATGTTGTTCTCATTGTCGGCGCGGAAGGGATCTGGAGCCGCAGACGAGCGCGGCGAGCCGGAGAGCGAATCCCTTACACCGACCAAACAGGCGTGGAGCCTGACGAGATTTTGGGTAAAGACGTGACGATGAGTCATCCAGTGGAACTCGAACGTGGCTTTTCTATGCCCATAAACTTCTACCCCATCTTCGAATCGGCTTTCCGGGCTTCTCGAGGCGAAAGCATCGACGAGCACAGAGATCGGGTGAGTGAACTATGGGAGACCTTTAACCGCGTAGCGTGCGCGAACCCTTACTCATGGGTTCGTAACCCAATGACGGCGGAGGAGATCAGGAATCCTGGGCCTTCTAATCGACTTGTCGGTTTTCCGTATACCAAAGCCATGAACTCCAATTGGGATCTTGACCAGGCAGCGGCGCTCATTATTTGTTCCGCAGAAACGGCCGAAGCGGTGGGTGTTGCTCGGGACCGGTGGTTATTCCCGCAGGCGGGAACTGACGGTTCAGACACGAACTTCGTATCGAACAGAGCCGATCTTCATTCCTCACCCGCCATCAGGGTCGCGGGAAGAAAGGCAATGGAATTGGCCGGGGTGCAAGCCGGAGACGTCGACCACGTGGATCTGTACAGCTGCTTCCCCTCGGCGGTGCAAATTGCCGCAACCGAGATGGAGCTTGGGATCGACCGCCAGTTAACTCAAACCGGTGGGTTGACCTTCGCCGGTGGGCCGCTCAACAACTATGTGACTCATTCAATCGCGACGATGGCCAATGTGTTGCGCGAAGATTCCGGCGCGATGGGGCTGTGTTCCGCTAACGGCGGCTACATCACAAAACATGCTTTTGGTCTGTACAGCACAACACCCCCATCCTCGGGCTTCCAACATGAAAACTGTCAAACCGAAATTGACACGTACCCGACCGTAGATTTGGACGCGGATCATGTCGGTGAAGGGACCATTGAGGCCTACACCGTGATGCACGGGGCCGAGGGACCTGAACGGGGTTTGGCCTCGGTTCGTACAGCAAAAGGTCGACAATGGGCTGGAACAAGTGATCAGCAGGTCATGCAGTCAATGATGAGTGAGGAACATGTCGGACGCGCAGTTCAAGTCCTCCCTGACTTCAATTTCGAATTGACTTGAGTCATCGTCCTCTAACCGCAGACCGGATCCACCACTCGTTCAACAGATCTTTCTAGCCTCGCGCATGTGAGAGTCGCATTGATAGAGATGGGAAGCACCAGCTTTCGTCTTACTATCGAAACCGGACGCGACACCCAACACAGAATCCATCATCTCAATCTCGGATCCTCGGTGAGTTCGAACGGCTCGTTCACGGAAAGCGATATTGCTGCGGCAACCGGTGTCGTAGCGGAGTTCATGACTGCCGCGAAGGTTCATAACTGTCAGCGAATCGCGGCGGTCGCAACCGAAGCCTTCCGCCTAGCCGCCAATGGTGAGGCCGTCGCTGCGCACATAGCGCGAGAAGCTGGCTGTGAAGTAAAGATTCTCTCACCAACAGAAGAGAACATTTTGACTTGGCGGGCAGTTGCCAACCGATTTGCCGATGTTGATGTTTTGTTCGCCGTTGCAGTCACGGGCGGAAGCGTCGGTGTCTCTGGTGGTCCTATCGGTTCCCAGGTTCCACTTCACAATTTCAGCTATCCGCTGGGCACAAGCGTTCTCGCCCCGAGGGCTTCTGAGGACGGCTACATCGACACGTCGACAAGAGTTCGCCTAGAGCATCACATCGCGGAGAACCTCAAACCGGTCGGTGTGGTGGCGAAGGATCACGATGTTCGTCGCTTCGTGGTGACCGGCGGAATGCCTCTCGCGTTAGCGAAGTTGATACACACCCTGCGCCGCTCAGAAGTACCCGAACGTCTCGATGGACTTTCCATCGATTGCTCCGAGTTGGGTCACCTCATTAAGACCTTCGCTGAATTATCTATTCCTGCGCGCCTAGCTCTGCCCGGGATGAGCTCCAAAAGGTCGATGAACATGGCATTGGGAGCGACGATCCTTCGGCAAGTACTGCGATCTTTGGATATACATGCCACAACCGTGTCGAGTGCGGGTCTTAGAGAGGGCCTCTTAAGCAGGCTTCACGCCGATGTCGAAGCTGCGTAGCAGCTTCATGTCGCTTCGAGCTCTACGAACACTTTGTATAAACTTTTAATTCGGCTGCTATCGTTAACGACGTGAACGGATCGCTACGCGGACTGCTTCTTCTTACTTAGGCGAGGGCTACAACATAAAGCCCTCGCCCTAACCTCCTGCGCCGCAAGGTCGGGGGGTTCTTCTGCTTTTCGGGGCAGCTAGAGGAAAGAAGAACAAACCGGGCGAGACAATGCACAACTGGAGGAACAACTCATGGCAGACGTAAAGGGCATAAGTAGACAACAGCCCAGTTCAATGCCTTTCGGCAAATACATTCATTACCCCTACGCGCCGGAACTACCAGACCGCACCTGGCCCAACAAAGTGACAACTGAAGCTCCTTTGTGGTGTTCAGTGGATCTCCGCGACGGAAACCAGGCGCTCATCGATCCAATGGATGTCCCGCGAAAGAAGCAGATGTTTGAGGCGTTAGTGGAAATGGGTTTCAAAGAGATTGAGGTGGGATTCCCGTCTGCTTCCGCGCCAGACTTCGATTTCTGCAGGATGCTGATTGAAGATGATCTGGTCCCCGACGATGTCTGGATCCAAGTACTCACCCAAAGCCGGCCAGAGCTCATCGAAAGAACATACGAATCCATCAAGGGCGCAAAGAACGCGATAGTTCACTTGTACAACCCCACGTCTACCCTCCAAAGACGAGTTGTGTACGGACTTGACCTTGATGGAATTGTCGACATCGCACTGACAGGTACACGTCAGTGCCGTGAACTCCGCGAAGAGGAAAGTGACTCCAACATTCGGTTCGAATACTCGCCAGAATCATTCACCGGAACTGAAATCGACTTCGCTGTTGACATATGTGAACAAGTAACCACCGAATGGGGCGCCACTCCTGAAGATCCAATCATCTTGAATCTCCCAGCCACGGTTGAGATGTCAACTCCCAACCTGTACGGCGATCTCATTGAGTTCTTTCACCGCAACGTAGCCAACCGCGACTCCATCGTCCTTTCCCTTCACCCCCACAACGACAGGGGTTGCGGCGTAGCAGCCGCCGAGTTCGGGGTCCTGGCTGGCGCCGACCGGGTTGAAGGAACCCTGTTTGGGAACGGGGAACGGACCGGAAATGTAGACATCATCACCTTGGCGATGAATCTCTTCAGCCAAGGTGTTGACCCTGAACTCGATATCAGCCACATCGATAATCTTCGTCGGATCACCGAATACTGCAACCAGTTACCGGTCCACCCACGTCACCCCTACGGAGGCGACTTGGTGTACACAGCATTTTCGGGTAGCCACCAGGACGCAATAAAGAAGGGTTTTGAGGCACTTTCGGACGACTACGACGTCTGGGAAGTCCCTTACCTACCTATCGATCCCGCTCACGTCGGTCGTACCTACCAAGACGTCATCCGGGTCAACAGCCAGTCCGGTAAGGGCGGTGTTGCCTATGTGATGAAGAACAGCTTCGGGCTCGACTTACCTCGACGCTTACAAATTGAATTCAGTCAGGTCATTCAGTCGATCACCGACGAAGGGGGCGAGATCCTCCCGGAAACGATCAAGAAGACCTTCGATGAAACTTATCTTCACACCACCCAACCGTTCACATACTTGGGTCACAAGAGCAATTTCGATTCCGAGTCATCGGACTTGTCCATGGTCAGTGCAACATTGAATGTTTCAGGCGAAAAGCAGACGATAAGCGGCGAAGGCAACGGACCACTGTCAGCGTTCAAAACTGCCCTAGCTGACGACTGCGGGTTGGACATCACACTCGTGGACTACCACGAACATGCGGTAGGGACTGGAGCAGACGCCACAGCCGCAGCCTATGTAGAAATCGAAGCTGCGGATCGACGCGTCTATTGGGGTGTGGGCCTGAACCCCAACATCGTCACGGCTAGCTTTCACGCTCTCCTTTCGGCAATAAACCGTTCGGAAAGCGGCTAACCGCGCCCCCGGATGACTCAATTTCGATCAGAATAAACACGTGGCTCTCTCTAGCTTCGTTGACGGGTCATTGTTTGGCGCCCGATTTGGAACGGATCCTGCGCGGGTCGTCGCACTACATGGTTGGGGCCGTGACCATAAGGACTTCGAAGCCTGTCTACAGGGCCTCAACGCAATCAGCATCGACCTTCCCGGCTTTGGGGTGTCGCCCCCTCCCGCCCAAGCCGGTGGCGCAGCCATGTACGCCGATCTCGTCTCACCGATCCTGGACATCTGCAACACCCCGGTGGTTCTCGTTGGGCACAGTTTCGGCGGACGAGTCGCTGTACATCTGGCAGAGCAGCGTCCGGCAGCTGTAGGCGGACTTGTCCTCACCGGCGTTCCCCTGCTCCACCGCGCCCACAGAAGAGGTCGCCCCGCTTTGCGTTATCAACTAGGACGTCTGATGCATCGCTGGGGACTCGTCAATGACACCTTCCTCGAAGGGCTCAGGGACAAATACGGGAGCGCCGACTACAGAGCGGCTTCAGGTGTCATGCGCGACATTTTGGTGAAAGTGGTCAACGAGTCCTACGAAAAGCAATTGCGTTCTATCTCTGCCCCCGTTGACCTCGTGTGGGGTGACGGCGATGACGCCGCCCCTCCAGAAATCGCGACGCGAGCCGAAGCATTGCTAGCCGATGCTCGCATGACGTTGTTAGGTGGGACCGACCATTTCGTCCCGAGTGCCGCTCCGGCGGCGCTGCGAGAAGCGATTGACCGTCGTGTAGGGGCGCTCCAATGAACATTTCTGACGTCTACTTGATCAGTTGTGCCATTTCTGCTCTCGCCGCTTCTTTACGTTGGTTTCGCGTCGCACAGCGAGAGCATTACCTACCGTTGTCAGCGACCCGCTTTGCTGCCCGATGGTGGAAGATAGGCAAGGCGAACCCGTTCCTTCTGCTCTTAGCAGTAGCCGCCGCGATCTCATCGGCTTGGTTTCCAGCTACTTCCGTGATCACCGCTGTCGTAGTAGCTACCGGACCGATCGGACTCGGCATCAAAGGTCGTACCAGCACTCTGGCATGGACCAGAAGACTTCGAACCTTGGCAGGGGCCACACTATTCGTCCTCGTAGCGTCGTTGTTGGTCGCGCGACAGTTAGGTCTCGGATCCGTCGGGTCTGCAGTGATTGCATTGATCGTTCCGGGGTTCGTCGACGTTACTTTGACAGCGCTGAAACCTATCGAGCGAAAGGTGGCTCGACGGTACGTCGCCGATGCCTCCGACACACTGGAGCGCATCAACCCAGTTCGGGTAGCGATCACAGGTTCATACGGGAAAACAACAATCAAGGGCTACGTACGTCACCTCTTGTCAGACACATTCAGCGTGATCGCCAGTCCCGCGAGCTTCAACAACAGTGCCGGCCTTTCCCGCTCAGTCAACGAACATTTGACCGATGGAACGGAAATTTTCGTCGCCGAGATGGGCACCTACGGGCCCGGAGAGATCGCCGAGCTAGTGAACTGGGTTAGACCGTCCATCTCTGTGCTCGCTGCTATCGGACCCGTTCATCTCGAACGATTCGGTGATCTGGAAACCATCGTCGCCGCAAAGAGTGAGATATTTTCCACGAGCCGAACCGCAATCATCAATATCGACGCCCACGGCCTAGCCAACGAAGCGGACCGGCTGCAGGCATCGGGAATCACTGTTTTGAGATGCTCTTCTACGGACCCAACAGCCGATGTAGTCGCCACCGTTGCCGATGGCCTCACCGTCACTGTCGCGAATCGTACGATCGTGACCGACCTACGGTGCGACGCCGCGCCAACCAACGTTGCTTGCGCAGTGGCTGTCGCTACGACACTGGACGTCCCAGACGCGACCATCGCGAAACAACTTGCCGGCCTTCCGATCCCTGAACATCGTCGCCAGATTCTTCAAAGCCAATCAGGGGTCACGATCATCGACGACACATACAACAGCAATCCCGCGGGTGCTGCCTTGGCACTCGAAACTCTGGCCAACATCGACGCTCGACGCAAGGTCGTAGTCACACCGGGGATGGTTGAACTTGGGCGCCGTCAAGCCAGTGAGAATAGGCGATTCGCTGTTGACGCAAGCCTGGTGGCCGATGATCTGATAATCGTCGGCCGGACCAACAGAAGCGCCCTCAACAATGGGGCGAGAGACGGAACGGCGCGGATCCAACTGGTCGCAGCTCGTGACGATGCCATCAAATGGGTCCGAGAGAACCTGACTTCCGGAGACGCTGTCTTGTACGAGAACGACCTGCCCGATCACTACGCATAAAGGAACCCTGGCACCATGCAAGAGGTGACATCCAGGTAAACGCCATCTACGGTTTCATAGGAGATCATGAATCCTCCAGCAGTCTGCTTCGGCAGCCCATCTCCCGAACACGACATATCTATCCTCACTGGATTGCAGGCGGTGCGCGCGCTCTCAGAAGCCGGAAACGACGTGGTGGCCCTGTATTGGTCAAAGACCGGCAACTGGTTCCAAGTTCCCCCCGACACCGAAGCGAGCGACTTTGCCGACGGATTGCCCCGGTCCGCGGAACCGGTTTCTATCCAAGTCGGAGAGCACGGAGGGTTTTACAAGCTTGGCAAACGGGGGAAGCGAACTCCGATCGAAATTAGCGCCGTCGTGGTCTGCTGCCACGGAGGACCAGGCGAAGACGGCAGCCTTCAGGCCTTATTCGACCTCGCAGGCATTCGATACACCGGTCCAAGTCACGCCGGCGCTGCACTTGGCATGGACAAGCTTGCATTTTCGGGAACCATGGAGGCAGCCGGAATTTCAAGTCTGCCCCTCCACTTGGTCACCGATGATCTACAGCTTGACGAGGCAGGCCCATTCATCGTCAAACCGAGGTTCGGTGGTTCATCTATCGGAATCGAAATCGTTGACGATCTCTTGACAGCCAAAGCTCTCGCGAAGTCGCAACCTCTCCTGCGCAGTGGAGCGGTCGTTCAGAGGTATCTGACCGACGCAGTGGATCTCAACATCTCTGTTCGAACTTTCCCGGAAATCTGTCTGAGCTCAGTGGAACGTCCTCTTCGTCCCGAAGACGAGGGCATCTACAGCTACGCGGACAAGTACCTGACCGGATCTCAAGGGATGGCAAGTGCACCGCGAGAACTTCCAGCGGAGTTACCCTCAAATGTTGAAGGGCAACTCAGAACAATAGCGTCACAGGTCATCGAACTCGCTATGGTCCGTTCGGTCGCGCGTATCGATTTCCTATGGAATTCCGATGACCTGTGGGTGAACGAAATCAACACCATCCCGGGTTCGTTGAGTTGGTATTTCTGGTCCCATGAAGGGATCCCCTTCGCTCAACTGTTAGCGGAAATGATTCAGGAAGCCATCCAAACCCCCGCAATCACCTTTCGAACCGACGGCGCAGACGGCACAGCGCTACGAGATGTGGGGGCGATCTCCCACAAGTTGGCCTAATGAAAGATTGGATAGCTCTCGTCACAGTTTCGTTGGCCGCTGCATCCTGCTCTTACTCAACCACCTCCGAAGACCAAGCAACATCCTTAACAAAAGATCTCACGGAACAGGAAAGAGCATGTGTCCAGGAGCGTCTCGTCTCCGGATGGGCGTTACAACTCAGCGACCTTGAAGTAGACCTCAGCCCGGACGAAGAAATTGCGGTCGATATGGCGGTGGAGCTTTGTCGACTGAACGCTGATACACCTGCAGTCGACCCTGCCGTCAACAACGATCAGCCACAGGTCTCCGATGAACTGCTTGAGGCTCCCGCCGTTTTCGATTCGAACGACAATCCACCGGGGGAAGATCCACTCTTAGACGACTATTGGATCCAGTGCGGGTCAGGCGACGCAAAAGCCTGCGACAACTTGTTCTACTTTGCTCCGCCCGGCAGCGCTTACGAACAATTCGCATTCAGTTGTGGCGGCCGGCGAAATATGGATTGTTCTTTGCTGCTGGGGGTCGAACAACGTGAAGGGGACCTGAACCCCTTGACACCTCCACCCGGAGATGACGAGAACCTAGATAAATGGTGGATGCTCTGTTCCGAAGGCAGCACCTCAGCCTGCGGGGAATTACGGCTCATTGCTCCGAGTGGATCTCTTTACGCTCAATTCGCAGCGAGTTGCGGAGCCCGCGGCACCAGCTATTGCACCCTTATCTTGGAAGATGACGGCCAACCTCCCACGCTCAACAATTTCAGTCCCGACTTGGCGCCACCGGGCGAGGACGAATTTCTTGATCAGTTGTGGTTGTTGTGTGGTGCTGCTGACTCCAGAGCCTGCAAGGACCTATCGAAGTACGGTCCAACGGACAGCATCTACGTCCAATTTGGTGTTTCTTGCGGCGGCAGAGCCGTGGCTCCGTGTCCGCGATTGTTTACTGACCTCAGTCGGCCATCTTCTTAATCTGCGATCAACGCCGCCCTGAGAAACTCGATGGTTTCGCGTCGCGCACGCACAAGAGAACGTAAATCTGGTTCCAGACCGAGGGCGCGCATCACCTCAGGTTCAGTCGCGACACCCACAACTGCCGAATAAACAGCCAACAGCAACATCCGGGGCTCCAACCGGCGAAAACGACCCGCTTCCATTTCCGCTTCAACGAACCGCACAGCATTTCCGAGCATCACGCTCATCGCCGATGCCAACTTTCCCGATGCAACTCCACCCTGTCGTGACACCAAACGCACAAGTCCCAATACCTCCGGTCGTCGCGCTGCCAGTGAGAACGTGGCTCTCACAAGATCCTCGATGCGGTCAAATCCACGTGCCTGCGGATTGGCGGCTCCTGATAACGCGGCACCCAATTCCTGCACTGCCAAATCGATCGTCGCCGCCAAGAGGTGCTCTTTAGACGAATAGTGGTACAAGATCGCCTGCTTGGTGATCCCCAGACCCGCCGCTAAGTCGTCTAAGGACGTTGCGTCATATCCGCGCATGCCGAATGCAGCCAAGGCTGAGTTCAAGATGCGTTCACGGGTACCAATGGACACGTAAACACTTTAGATCGAATTATGACAAATACTTACCATTTGGTAAGTTTTCTGATAGAACTATTGTTGTGATCAGTGAGTCCCTTTCGGGCAAACGGATAGCCATTACCGGTAGCACTGGCTTTCTCGGCACCGCGTTGGTCGAACGGCTACTTCGGGGGGTCCCCGACTGCGAACTCGTTCTTCTCGTCCGGCCTAATCGTAGACACAGCCCCCAACGCCGAGTGGAACGAGAAATTCTTCGCAACGACGCCTTCGACGTTCTAAGAACACAATGGGGCGACCAATTCGATGAGATCTGTGCAAGGCGCATATCTGTAGTTTCCGGGGACGTCACAAGTGACGGGCTGGGTCTCAACGAAAGTGACCGCACTCTGTTTACCGCTTGTGACGTCGTGATTCATTCGGCCGCGACGGTCAGCTTCGACAGTCCCCTGGACAGCTCAATAGAAATCAATTTGTTGGGACCTAACCGGATAATCCAGGTATTAAAAGACGCTGAGGTGAAACCTCACCTGGTAGCAGTGTCGACTTGCTACGTGGCCGGCAATCGTCGCGGGGCAGCCAACGAAGAGCTCCTAGCGGGCACTCCGTTTCAGGTGGATGTTGACTGGCGAGCTGAGGTTGACGCTGCACGACGGACTCGCGCTGACCTTGACGCACGTAGCAGGATCCCTGAAGAGCTCACCAACTTTCGTCGGGGCGCTAGAGAGGAACTCGGTGCAGCCGGTTTACCCATGCTGGCCGCCAAAACCGAACAGTTACGCGAAACATGGGTCAACGATCAAATGGTGGAAGCCGGTAGAAGCCGAGCCACCTCCCTTGGCTGGCCGGATGTGTACACATACTCCAAAGCTCTCGGCGAGACGGCCCTCGCGGAACTTCGCGGTGAAATACCTATCAGCATCGTACGACCCTCAATAATCGAGTCAGCGTGGGCAGATCCCGCACCGGGGTGGATTCGCGGATTTCGTATGGCCGAGCCACTCATCGTTTCCTTCGCGAAGGGCGAGCTCAACACTTTTCCCGGCTATCCCGAGGGAATCATCGACGTGATCCCCGTAGACATGGTGGCTGCAGCGATCATCGCAGTCGCAGCAAAAGGCCCAGAGAATGAACCAGAAGTTTTCCAGGTTGCTTCCGGCTCTACCAACCCTCTTCAATTCAAGAAGTTGCTCAACACTGTCATGGAGTGGTTCGGCGAACATCCTGTTTACGACGCGAACGGGCATCCCACAGCCAGCACGGAATGGAAATACGCAGGCTCCAGCGGCCTAGAAGAACAGCTTCATCGCGTGGTCAAAGCCTTCGATGTCGCCGCCAAAGTAATCAACCGGCTCCCCATCCGTGGAGAGAACAGCTTCACCAGCAAGTTTGCGGAACGTCGTCAGAATCTCGACCAGATCAAAGGGTACGTAGATATCTACGGCGCATACGGCAAGTGCGAAGCCCTGTACGGAATCGAACGCACCCTTTCTCTATGGAAGTCTCTGCCTTTGGAGGACCAAACCCAGTTCGGCTTCGATCCGAGTGTCATTGATTGGCATCACTACATCACAGAGATCCACCTTCCAACGGTTGTCATTCAAGCCCGAGTCAAGACCACACCCGACAAGCGCAGCGGACCAAGTCGATCAGAGCGGCTTCGCGCCGCAGTGCTAGATCCGGATCGCCATTTCGCGGCGTTTGATCTGGAAAACACGCTTATCGCGAGCAACGTTGTGGAAAGTTACGCCTGGCTTGCCACCCGGCATTTGAGTCCAAGAAAACGGTTCGAATTTACCCTCCGCACACTTAGCGAGACTCCTGGACTGTGGAGGCGCGACAAGCGAGACCGTACCGATTTCCTTCGATACTTTTACCAACGTTACAAGGGTGCTCCGCTCAGACAGCTGGAGAGCGACGCAGCCGAGATGCTCAGCGACCTCATCTTGATCAAATCTTTCCCAGCGGGCTTACGGCGGGTGCGGGCCCATCGGGCCGCGGGTCACCAGACTGTTTTGATCACAGGTGCCCTAGATATCGCGGTCGAACCCCTCCGCCCCCTTTTCGATCACATCATTGCCGCGAGGATCGACAGCACAAACGGCAAACTCACCGGGGAAATGCTCGATGTTCCACCTACGGGCGAAGTACGTGCACAACTCATGATGGATTGGGCAGAACAAAATGGTTTCGACCTTCAACAGGGTGTCGCTTACGCAGACTCCGCATCGGACCTTCCCATGCTCGAAGCCGTTGGTTATCCCGTGGCAGTTAACCCCGAAACTCGATTAGTGACCATCGCTGAAAGGCGAGGATGGCTGACCGAAAACTGGCCAAAGACAGCCGGCGCGCCTAAACCGTTGCTTCCCATGGGGCAACGACCGAAATCACGACCTATCCCGGAAAGCGTTCGCTGATGCCAGCTCGACAGGGCTTGGTGCTCGAAGTCGATCGGAGTACTCCACCCATCGTTTTCCATCACGGTGAGGGTTTCCGCTTCGAGAAGTTGCCGTCAGGGAGTCGGGTGATTTATCCGAACGAGCCGATAGAACCGATCGAAGATGTAGACGGAGCGATTCGCAACGCGCTGGCCAATCCCCTCGGAGATTCTCCTCCGCTTGAGGCACTGCTCTCACCGGGAATGAAGCTAACTATCGCCTTCGACGACATCTCTCTTCCCTTACCCCAGATGCAAGCACCTGATATCCGTGGACGAATTATTGAACACGTCCTTGACATAGCAGCGGGCGCAGGAGTGGACGACGTTCACTTGATCGCTGCACTAGCCCTTCACCGGAGAATGACTGAGTCAGAACTTCGTCACGCTGTCGGGGACCGGGTGTATGACGCTTTCGCCCCGAACGGCCAGCTATACAACTTCGATGCCGAAGACCCTGACGGTCTTAGCCATCTAGGTGAAACGGACCACGGGGAAGAAGTGGTCATCTCAACTCGAGCGGTTGAGTCCGATTTAATTGTCTATGTCAACATCAACCTAGTTTCGATGGACGGAGGCCATAAGAGCGTGGCCACAGGGCTATCGGGGTACACAGCGTTGCGACATCATCACAATGTCGAAACGATGCGCCGATCGAAGTCCTTCATGGACCAAGAGAACAGCGAACTGCACACTAAGAACTGGCGTCAAGGTCGACTGATCCGAGACGCCGGCGTGAAAATTTTTCAGATCGAAACAACACTCAACAACGACACATTTCCGGAACCTTGGGACTTCTTGCAAAAACGCGAGTGGGAAATGAATGCCAAGGAACGCCTTCTCCTACTCGGTACCAAGAAGTTCTTGGACAAAGTTCCCAGGAAGTCTGCTCGCACCATATTTCAAGGGATACGTGCACCCTATGGATTGACCTCAATTCAGGCCGGAGAGGTAGAGGCCGTGCACGAAGTAACAACGGCCAACGTCTACAGACAACACCTAGTGAGAGTCGAAGGGCAGACCGACATTCTGTCAATGGGTTTGCCCTATCTCGGCCCCTACAACGTGAACTCCATCATGAACCCGATTCTCGTTGCTTGTCTTGGGTTGGGTTACTTCTTCAATTTGTACAAGGGAAAGCCGTTAGTGCGCGAAGGTGGCGTGGTGATCATGAGTCATCCAACGCCGTGGGAGTTCCATCCAGTACATCACCCCAGCTACATAGATTTTTTCGAAGAGGTTCTGGCCGACAGCACCGACCCGGAGGTCATCGAACATAAGTACGAAAAGCGATACGCGGAGGACGAGTGGTATCGACATCTGTACCGAACCTCCTACGCATACCACGGCGTGCACCCCTTCTACATGTGGTACTGGTGTTCCCATGCCCTTGAACATGTCGCCCAGGTGATTGTGGTAGGCGGGGACCAACGTGCAATTAAGAGGATGGGCTTTCGCTCAGCTACTACTATGCGCGACGCTTTAGAGATGGCTAGCGATGTCGTTGGCCGTGATCCCACCCTTACCCACATTCACAATCCGCCGGTGCTTATGGCCGACGTTGTTTAGTGTTAGGACCGACAGATGACGGATCCGAATCGCAGAAACCCAATCAGTCACCTAACGGACCGACGCGCTAAAGCATCAATTTCTCGCGTAGTCAGAAAGGTCGAGTTCCCACTCAAGGCAGCCGAGACACCTGAGGGCGAAACACCCCTCCCTTCAAATA
Organism: Acidimicrobiaceae bacterium; assembly: GCA_002721305.1. Classification (GTDB taxonomy): domain Bacteria; phylum Actinomycetota; class Acidimicrobiia; order Acidimicrobiales; family Poriferisodalaceae; genus UBA6944. The sequence continues at coordinate 3,388 of PBKA01000011.1, read as the reverse complement.
CTGGTGGGAACTACGAAACCGACTGGGCACGCAGGTACGCATCACGACTTACGCGCCGTCTCGCGCTTGCAACCATCGGCAAGGGCGTCATCAACTATTACGCGAATCCGACCATCAGGGGCCTGGACCGACTCCACGATCTTGATGGCCCCGCGATATTTGCCGCGAATCACCAAAGTCACGCCGACACCCTGTTGATGCTGACGTCGATGCCAGCTCCGTGGAAACACAAAGCCTTCGTCGGTGCAGCAGCTGACTACTTTTTCGGCAACCGAGTAACTGGAGCAATTTCGGCGTTGTTTATCGGGGCGATACCCATAGAACGCACTGCAATCAATCGCAACACGATCGAAAAAGCCGTCGATTTGCTTAGAAACGGTTGGAGCATGGTGATCTATCCAGAGGGAGGAAGATCCCCAGACGGCTGGGGTCAGGAGTTCCGGCCCGGCGCGGCATTCCTCGCCAAACAGGCTGGAGTGCCGGTGGTACCAGTGCATATCAGGGGCACATTCGACATCTTGCGCAAGGGACGCAATTGGCCCAAGAAATCTAAGGCCACCGTCAACTTCGGCAGACCGTTGGAGTTCGCTGAAGAAGACAACAACAGACGTTTCACTCGAAAACTTCAAGCAGCCGTTGAGTCGTTGGCAGATGAGACCGCTACGGGCAACTGGTTTGCAGCTCGCCAGCGCGCTCACTCCGAGGAGAGTCCGGGACTCCAAGGGCCCGATGCCGCGCCATGGCGTCGTCGCTGGGCATTGAGCGACCACGAAGACAACCGCTCCGATGCCCAACGTCGTTGGCCTTACGTCTAAATTTCGGGTGGCGAAGTAACCTAGGGGACCTATCGTCGTTACCGCGCCCGTAGCACGACCAGGATGAGAAAGAGGACACGTATATGTCAGTCGCTGCAAGCACTCCGATAGAGCTAATCGAACGTGTTTATGCGAATCTTGGCAGCAGCATCGCCTGGGGTCGAGAAGAGTTGGGTCGGGCCTTGACCCTGACTGAAAAAATCCTGATTAATCACCTGGCATCAACTGACCAACGATTAGAACGCGGCATCAGTTATGTCGATTTGCAGCCGGATCGAGTAGCGATGCAAGACGCCACTGCCCAGATGGCATGGCTGCAATTCATGACAGCCGGGCTTGACGAGGTAGCGGTACCGACCACCACCCATTGTGACCACCTCATTCAAGCCCGAGTTGACGGTAAGACTGATCTGCTCGCCGCCAGTGAAAACAACGAGGAGGTCTATGACTTCCTTCAAAGCGTTTGCGCAAAATACGGGGCAGGATTTTGGAAGCCAGGAAGCGGAATTATCCACCAAGTCGTGCTCGAACAATACGCGTTCCCTGGTGGGATGATGATCGGAACCGACAGTCACACTCCCAATGCTGGTGGCCTAGGAATGATTGCCGTCGGGGTGGGCGGAGCGGATGCTGTCGACGTAATGACCGGTTTCGCTTGGAACGTTCGCTGGCCCAAGGCAATCGGGGTTCATTTGACAGGAGAGTTGTCAGGTTGGAGCGCTCCCAAAGACATCATTTTGAAGGTCGCAGAGGTGTTGACTGTCAAGGGTGGGACCGGAGCCATAGTCGAGTATTTCGGATCAGGAGCAGAATCGTTGAGTTGCACCGGAAAGGCAACCATATGCAACATGGGTGCTGAGATCGGAGCTACCACTTCACTCTTCGGTTATGACGAGGCCATGAGTCGGTATTTGAAATCAACTGACCGCGAAGAGGTGGCTGACGCAGCAGACAGGGTGGCGATGCACCTTCGAGCAGACGACGAAGTGATCGCTAACCCGTCTGATTTCTACGACGAGGTCATAGAAATCGACCTTTCCTCGCTTGCTCCTCACATCAACGGCCCGCACACACCCGATTTGGCTCGGGAAGTCAGCAAGTTGGGTGCAGAGGCGGAAGCAAACGGTTGGCCATCAACTATCAGTGCTGCATTGATTGGTTCATGCACCAACTCCAGCTACGAGGACATCACCCGTGCAGCGAGCATTGCCAGGGAAGCGGCATCCAAAGGACTGACCGCCAAATCGAAACTTCTCATCACCCCCGGTTCGGAGCAAGTCAGAGCGACAATTGAACGAGACGGACTCCTGGCAGACTTCGAGGCGCTGGGAGCTACCGTTCTTGCCAATGCCTGTGGGCCGTGCATTGGCCAATGGGATCGGAGCGATGAGGAAGGTCACACTGCCGGGGAGCCGAACGTCATCGTTACTTCCTACAACCGCAACTTCCCAAAGAGGAACGACGGTGACGCAGCGACATTGGCGTTTGTAACTTCACCTGAAACCGTTATGGCGTTAGCTCTGGCAGGAACCGTGGATTTCGATCCGTTGACTGACACGTTGACCAACAACCAAGGAGTCAAAGTTTCGCTTTCAGTACCTACGGGGATTGAACTCCCACCGGATGGATTCGACCCCGGCCGGGACACCTTCGTCGCTCCACCTTCAGACGGGTCACAGGTGCAGGTCAAGGTCGACCCTTCCTCCGAACGGCTTCAACTACTGGAACCATTTCCGGCCTGGGATGGTTCAGATTATGAAGACCTTCCGGTGTTGGTGAAAGCTCAAGGAAAATTCACCACCGATCACATTTCCATGGCAGGGCCGTGGCTCAAATACCGCGGTCATTTGGAAAACATCTCCGGCAACCTATATCTGGGTGCAGTCAACGCGTTCGATGGATACGAAGTCGGCCACGGAAAGAACCAGCTCACCGGCGATACCCAAACTTTTCCAGATATAGCGCGTGCCTATCACGAAGCAGGACAAGGCTGGGTGGTCATCGGGGACGAAAACATGGGCGAAGGTTCGAGCCGCGAGCATGCTGCGATGGAGCCCCGATTCCGTGGTGGCCTAGTCGCTATAGCCCGTTCATTCGCGAGAATTCATGAAACGAACCTGAAGAAGCAGGGCATGCTGCCTCTCACCTTTGTGGATCCAGAAGATTACGACCGAATTGAGGAAGACGACCGCATCACGGTGCGTTCTCTGGATGACCTCGCTCCAGGCCAACCAGTTTCGGTTGAGGTGTGTTCATCCGACGGCGAAACATGGTCGTTCTCGACTAATCATTCCTTTAGCTCCGAACAGATCGAATGGTTCCGGGCCGGCTCGGCATTGAACATCATCAAGGCATCAATTTAAGGTTCCGGGCCTTCGCAACAAAGTCCGCTGGAACCATCTGACGGCGAGTCGGTCAGCGACGCCAACCCAGAAAATTGGGAAACCGGCCCGGGGGGCGGGCCGGTTTCAAGAGCCGTAAGGAGGAAGGGGTGCTCCGCCTCGGCTGACCGCTCAGGTGGGGGGCACCTTTTAGCGATCGAAGTGTTGAGCGACTCGGGGGAAGCCGTTTAT
>PBKA01000010.1 GCA_002721305.1 Acidimicrobiaceae bacterium | reverse complement strand
GGTCGAAACTCACGGCCATTGGGACCATATACAAGCTATTCCCGCGATTCGAGACGCCGGATACGAGGTGGGTGTCGCGGCTGACGACGCCACGATGTTGCCCAGCTACGACTTCATCCTCGAAGACGATTCAGTAATACAAGTTGGTCGTCTCCGGATTAGGACTATTCACAACCCCGGCCACACACCAGGTTCTATGAGCTTTTTTGTCGAGGACACACCACTGCTCTTTTCAGGTGACACTCTGTTCCCAGGAGGACCGGGCGCTACCAATTTCGAAGGTGGCGACTTTGACATCATTATCAAGAGCATCGAAGACCGCATGTTCTCTAAGTTCTCAGCGGACACCATCGTGTTGCCTGGCCACGGAGATGACACGACTATCGGCAACGAATCGCCGCAACTGCAGGAATGGATTGATCGAGGCTGGTAGAGGACTAACCTGTTGCGAGCCGGCGACCAAGTGCGCGAAATGCCATGGTAAAGGTGACTAGCCCTAGCCCGACTATCGCTGCAACTGCCTTAAGTAACAGGTCGAATTCCCAGCCGTCCGAAAGGACGGACCGCATACCCTCCAGCAGATAAGTGACAGGGTTCCAAGCGGCAACTGTTTTCAGCCATCCGCTCATCAACTCCCGAGGTAAAAAGCTCGGGGTAAGAAAAGCGAAAGGGAAAAAGATCAAGAAAGCGGAGTTCACTGCAGCTGGATTGCCGGTTCGTAGAGCAATGGTGTAGGGGAATCCAGTGAAAGTAAGGCTCCAAGCCATCGATAGCACCACGAACACCATCAGGCCAGTAACGCCCGTTCCAAAACTGACTCCAACCGCAAAGCCGAGAAGCAACACGACTGCAGCCAATGCCAGGGCCAAGACGATGTCGGCGACCATCAGGCCGAGTAGCAGTGAAACCCGGCGTATGGGCGTCACAAGCATCCGATCCAAGTACCCGGTCTGGATATCGGTCACCAGCATGTTTGCACGTGATATTCCCGTAACTGCGAAGACAATCGCCACTGGCAACTGAAAAGCGCGGTAATCAATTCCTGGCTGTCGTTCCACGAAAGATTCAAGGGCGCCGATATTGACAACAAAGAAGAAAACGGGGATCGCCAAAGCTGGTCCGATGAATTCTGGCTCCCGGGAGAGACTGCGAATAGCCCTACGAGCGATCGTTCTAATGTCACCAAAGAAGCTGTTTCGTTTTGCGATCGGCTCGCGCTGCATCGTTATTCGTCGATCTCGTGAGACAGGCGGTGACCTGTGGCGCGAAGAAAAACGTCATCCAATGAGGGCGTTCGCACCGTCAATGATCGCGGGGAAATGCCTTGTCGACTGAAAGCTACGGCGACGTCGGCAACAAGACCTGCTCCGTCAGCGGTGGAGATGGTTAGGCCCTGAGGACCAGTGGTGACCTCGTCCACAGCCGGCAAGTCGTTCGCCGCGGCTGCAGCTCGTTCTAGATTCTCTCCCAACTCGACGACAATAACGTCAGCCCCAACGGTCCGTTTGAGGTCGGCAGGGGTGCCTTCTTGAACGATTCGACCTTGATCAATAATTCCGACCCGATCGGCAAGCGCGTCAGCTTCTTCCAGATACTGGGTGGTCAAGAACACAGTGACGCCGAATTTTTGATTGAGGCGTCTTACTTCGTCCCACACTCGAACTCTGCTCACCGGGTCAAGACCTGTAGTCGGCTCATCTAAGAACAAAACCTCCGGATCATGAATGAGACTCGCGGCTAGATCAAGTCGGCGTTTCATTCCCCCGCTGTAAGTCTGCACCCACTCATCAATCGCGTCACCCAGATCAGCCAGTTCTATCGACCGTTCAACTCGTTCAGTTCGGTCCGCCAAACTGAGACCAAAGAGACGAGCCTGTAATTCCAGAATCTCTCGCCCGCTTTGTTTGTCGTCTAGCGCCGCGTCCTGAAGCGCTACACCTATGCGGACCCTAACTTTCCCTGGGTCTTGCACCACATCGTGACCCGCTACGGTCGCCGAACCCTCGGTCGGTGAAAGCAAGGTGCATAGGACTCTCACTGTCGTTGATTTTCCGGCACCATTTGGGCCCAGAAATCCGTAAATTTCTCCTCGTGGGATTGCTAAATCAACACCATCAACTGCACGATTATCAGCGAACTTTCGCACCAGTCCGCGCGCCTCAATCGCGAGTTCGGTCATAAGAGCCAACCCTACCGTTAGCTATATCGCAGAGCCAACGGTCTGGACACCGACCGGTGAGCTGCAACTACGGTTGGGGTATGACTGATACTTGGAGCCACGAAGAACTCCTTGAGGCAACCAAAGCGGGTCGTATCGACACAGTTGTGTTGGCTTTCACTGATCATTACGGACGCCTCATGGGGAAACGTCTCGATGCCGACTTCTTTCTTGAAGATCCATCCGGTACTCACGCTTGCGATTACCTCTTAACCGTCGACATGGAAATGGAGCCGATCGAGGGATTCGCTTTTTCTAATTGGGATCTGGGCTATGGAGATCTTCATCTCACTCCAGACGTCAAGACTCTTAGACCGGTGCCTTGGCTTGACCGAACCGCCTTGGTCATCTGTGATCCTACGACTGACGATGGCAACCCCATTGCGGTAGCTCCAAGATCAATCCTTCGCGAACAGATCAACCGCATTGAGGCTCTCAATATCCGAGCGATGGCAGCTTCAGAACTTGAGTATTTTCTATACCGAACGTCTTATCGAGACGCTGCACAAGACGGCTACAACAACCTAGAACCGGCCGGTTGGTACATCGAGGACTACCACCTATTACAGGGCGCACGCACCGAAGATCTCAACGGTGCCTTTCGACGGTATCTCAAGGACATGGCAATTCCGGTTGAGTCAACTAAAGGTGAGTTCGGCCGCGGACAACATGAGTTGAATATCCGGTGGTGTGAAACTCTCGAGATGGCTGACCGGCATGTGTTGCTGAAGCAATGTGTCAAGGAAGTGGCCGATCAGAAGGGAGCCGCGGCGACTTTCATGGCGAAACCACACGACACCGAAGCAGGCTCGAGTTCTCATCTTCATCTCAGCCTTTGGTCGACGGACCAAGCCACCAACCTGTTCTCGGGTTCTCAGGAGGTAGCAGGACTAGAGGTTTCCGATACGTTCCTCCATTTCTTGGGTGGTTGGTTAGCACACCTCCAAGAGTTGATGCCGTGTTTCGCTCCTACCGTCAACTCCTATAAGCGTTACCAATCAAAGTCTTGGGCACCGACCGGGGCTGCTTGGTCACCCGACAATCGGACGGCCGGTTTTCGCATCGTCGGCGAAGGTCAATCGTTGCGCATTGAGTGTCGGGTGCCTGGGGCCGACGTCAATCCTTATTTGGCTTATGCCGCCGCGATCGCCGCCGGGTTGGAAGGGCTTGAAGGAAAAACGGAGCCTCCACCTGTATTTGAGGGCGACGCCTACGAATCTGGAACGCGTTCCCTGCCGACTTCGCTGCGCGACGCGACGGAGCTTTTCGAAGCAAGTTCCGTGGCTAGACGGGCGTTCGGCGACGCGGTGGTGGATCACTACACCCACTTCTGGTTGAGTGAAAGCACCGCATTTGAGTCCGCAGTGACGGACTGGGAGCGGAAAAGGTACTTTGAACGCATCTGACTTCCGGACGACATTCGTCGTCAACTTCAGTGTCTTAGGAATCCAACAGGGCGGGTTGTCGTTCCCCTACACCGGTAGCTTTCTCGTAGGCGTACGCCAACTCCAATACTGAACGATCTTGGAGGCTCCCGCCAACCAGCTGCAGTCCAACTGGCAAGCCGTCATCGGTAAACGCTGCGGGTACCGATATCGCCGGGTGGGTTGTCGTGGTTATGTCACTGCACGAGCGCATCCAATCGATATAAGTGTCGAAATGAACGCCTTCGATTTCGCGGATGTATTCGATGCCTTTGGCGAAGGGCGGCACCTGAGTGACGGGACAAGCCAAGAACTCAATGTCTTCCATGAAGTCTTGGAGTTCGGCAAACATGCGGGCTTGCTTGTTACACGCTTCGGCATGGTCCTTCATGGTCATAGCCAGCCCTTTTTCGGCATTCCATATGACTGTTTCTTTTAATTGATCTCTGTGCTTTTCGAGTAACGGAGAATAGCTGTGGGCAAAAATTCCGGCCCGAAGCGTCTGAAAAATTTCGGGCGCATCAGACAGGTCTGGCCATTTCTCCACAATGTCGCAACCTAAATCTGAAAGAACATCTGGAGTCGAAGCAAGGGCTTTGCGAACAGACGGGTCCACAGGTAGACCACCCAAGTCCGGGGACCATGCCACTTTGAGCCCCCGAAGATCTCGTTCCAGAGACCCTTCAAATATCTCTGGTGATTCATTATTCGAGTTCGGAGCTAATCGGTGCGGTCCCCCTATGACCTGCATAAACAACGCTACGTCACTCACGTTCCGGGCCATGGGCCCCTTGGTGGCAATGTGAAGCCACAGATTGGTGCTAGGGACCGTGGGGACCCGGCCCGGGGAGGGTCTGAATCCCACCACGTTGCAAAATGATGCCGGGTTTCGAAGAGAACCACCTAAGTCGGAGCCATCTGCAAGTGGCAGCATGCGTGCCGCAAGCGCTACTGCTGCTCCGCCGCTACTCCCGCCACACGTACGCGAGGTGTCATAGGGGTTCGAGGTAACTCCGAACACTTGGTTGAACGTCTGGGACCCTGCGCCAAACTCCGGGGTGTTGGTTTTGCCGACCATAACCGCGCCCGCAGCTCTCATACGTTCGACAATCAGATCGTCTTCGTCGGGTACCCGGTCTCGGTAGATTGGCGAACCCAAGGTGGTGCGAACCCCTGCGGTGTCAACCAGGTCCTTGTGAGCGACAGGCAACCCGTGAAGTAATCCCAGAGGTTCTCCTCGGGCATAGGCATTATCTGCTTGATCCGCTAAGGCGCTAGCTAGCTCCGGTACGAGGGTGACGATGGCATTGACTTCTGGGTTTATGCGTTCAATTCGAGCTAGGTGCGCTGCCAGCAACTCTCGAGCACTGATGTCCCCTTGTAACAATAGATGTCGCATTTCTAATGCTGTTAGGTCGCACAACGCCTCATTGGTCACTTCGTTATTTCACCACAAGCTGAGTCACTTGACATTTCATACGAGTTGGCAGCTTTTGGGCCTTGTCTATATCGGGCGACATCAAGTGGTTAATCGCTCTACGCTCATCTCATGACCACCGAAAAAGAAGCTCGGACACAGACAACAGTCGAACTGTTGCAAACGCTGATTAGGAATGCGTGCGTTAACGACGGGACTTCTACCTCAGGAAACGAGGTTCTCAATAGCGATGCTTTAGAGACGTTTCTCGAGGGGCCTGGTGTCGAAATTGAGACCTTCGAGCCTACGTCGGGTAGGAAATCATTAGTCGCTCGTATAGCCGGCACAGATCCAAGCGCTCCGAGCTTGTGTTTGATGGGTCATACCGACGTCGTTCCAGTGAATCCTGCCGGTTGGGAACGCGATCCTTTCGGAGGCGAACTCATAGACGGAGAAGTTTGGGGTCGAGGTGCCGTTGACATGCTCAACTTAACGTCCTCCCAAGCAGTGGCATTCAAGCATCTCGCCGAAACCGATTTTCGACCGTCAGGAGATTTCATCTACTTCGCGGTCGCAGATGAGGAGTCCGGATCAGCTCACGGCGCGCAGTGGATGGCAGACCATCACCCCGAGGCAATCATGGCTGACTACGTGCTCACCGAAAATGGTGGACTGCACAGCGGGACCTCAGACAATCCATACATCGGAATAAATGTGGGAGAAAAAGGTGTCGCTTGGCGTCGGCTCCGCATCAAGGGGACACCTGGTCATGGTTCGGCACCGTTCAAGTCAGACAATGCGCTGGTGAGGGCCGCCGGCGTCGTGCAACGCCTCGCTGACTACAGACCACCACCACAATTCCACGAACTGTGGCGTCAACAGGTCGACATCCTCGACGTTGACCAAGAGACCAAGTCCGTCATGCTTGATGCAGAAAAAATCGAAGATTGGCTGGACTCGCATCCAGTCGAGGGGCTCGCTCGTCATTTCTACAGTTGCACCCACACAACGTTTTCACCCAATGTTGCCGAATCTGACCGACGGATGAAGACCAACGTCATCCCAGATCAAATCGATGTCAATGTTGATATACGTACTCTTCCCGGCGAGTCAACAGCGGAGGTTCAAGCGCATTTGGACACCGCCTTGGGAGACCTAGCGGACCAAGTTGACGTAGAGATCATTATGAATGATCCCGCAAGCATCAGTCGGATAGACAACCCGATGTGGGACACCATCCAAAAGGCCGTCAATCAGCCCTTCCCTGGCGCTCGTCTTTCTCCCCAACTCATAGTCGGTTTCACTGACGCGCGCGTGTACCGGAATCTCGGTTCAGTCGCCTATGGCGCTGGCCTATTCAGCCCCGACTTGAAATCCAGCGATTTCATGAGCCGTTTTCACGGACACAACGAACGAATAGACGTCGAGTCATTAAGTTTGACAACTCAATTTTGGCTTGACGTGTGCCGAGACTTTCTCAGCAGATAACCAATCACAAATCATCAACCGCTTACGACGTTGATTTGCACTATCGAGACAGTGTTAATTGTCCTACCGCCAATACAATCAGGTGTATGGCATCGCCACTCTTCGAGATTGAGGCACTCGAGGTTCGGGCCGCCGAAGGTCCGGACATCTTGCACGGGGTTGATCTGACGATCAACGCTGGCGAAATACACGCGGTCATGGGTCCGAACGGGTCGGGAAAGTCAACACTTGCTACAACACTGATGGGCTCACCTGAATACGAGGTGACTGCTGGCCATCTCCGGATGAACGGTGATGAAATCACGGACTGGGATGCTGATGTCCGTGCCAAGGCCGGAATGTTTCTCGCCTTTCAGTACCCTCAGGAAATTTCTGGTGTTTCGGTCCGAAACTTCCTACGGCAGGCAGCATCGGCCCGACGGGGGGAAGAAGTATCAGCTATTGACATCTATGTCGCTATGCAGGAGTGGATGTCTCGCCTCGATATGGATGCCTCATTCATGGACCGCTACCTCAATGAGGGATTTTCAGGTGGAGAAAAGAAGAGAAACGAGATACTTCAACTGGCAATTCTGGAACCTGAATTCGCGGTTCTTGATGAAACAGACTCGGGACTTGATGTCGATGCCTTAAAAGTCGTCGCTAATGGCGTCCGTGACGTACACCACTCACGTCCAGAGATGGGTGTTCTACTGATCACTCACTATCAGCGACTATTAACAGAACTTGAGCCTGATCACGTGCACATTCTTTTCGACGGACGCATTGTCGAATCTGGCGGCCCAGAGTTGGCTCAAAAACTCGAACGCGAAGGCTACGAAGGGTACGAAACATGACGTTACCTTCTGACCTCAAAGATAGATTCCCTCTGTTATCGCAAATCATTAACGGTCATCAGATCGTCTATTTGGACTCGGCGGCATCTTCACAAAAACCTGACAGCGTTATTGACGCGATGAACAAGTACTACAGAACGATCAACGCCAATGTGCATCGCGGCGCATACGAAATCGCTGCTCAGGCAACGGAGGAAATGGAACAAGCGAGGAAACGAATCGCAAGTTTCATTGGATGCACTTCCTCTAACGAGATCGTGTTCACTAAGAACGCCACAGAATCGTTCAATCTCATCGCGAGGTCTTGGGGAGGAAACAATCTCTCTCAAGGAGACGCAGTGCTCATCTCTGATATGGAACACCATGCGAACATTGTTCCCTGGCAGATACTGAGCGCCGAAAAGGGCTTTGAGATCCGTTGGCTACCTCTCACCCCCGAAGGTCTTCTTGACTTAAGTCATCTGGATCGACTCCTTGACGGTGTGAAGATGGTGAGCATCACCGCCATGAGTAACGTGTTGGGAACCTTAAACCCAGTTGCCGAAATCGCTGAAAGAGCCCATTCAGCGGGAGCGTTGGTCGCGGTCGACGGCAGTCAGTACGTGCCCCACCTTCCCACCGACGTTCAGGAACTAAACGCGGACTTGCTTTGCTTCACGGGGCACAAAATGTGCGGACCAACCGGCATTGGTGTGCTTTGGGGTCGGGAGGAGATTCTTGACTCAATGCCACCATTTCTTGGTGGCGGTGAAATGATCCTTGATGTTCGACGAGACGGATTCACACCTAACGAGTTGCCACACAAGTTTGAGGCAGGAACGCCTCCGATAGCAGAAATCATTGGTCTAGGTGCCGCAGTCGATTTTCTCAGTTCGCTGGGGATGGACAACATACGTCACCACGAAGTCACTCTCACCGACTATGCCCTCCGCTCCCTAAAGGACCGGTACGGCGAAGAACTTGTGATCCACGGGCCAACCGATCCGTCACAGCGTGGCGGAGTTCTATCTCTTCAATACAGCGACATTCATCCTCACGACTTGAGTCAAGTCTTGGATCAACAGGGCATCTGCATAAGAGCGGGTCATCACTGCGCCAAACCATTAATGAGGGAGCTGGGTGTGGGAGCAACCTCGCGGGCCTCGTTTTATTTGTACAACACCGAGGCCGACGTTGATGCCCTAGTCGATTCGTTGGAGCTCGCTGGCGAATTGTTTTCGGTGTAGACGGAGGTTCTCGCGTGTCTGGACTGGAAGAGCTCTATAAGGAAATCATCCTTGACCACTACCGAAACCCTCGCCACCGAGGAGAACTCGACTGTCCTCCGGCGCTCAAGAGCGAAGGTTTCAACCCCCTGTGCGGAGATGAGGTTTCACTCACGTTCGAGGTCGAAGACGGCTCCATAAAACAACTTCTTATCGCTGGTCAAGGGTGCTCAATTAGTCAAGCCTCAGCCTCAATGATGGCGGCGGCTGTTCAAGGAACATCAATAGATGAAGTTCGTGACTTGACTCGGAAATTCAAAGCCATGATGTCTATACATGAAGAAGAAATGAGCGCTTCTGATCACGAGTCCATTTCGGTGACGTCACTCACCTTGGGTGACCTTGAAGCGTTGAAGGGCGTTGTCAAATTCCCCGTTCGGATTAAATGCGCAACTCTTTCCTGGAACACTTTGTTGACCGGTTTGGATGATCTCGAGGCTTAGTCAACGTCACCACCGGTGACCCGGGGGGACACCCGTGATGTGTTCTTTGATCCGCCGGGTTGTCGCAGCCGAAGTTCCGTCAGGGAGCTCATCTGGGGCAAAGAAAGCAACCTCTGCTATTTCTGGGGAGACAGACGAGCTCACCGACCATTCGTTCACCACAAACACAACGACGTGATCGCTCTTGTTGTCACGAAACGAGGAGAAGACGCCGTGGACCGATTGAGGCGTTTCGGGAACTTCAATTCCGGTCTCTTCCCTCAATTCTCGCTGCATCGCATCAACCAGTGACTCACCGGTTTTTACGCCACCTCCGGGGAGATACCACCCATCGCGATAACTATGACGCACGAGACATACTCGACCATCTTCATCTAACACGAGCGCCCGTACTCCGATGGTGAGTTTTGCTGGACGAAAAAGCGACCAGATGCGGTAAAAGCGAAAAAGACTTCGTCTTAGATCAGCCACCAGACAGATTTTCCATCTGTCGGGCCAAAGTGGCATCAAGGTCTGTGACCCCATTTCGGTCGTGGGTGACCAAACGGACGTGGACCGCTCCATAAACGTTTGACCATTCGGGATGGTGGTTGAGCCGTTCACAATGCAACGCCGCGGCCGCCATGAAGGAAAAAGCTTGAACAAAGTCGTCGAATGAAAACGACCGCTCTAAGCCAGTAGACGCAACTGTCCAATCCACTAGCTCTTCTGAAAGAGCTTTCATCTCTTCTTCGGTCAGCAGTTCACGTTTCATATCCTGTCGCCCCCAAATACTGCTAAGCCGAGCGGAACGTCTCCAAGTCTAATAGCCCTTCAACCCTGCCTCTGCCAATGCAGTTAAGCGAGAGGGTCTGCGAACGGGTCCTCCAAATCAGGACCCGAAGACTGTCCTTCTCGGGCAGCCCCACCTATTGCGACCGATACCCCATCTGGCTCTTGTTCTGAAGTAATGAAGCGGGAGTATCCGTTGGCCTCAAGTTCCTTCGCTAGTTCAGGGCCCCCACTTTCAACAATTTGACCGTCAACCAGAATGTGCACCTGATCCGCTGCTAGATGGTCCAGAAGTCGGTGGTAGTGAGTGATGCACAACACACCGAGGCCGTCGTTGGTCATGATTTCGATGCGTTCTGCGCAGGAGCGGAGGGCATCAATGTCAAGCCCGCTGTCGAGTTCGTCCAACACCGCAATTTGTGGAACTAAGACGGCCAATTGTGCGGTTTCGTTTCTCTTTTTTTCTCCCCCGGATAGGTCAACATTGAGAGCGCGTTCGAGAAGCTCTGTTCGTAATCCGATCGATTGAGCTTCCTCATCGAGCCGGGATGCAACGTCTATTTGGTCTAGTCCTCTTGCTTGTAGGGCTAGTTCCAGGGTCTCGCGAACGGATACGCCGGGCACCTCAGTGGGATATTGCATAGCCAAAAATAGTCCCATTTGCGCCCGTTGCCATGTGGGAAGGGAACACAAGTCTTGGCCATCTAATTCAATGGATCCTGAAGTGATTTGGTAGCCGGGTCTGCCCATTATCGCGTTGGCTAGCGTGCTCTTCCCCGATCCGTTTGGCCCCATGACCGCGTGAACTTGTCCCGAAGAAACTTCAAGGTCTAACCCTTTGACAATTTCCTGGTCACCTACGACGACACCCAGGTTGGTTATAGAAAGCGTACTCATGGCAACTCCACCTCTACATCTCCCTCAGCGACGCTTGCGGGGTAAACAGGAACTGGTTGAGTCGCTGGGAACACGTCGGGCATGCCGGTCCGTAGATTGAATTTCGAGAAATGTTTCGGGCACTCGATCGCACAGTCGTCCGGCCATACAACGCCGTCAGAGAGCGAGTAGTTAGCGTGGCTGCACCTGTCCCCTATTGCATGGACAGTCTCGCCAATTCTGATCACTGCAATGCGATGTCCTTCGATGTCAAATCGTTGAGCTTGTCCGTCTCCCAAGGAGTCGAAACTACATACACGCACCATGTCTACTGTCGTTCCTTATCAAGAGCGACGAGCTCTTCAATTCGGCCATTAATAGCCGTGCTAATGAGCTCGGAAGGGAGTCCCTCGAGGACGTCGGCAAAAAAACCTTTCACCACTAGCGCTTCGGCTACGTCAGCCGGTACTCCCCTTGTTTCGAGATAGAACTTTTGATCCTCATCGATAGGGCCAACCGCTGAAGCGTGGCTGCACTTGACGTCATTATTTTCGATTTCCAGGTTCGGCACCGATTCGGCCCAGGCATTTTCTGAAAGCTTCAATGTTCGGTTGGTCTGAAAGGCGTTGACATCAGCAGCGTCAGGCTCAATTCGGATCAGCCCCGTGTAGATAGCTCGACTGTCGTCATCCACCACGCCTTTAAACAACAAGTTGGAAGTGCTATGTGGCGCTTGGTGTTTCTGAAAAGTCCTGAAATCGTGTTGAGCTTTTTGACGTCCAAAATATATTGCGCTGATTTCACTTGAGGACCCTTGACCCGCCATCTTGGCATCAATTCTTGCTCGCGCATATGAACCACCCAAAGCAACTTGACTCAGGGATACGTGAGCGTCCCGCTGGACTTCGGCGACCTGGGTCGCTATTTGCCAGAGATCCGGTCCATGTTCTTGCACGGTCAGATACTTGAGGCGAGCTGCTTGACCTACTTGAATTTCGTTCACGGGACACACAAGGGCATTGATCGCGGGGCTAGTTTGATGTTCCACGACTGTTGCCTCGGAGTTTTCTCCCATTTGGATCACGAGTCGAGGGAACCAAGCTATGTCGCTGATTGTCGTGTGCTGACAAATCAGAATCGGAGAAGTGACGACGGAATCTCGGGCTATCTCTACGACGACCGGGGCCGTGCAATAACCAAAATTGCAATCGGTGAAGAAATCTGTGCCAATCGGAACAACGGACCCAACCGCTTTCTCCATTTCGGGACCTTCGGAGTGCACCACAACAGCGTCATCGTTGATCATCGTTGAGATGAGTTGACCATTAACGATCTCTATGACGGCAGCCGCGTCTTCTCTCATCCCTAGGGCAAGACCCGGGCCTACGACCGGCCCGCCGGGCGCTTCTAATCGGTAGTGAGATGGGTCTAGGTCGTCGATCGGCGTGTAGCGCCAGAGTTCCTCCTCAAACGATGGCAGACCTGCTTGGGAAGCGTTCTTCTCAGCTTCTTGACGTCGCTCAAGAAAAGCGGAAGATCCGATTAGGTCGGTCCATTCGGGGCTTCCAAAAGGACCTGTAGGAGTGGGTGCCACAACAAATAATTCTACCTATCCGGATAGGAGAAATCCCCTGTGCGGCAAAGTCACCGCTTCTTTCGTTTTTTTCGTTTTTGTGCTCTTGCCTTCTTGCTAATACGTGGCCCTTTACGTCCTTTTTTATTTTTTTCCGCTTCGAGTTCCAACAAAATGTCGGGGCCCGCCGAATTTACGATGTCTTCCGCTGCATCGAGCAGGGCGGCGATAGATTCGTCCTCCCCCAGACTTTCGGGTTCATCAGCGAAGTCCTGAACTCCAAGCGATCCATGGTCCCATGCCACGTCTATCCGGCGAGGTTTGTACTCGGGACAGTCCTCGGGGCATCGCCACGGCGCTTCCGGCGCGAGGTCAAGATTGCACTTTCTGACGGTTTCACCGTTGCCGTACGATCGGGTCTCATAATGGCGACAATTGGTGCGCATAGGCATATCTATATTGTGGCTCTTCTCGTCCTGTTTGGCGGTTTTACTTAGGTGAAAACCTCTACAGAGCAGCGATTGCTTCAGCCATCGCGATCACTCTTCGTGCCTCGTCCACATGCAGATTTTCGATCATCTTTCCGTCGACGGTTAGGACACCCCTGCCCTCTTTTTCGGCTGTCTCAAATTCTTGGATGACTCGTTGATGAAAATCGAGTTCGTCAAGACTCGGCGCAAAGATCTCATTAGTAGGAGGCACTTGACTCGGATGGATAAGCGTTTTTCCGTCGAAACCCATTTGTGCTCCTTGGATGCAAACGGATGTGAAACCGGACTCGTCTTTGATGTCGTTAAAGACGCCATCGAGAATGCTGATTCCCGCGGCTCGGGCAGAAAGTAAGCACGTCGCGAGGTGCGGCAAGAGTGCTTGACGATCTGTAGTAATCGAAGCGCGCAGTTCTTTTGCCATGTCGTTGGTGCCCATAACCATGACCGACATCCGTTCATGTTGAGCGATTTGATTTACGTTCAGTATGCCGACGGGCGTTTCTACCATCGCCCATATTTGCATGGAGGGAGGAGCTCCTCCCGAATCCAGTAGGTTCGATATTTCATCTAGGTACTCAGGTCCATCGACTTTAGGAATTACCACGGCAGCCGGCGCTGCAGAAGCGGCGGCCAAAATGTCATCGTGTCCCCAAGGCGTATCGAGTCCGTTGCACCGGATCGTGAGTTCCCGATTTCCGTAGCCAGCCGATGATGCCGCAGCGCAGGCTTGTTCTCTGGCTACTTCTTTCGAGTCGGGAGCCACGGCATCCTCTAAGTCAAAGATCAGCGCGTCAGCGTCGATCTCTTTTGCCTTTTCTAACGCCCGCTGGTTGGCCGCTGGCATGTACAGAACAGAACGGCGGGGCCGGTAGGTCGAACTCATCTCCATCTCCTGACAATACGCATGTGGGTGGACGCGGATCAGAACCCGTAACTACTGGCCAAGTCTGGATCCTTAGCAGCCAGCTCACGGGCAAGGTTGACCACGACTCGGCACTGTTTGACCGTTGCGTCATCTTGCATTTTTCCGTCAATCATTACCGCGCCGGTTCCGTCACCCATTTCTTGGATGACGCGCATAGCCCAAGCGACTTCGGATGGCTCTGGGCTAAACACCTTCTTTGCTATGTCGATCTGAATCGGATGGAGGCTCCACGCCCCTACGCACCCAAGCAAGTAGGCGTTTCTGAACTGGTCTTCACAAGCGAGGGTGTCAGCTATGTCACCAAATGGTCCGTAGTACGGGAGGATTCCGTGAGATCCGCATGCATCAACCATGCGGGCAAGCGTGTAGTGCCACAAATCTTGTTGATAAGAGAGCCGCTCTTCGTCTTGGCCCCCCTCCTCCGGGTCTTGACGAACCAGATATCCGGGGTGACCGCCACCGACTCTTGTGGTTTTCATGCGACGATCAGCCGCCAAATCAGCCGGGCCTAACGAAAGACCCTGCATTCGAGGACTTGCTCCACAAATGTCCTCAACATTGGCAACGCCTTGGGCGGTCTCAAGGATTGCATGGACCAGGATCGGCGTAGTCAAACCGGCGCGAGCTTCGAGTTGAGCGAGAAGTTGATCAACGAAATGAATATCCTCGCTGCCCTCAACCTTCGGGATCATCACTACGTCCAGCTTGTCTCCGATTTCTCCGACCAGTGTCATGACGTCATCCAAGAACCACGGGGAATCGAGGCTGTTTACCCGGGTCCACAATTGCGTATCTTGGCTGTCCCAGGCGTGGCCGACTTCGACCAGGCCGGCGCGCGCTGCTTCTTTGTTATCAGCCGCGACTGCGTCTTCTAGGTTTCCCAGAAGAACGTCGACGGTTGGGGCAATCGACGGAACTTTAGCTCTCATCTTTTCATTTGATGGGTCGAAGAAGTGAATCATCCGAGACGGACGAAAGGGGATTTCTGTGAGTGGGTCGGGTGCTCCGAGCGCTAATGGTGAAAAAAAGTTTTTCGGTGTACGCACCTGAAGAAACCTCCGTTGCGACTTATGTTCTGACCGTATCCAGCAGAAGTCGTGATCGCTACCACCAGTACTGCTTTGACTTCATGTTCTCACAAAGTGCCGATAGCTCTAACCGATGGATCCTTCCATCTGCAGTTCTATAAGTCGACTCCATTCGACCGCGTACTCCATCGGTAATGTCTTAGTAACTGGCTCAATAAAGCCATTGACAACCATTCCCATGGCTTGTTCTTCGGAAAGTCCCCTACTCATAAGATAAAAGAGTTGTTCATCGGCGACTTTGGAAACCGTGGCTTCATGACCAATTTCAGCATCACGTGAACCGATTTCTTGGTAGGGGTAGGTATCAGATCGACTGGTTTCGTCAAGCAAAAGCGCATCGCATTGAACGTGTGACCGACAGTCGCTCATACCTTCTTCGACGCGGACTAAACCACGATAGGTCGTTCTCCCTCCATCTTTGGAGATCGATTTGGACACGATCTTGGACGAAGTCTCCGGGGCTGCATGGACCATTTTGGCACCAGCATCCTGGTGTTGACCTGCGCCGGCATATGCAACCGAAAGCACTTCGCCTGAAGCCTTGGGTCCCATCAGGTACACAGCAGGGTATTTCATGGTCAGCCTGGACCCGATATTCCCATCAATCCATTCGACGTGAGCCTCGTCGTAGGCTGCGGCTCGTTTCGTGACGAGATTGAACACGTTGTTCGACCAGTTTTGAATTGTTGTGTATGTGATTCGTCCGCCGGGTAGGGCACATAGCTCGACCACGGCTGAGTGAAGCGAATCAGAGCTATAAACCGGCGCCGAACATCCTTCGATGTAGTGCACGGTGGCACCTTCATCGGCAATTATTAATGTGCGCTCAAATTGGCCCATATTTTCGGCATTGATACGAAAGTATGCCTGGAGAGGCATCTCTACCTCGACCCCGGGTGGCACATAGATAAACGAGCCACCCGACCATACCGCTGAGTTCAAGGCAGAGAATTTGTTGTCGCCGGGGGGGATAATTGTTCCAAAGTATTTCTTGACGAGTTCGGGATGTTCCTTAACAGCCGAATCCATGTCGGAGAAGATGACTCCTTGGGCTTCGAGGTCCTCCCGGTTACGGTGATATACGACTTCCGACTCATATTGAGCCGTGACCCCAGCAAGGTACTTCCTCTCCGCTTCTGGGATACCTAGTTTCTCATAGGTCTCCTTTACGGAGTCCGGTAGCTCCTCCCAGGCGTCTACCTGCCCTTCGGTGGGCTTGATGTAGTAGTAGATGTCATCAAAGTAAATTTCCGAGGTATCTCCACCCCAGTTCGGCATAGGCTTTTGTTGGAATATTTCGTATGAACGCAACCTAAAGTTGAGCATCCATTCCGGCTCTTTTTTTAAGAAAGACATCTCCCGAATAATGTCTTCGTTAAGTCCCTTCTGCGGCTTGTAGACGTAGTCTTCTTCGTCGCTCCAACCGAGTTGGTATTTACCCAGATCGATAGCGACGTTTGGTTCGGTGTCTGTCACAAAAGCTCCTGTCGAAAATTATTTACCCCTATCAGGATAGTGGTAATTGAATTTCTGACCCACTTATTGACCCTGACCATGATTCTGCGGCATCAAGATGGAGGTAACCAGGCACCTGTGAGTGCGGAGTATCCAAGTAAACTTTTGCCTCCGGGGCTTGAGCAAAGCGTCCGTGGCTCCAACGAACTTCGACGTGTCCATCTACGCAGGTCTCTTCTGCTGCTTCGTGGTCTCGGACGGTGGCTCTCCAACCTATTTTCGGTTGCCCTGCCTCTTCCCCCCAGATTTCCAAGTCCCGGAATTCAAACCGGCGGCGCCAATCCCACGGCGTGGTGACAAGGAGCCGTAACGCTTGATCTCTTGTCGAACCCAAAACGTAGTAGGGAGCTGGGCCGATACGTAACAATCGCCACAACAGCGCTTCGCGTTGGCGTTTTGTAGCTACCGATTTACGCCATTGGCTGGCGGTGACGCGTCCGACTTCGGCAGCGAGTTCCCGGTAAGCGCTTGCACATTTGACACTCCATTCGCGGTCCGCCAACGCAATCTTGAGTTCGGACCGATGGTGCTTTGCAAGGTCACCCACGAACGGGGGTAATTCCAGACTCGTGTCGACTTCTGCTCGCACCGCAGTATAAAGGGCTTGATGTTGCTTGGGAGCCGCGTGGTCATACCAGTCGCCTACGTCATGGCTTGCGGCGAACAGGTTCGAGGGGGCGGCATTGAGCAGGATCTTGGAGGAGTACTTGCAAGATATGAGATAGACATGATCTACCCGCAGATCTATCGGCAGTTGGTCGTGTCCGGGGCTTCGATGACTACCTTTCCACTCAATAAGGAGTGGCGGTCGACCTCTCAAACCATCATCGGCTTCTAAAAAGACCTGACCATTGCGGTAAGCGCCCGCGAAATCGATTCGATGGGGTGACTCGTCCACGGCTCGGGTGAACTGTTCCCAAACTCGTTCTGTGACATCGACGAATTGTCCGGGTAGTTGACTGATGGCTTCGATAGGGCTGTCGTATCCCAACATTCCAAGCCCTGTTGCCAGTTCAGTGATTTCGGTGCGAACGGAAGCCACTGGTTTTAGCCAATTAATGCTGGAGCCAACTGGCGCCATCCGTCGGGAACTGTTTGTGGTTCCTCGGTAAGTACTTGAACGCAAACATGATCTGCTCCAGCATCGAAATGTTCTTGTATACGCTTCTTGATCACGTCTATAGATCCCCACGCGACCACAGCGTCTACGACTACATCTGCCATGTTCTCAATATCGTCAGCGTCGTAGCCGAGACGCATGAGGTTGTTGGCGTAATTCGGTAGAGCCGAGTATGTCTTCATATGCTGTCGGGCCACAGCTCTGGCCATATCAGGGTCTTCTTCGAGCACGACCATTTGTTCTGGGTAGAGCAGAGCATCAGGGCCCATAACTTCTCTCGCCATTTGAGTGTGTTCGGGTGGCACGAAGTAGGGGTGCGCCCCAGCCGTTTGAGATGCTGCAAGTTCAAGCATCTTGGGTCCTAGGGCGGCGAGGACAATCTCGGGTAACTCCGATGGGCCCACCGCCATAAAACGCGCCTTGTGCATGGACTCCAAATATTCCCTCATATAGGTCAATGGCTTCGAATAGTCGTGTTTTCTGACCCACTCAACCAAATGTAAGTGACTCACCCCTAATCCCAACAAGAAGCGCCCCGGATGCGCTTCTTCGATACTTCGTTGGGCGTTCGCCATCGTCATCGCGTCTCGGGCGTAAATGTTGGCGATGCCTGTCGCGATCGTGATCTCAGTCGTGTTTTCAAGAACCCGCATAGCTGTTACGAAGGGATCTCGCCCGACCGCCTCTGGAATCCAAATTGTTTTGAAGCCAAGTTCTCCAGCCTCTGCGCAAAGTTCGTTTGCAGCGGAGGACGGCATTCCGTCCAAAATCCCCGTCCACAATCCGATACTGCCAAGGTCAATTTTCGCTCTAGCCATGCGTTGACCCTATGTCATCTCGAGAAACTTCTCAGTCGATACGTCGCAACTGTTCTCTAAAGGTCCGTCCGCGCCGGATATATGTTTCCACCCCGGGCAGAATGAGTGGATCCGTGTCGACACCTTCTCGTATTTTTGCTGGAGTCCCTAACGCCATAGAACCTGGGGGGACGCGCATCTGTCCGGGGACAACGGCGCCGGCGCCAACCAAAGCTCGTGCGCCAACGACTGCTTCGTGAAGCACTATTGATCCCGTCCCCACCAAAGCTTCGTCTTCTATGGTGCACCCCTCGAGGTGCGCCAAGTGGCCTATGGTGCACCTCCGTCCGACCACGGTCGAAAATTCCTCGGTTACGTGAAGCACCGCGTTGTCTTGTACCGAAGTCTCCTCACCGATCACAATGTCGTTGTCGTCGCCTCGAAGGACGGCCCCAGACCAAATGGTGGCCTTCGCCCCGACCGTTACGCGACCAATCACCACCGCTTCGGGCATTATCCAAGCGTCAGGGTGAATTTGCGGTTGATGTTCGCCTAGCGCATATATCGGCATCTTGAACCTCGATCTCGTACTGGGTCAGCAATGAGCAAACTATCGTGCCTCAGCCCGCTCAACTCTAGGTTGCGTTGCGCGGGGCGCTAGCGTCCATCCGATGAACTCTACGGAGAACAAACCGCCGCTGGCGCCTCAGAGGGAGTATGTCCGCGTGGTCCATGACAAGTCCACAGAGGATCCGTGGTTCTGGCTTCGTGATCGTGAAGATCCTTCGGTATTGGAGTATTTGCGGGCAGAAAACGAATGGACGGATCAGTCCACCGCGCATTTGGAGGGACTTCGCACAGATCTCTTTAAGGAGATCAAATCAAGAATCAAAGAGGACGACCAGTCATTACCTGTTCCTAAAGGGCCTTGGGAGTACAGAGTTCGGACGGGTCAAGGACTCCAATACCCAGTGCATGTGCGTCAACGACGCGGGGCTCCCGCCACCGAGGAGATCCTGTTAGATGAAAATGAGCTGGCTTCTGGAGAGGATTATTTCGCTCTCGGTGACCTTTCTGTAAGCCCAGATCACCGTGTTCTTGCCTACACCGTCGACACAGACGGAAACGAGGAGTACGAGCTGACCGTTTTGGACCTCGGGAGCCGCGAAGTCCTCGACAGCGGCATTGGAGGTCTTTCATACGGTCTTGTTTGGGCCAACGATTCACAGACTCTTTTTATGGTCCTCACCGATGATGCACGACGACCCGACAGAGTGATACGTCATCGCGTGGGCACTCCTCAAGAACATGACGCGACAATATTTCATGAATCTGACGAGAAATTCTGGGTGGGTGTTAGCGGCACCCGCAGTGAGCGTTACGTCGTCATCGGAAGTGAATCAAAGATCTCTTCTGAATATTGGTTGTTAGACGCCGACTCCCCCGATGGGGAGCTTTCAATCGTCGAGCCTCGGCGAGAAGGACACGAGTACCGGATATTTCATCAGGGTGGTCGGTTATTGATCCTTACTAACCAGGACGCTCTCGATTTTCGATTAATGGAGACGTCGGTCGATGAGCTTGGTGCGGGCGACTGGCGGGAGGTGCTGCCTCACCGCGAAGGGGTCAGAATCGAAGACGTAGATGCTTTTGAGAGTTTCATGGTTGTCACCGAACGTCGTGATGGCATTCCAGTTTTGCGTGTTTTCGATCATGAGCAAGACGATGAGTTCGAGATAGAGATGACTGAGCCGGTGTTCGAAGCCGGGCCAGGAACGAACGCCGAGTACTCCGCGCGGGTATTCCGATATGTGTACACGTCCATGGTCACCCCGGCCTCTACTTATGAAATCGATATTGATACTCGCGCACAGGTCCTGCTGAAACAGCAACCAGTCCTAGGGGGAACCGATCTTTCGGCGTATCGCAGCGATCGGTCGTGGTCAACATCTGTCGATGGAACCAAAGTGCCTATTAGCATCGTTTGGCGTC
Organism: Acidimicrobiaceae bacterium; assembly: GCA_002721305.1. Lineage (GTDB taxonomy): Bacteria > Actinomycetota > Acidimicrobiia > Acidimicrobiales > Poriferisodalaceae > UBA6944. The sequence goes on along the minus strand of PBKA01000010.1, from coordinate 97,293 downwards.
CTGATGCCGTGACGTGGCCAGCTCCTACGGTTATTTATGGCTATGGCGCCTACGAGCTGGGCGTTCCCGTTGCCTTTTCATCCGCTCGTCTTTCGTTATTGGATCGAGGGGTTGTTTTCGCGATTGCTCACGTTCGTGGTGGCGGCGAACTGGGGCGGAAATGGTACGAACAAGGTCGGTTGGAAAATAAACAGAATACGTTTTCTGATTTTGGCAGTTGTCGAGATCACCTCGTTAAGGAGGGATGGTCTGATCAACACCGCATAGTGGCCCGAGGAGGCAGCGCTGGTGGTCTTCTGATGGGAGTGATGGTCAACCAGCGACCCGACGCGTTCTGCGGAGTGATTGCTGAGGTTCCGTTCGTTGACAACGTCAACACCATGCTTGATCCGACTATTCCACTTACGATCACCGAATACGACGAGTGGGGTAACCCGCATGATCGGTCCACCTTCGAGGTGATGTCAGCGTATGGGCCGTACGAGAACATCAGTGCGGCTAGCCATCCTGCACTCCTGGTAACGGCCGGATTAAATGATCCACGGGTTCAATATTGGGAGCCCGCTAAGTGGATTGCGAAACTCCGCGTACTGACAACGAGTACCCGAATGATGTTGCTTCGCACTGAAATCGACTCGGGGCACGGTGGCCCTTCGGGCCGCTACGACGCCTGGCATGAGGAGGCCTTTGTGTTATCCGTCATTTTGGAAATGCTGGGCTTAGCGACGCCTTTAGGCTCCGCTGGAGATCGCAGCTAGGACGAGAAGCACGAGGTTTCTTAACACGGAGCTGGTACCGACAGGTCGAGCTGTCCAGCCACCAAAACAGGCACAAACAGGCCGTTGGGCTAGAGGTCGGCGCATTACCCGCAACATGGCGACGGTAAACACGGCCAGAACGATTTCTGCACTGATCGAGGTCCAAGGCGACCCAACCCCTACTACCAACATCGCTCCTAAGACGACCTCCAGGGGTGCGATGACAATGGCTACTGGTTTGGGTGAACCGAATTCACGTGCCGTCGCGGGCCACGAGGGGTCGCGGAGTTTGAGAGCGCCCGAGAAAAGGAACACAATTCCCAGAACAATTCGAGCCGCTATGTCCATAGTTTTCGATCAGCTAAAGGTTCCGTAGTTGCCTTGAAAGAAAACTAGGGGCGGCTTGCTTTCCATGACTTCGAGTTCAACGACGCGTCCGACCACGATGTCGTGGTCTCCGCCGTCATGTACTGCCTCTATTTCGCAATCGATGTAGGCAATCGAACCAGCGATGATCGGTGAACCCGATGGGGCTGTCGACCATTCCACGTCAGCAAATTTGTCTTCCGTCCGACTCGCCATTACACCACAAACTTCCAGTTGGTCTTGAGCCATGACATTGACGCAAAATGACCCAGATTCGTGGATCTCCTTCCAGGAACCGGACTCTTTACCGGGTAGGAATGCGACCAATGGCGGCTCAAGAGACACGGAGGTAAACGAGCCGATAGCCATACCAACCGGCCTGCCGTTGTTGACGGCTGTTACCGCGGTAACACCCGTAGGAAAGTGTCCCAACACGTTTCGGAACAGCCCAGAATCAATATCAGCCACAACGACTCCTTCGTCAGCCTTTCGCGCATGGTAGCGCCCGAAGCTCAGGAACGGTTTAGAACCGTTAGTTCTCAGCGATTATCTTCGGTGCTATGAGTCTCCACCAGTCAGTCGCTCTCCCCGAAGGCCTTGTCGCCGTTGTGAAGCAAGATTGCCCGACATGTGAGTTAGTCGTACCGGTTCTAGAACAACTGGCTAACCAGACCGGTTTGACTGTGTTCAGTCAAGATGATCCTGATTTTCCAGCGGCGATAGGCAATAAACGCTTTGACGAAGATTTGTCTATCTCATGGCATCACACGATTGAAACTGTCCCCACTCTTCTGTCGGTAGAGAACGGAAAAGAAACGGCTCGAACAGTGGGATGGTCCCGCTCTCATTGGGAGTCCATCTCAGGTGTCTCCGATCTTGGAACGGAACTACCTGACCAACGACCTGGCTGCGGTTCACTTTCCGTTGACCCTTCTCTTGCTGCAGATTTGGAGCTCCGTTTCGGTGGCTTGAACTTTTCGGCGCGACGCGTTGAGTTTGCCGCTCTCGAGGACACCCATGAGGCTCTCTATGACCGTGGCTGGACAGATGGGCTGCCGGTGATACCTCCCAGCGAGGCGCGGGTTCTTGCCATGTTGAGGGGTACCAGCCGCTCACCTGATGAGGTAGTCGCGACAGTTCCTCCCGACTTAGCGCCGTGCACTGTAGAGAAGGTCGCGATTAACGCGGTGATGGCTGGTTGTCGACCCGAATACCTTCCGGTGGTCCTAGCGGCGGTGGAAGCCGTCTGCACAGAAACCTTCAATATGCATGGCTTGCTGGCTACGACAATGCCGCATGCTCCGGTTCTTGTCGTTAATGGCCCAATTGCCGATGAAATTGGAATGAACTCAGGCAATAACGCTCTTGGGCAAGGGAACCGTGCGAACAGCACTATCGGGCGAGCTCTTCAACTTGTTATCCGCAACGTCGGAGGTGGAAGGCCCGGCGAGGTCGACCGAGCAGCCTTTGGCTCTCCCGCCAAAGTTGGCTTTTGTTTTGCCGAGCGCGAAAGCGATTCACCGTGGCCCCCTGTGTCAACCATGTATGGGTTCGAGCCCGGCACCAACACGGTTCTGGCGTTTCCCGGAGAAGCCCCAAGAAATCTGGTTGATCAACTGTCAAGAGACCCTGATTCATTAGCTCGAACCTATGCCGTGAACTTGATTTCAATTCAGCACCCGAAGCTCGTGTTGGGTTTTGACGCAATTCTCGCTGTAGCACCCGACCACTCTCGGGTTTTCGGCGAAGCCGGCTGGTCACGAGAACAATTGGCCGAACGAATAACAGAACTAACTGTCAGGCCGGGAAGCGAATTGATCCGAGGCGCCGGGGCCATACCAGAAGGTATCCCCGAGGCCATGAAAGACCTAGATTTGCCGAAATTTCGACCAAATGGCCTCCATATTGTCCACTGTGGTGGCGCGGCTGGGTTGTTTTCGGCGATCATTGGGGGGTGGGTGAACGGCGATATGGGTTCAAATCCTGTTTGCGTCGAAATCACCCCATAATGAGGGAGAAACTATGACTAAGGTCTTAGACCCAACTAACGAAGCCACGCCGACCGATATTCCACGGGTGGCCCGACCGGAAAGCCTCGAGGGGCTCACAGTCGGCTTACTCGACATCAGCAAACCTAGAGGCGACCGATTTCTGGACCGGATAGAGGAACGATTAGTTGAACGAGGATTACGTGTTGAACGATTCCGTAAACCAACTTTCACGAAACCAGCGCCAGTTGATTTACGTCACGAAATAGCTACGAAATGCGATGTCGTCATCGAAGCCCTCGCCGATTGAGGCAGTTGCACGTCATGCAGTGTGCATGACATCGCAGACCTTGAACGACGAGGTCTTCCAGGGGTATTCGTCGCTACAACTCAGTTCATTGACGGAGCCGAGGTGCAAGGCAAAGCGCTAGGGTTTGACCCGGCTGCCGTATGGGTCGAGCATCCGATCCAGGATCGCACCGACGATGAGATGATTACGATCGCAGACAAAGCGATTGATGAGCTACTGGAGCAAATCACCAAGTAATAGGACCTCATCTTTGATGGTGAGCAAGCCCTCACTCAGAAGATCATCGACGAGTCGGGCGCATCTGTTGGGATCGTCAGAAAGGCCCATGACCGCGGACGCCTCGGCTACTCGTACGGGTCCTTCCGATAACCCTTTCATCAATTTACCGCGAGCCTGACGATCACTTCCGTGGAATCGGCTTTGTTTCTTGCCGACACCTGCGCTCCCGTCGGCGGGATCTTGTCCTGCCCCCCGCCACGAACACCAAGCCTCGGCAGGACATTGCGTGCACTGCGGATCTCGTTTGGTGCAGATCGAAGCCGCAAGGTCAAAGAGCGCCTGGTTCCACAACCACGGATCACCTGCGGGCACAAGATCATCAGCAAGTTCCTGAGCCGCCTTGGGTTGCAGTGGACCGCCGCACCACCGCGCTAGAAGTCGACCCACGTTGGTGTCGACGACCCCTACTTGCAATTCGAACGCAAAAACCATTACAGCCCTAGCCGTGTAAGGCCCTACCCCGGGGAGTTCCATTAACTGCGACAGGGAAGAAGGGACGGCGCCATCGTGAACATTCACTATTTGGTGTGCGGCGTCATAGAGATTTCGGGCTCTTCGCGGATAACCAAGCCCAACCCAAAATTTGAGCAAATCGGAAAGCTGCGCCTGGGTCAGGTTTTCAGGGGTCGGCCACAGCTCCACAAACTCCAGATACTTGGGTTCGACGCGTCTGACTGGGGTTTGTTGCAGCATGACCTCAGATACCAGAACACGCCATGGGTTTCGAGTAGATCGCCACGGCAAGTCGCGCAATGACCGTGATCCCCAGCCCACTAGTGCTTCGTTGAAGGCGTCGCGTTCGGAAATCAGAGAGTCTCTAGTCTTGCCAGATATGTTCACCATAGGGAAAGTTCCGAGCGGGGGCGGCGTCGCGTTTCCAAATCATGACCTTTCGACGGAAGTGGCACACCTCTTCTTCGCGTTGGTTGATCGCCCGCGTTTCAACCGTCACGATCCCTCTGTCTGGCCGACTCTCAGACTCTGCTTTGTCCAACACTTTGGTGACGGCATAAATGGTGTCGCCATGGAAAGTTGGTCGCTGGTGAGTGAGGCTCTCGACTTCTAGATTTGCGATCGCTGCACCGCTGACATCGGGAACAGTCATACCGAGGACCAACGAGTAGACAAGATTGCCAACGACCACGTTCTTGCCGTGCACGGTTTCATTCTGTGCAAACCATTCGTTGATGTGCAGTGGGTGATGGTTCATGGTGATCATGCAAAACAGGTGGTCGTCTGCTTCGGTGATCGTCTTTCCAGGCCAGTGTCTGTAGACATCGCCAATTTCGAATTCTTCGAAGTAGCGGCCGAATGGGCGATCATGGGTAGTCACAGGTCACTCCGATGCGGCTAGGGGTCATAGACAACGCTGACATCGTAGGTAATACCCGGCACTAGAGTGCAATAGTTCCTCTTAGAGTTTGTCGCCGGCACAGAAAGCTTGTGTGTTCGGCGTCTCTGCTCATAGCCTGATTCATTGTCTCGACTTGACGAAGTGGTGAAAACTTATGACAGCACCAGATCTCCAAGCTGCAGCTGATGCTTTAGCCATCGGCGTCTCCATAATCGACCGATCTACTGCTCACGCAGCGGGTCTTCCCGATGCGGACGATCATCAAAGTTTGCTGTACGACCTTGCCCATGCCGCATCGGCTATTGAGATAAGTCGCTCTCTTTTGGACTACGGGGCAAAGGGAGAGCCCGAAGGAAAGATCGCGTGTGCTTTCATAGCAGACGCCTTGGCTGATCTTCATTCAAAACTCTTCGGGCGAGAACATGCATGGGGCGTCAACGAGGGCGAAATCGATGCGGCGCGAGATTTCATTAGTCGATACCGGGCCCCGGAGTTTGTGGCTGAGTTGGCCACAATTAACACTCCTTCGCACCTTGATGAAGATTTCACGATGGTCGCGGACACATTCCGGCGATTTGCTGAAGACAAGGTTGCTCCTCAGGCCGAACACATTCACAGACAAGACACTGATATCCCCGAAGACATCATCGAAGGGCTAGCAGAACTGGGATGTTTCGGTCTCTCCGTTCCCGAAGAATACGGTGGATTTGCCACCGGTAGCGAAAGCGACTACATGGGAATGGTTATAGCTACCGAGGAACTCTCTAGAGCATCGTTGGGCGCAGGGGGTTCTTTGATAACCCGACCCGAGATTCTTACTCGAGCTCTTGAGCGAGGCGGAACCGAGGAACAGAAAAGGGAGTGGTTTCCCAAAATTGCGTCAGGCGAAACCATGGTCGCCGTCGCAGTTACCGAGCCCGACTACGGATCGGATGTCGCGAATCTTAAAGTTTCGGCTGCCCAAGTGGACAACGGTTGGGTCATCAACGGAGTTAAAACGTGGTGTACTTTTGCCGGACGTGCGAATGTACTAATGCTCCTAGCTCGCACAGATCCAGACAGAACCAAAACTCATCGCGGCCTCAGCCTCTTTATTGTCCCGAAGCCGCAAGCCGAAGGCCATAGTTTTGAATTCTCACAGGAAACCGGTGGGGGCATGGAAGGCCGGGCAATACCCACACTCGGATACAGAGGCATGCATAGCTTCGAAATAGCTTTCGATAACTGGTTCGTTCCGGGGGAAAATTTGATCGGCGGCGAAGAAGGTTTGGGGAAAGGCTTCTATATGCAGATGGCCGGATTCGAAAATGGGCGGCTGCAAACCGCTGCCAGAGCGGTTGGGGTAATGCAAGCCGCTTACGAAGAGGCCGTGACATACGCTCAGGACAGGGTCGTGTTCGGCCAACCCGTTGCCGAATACCAACTCACTCAGACCAAGCTCGGGCGAATGGCTGTGATTATCCAAGGTTCACGCCAGTACAGCTATTCCGTTGCTCAGATGATGGCGAAGGGCGAGGGAAGCCTGGAGGCTTCCATGGTGAAGGCATATGTGTGTAAGGCGGCAGAGTGGGTGACCCGTGAAGCTCTTCAGATCCACGGTGGTTTTGGCTTCGCTGAGGAGTACACGGTCAGTCGCCTATTCGTTGACGCCCGAGTGTTGTCGATCTTTGAGGGTGCCGATGAGACCCTGTGTCTGAAGCTCATTGCTCGGCGACTATTAGCCGAGGCTCAATAACTGCCGGCGACAAACATTAGATTCCGAGGCGCAACAACTCAGCAGCAACCACGCAGTCTTCTCGCGTGGTTACGTCGGAGGACTCAACTCCCGTCGGGCCAACGATGTGGGTTGTCGCGGACATCGGCACAACTTCGTCATCGGCTTCCAACGGGTTCTCCATCGCCAATCGACTTTCGACAATGTCAAAATACTGTCCCGGGAGAGCTCGGCCGTGACCGACAACAGCCCACGTCTCTTGTTCGCCGTGTGTGGCGCAGACAGCCGCAGCGTAGGATCCCGCGGGCGCGATTAACGAAGTTGGACCAGCAGCTTCGGCCTCAACAATTACGACGTCAGCTGTAGAACAAGCTTGGCCGAGTCCGGTAAACGGGACTTCTTCAACATTTACGCCTTGGCCCAGAAGCATTCTCGCGAGTCCAGCTCCTTCGCCGTAGGCGTCTACAACCCGAACTGTCACGTCGTTTCGCTGATCGATTTTCTTCAGGGCTAGGTCCGGCCATCCAATTACGGCGACTGTTGCGCCGTCAGGAAGAGCCGAGGCGACATTGTCAGAGGTTAAGTCGGTTGCGAGCTCATCCAGAAAATCCCACATGGCGCTTTTGGCGTCAGATGCAACCAGAACTCTGGTTGCCATCACCCATAAAGATCCAGCTAACGGATGGTGATGCAAGATGCGACGGCATGCATTAACCATTTCGGCCGATTCACCTCGGAGTGCCCCCAAGGCCTCGGCTGCTTCGCGAGCGAGATCGAGTTGGTCAAACCCCCCAGCGCGGGCCACATACCGGAGTCTTTCAATGGGATGCACTCATGCAGACTGCCACACGCATCGCCTTCAAATAAATCCGAATTTGGCTTTATCTCTGTGCGGGTCGACAGCGGTGAGCGCGCTAACTTGGCATTCGTGGCTACTGACCCTTCGACGCACCTAACGGTTGCAACCATGGATGGAGCTGAACAGACGCTGTCTCAATGGTTGACGACCTTCAATCTTCTTGTCGTTGTCATAGATCCATACACTCACGAAAGCGGGTGGATAATCCCTACGACGGACAGGATCTTCGCTCACTATGAGGAAGCAGATGTCAGGTGTGCTTTCTTGGTTACGGGAAATGGTGACGGGGCCCGCCAATATCTGGGTAAATACGCGGATCGCTGGTTGGTTTTGACTGACGAGAACAGAGAATTAGTCGGTTCATTGAGTCTTGATCGCCTGCCTGCTCTCATTCACATTGGTCAGGATGGTTCTCTGGTCGGTTCTGCCGAGGGGTGGGATCCACCGCAATGGCGTCAGGTATTGGAGGGTGTCGAGGAAGCGATGGCATGGCGCTCTAGGCCTTTGCTTCCCACTTCTGAGGACCCGGGTGCATTTGAGGGAACCCCTGCCCTGACCTAGAGGTTCATTTTGACTCGGTACATCTCGGCGTCTGCTCGGGACAAGAGTTCTTCCGCTGTATTTCGTGTTCCGTATCCAACAGTAAAACCAATACTCGCTCTAGCCGTGAGAGAGTGCCCGCCTATCACGAACGGTCGCTCCATTGTGATGTCAAGTCGCTCAGCGACTAGCTGAACGTCGTCTCCATTTCTTAATTCGGGGCACACCACGACGAATTCATCGCCCCCGTATCGGGCGACAGTGTCAGTCGGCCGCACCGAGTCCGCGAATCGAGCCGCAATAGCGGAAAGTAGCCGATCCCCGACCGTGTGGCCGTAGACGTCATTAACGACCTTGAAATCGTTGAGATCGCAGAACACAACACCAACTGCTCGTCCGCTGACCCGAGAGCGTTCTAGAGCGTCTTCTAATCGAGATTCCGCTTGGAAACGATTAGCCAATCCGGTCAGAGGGTCTTTCCGGGCAGCGCGCGCCAGCTCTGCCTCCTGGCGGCCACCAGTCCACAGAACGGCAATCGAGCTCGACAACAAAAGCACGAAAGCACACAGCGACGCCACTCCGACTGTCCAGCGCCAAGCTGCCGGTAAAGACTGTCCTCCAAGAAGCACCCAGCTGCAAAAAAGCAAATTAGCCAGACATGATGGAACAGCTACGAAAAAAAGTGTTCGCCGAGCAGTCATCGCATCACCCGAGAGTACGGGTATATCGCTCGTTGGGCGAGAACCCTTAACGCGCCAACCAGCCCCCATCAACCGGGAGCGGAATCCCTGTCACGTAACTACTGGCATCACTAGCTAGGAACAGTAGAGCCCCATCCAGTTCATCAGGTGTTCCACCCCGGCCCATAGAGGCATTACGCGCAATCCACCGACTGGAACGTTCATCATCAAACATCACCTGAGTTAATTCGGTTTCAAAGTACCCAGGACACAACGCATTTACCCTGATCCCTCGTTTTGCCCATTGAACAGCCAGGTCGCGAGTCAAGTTGACTAGGCCGGCCTTGCTGGCGGCATAGGCAGGTTGCAAATTCGGGGCCGACGCGACTATCCCATGAACGGAAGCAACGTTGATGATGCTTCCCTCCTCCCGAGTCAACATATCTTGGGCAGCTAATCCCGAGAGGAGGAAACAAGAGTTGAGGTTGACATCTACGACGTTTCGAAACACGTCAATGTTTGCCTTCTCTGCAGGGTTAATAGCATCAGAAATCCCGGCGTTATTGACGAGCACATCTACTCGGCCATAGTGGGAAATACTCCTGGCAATGAGTTCTCGACATTGTTCGTCATCGCTCACATCGCACTGGATGGCCAATGCATCGGGCAGGCCCCCTGCTAGTTCCTCTAGCCGGTCTCGCCGGCGCGCTGCCACGACGACTTTGGCACCTGCCGCGGACAGGACTTTGGCAAATCTGACTCCAAAGCCGCTTGACGCTCCGGTCACAATGCAAACCTTGCCATCAAGGCGGTACAGGTTTTCTATGTCTGGAAGTTCATTCATATATCAGAGACATTAGGCAAACATTGGCCGTTACACACATGACGCAAGGTTGCTGACTGACCTAGGGTCTTGGCATGAAGATTCGTGTCGGCTTCGGCCTGGGAACCCGCAGTTTCACCAATGACCACTCAACATTCGATCCTTTCGTGGATTCCTTAGAAGAACTCGGTTTTGATTCGTTGTGGCTCAGCGAACGGCTGGGCGGCGAGTGTCCGGACCCAATAGTTGGCTTGGCTTATGCCGCGGGTAGAACGCAACGGATGAAGTTCGGCTTCTCTGTCATGGTTTTGCCGGGACGAAACTTGGCTGTTCTCGCTAAGGAACTAGCTAGCTTGGACAGGCTCTCCAACGGTCGTCTTCTTCCTGCCTTCGGTCTGGGTGTGGCAGATGTTCATGAACAAGCCGCCTTCGGAGTTCAAAGAACAGAACGGGCGAAGATGTTCAACGAAGCTCTCCCCTTGCTCAAGCGAATGTGGGAGGACGGACCGGTCACCCATCAGGGAGAGTTCTACAACTACGAAAATGTAGATCTTTTGCCCAAACCAACCCAAAAGCCTATGGATATATGGCTCGGGGGGGCAGCTGAAGTCGAATTGCGTCGCTGCGGTCGTTTCGGAGACGGTTGGCTTCCTTCATTTTGCACGCCGCAAATGGCCGCTGACGGCTGGAAAATTGTGAATCAAGCTGCCGACGAAGATGAGAGGTTTATGGACCCAGAACATTTTGGGGTTCTTGTCCCTTACAGCCATGGGGATTTGCCCGCCAGTTACAAGACAATTCTCGATCGACGCGCACCCGGAGTTGATCCACATGAGATCATTCCCATCGGCCACAGCGGTTTGAAGCAGCAGCTCGAACGGTTCATTGAAGTGGGGGCTTCGAAGTTCGTTCCCATCTTGGTCGGTGAACCCGACGACTGGTTCGCTGAGTTGGAGGGGGTAGCGAATGTGGTGCTTCCTCTCCAGACTTAGTATCTGTTGACCAGAGGAAAGTGACGTCACCATGCAGTTCGGCATCTTCTTTGAGCATCAAATACCGCGACCATGGGACACAGGTGCAGAACATCGCCTAATTTCTGATGCCCTTGACCAGTGTGAGCTCGCTGACCACCTCGGAATCGAGTACGTCTGGGAGGTTGAGCATCACTTTCTGGAGGAATACAGTCACTCCTCGGCTCCTGAGGTGTTTCTTGCCGCGGTGAGTCAGCGAACAAAGAAAATGCGTCTCGGGCATGGCGTCATATTGACAGCCCCCAGGTACAACCATCCTGCTCGTGTCGCTGAACGGCTCGCAATGTTAGACCTTGTTTCGGGTGGAAGAGTTGAGTTCGGATCGGGTGAGTCGGGTTCTCTAGCAGAGTTGGGGGGATTCGGAGTCGATCCGGAAACCAAACGTGATGAGTGGCTCGAAGGCTTGGAGGTCGCAATTAGGTGCATGACTGAAACGCCCTTCAGTGGGGTAGATGGAACTTATGTGACGATGCCTCCTCGCAACGTGGTTCCTAAACCTGTCCAAGTTCCCCATCCTCCTCTCTGGGTGGCCTGCAGCCGTCGGGAGACGATATTGATGGCCGCCGAGCGCGGTATGGGTGCCCTGACGTTCGCTTTCGTCGACCCCGAAGAAGCTCAACTTTGGGTTGAGGACTACGAGAAAACCTTTATCGATAGCTGCGTTCCAGTAGGGGAATCAGTGAATCCGCAAGTGGCCTGTGTCTCGACGATGATGACCCATCATGACGAAACTGAGGCTCTGCGGCGAGGACTAGAGGGGGCCAATTTTTTCGGTTACTCGCTCGCTCACTTCTACGTGTTCGGTGATCACCTACCCGGAACTACTGATGTTTGGCGAGAGTTCATCGAAAAACGGGCCGAAACAGGCTACTCACCGGAAGCTGTAGTGGCGGAGGCTAAACAGGTCCTTGGAGCAAAGATAGCCGCGGGGGAAACCGAAGGCCTTAGGGGAGCAATCGGTACACCCGGTCAGCTCCGATCGTTCTTGGAACGCTACGAGCAAGCGGGTGTCGATCAGGTCATATTTGTCCTTCAGGCAGGGAACAATCGCCACGAACACATCATGGAGAGCATTGAGATTTTCGGTACTGAAATCTTGCCGGAGTTCAAAGAGAGGGACCCTCAGGCTCGATCTGAAAAGGCTCGACGACTCGCTCCACACATCGAAGCTGCTATGGCTCGAAAGGTAAATTCAGCGCCTCCACTACCCGAAAACTATTCGATGCCGGCCTTACCCAAGATGCTCCTCCAAGAGCACGGCGGAGACGAACTCTTAGACAAGATCGCTGAGGAATCCGCTACCGGTCAGTTCGATGCCTTTCGCGACCTGGCGAACTGATCGGTATTGAGGGCTTAGCCGCCACCGCCAAACTCATGTTGGCTTGTGTCTAGCTACGGAGACGATGACGTTATGGTTCAATTCTCTGAGCGTGAACGCTTCTTACCTGTTATCCGACTCACCGAGGTAGCTCGCTCGCAATTCCGGGTTTGCAAGCAGCGCTTCGGCACTGTCGTCTAGGACCACTTTCCCCGTCTGTAAAACCCAGCCCCGGTCCGCAATTGACAACGCCATATTGGCGTTTTGTTCAACCATGAAAATCGCTACCCCTTCTTCATGTATTTGCTGGATTAGTTCAAAGTTCGCTTGAACTAGCGCAGGGGCTAGCCCCATTGAGGGTTCGTCCATCAACAGAACTCGGGGGTCGGACATTAAGGCTCGTCCCAAGGCGACCATTTGTTGTTCTCCGCCGGACAAGGTCCCCGACTTTTGATTCATCCGCTCTTTGACTCGGGGAAACAATTCGAAGATTCGCTCCATGTCGTTAGCAATTCCTTCGCGATCACTTCGAAGGTATGCGCCGAGCTCTAGATTTTCTTTGACTGATAGTCGCTTAAAAAGACGTCTGTTTTCGGGCACCATGGTGACGCCACGTTCGACTCGATAGCTAGTGGATTGATGAGTCACTATTTCTCCATCAAGGACCACGTCTCCGGTCGTGGGTGTGACCATCCCGAGCAATGTTTTAAGTGTTGTACTTTTCCCACTCGCGTTTCCACCGAGTAGACAAACGAGTTCTCCCGGATATATCGCTAGATCCACATCCTTCAGAATGTGGACGGCGCCGTAGTGAGTATTTACTCCACGTAGCTCCAGGAGCGGCACACCGTCGCTGCTCAAGGTGCTTCCTCCTCGGCAGCTACGTCGGATCCCACGGGGCGACCTAGGTATGCCTCAATGACTTTCGGATCATTGGCAACCTGATCATAAGATCCTTGAGCGATTGTTTCACCGTGATCCAGGACAACCACACGGTCAGATACGTCGCGAACCACACTCATATCGTGCTCAATCATCACCACAGTGAAGCCCCATTCGCTTCGGAGACGGCCAATCAGTGCGGTCAGCTCCGCTGACTCTCGCGGGTTCATACCGGCTACTGGCTCATCCAATAACAACAACCTGGGACGGGTCGCCATGGCACGTGCCACTTCCAGCCGCCTTCTATTCGCGTAGGACAACACTGAAGCGGGTTGATCAAGCCGATATCCAACAAGTCGAGAACCAAAGAAGGAAAGCACCTCTTCGCCATAATTCCGGATCGCTTCTTCTTCAGATTTGAAACTCTTTGTCTGGAAGAGAGCACCGAACACTCGTTGGTCTGTGCGGCAGTGCTGGGCCACCATGACATTTTCAAGAATCGTCATGTTCGCAAACAACCTCACGTTCTGAAAGGTTCTAGCTATTCCCCGTTCGGTCACTTGACTCGGGTCTAAACCCAGCAAAGATTCACCTTCGAAAACAATGTCTCCGGTGGTCGGAGTGATCATGCCGCTGATCATGTTAAAGAAGGTTGTTTTCCCGGCTCCGTTAGGGCCGATGACGCTTACGATTTCACCTTCATCGACGTGAAAGTTCAGATTCTTCAAAGCGTGGAGTCCACCGAAAGTCACGCTCAGGTCCCTTATCTCGAGCATGCTCATGGCGAGTCCTCATGGTCATCAGTGTCTATTTCCCCTTTGAGCCATGCGTCCTGCAAGAACTCTTCTTGGTGAAGTTCTCGTGTCCGTCGAACATTGGGAACTAGACCTTCTGGACGTTTGAGCATCATCCACACAAGCAACGCCCCGTATATCAAAAGCTTGAACTGGCTGAACTCTTGCAACAGACCTGGCTGTTTCGGACCACCCAACACTCCAATTAACACGAGAGCCCCGACTATCACGCCGACAATATTCCCCATTCCACCAACGATGACGACGACGAGAATGATGATCGACACCAGCATCAGAAAACTTGTTGGGAAAATCGATCCGACTTTTGCGGAGAAAATTGCTCCCGAGAAACTTGCCAGCACTGCTCCCACCACAAACGCCATCAACTTTGTGTTGGTTGTGTTGACTCCCATGGCTTCAGCGACATCTTCATCTTCGCGAATCGCCATCCAGGCTCGGCCCAGTCGCGAATGTTCGAGACGCCACGACACGTAGATGGCTATGGCACAGAAAACTAAAACCAGCAAGAAAACTGATCTCGGGTCCGTTCCTTTTACGGTGCCGATGCCGACATCGACGCCCGGAATGTTGGTAATGCCTTGAGCGCCACCGAACCATCCAGACAGCCAGTCGCTGAGGAACAGTAGGCGGATAATCTCACCGAACCCGAGGGTGACAATCGCCAAATAGTCGCCTCTCATTCGAATGACGGGTGCGCCAATAAAGAGGCCGACGATGCCCGTTAGGACTACGACAACGATTAGAGCTACAGGCCACGGAAGTTCGGGCGAAAATCCCGGGGAATTAGGAGATGTAAGAACCGCTGTCGTATATCCACCGACGGCGAAAAACGCCACATAACCAAGGTCAAGGATTCCAGCCAGGCCGACCACAATATTGAGGCCTAACGCCAGCAAAACGAATAGGCCAACGTTTGCCAATAACTCGTTGGTTATCTTTCCAAGGAAAAAAGGAAGCACCAGCATCAGTGCGGCGCAGACGGTCAGCAACAGCAGGTTGACCCTTCTGCGTTCCTCATTTGGCATCTCTACGACCCGTGTTTTGATGTCCTTAATTTTGGAACCGACCATAAGGGGGATCATCAGGGTCAAAGCTGCTACCACAACCGCCCCTAGGACTTCCAAGCCACCGCGTTTGTAGTAAACGAAGTCAGTAAGTACTTCTAGGCCGAAACCTTCCAACAAATCGGTAAGAAAGGTTTCCAGAACAGACACTGCGAAGACGGCTAAGGCGACCGCAAGGATTCGAGATCGAACCTTGCCAGGAACTACGTGCATCGCTCCGCCCAGAAGTCCCAACGTTGTTCCAAGAATCAGCCACAGCAACATCCCGAGTCCTATGGAACGATCGAATGACAGGAGGTTCAGTAATTGCGGACTCCAGTTCACCAGTGGGTCACGCAAATTGAAATTCTGGATCAGGATCATCAGCAAGATCAGCCCCGAAGAACTACCCAAGCCAACGAGTGCGCCTGCCGCAAGGTCTTTTGCGTCGCGTTCTCTTTCAGTCATCCCTTCAAGAATGACCACGCTTCCGGCAAGGCTAGCGAACACGAAGGGGACCCAGAGAAGCGCCAGATACCCCATGCTCAAAATCGGTCGAATGATGTTTCTTCCATCCAGACCGACTGGCATTCCCGCCAGAGCTATAAACGCCGACGAAAGGCCGCCTACGAGCGCGAATCGTATTTGTCTCCGCCAGTTAATACCTGGGGCCTCAAGCATCGACAAGTTGTCAGAAGTAGCAGTCATGCTCGATCCTCATCCGACAACCGCTCACCAAATAGTCCACTTGGGCGGACAAGGAGCACGAAGATAAGGACCGCGAACGCCACTGCATCCCGAAGTTGTGAGACCCCATCAACACCCAGGGGTTCGAGGAGTACTAGCGGAGCAGTTGCTTCTGCCGCGCCAAGCGATAGGCCGCCCGCCATTGCTCCGCCTAGATTGCCAATACCGCCAACAACTGCGGCGCTAAATGCCTTAATCCCAGGTAAGAAACCGGTGGTGTGGATAACACTGCGAAAGAGGATCCCCCAAAGAATTCCGGCCACACCGGCCATGGCGCCACCCACCGCGAAAGTAGTGACGATGGTCCGGTTAACGTCAATTCCCATTAAGGCGGCGATCTCTTTGTCTTCTGCGACCGCGCGCATCGCCTTACCTGTTCTTGTTCGTTCGACCAAGAACCACAGTCCGGCCATTGAAACGGCTGCTGTCAGTAGGACAACTAGTTTCGTTCCCTCTATCTCAAATCCGATCACAGAGCGTTTTTGTGAAAGCCAACTGGGCAGTGAGGGGTACGACTTGGCGCCTGGGCCTAGAAGAACCACTGACATGTTCTGCAGGAAAAATGACACACCAATGGAGGTGATTAGAGGAATCAACCTTGGCGATCCGCGTAAAGGCCGATAGGCAATCCGTTCCATGATCACTGCTGTAGCAGTCGAAATTGTGATTGAGGTAACCACTACGAACAAGAGGGAGAAGAGAAATGCATCTTCCCATAAACCCGCATCGGCAAGTTTGTTGGAGGTGATCATTCCCGACATCGCGCCGACCATGAAAACCTCACCGTGGGCAAAGTTGATGAAGCCCAACACGCCGTAAACCATTGAGTAGCCGAGCGCGATCAGCCCGTACATGGCGCCTTGCGCCAGACCAGTGACTAGTAGGCCCTTGAACTGGGGGGCGGTGAGACCCGTTGCGTCGGGATTCAACCAGCGAGCTAAGGGGTTTTGTGGATCGATCTGTTGAGCGATAAACGCGATGAGGCCAACTGATATCAGTACGACAAAGGCGATTCGGATGAGCGTCAGGAAACGGTCAACCCACAGCACCCGGGATGTCGGTTTCGCGTCATGCGTAGCTGCCACGTGCGTCCCAAGAATCGAGGCGACGGAGAGTTAATCCAATTCGCCAACGTGTATAACTGACATTCGGCCCCGATCCGGACTGCATCCGGGTCGGGGCCGATGTCGATTCAGAAATAGCTGGCGACTCCGCGAAGTCAACCAACTGTGCCCTTATTGGGGCGACTTAATCACGGGGCGAAGGAGAAGACCACGTTCTCGATCGAACCAGCGAAATCAGCTGAACTGTTTTGCACAACTGTGATTCGCTGCGCTCCGCAATCGCCGAAGTCATCACATGACAATGTGCCGATGATGCCTTCATATCCCGACAAACCGTCGAGGTACTCGCGTACACCAGCCCTATCAATTTCTAGGTTGCCGTCATGCACATGTGATGCAGCCTTGATTGCCTCCAACAAGATGGTGGTGGCATCGTAAGAGTGCGCCCAGAATGGTGCTTCTGGAGCGTTTCCGTTGTTTGATTCGTAATCAGCTAGGAACTGATCAGCCGTTACACCGGTGCTCTGGTTGGTGTTGCTGCCATAACGAAGGTCCGGTCCGGAGAGGTACATGCCGTCTGCCTGCGGAAGCTCCATAAATGTCTGTACTTGGAGACCATCGGCGCCAAGCAGCACAACGCCGTCAAGACCCGATACTCCCGGAGCTTGGTCAGCGACGAAGTCGCCTGCTGGCTGGAAGATCGGGAAGAAGAGCGCCCCAGGTGAGCCTGCAGCGATTTCGGTCAGTACCGGAACCATGTCGGTGTCTTCTTTGTTGACACCGGTGAATCCGGTCACAGTACCGCCAAGATTTTCAAATGCGTCCGCAAATGCTTGGGCAAGGCCTTGTGTATAGGGGTCACCATCATGTATTGCCGCCGCTGCACTGATTCCAAGTTCTTCATACACAAACTTGGCCATAGCAGCACCTTGGAAAAGGTCATTATGTGCTGTCCGGTAGTAACCCGGGTGATAATTATCCCCCGCAGTACCTGCAAGGTCAGATGTCAGCGCCGGCGAAGTATTCGACGGGCTGATCATTACCATTCCAGCCTCGCTGATTAGCGGTGATGCCGCGGTAGCTGCACCCGAGCAAGAGGTGCCGATAACGCCGACAACCTGTTCGTCAGCAACAATGGTTTGCGCTGCTGCTTGCCCACCGTCAGCCGAGCACAGATCGTCGAGACCTGTGCCAATGGTGACACTGAATCCGTGTATGTCGCCGAAATCAGCAAGAGCTTGCTCGACGCCACGTTGGTTTGGAATGCCGAGGAATGCGACGTCACCTGTGATTGCGTTCAACGAACGAATCTGGATATCTTCGCCAGCCTCCACTGTGACGACTCCTAGGGAGCCATCTCCGAGACTGTCGTGGGTCTCCTCAGCGGCAGACGAACTGCCACTAGACGACTCACTACTGGAGTCGTCATCGGATCCACCGCATGCGGCAGCGACTAACGCAAAGGCAAACATTACGCCTAGCAGTCGCAGGAACTTGAACTTCATGAATTCACCCTCCCTGGGTGTAACAAATTGGCGTGCTCAGTCGTTTCGTTCGAATGTCCTCACGACCACGACGCCAGGAACAACCGGGAGTCTATTCGCGATTCAACCTATAGCGGACACTTGTTACCTCATCTCGCAGTCGCGGTGTCGTCGATGGGTAGTCTCTCGGCGGGGGGTGTTCTTCCCTGAGCGCCCAAATATCTTAAAAGATGCTTATTCTCTCAGGACACGACATAGATGAGTGCCTTCCGATGGAGGTGGCTATCGCAGCAATGCGCGAAGCGTTTGCTGCAGTGAGCTCCAACGACATTGAGATGCCAGAACGGGTTTCGATCCCCTTGGGCGATGGCTCCAAACTCGCGTTGTTTATGCCCGCCTACGTTAAGAATTCGTCTTCCGTCTCAGTCAAGTCTGTGACGTTTATTCCGGACAACGGGTCACGTGGCCTGCCGAGCGTTCAATCAATTGTGCAGGTTTTTGATTCATTGACCGGCTCCCCCGTTGCACTTATTGATGGATCTCGGCTTACCGCGATCCGAACTGCTGCAGCAGGCGGGGCATCGGTCCAATTGCTGGCCCGGGCAAACAGCCATTCATTAGCGATGTTGGGCAGCGGAACACAGGCGAGAGCGGGAATCGAGGCTGCTTGTAACGCCAGAGATATCCAATCAATCCGGCTATTCAGTCCCACTGAAGCCAACGCTCGAAAGCTGGCGGATGACTTGTCTCGACATGAGTGGTGCCCAGCAGTTCGCGTAACGTCAGACCCTGACGAAGCGGTGCGTGGCGCGGACATTGTTTGGACCGCCACTACTTCTTCTGTTCCGACTTTTTCTGAGACATCGATCATCCCAGGTACTCACATCGTTGGGGTCGGATCTTTTCAGCCATCAATGATTGAGATTTCGCCTTCGCTCTTCAAGTCCGCTTCGATTTTTGTTGACCAAGTCGATGCTTGTTGGTCCGAAGCAGGAGAAGTAATTGCCGCCCGAGCAGCGGGATTCATTGATCCTGATGACGTACACGAGTTAGGTGCGGTGGAGCTAGGCGATCATCCAGGTCGCGATCATGATGATGAAGTGACGATTTTCAAGTCCGTGGGTATCGCTATTCAAGATGCTGTTGCGTCAACAATCGCCTTAGATGCTGCCAGAAGTCGCGGAGTCGGCGTCACGGTGAGCATGTAACAATGTCTCCCGTACGTCCTCCTCCCGAGGTCCTATTCATAATCGGAGGTATTTCTCAATATCTCGGCGCCGCAACCGCCATAGGACTTTTTGACGAAATTACTCCAGGTGGAGTTGCTTTCCTTCGGGTCCTCGGTGCAGCGCTAGTTCTGATCGGCTTTCGTCGTTCGTGGCGGCGTTCGTGGAATCATCGAGAATTCTTGTGGGCAGGAGCATTCGGTGCAGCCCTTGCCTTAATGAACTTGTTCATCTATCTGGCGATGGACCGTCTTCCTCTCGGCAATGCCGTGGCCATCGAGTTTCTAGGACCAATAGCTATAGCTGCGATCGGAACCAGAACGGCGCGATCCGCGGGGGCTCTGCTGCTTGCCGCTTCAGGGGTGGTGATACTTGCTGGGGTTCAAGACGACGGAACACTACTAGGGGTGTTATTCGCACTCTTGGCCGGAACCATGTGGGCGGGATACATAGTTCTTGGACATCGAGTCGCTCGAGATGGGCTTGCTGTAGATGGATTGGGTGTGGGAATGCTCATAGGAGCTTTCGTGATTAGCCCCGCTGGCGCTGATCAGGTAGGTGTTGCTTTCGCTGATCCACGAATCCTGCTTTTGGCGCTTGCCGCTGCACTGCTGTCTAACGTGATCCCCTACGGCATAGATCAATTTGTTATGAAGGAAATAACTCGATCCAGATTTGCGTTTCTCCAAGCACTACTGCCAGTCACGGCCACGGTGGTGGGGTTCTTGAGCTTGGGTCAGTCACCGAGTTGGTCAGAATGTCTGGGAATAGGCGCCGTGATCTTTGCTATTGCTATCAGCAGCGGCACCAGGGAATTTCGATCGTAACCGGCGGAGGAAAGTAAGTGACAGATCCGACCTATGAGCCCATGGAGCATGAAGAAAAGCTTGCGTGGATGCTGGAGACGCACGGCTGGGGAATCGAACCTGTAGCGCCGTCAGATCAAGAACATTTGCGCGCCGCCTACTCTTACACCTTCGGTCTCGAAGCCCTTGTCGGGCATCCTGAATTGGTGATCTTCGGTCTCGCGCCAGTTGCGGCTAGAGGGTTGCTGGATCTCATCGTCAACCACCTGCGTCTAGGCGGAACGCTTCCCGTCGGAGAAGCTTTCAGCGGTCTGCTCGATGGTGATCAACTTAGCTTTCTGTTGAGCATCGATATTGATCGCTTCGCAGACTATTTTCCCACCCTCGACGACATATACGGCGATCAAGAGTGGAGGGTGTGTCAGTTCGTGTGGCCTCACCGGGATGGAACTTTCCCGTGGGATGAGAGTTGGCCTGAGCAACTGAGATACGCACAGCCAATTATCGGTAGTTGGTGATTCTGAGCGCTAGTTCTAGGTCGTAAATCGTTTAGAGCAATGGGTTCAGCCAAGTCTTGGCAGCCAAGAGGCCCATCACGAATCCCGCGAGCGCGAGTGGCGGAAATCTGGTCCACATTCGGGATAGGGACCTTTGTCTCTGATCGCCTGCAGCCCATCCACACAGCAGGCCACCAACCAGGCCGCCCAGATGACCCCCTACCGAGATCCCAGGGATCACGAAGGAAAGAACAACGTTCACGATAATTAAGGTTCCCAAGCCCTCACTCCAGGGATCCTTACCGCTCGAGCGCTCCACGACCAACACAGCCGCCATGATCCCGTAAACCACTCCTGACGCACCTACCACCGCTGTGTTTGGTGCCGCCAGAAGAGCACCGGCAGAACCCCAGAACATACTTGTAGTGCAAACCGCAGTGAACACCACCCAGCCGATCTGTCGTTCAAGTCGTCGCCCGAGCAAAAAAAGCATGATCATGTTCAAAAGAAGGTGTCTTACGTCGGCATGAAGAAATGCTCCGCTCACCAATCGCCACCACTCACCTAACTGATCTATTGGGAACCCGTATGTTGCCCACGCAACGAGCGAATCTCGTTCCAACGACGCGCTACCGATCAGAGTCATGTCGTGGGTTGTGAGAAACAGCAGACAGTTGATACCGATCAAGGCAACTGTCGCTGGTGCTGCTGTGTTGTAGTTACCGTCGGTGAACACAGTTGTACCGTAGAGCCGAAATGCTCACTAGCCACTAGGGTCTGCCCATGAAATTCGGAGTGATGTTTGCCAACACAGGCCCGTTCGTCGAGCCCGAGGCTGCTATATCATTGGCGCGCGCCGCTGAGGATGCCGGCTGCGAGTCCATCTGGACTGTCGAACACGTTGTAGTCCCTGCGGGATACGCGTCTCGGTATCCCTACGCCAAAGATGGCAAGATGCCCGGCGGAAGGGAAGATTTCGATATTCCCGATCCACTCATCTGGCTGTCTTACGTCGCCGCCGCGACCGAAAGGATTCGCTTGGGTACGGGAGTGATGATCATGCCCCAGCGGAACCCACTAGTAACCGCGAAAGCCGTCGCCACCTTAGATCGTTTATCTAAGGGGCGAATGATCCTCGGCGTTGGGTCCGGGTGGCTAGAAGAAGAGTTCGATGCGCTTGGTGTTCCTTTCGATGACCGTGGCGACCGAACCGACGAATATCTCGAAGCCATGCGGCAAGCTTGGAACTCTGATGTGGCCAGTTACAACGGTAACTTTGTGAACTTCGACAGCGTCTACAGCCGACCTCAACCTGTGGACCGACATGTCCCAATAATTGTGGGTGGACATAGCAGGCGAGCTGCTCGCAGGGCTGGCGAATTAGGGGACGGATTTTTCCCTGGACGCGGCAATCCAGAAGAGCTATCAGCCCTGTTTGACCACGCGCGGAGGTGTGCGGAAAAATGCGGCAGAGATCCCGAAGCTTTGGAGTTCACGGCTGGGGGTCCTATGACCGTCGACTATGTCGAACAGTTAGCAGAGATAGGGGTAAGTCGAATGATTGTTCCCCCCATGGATCCCGCTCAATTCAGCAAATTCGGTGAGGAAGTCGTCGCACAGTTTTCGACCTTGTGAGGTATTGATGTCTGATTCAACACTTGACGGCCTCCTAGCGTGGATCGACGCCTCTCCGTCGCCTTATCACGCTGCTCACAACGCCACCGTCGACCTTGTGGACGCCGGCTTCGAGGCGTTTACACCAGACGAGGAATGGGGTGACAGCGATCGAGTTGTCATGAGTTGGGGAGGTGTTGTAATTGCAGCCGCCTTCGGTCCCCAGATGAATCCCGACCAGTTACGTTTCCGGTTGGTGGGAGCACACACCGACAGCCCAAATCTCAGGATCAAACCGAATCCCGATTTCGACAACGTGGGATACAGGCAGTTGGGAGTAGAGGTTTATGGCGGAGTTCTATTGAACTCATGGTTGGACCGAGATTTGGGCCTTTCAGGTCGCGTAGTG
This sequence comes from Acidimicrobiaceae bacterium, assembly GCA_002721305.1. GTDB lineage: Bacteria > Actinomycetota > Acidimicrobiia > Acidimicrobiales > Poriferisodalaceae > UBA6944. The sequence goes on along the minus strand of PBKA01000010.1, from coordinate 74,686 downwards.
GTGCGGGATGGAATGACGAACCAACCCTTGTTGTTTGAGGCAAATCGGCCTCTCCTTCGCGTAGCCCAATTAGCAATTCATTTGGACCGGGAAGTAAACGAAGGACTGAAGCTAGATCGCCAATCTCATCTCGCACCTATTTGGGGTGTAGGCACCGGTGAAGATGGAGATTTCCGTTCTTTTCTGGCTGGTGAGCTCGGAGTCAATGAATCGGACGTTGTGGCATGGGATGTCATGTGTCACGATCTCACACCGGCGACAGTTCTAGGTCGGAGCGGCGAACTGTATGCGGCGCCTCGGATAGATAATCTCGCGTCCTGTCACGCGGCCTTAGAGGCCCTCCGAGAAATCGACACTGTTGAAAACAACACCATTGCTGTAATTGTTCTGTTTGATCATGAAGAAATCGGTAGTGAATCCTCTACTGGAGCTAGGGGGCCGATGCTCGCCAACGCGTTGGAAAGGCTCGCTGGAACACGTTCAGCAACTCGTGAACAGTTCCTACGAGCGCTGAACCGTTCGATTTGCGTGTCGGCGGACGGAGCACACGCGGTGCACCCAAATTACGTAGACCGACACGAACCCCAACATCGCGTCGTCCTCAACGGTGGGCCAGTGATCAAGACCAATGCAAATGTTCGATACGCGACCGATGCAGAGAGCAACGCACTTTTTCAGTCAGTCTGTCGCTCAGCTGGGGTGCCTTTCCAGCAGTACGCGCATCGGACCAACTTGTTGTGCGGCAGCACAATTGGTCCAATTACAGCAGCCCAGCTCGGGATGTCGGTGGTTGATGTCGGAAGTGCTCAATTGTCGATGCATTCAGCGAGAGAACTGGGCGGTTCCCGAGATCCGGCTTATCTCACTTCAGCGCTCACTGAATTTTTTAACAGTGCTTGAGGCGACGAGCACTATGAGCAGGAATTAACCGTGGTGAAGCTGTCCGAACAGGTGACTGCTGTCATTGAATCGGCGAATCGACCAGTCACCTTCCGTCCGGACAATCTGACTAATCGAGCAGTTGTCGGCCCCTCCGAATGCAAATGCTCTTGATGAGGCCACCTGCGCTAGAAGGGATCCGATTACACCGCCGTGTACACCGCACAAAATTAGTTCGCCGGGATGCCTGTCAACTATTCGGTTGAGTGCGTCCATGCATCGAGAACCGAACTCTTCGTTGGTTTCGGCGCCGGGGATGACATCCCATCGCTGTTCCAGCAACATCTGCTGATAAATGGGATGGTTCTCAGCAGCTTTCTGCCGCAGTAGGCCGCCCTCCCATTCTCCGAGGCCGATCTCTCTCAAGTCTTTTTCAATGACGATGTTTATTTCAAGTAACGCCGCGAGAGGACCGAGTGTTTGCTGAGTTCGTTGCATATTCGTCGCATAAAGAGCAGCTATTGGTTCGTGTCGGAGCCGGTCAGCTGATCTTTGCGCTTGGTCGAGACCCACCGCTGATAGCGGTGGATCTCCTTGACCGTCGACTAGTGGAAAGGGCTCACCTGGAACAAACGGCTGGGAAGCGCCGTGTCGTAGCAAAATGACTTCGGTTGCCCCCGGGTGTCGTTGCCAGCGTTGTTGGGCGAATTGTTGAGGGACTTCATCTTCGGTTTTCACAAAGAGCAACGTAGCAAGCCCGCATCGATCCTTGACCGATGCGGGCTCACTTTGCAGGTCTCAAGGGGGTCGCAACCCGCTTGATAATTACCACGGTTTGAGAAAGCCGGTGATGCCTGCAGACGTTAGGAAGGCTTTAGGATTCGATCACATAGGCCGCTTCGCCATGGTCGCTGACATCAAGTCCCGTCATTTCAGTGCTCTCGGTGACTCTGAGCCCCATTGTCTTGTCGATCGCCTTGGCAATGATGTAGGTGGCGACAAACGAAAAGGCTGTAACCACTGCTATCGAGAGGATTTGGTTCCAAAGGAGAATTCCTCCCCCGAAAAAGACACCGTTTTCGAAGTCTCCGCCTGGGACCGCCGACGCATCAGCCATAAATCCGAGCAAGATGCCTCCTACGGCGCCTCCAACAAAGTGGATACCCACAACGTCAAGGCTGTCGTCGAAGCCGAATCGGAATTTGGCTTCGATAGCAAAGAAACAAATGGCACCTGCTAATGCACCAAACACGAACGAATGCATGGAGCCGACGAAACCGGCTGCCGGAGTTATGGCAACTAACGCTGCGACGATGCCCGATGCCATGCCGATTGTGCTGACTTTTCCTGTTTTCGCCATTTCGATAACCATCCACGCAACCATGCCCGCAGCCCCCGCTATAAACGTGTTCACGAACGCTTGTGTAGCCGCCCCATCTGCTGCAAGCGCCGATCCGGCGTTAAATCCGAACCATCCGAACCACAAGATTCCTGCCCCCAACATCACGAACGGGACGTTGTGCGGCGCAGGTCGATTTTGTGGCCATCCGGTTCTCTTTCCGAGAACAATCGCCAGCGCCAAGGCAGCAGCACCCGCGTTGACATGGATCGCTGTACCGCCAGCAAAGTCATGAGCAGGCAAATTGAAGATCCAGCCGTCTGCGCCATATATCCAATAAACGACAGGGGCGTACACCACCAACGACCACACAGGAACAAAGATCATCCAGGCTGAGAATTTCATACGGTCTGCCACAGCACCCGAGATCAATGCCGGTGTAATGCATGCGAAGGTCATGAGGAATGCGAAAGTTGCTATTCCTTCAGCATCGTGAATGCCTTTCATGCCAACGATGCTCAGATCTCCGAGCCAGCTTCGGCCGCTATCGCCTGCCGCCAGGCTGAATCCAACGAGTACCCAAACCACGGGCACGATTCCGAGGCACCACATGTTCATGTTCAACATGTTGAGCGCGTTCTTGGCCCTGACCATGCCTCCGTAAAAGAGAGCTAACCCTGGCACCATAAATAGGACCAAGGCAGCAGAGGTCAGGATCCAGGCAATGTTGCCTTCCATTCGATCTTCCTTCCGCGCGGACGGGCATCCGCTTCAACAGAAAGTAGACAACCAAAATCATGGGCCAGTTTCTTTTGTGTTACGGCCGTGTGAATTCCCGCGGGGTTGTCTATCCGAGTTGATCTAGAGCTTGGGTGAGATCCGCCACGAGATCGTCAGCTGATTCAATCCCTACCGACACTCGTACCAAGTCGTCAGGTACTTCGAGAGCGGAACCCGCAACGGACAGATGCGTCATCACCCCTGGGTGCTCGATGAGCGATTCAACCGCCCCTAAAGATTCTGCGAGCGTGAAAATTTCTGTCGCGGTAACGAGCTGCTCAGCTGCCGCTTGTCCCGCCGCCAATCGGAAACTGACCATCCCTCCGAAGTTCTTCATCTGTCTAGAAGCAATCTCATGACCGGGGTGTTCCGCCAGCCCGGGATACAGCACTTGGCTCACCGCATCATGTGCTTTGAGTAGTGAGACGATGAGTTGGGCGTTTTCACAGTGGCGATCCATGCGCACCGGCAGTGTCTTGACCCCTCTCAACGCCAGATAACAGTCAAACGGACTTGGAACTGCTCCGACCGCGTTTTGTACATAGACCAGGTCGTCGGCGAGTGATTCATGGTTGGTAGCCACGAAACCTCCGACAACATCGCTATGACCACCGATGTACTTTGTTGCGGAATGCACTACTACGTCGGCTCCGAGCGACAGGGGTTGCTGCAAATAGGGAGTCGCGAAAGTGTTGTCCACTACGACGGTGCCTCCCAAGTCATGCACTAGATCAGCAATGGCCTGAATATCGAATACCGAAAGCAGTGGGTTGGTGGGTGTCTCCAGCCACACCATCTTTGTGTCTGGGGTCCAGACCTCTTTGATTTGTTCAGGTTTCGTCAGATCGACAGCCGCGTTGGCCAAGCCAGATTTCTTACCGTGGACACTGTCGATCAGTCGAAAGGTCCCTCCGTAGGCGTCGTTACCCAACAAAATTTGAGACCCGGGTGATAGCTGGCGAAATAAGGCATCTTCGGCTGAGAGGCCACTTGCAAAGGCGAAACCATATTTGGCACCTTCTAGGGAAGCAACGCACGCTTCATAAGCGTGACGGGTCGGGTTTCCCGTTCTCGAATATTCATATCCGTTCCTTGGAGATCCGGGTGCATCCTGAGCGAAGGTAGTCGACAACGATATCGGCGTCACAACCCCGCCGGTTCGCTGGTCGTGGGGTTGGCCTGCTCGAATCGCGCGTGTCTCGAATCCGAAGTCCTCTGGATCTTCGAATCCTGAAAGAAGGGGGTCACCGCCCATCATTTCAACTCACCTCCCGGTCGTGTTCTCCAATGTCAGAGCCTTTTAGGTCTGATTCAGTCAACAAACTACGTGGCTGGCCGTTGTCAAGCACTAGAAGCACCGGCGAGTTCTGAAGCTCATTGACCGCGATCTCCAAGGATTCTCCTATTCCAACCATTGGTAGGTGCGGACCCATCACTTCATCGACTCTCTGGTTGAGCGAGCCATCAGCGTCAAAAGATTGCTCCGTCAAGGAGTCTTCGGACACCGAACCCATGACTTCCGCGGCCGCTATCGGCATTTCACCACTTGCCACCGGAATTACAGGTAGGTCATGCTGACGCATGATCTCAAGAGCGTCTCCGACCTTGGTTTCGGGGCGAACATAAATCAAGTTGGGTTCGCCTCCGCTTATGCGATCAAGAACATCTGAGACCGTCGACCCTTCGTATCTCGAGAAGCCCATGTTGATCATCCACGACTTGTCAAAAACTTTGCTCAAATATCCGCGGCCGCTGTCAGGAATGAGGACGACGACCAGGTCTTGATCAGTCAGATTTTCAGCAACTCGCAACGCAGCCGCAACCGCTGTTCCTCCTGAACCACCGATAAGGATTCCCTCTTCGACAGTGACTCGGTGCGCCATAGCAAACGACTCGGCATCGGTGATCGCGATGGTGGAATCAACTATTCCCGGATCGTAGGTGTCAGGCCAAAAGTCTTCGCCCACACCTTCAACTAGGTATGGTCGGCCGCTGCCACCTGAGTACACGGAATTAGTTGGATCAGCGGCAACTATTGTTATCTTGGGATTTTGTTCCTTTAAATATCTGCCGACCCCTGTGATTGTGCCTCCTGTGCCTGCGCCAGCAACAAAGTGGGTAACACGGCCTTTAGTTTGTTCCCAGATTTCGGGTCCCGTGGTTTCGTAATGAGATCTAGGGTTCGCTTGGTTGTGATACTGGTTGGGGCGATACGCGTTCGGGATTTCTTTAACCAGTCGTTCCGCTGTGGAGTAGTAAGAACGAGGGTCTTCCGGTGGAACGGCCACGGGACAAACAACGACCTCCGCTCCGTACGCCTCTAGGAGGGCAACCTTTTCGTTGCTGACTTTGTCGGTCATGACGAAAATGCAGTCATAACCACGTTGTGCGGCGACTATGGCCAGACCGACGCCAGTGTTCCCAGAGGTGGGTTCGATGATGGTTCCTCCGGGCTTTAGAAGGCCAGCCTTTTCGGCGTCGTCGATCATTGTGAGGGCTGGTCTATCTTTGGAACTTCCGCCAGGGTTAGTGGTCTCAAGTTTGGCGACAATCGAACAGGCAACTGTTCTGCCGACTCTCGGCAACTTGACCATCGGCGTCTTGCCGATGAGATCAAGTACAGAGTTAGCGATATCCAGGTCCTGGTTATCCATACGTCCAGTCTGCTGGCTCGCAGACACATTCGCACAGTTAACTAGGAGATCACATGGTCCTCGGCCGTTCGGCCGCCGTGATCCGTCCCGGAGGTTCAATAACTAGAGATGTGAAAGGGGCGACTTGCCCACCCTTAACCCAATATTTCGTCGGCAGCCTGTCGGAATCTCTCTACGTTTGCTTCCTTAACGCCTTCGTATCCGCGGATCATGTCGGGGAGTTCCGCTATTCGGAGCGCTTTGTCGTAACTTTCGGGGCGAAGATCGGCTATCACCGAATCGATCATTGTTTGGTATTCGTTGATCAGTCCGCGTTCCATCTTGCGGTGTGTTGTGTTGCCGAAGATGTCAAGTGGGGTTCCGCGTAAGAACTTCATCCTGCGTAAGACCGCAAACGCTACGTCGCCTGAGCGACCCAACCCAATTTTTTGGTCAAGACCCAGTCGTCTCATTGAGGGCGGCTGCAACTTATATGTGACTTTGCTTCGGTCTCCGAATTGATCACGCACTGCTTGTTGGAATGCTTTAGACCTGTGGAGGCGGGCGACTTCGTATTCGTCCTTGTACGCCATCAGTTTGTAGAGGTACCGGGCGTAGGTCTCCGACAAGCGCGTGTCTTGACCCACACTTGCTTCTGCCGCCCTAACTGCGCTGACTTTCTCTACATAGGCCTTCGCATATTTGGTGTTCTGGTAGTCAACGAGGTCGGGCACTCGGATTCTTAGAAGCCGTTCGAGTTCTTCTGATGGGTCTGGCACTGATTGAATAAGAGCCTCGAATCCTTCCGAGACAGTGTTTTTGCGGTTGACTTTCCCTAGGCGCTCTATTCCCAGTTTTTCAATGAACTCAGGTTCAATAACTATCTGTCGACCGATTCTGAACGCCTGTGTGTTCATTTCCACGGCTACACCGTTGAGTTCGATGGCGCGTTCTATTGCTGCTGCGCTGATCGGCACTACGCCGCTTTGATAGGCAGAGCCCAGGACGATGATGTTCGCTGGCATGTGCGATCGAAATAGATTGTCCGACAGATTTCCTGCGTCGTAGTAGACGTTTTTTTCTGGGACGGTGGCGCTGTCGATCGACTCCTGTTGGGCCGACCATTCTGGATATTCAGCCGAGGTGTCTCGAACCATCGCGCCTGTAGGTACTTTGCTGGACGACACGAGGGCCACGGTGCGTCCTGGCATCGCCTTTTCCAGGTTGGCTGGGTTTGTCCCGCTCAATAAATCGAAGACGATGTAGGCATCGGCTTCTCCAGTCGCGATCTTGTTGGCTTCCCCGAGTTCAAGTTCGCTATCGGGGCGTCGAATCTTGAGGTTGGATACCACTGGGCCGCCTTTTTGAGCGAGTCCGGTTTGATCGAGTCCGTGGGCTTCTTTGCCGTCTAGGAGGGCAGCTGTCGCCAGCAGCTGGTTGACTGTAACAACGCCGGTGCCTCCGATTCCGATCATCAGGACGTTGCCTTCGTCAAGGCGGTCAGGTTCGGATTGGTCGTCGCCGATTTCGGCCACAGCGAGGGTCGACTTTTCAGGCACAGCGCCTGCGGGTACGACTTCTATGAACGCTGGGCAGTCTCCGTCGAGACAGGTGTAGTCCTTGTTGCATGAAGATTGGTGGATAGCTGTTTTCCTGCCGAACTCTGTTTCCACGGGCTGCACCGAGAGGCAACTCGATTTCTCGCCACAGTCTCCACAACCTTCGCAGACAGCCTCGTTGATGAAGACCGCCATCGTCGGCTCGGCAACCTTGCCTCGTTTCCGGTCGCGACGTAGTTCGGCTGCACAGGGTTGGTCATAAATGAGAACCGTGCACCCTGGCGTGTCGCGCAGGATCCGTTGCGCTTCATCAAGCCGGTCTCGATACCAGACTTCCGTACCATCAGCGAAGTTTGCGCCTTCCCCATATTTTTCCGTGTCATGGGTTAATACCATGACCTTCGTAACACCCTCGGCTTCAAGTGAGCGAGTTAACTCTGGGACTGTCATTCCGCCGTCGACATCCTGTCCGCCTGTCATTGCGACTGCCGCGTTGTAAAGGATTTTGTACGTGACGTTGGTACCCGCAGCAATAGCCTGTCGGACCGCCAGGGAACCGGAGTGGTGGAAGGTGCCGTCACCTATGTTCTGGAATCTGTGTCCCATGGTGACAAATGGTGCGGCTCCGACCCATTGAACTCCTTCTCCCCCCATTTGGGTGGTCCCTTTGACGTTGCGCGTTGGTGTCATGGACGCCATGCCGTGGCACCCGATGCCGCCGCCGGCTTCGGAACCTTCCGGAACCCAGGTGGAACGATTGTGGGGACAGCCGGAACAGAAACTGGGTGTGCGATTCGATTGTTTTTTGGTGTCGGGTTCCCCGAGTGCAACGGGAATCGTCAGGCGTTCACGTACGGCTGGACCTACTGCGTCTTCTCCTAGCCGGTTAACGAGGAACGGGCGAATTTTTCGGGCGATGAGATCCGCGTCCATCTCTCCGTGACCGGGGAACCAGAATGCGTTTTCTGCGTCACGTTTTCCGATAATCATTGGGGCGTCGGTTGATCCGTAAAGAATCTCACGCATGAAGGTCTCAATGAAGGCCCGCTTTTCTTCAACGACCACGATCGTTTCGAGACCGCTGGCAAATTCTTTGACTCCGTTTGCTTCAAGTGGCCACACGACCGCCGGTTTATAGAGCCGTACGCCGCGGTGCTTGAGTGCGGCTTCGTCAAGGCCCATTCGGTCCAGTGCCTCTCGAAGGTCGTAATAGGTCTTGCCTGCCGCTACAAATCCTATTCGGGCATCAGAGGTAGCTCCGCTGACGGTGTCGAGGCTATTGAGGCGAGTGAAGGCGTCAGTGGCTTCCATCCGACCTTCATGGATTTCGAGTTCTTGGCGGACTGCAAACGGACCAAAGAGCGCGTCCTGTTGGGTGTGTTGCCAAGGAACGCCATCCCATTCAAAGTCGGGACGTTCCATTTGCACTCGGCCGGGGCCTACCTTGATGGTCGAGTATCCGTCCGCGACATTTGTCACAATTTTCAGCGCCACCCACAGTCCGCTGTACCGGGAAAGTTCGTAGCCAATTCGACCGTAATCAGCTACCTCTTGAACCGTTCCTGGATAAAGAATTGGGGTTTGAAAGTGAAGCAACGCGAACTCAGATTCAGATGCCAGCGTCGACGACTTAGAGGCCGGGTCATCACCAGCTACGAGCAGTACGCCACCTTTGGGATCGACACCGCAAACGTTTGCGTGCCGAATGGCGTCGCCCGATCGATCCACACCGGGAGCTTTGCCGTACCACATACCCAACACGCCATCGAATTTGCCGTCGAAGTTGCGGTTGGCTAGCTGCGAACCCCAAACAGTTGTAGCCCCAAGATCTTCGTTGAGGCCGGGTACGAACTGGATGTTGTTGTCAACCAGTTCCTCAGCGTTGCTGAGCATCAGCGTGTCAATGCCTCCCAACGGGGAGCCCCGGTAGCCGGACACCATGGCCGCGTTGTTAAGTCCGTCGCGTCTATCGGCGCGCAACTGATCCAAAAGGACTCTGAGTAGAGCCTGGACTCCTGACATAGCGACGTCTCCCTCGCTACGTGTGAATCGGTCCTCCAGTTTGAAGTCAGCTAGCGCCATCGTGTCCCCTCCTGCTTCAACTCCAGATTAGTAGCGACAGAGGTGTCAGCGCCTCTCCATAGCCGTCAGATCAAACAATTAGGGTTGTTCGGCATGCCGAGGAAGCCGTGTTGCGAGCATGAAAGCGAGCCCATTCGCTATACCTGAGAGCAAGAAAGCCCATCTGTAGTCACCTAATGCATCGCGCAACACCTGTGCTGTGTAGGGGCCAATCGCCGCCATTGCTCCGGCGGTCGCGAAGATTCTGCCCACGATTGACCCAGCATGGGCGCGGCCAAACAGGTCTGCAACGAGGGGCGGGAAGACCACAACTCCTCCCCCATAAGCAAACCCAAATGTTGCCGCCGACAAGTACAACAGCCACAAGGTGTTGGTAGCGGCCATTCCCAGAAATGATGCCGTCTCTAAGAGCAAGGCCAACATGACCGCATTTTTTCTGCCGATCCGATCAGATACTGGTCCCATCACAAGGCGGCCAAGCAGACCACCGATTCCGATTGTCGAGATAACAGTTGAGGCAGTTTGAAGTGAGGCACCCAAGCTCTGGGCGAATTGCACACAGTGAACAAATGGCACGAACACCGCAACAAATGTGAGTGCGTACATCCCGAAGATCTTCCAATACGTCGGACTTCTCCATGCTTCGGCGGGAGTCATTCCTTCTAGGAGGTCTTCGCCCGGATTGGGTCTGGACGCGGGCCGTCCATCAGGGTGTTGTCCTATTCCTTCGGGGTCTCGCTCCAGCACGATCGAACTGAGCAACATGCAGACACCGCCCATCAGCGACATCGCAAGAATCGCTATCCGCCATCCGTATGCTGAAACAAGTACCGCTGCAATCGGTGGGACCAAAATGTTGGCGAGGCTGCCGCCTGCAGTTGCGATTGCCGTCGCATAACCTCGTCGGACAACAAACCACCGCACAACCGTTGCATTGCAAGGCACCCAAGAACAACTCATTCCAAGGGGAGCGATTACGGCCATCCCGATAGCAACAACAACAATGTTGTCAGCGGTGGCCCATAGCAGGTAGCCGCAAGTTAACAAGATCGCCCCTACTGCCACCACGGGTCGTGGTCCCATCCGGTCAGTGACCCATCCGCTTATCGCCGATAAAGCGCTGTATAACCCGATGTAGATAGCGAAAATCAATTGGAGCCGATTTTCGGACCACCCGGTGTCATCAACTACGTCCCCGACAAAGGTGCCAAAACTGAACTGGATCCCGTAAACGACAAAAAGGACCGTAAACGCGGCCGCCACGACGCGCCAACCGAAGAATCTGTGCTCAACTGGCTGAACCGAAAAGATCACAACCTTGACTAGCGATCCCCCGGAGCCATGTAGAACCAAATGGGATTTTGTTCACCCGCGTCAGCCATGGCCTGCCTCGCAGCCATGATCACTTTGCCAGCCTCGGTTTGGTCTAGGAACCAACGCGTCCCAGCCCACGCCGGGGGTGCATAGTCTGACAGTGCTAACGCCGCTGTTTCGTAATATCCCCGAATGTCTTGACTCACTCGTGATGGAATTCCGGGTACTCCAGCTTCTTTCCACGGAGTCCCTTCGGCAATCTTCACAAAGGCTTCTATCGCGGTCGTTATATCGTCGACCTGAACAACCCTCCCGGCTCCGACTCGGTTGCCATATTCAGCAATAGCGCGTTCATATGCCGGACGCAGGCCGTTGGCTTCGTCGACCGCCGGGTGGGCATCTGGGTCATGTCGGGGGGGCATTGGACATGCCAAAACCTCGGTCTCGTCATCAGTGATACTGATGTCATACTCTGCAAAAACTGGTTCTGGGCTATCGAGCAACTCAAAGGCCTTCCCCAGCACCCGATGTTGGAACTCTGGGTCGGACGGAACGCCGAGAGGCCTTCCCAACGGAAAATCACACCAAAGTCCTCGCGGAGGCGCTGTGGCTTCTATCTGGGATTTGATGGAGCCGAAGGCAATGGTGGCAAGACCTTCCGATTCGAATATGTGAGCGAGCGTACTCACGGTACGCGTGCACAACGGTCAGACAGGGGTGAGTAAGACGACATCGACATCTTGTTCTTTGAGGAACTTGGCCCCTGCTGGCCCACTGTCCATCCGTATCGCAGACAACTCGAACTGGTTACCCGCATACGCAAGGTGTTCTTCGGCTACGGAGCCGATGACTCCTTGCGCTGCTAACTCGTCGAGACGGTCAATGGGAAACACGGTGTTGATATCCAGCGCGAAGCCTGTCACATCAAAGTTTGGACTCCAATGCCCCATCACATAATCGCGAGGCTCGGATTTCAACACTCGATAGCCCGTGTCCATGGGCGAGAAGTCTTCGTCGTCGGGGTGATGTAGAGATGCAGAAGTCACGATCGCCACCTTTGCCTCAGTTAGAGGAACGGGGACAGTGAATGCTGTTTCATCAAACTCGACGGCATCAAGATTTTCCGTCATTGCCTTAATGTCGCTATCTGCCATAGCCCCGAGGCTACGTCACTCGTCAATCGATTGCAGGTCTGATGATCGACGATCAACAGACAAAAGTGCGACACCTGCGATGACGAGCAAGCCGCCGACTATTTCGACACCTCCAAGCCGATCACCGACGAGGAGCCAACTAAACAACACACCAAAGAAGGGTGTCAGGTACGCGACGGCAGCTCCCTGTATCGCAGGCGCACGTCGAAGAACACTTGCAAAGAGGTAGAACGTGACCGCAAGCGACGGAATGCCCGCATATAACAACGGCACTATGAGTCCCCAACTAATTGAGGTGTCCGACCAATCTTCAATAAATAGAACCGTTAAGTGCAGACACACCGCGGAAAATGTGATCTGTAGGGCAACAAGCATCAAAGGGCTGATTTCTAGTGCCCCCCGTAACCGCTTGTTGAGGACTGCTCCTATTGCCCAACTGACGCTGGAAATGAGCGAAAACGCTATACCAAGAATCGTGTTGCCTGATCCGAGTGCCGGAATGGCCAAAAATACGGCCCCGAGCAGACCAATGAGCAGTCCAAAATATCCGCGATGCCCCGGTAGTTCAACGAGCACCAGCACGGCGATGATGGCCGTGAAGAGGGGCATAGTTGCCGACAGCATCGCTGCTAAGCCCGGCGAGAGGCGCGAAATTCCAAGGACGAGGAATCCGCTTGACACGGTTGTGATAGAGAGCGAGATCCACCAGACGGCCAACCATTGTTGGCGGTTTTGGGGCAACTTTTCTCCGCGTAGGAATGCTATCGCTAGCAAAAATGGGGCGCCGACGGATGTCCGAAGGGCGGCTAGCGCCAGCGGAGTGGTGTGATCTAGGGCCCACTTCATGACCGTGTAATTGAGTCCGATCAGTAGTGCTGTAAGAACTACTAAGCCGACTGTTGTGACGTTGGAAGACTGACTGGGTTTGGGACGGAGTCCGCCGGACTTGTTCACGCGCCCTCGAGAAGATCAAGCGATCTTCTACGAAGACGACGCATGCCGTTAAGCCATCTGTCAGGATCTGATGCCTTACGTTCCGTGTAGGTTTGTACTTCTGGATGAGACAAGATCAAGAACTCTTCATCTTGTATCGCCTGTGTGATCTTGTCGGCGACGAAATCAGGCTCGACAATCCCATCTGTGCCGCCGTCGCCAAGTTGTCGAGGGGCCATGGCGGTGTTTACTCCCTGTGGACACAACACTGAAACCCGTATTCCGTCGTCGCCGTGGGTTATCGCAAGTGTTTCGGCAAGTTTGATGCACGCTGCCTTCGTAACTGAATACGGAGCCGAACCGACTGCTGCGAGAAGGCCGGCTGCGCTGGCCGTGTGCACTAGGTAGCCCTCCCCTCGCGCTGTCATAGAAGGCAGTACGGCTCGGGCTGCGTACACGTGAGACATCACATGTAGTTCCCATTGCGACTGCCAGGCCTCATTGGGAGCTTCGACACCACCCTCTGCGCCCGCACCAGCGTTCGAAAAGAAGATGTCGACTGGCCCGCTTGTGGTTTCAGTGTCTTCAACCAGCTGACTTACAGCTTGTTCATCGGTCACGTCCAGCCCGACACCCGTACAACCCAGTTGTTCGGCAACTAAGAGGGCTGCTTCCTCGTTGTAGTCAGCTACCACTACTTGTCTAGCGCCTTCCGAAACCCATTTGCGGGCTGTGGCCGACCCAATGCCGCCGCCACCTCCTGTGATAATTGCTATGCGATCTTTAATCTCCATGACTCGAACCTAGATCGCAGAAGCTATGGGCTGCTCAACTTTCGGCAACTCCGTTTTCGGTTCTCATTGCTGCGTAGGCAATTTCGTCCGCTCGGGCGGCACCCAGAAACCTTCCGGGACTCGCTCCATCCACATGACCCATGATGCCCTTGTAAAGGGTGAAACCGCACAAAGAAGCCAACCTCTCGGGCATCTCTCTAACATCTTCGGGTAAGAGGCTGTAGTACTGGTTCTGTTGCTGGCGGAGATACCCTTGGCAGTATTGGACGCTGATTCCTAACCGCCAATCGTCCTCTGTGGTGTTAGACCCACCACAGTGCCATGTACCACCGTTGACTATAAGAATTGAGCCCGCTTCCATTTCGGCGGGTATGTGCTCTACATGTTCGCCCTTGCGGGGTTCGTGGTCGAACTTGTGAGAGCCCGGGACTACTCGGGTCGCTCCGTTCTCAGCGGTAAAGTCAGTGAACGCCCAAATGGTCGTCACCATGAACGGAATTCGAGGCCTGCTGACACTTACCAGTCCATCGTCGCTATGTAGCCCCTGGTGAACTTCTCCCGGGCCTATGTTCATGCAGGTAGTTCCAGATAAGAGGCACTCTTCATCCAAGAGGTGTTCGGCGAAGGGAAGCACGCTCGGATGGACAGGGAGATCCCAGAAGACTCGATCCTTGGCCAACAAGTTGTACATACGCTTCGTCGCAAAACCCTCAGCTCGATTTCCTCGTGGCTGCACATCAAGCTTTTGTTCAAGTCGCGCCACTGCGTCTCTGACCGATGTAAGCAGCTCCTGATCAAAGGCGTTTTCTACAATGCAATAACCCTGTTCTTCGATGAGCTCGATATAGCCGGACAAAGTTGCTGCATTCATAAGACGATTCTTGCAGCTTAAGGACACCGTCGGCGGTTTGCTGCGAGACTGGCCGTTATGACTGTGGTTTCACCGCCCAGGCGCATGATTCTGAACGCATTCACCATGAACTGTGTAAGCCACATCCAGCAGGGCATGTGGACTAGAGGTGATACTCGCCAAACCGAATTCAATTCTTTGGAACCGTGGTTGGAACTAGCTCAGGTCGCCGAGAAAGGTTGCCTTGACACCATCTTTCTCGCTGACGTAATCGGTCTTTACGACAACTACAAAGGAGGGGCGAGTACCTCTTTCCAAGAGGCAATGCAGGTCCCAGTCAATGACCCAATGCTTCTTATCCCAGCAATGGCTTCTGTTACCCAACATCTTGGTTTCGCTTTTACAAGTTCGGTCCTGCAGGCTCATCCCTTCACTTTCGCCCGTCAACTTTCGACTCTGGATCATCTGACAACAGGTCGAGTGGCTTGGAATGTTGTTACCTCATATCTACCCAACGCCGGGAGCAACCTCGGTTTCGACGGTTTACCACCGCACGAGGAGCGATATTCCAGGGCGGAGGAGTATCTGGAAGTTATTTACAAGCTTTTAGAGGGAAGTTGGGCGGATGATGCCGTGGTCAATGACTCGGAACGACGGGTTTATGTGGAACCCGGTCGTGTGCGCGAGATCAATCATCATGGTCAATATTTTGACGTGGCTGGCCCCCATCTGTCCTCTCCATCCCCGCAACGGACACCCATGTTATTTCAAGCTGGCATGTCAGAACGGGGCCGAATGTTCGCCGCTCAACACGCTGAATGCATTTTTGTTGTTGGATCTTCTCGTAGTGGCGAAGCGATAGCCGAGGATCTACATCAACGAGCTCTCTCGTACGGAAGGTCAACCACCGACATCAAGTTGATTGGCGGGGTAGCTCCTATCGTTGGAGGAACGGAGACCGAGGCTTTGGCTAAACGCGCAGAGTACAAAGAAAATCTCTCGGTCGAGGCTGGGTTAGCTCACATCAGCGGAAACCTTGGAGTGGATCTCGGCGACGTTGACCCGGATCAACCCTTGGAGACCTTTGCCACAGAGCGGGTTCAAGGATTCATCAAAAATCTCTTGGATTCAGCCCCCCCAGGTACCAGAACTATGGGTGACTTGATCAAGTCGAATTTGGCCGGTGCTTGGTTGACTGGTTCAGTTGAGCAGGTCGCGGACGAACTGGAAAGACGCTTCAACTCGGGGCTGGACGGGTTTAATTTGACCTACACAGTGACGCCGGGAACTTTCGTTGATTTCGTTGACGGGGTCGTCCCTATCCTTCAAGAGCGCGGTATTGCTCAACGCGAATACGTTGCAGGAAGTCTTCGAAAAAAGCTGTTCGGACGAGATCGGCTTCCATCCACTCATCCTGCGGCAGCTTTCCGATTTTAGTTCAAAGACGAGCCGTGCTGATCCTTACCACTCCGCCAAGCCAGAAGAGTGGCTATGACTGACAGAACAAACAGCGAGGCCCAAGCTGTTTCGTAGGCTCCCGTCACGTCAACCGCGAGGCCTGTAAAGAACCCGCCGATGGTCAGACCGGACATGAACCCCATCACGACTCGACCACTGGCTCGACCAGAGTTTTGTTGTGGTACACCGATAATCACGTAGAGCATCGCTACCGCATTCCAAGCGTTCAATCCGACTGCCGATATCACCGCAACCGGCCACATGATCCAAGAACCGACAGCCACCGCAATCCAAAGCATCAGCATGACGAGAGCTGTCAACGAGGATTGGATCGCTAGTGCGATTGGAGGTCTTATTCTGTGTTCGGCGAGGTGGGCCCAAATGATTCGGGTACCTATAGCTATTCCTCCGGGAAGACCGGCTACAAGGCCCGCCTTAACGTTTGACATGGCCAACGCGTTCTCTGCGAAAAGAACCGTGTACCTTCCGACGCCACCTACGACACACCCCATACATAGGGCGTAAAACGCTAACAACGAGACAGAACGAGGAAGCTTTGTCTTTGATGACGTTTGATGGGATCCGGTGTTTGGCGGAGTTCGGTCCCGGCTGTCAGGCAGAGCTATGACAGTAAGGCCAGCCACCAACAGCGCTGTTACCGCGTACAGCCCTATGGCAATTCGCCAATTGAGCCAAATACTCAACGCAGGGAGCGTGAATCCTCCTAACAGGATTCCCAGTTGCACTCCGGATTGTTTAATGCCGGTCATGGTTCCTCGACGACCAGGTGGAGCCCGTTCGGCAACCAGTTTGTTGGTTGCGGGATTACAAGCTCCTTGTCCGTAACTCGAGACAAAGAGGCCAAGAATCAAGACAGAGGCTGATGTCGCGCAAGCCAAAATCAATGTGCCGATTCCCGATGAAATTAGAACAAGAACACATGACCACTTACCCCCGTGGCGGTCACTGAACCGACCGGAAAGAGGTGCAAACACTGCACCGAACAGCGTGTTGACCGCTACACCTGCACCAAACAATGTGAGTGACATCTTTAAGTCGTCTGCCAGAGCGTTCGCAACGACCGCGGTTCCAACAATCGGAAAGGCACCTAAAGCCATCGTTAGTACCAGAACGGTGACCAATAGCACTGTGTCCCATGGTGTCGACGAATTAGTTGGATCATCAGACGCCGGCACGGCTAGCACCCTACGCTGATCGACTATGTCCAAGCGTCAAGTTCTTGTACCCCTCTCCGTTTACGAACGAATTCGTTCTCGCCTTGAGGATTCTCCGCACGACTTTGATGTCCTCTGTTGGTCCTCTTCGGGTCTCACGCATCCAGATGGGTCGGCGGTAACGGAGCCGGACTACCGACCTGAGATCGCCTGGATACCAATCGACTTGTTGTTTGCCGGGACATCACCAGGCATGACCACATCGGACTTTCTTTTGTTCACCGAGGCTGTTGTTGAATGTGGAACGGTCAAATGGGTCCAGTCTTGCCTCGCGGGCGCAGATGCTCCGCCACTACAAAGAATCCTTTCTGCTGGAATTCGCCTCAGCAATAGTGACTCTCCCAACGCTGGGGTAGCGGAGTACACAATGGCGGCCATCATGAATGTTGTCCATGGCTGGCGGCAGCGCAACGACGACCAGAGGAACAGTAAGTGGAGCCAAAAGAGCTGGGTTGAGATCAACGGTGGGACCTGGATAATTATTGGCTTCGGATCCATCGGAGGGGAAATCGCCAAACGAGCGAGACCGTTTGGAGTTGAGGTTGTTGGCGTACGGAGGACCGAAGCGGACGACCCTCGTGCAGATCGCATGATCACGGTGGATGAACTCGGCGACACTTTGCCAGACGCTGATGTGGTGATCGTTGCGTGCCCTTTGACTGATGAGACACGCGGGTTGGTGGACGAGCGTTTCTTAAACCAAATGAAGGACGACTCGATTCTGGTCAACGTCTCAAGAGGACCCGTAGTCAACACGGGTGATCTTCTTGAGGCCCTAGATGCCGGGAGGTCACTGAAAGCAATCTTGGATGTATTTGATATCGAGCCACTAGACCCCTCCAGTCCGCTTTGGAATCACAGTGCAGTCATGCTGACTTCTCATATAGCTGGAGCTGGTTCCGGCATCACAAAACGGGGCGATGATGTTTTCATCGAACAGTTAGACGCATACCTCGCTGGCCGAGAATTGCGATTGGAGCTTTAACTATGAAATCTGAAACCATGCTGCCGCTCGGCAAAGTTGACCCGGGTTTGAGAGAACCTGATACCCCGCTTGATGTTCGGACTATCGCTCAAGGGGCGGCACAAATCGAAAACTTGGGTTACGACGGCATCGCTGTTGAAGAATGCAAGGACGACCCGTATCAGCAGTTGACTCTCGCATCGGTAAACACCACCGAGCTTCAACTCGCGACCTCTATCGCAATGGCATTTCCTCGATCACCCACGATCACGGCTATGTCTGCTTGGACCTTGCAGAAAGTGTCGGAGGGTCGACTAATTTTGGGCCTAGGTTCGCAAGTACGAGGACACATACGACGTCGCTACGGAATGGAATGGACTCCACCGGCACCTCGCATGCGTGACTACATCTTGGCAATGAAGGCGGTGTGGCGCTGTTGGCAACAGCGGGAACCGCTCAAACATGACGGAGACCACTACAAACTAGATCTGATGGTTCCGCTCTTTGATCCGGGACCCATCGATCATCCCGAAATTCCAGTTCACGTCTCCGCTATCAACACCAACATGTGCGGGGTAGTCGGAGAAGTAGCCGACGGTATACGGCTGCACCCCGTTTGTTCGCCGAAATACATTGAAGACGTAATGATTCCTGCTGTGGAATTGGGCGCCGCTAGAACTAGGCGGGACCCCAAGAACATTGACTGGTGCATGAAGCCGTTGATTGCCACGGCGCCTGATGACGAAAGCCTTGACCAAGTTGCTGAAAGCGTTCGGGCACGAGTGGGTTTCTATCTCGCCACCCCTGCCTACAAAGCGGCGTTTGAAGTTCATGGTTGGGGTGATCAGGTGGATCAGGCCGCCTCCCTTTCCCGAGAGCAACGTTGGGACGAGATTCCCGTCCTAGTGAACGACGAAATGTTTCACACGATCGCCACCGTTGGAACATATGACAAGATCGCTTCGCTGTTAAATGAGCGTTTTGGCCGCCTGATCGACCGCATCGAATTCAGTATTCCGGTCAACAACACGGAGGACAGCAACTTATTGGCGTCAATGTTGAGCACACTGCGAGAAAGCGACAGTTTGCGGCCCTGACTAACCGTTGATGATCGGGATTGTTCAAGTCCGAGTTGAGTTAGCCCGCTTCGGAGTGGGTTACAGGTTCTTCACCCATCCATTCCCGTAGCGTGTTCTTTAGCTTGGTCTGCTGGATGAAGATGTCGTGCTCAGGGCCCGATGGACTGCCAGATTGCGGTGCCTTCAGGTAGAACGACAACCACTCCTGCACTCCAGATTCACCTGCGCGCTGCGCGAGGTCCAGAAAGAGAGCTAGATCCAAAACGATGGGTGCCGCCAATATGGAGTCTCGACACAAGAAGTCAATTTTGATCTGCATCGGGTAACCGAGCCATCCAAAAATATCGATGTTATCCCAGCCTTCTTTGTTGTCTCCCCGAGGCGGGTAGTAGTTAATTCTGACCACATGATCAATGTCACCGTACAAATCGGGATAGACAGACGGCTGCAAAATGGTGTCCAACACTCCTAGTTTTGACACTTCCTTGGTTTTGAAATTTTCTGGGTCGTCCAACACTTCCCCATCTCGATTACCGAGAATGTTGGTGCTATACCATCCTCTGAGTCCTAGCATCCTGGCCTTTAGCCCTGGGGCTACAAGCGTCTTCATCAGCGTTTGGCCTGTCTTGAAATCCTTCCCAGCGATCGGAACACCTCGACGCTCCGCTAGTTCGATCATGCAAGGCAGGTCGACACTCAGGTTGGGCGCTCCGTTCGCGAACGGGACATCGCTCATGAGAGCCGCATATGCGTAAATTTGACTTGGGGAAATGTTCTCATCGTTGGTAGCGAGCGCCTCTTCGAAAACTTCAAGGCTTTCGTGGACGGAACTGGGTTCTTGATATGCCTCTGTAGAGCCGCACCACACCATGATGAGACGGTCACAATCGTTTTCGGCTCGAAAGTGTTCGATGTCCGCCATCAACGCTTCGGCTTGATCTAATTTCGAATCCAACGCTTTGACGCGATTGCCATCCAGCTTCTTGACCCATCGCTGGTCGAAGACCGCGTCCATCGCGACGATGCCTTCTAGCTCAGCCGAAATCGCAGCCAGGTCGCGATCCTCCAGAACTCCTGCGGCCTGTGCTCCTTCTAAGGCATTGGGGGTAATGGGGTCCCAACCGCCGAATACCAGGTCATCCAGTCCGGCGAGGGGAACGAAATCTTTAATCAAGGGGTTACGATCGTCGTCCTTTTTGCCGAGTCGGATGTGAGCCATTTGTGACACTGAACCAATCGGCGCCGCCAATCCTTGTCGTGCAGCTAAGACTCCGGCGATGAAGGTCGTTGCAACAGCTCCCATTCCAGGCGTGAGCACTCCGAGCTTTCCGGTCGCTGGTGCAATGTTGATTGTGGTCATAGTTAAATCATAAGTGTTTAAGTGGTTTTATGTTTATATATTAAGTAATACTTAAGTTTCGATTTACGATGGTGATCTAATGGCGGCAACACGCCCGCGGCTCCCCGATATATCCATCACGCAAATGGAGTATTTGGTTGCAGCTCAAGAGGCAACGACTTGGGCTAAGGCCGCTAACACTCTTGGAGTCAGCCAATCAGCCTTGTCTCAAGGGCTTGCTGAGCTCCAACGTCGGCTGGGTATCGAATTGTTCGCTTGGAACGGCCGCAAGCGCATACCGACATCCGCTGCACAGCAAGTCACCGAACACGCCCGACGCATCCTGGCACTCACAAGCGACCTTTCTGGGTGGGCTGATCAAGTTCGCGCAGGTTCCGCCGGCAAACTACGCGTCGGCATGATTGATGCAGCGGCTGTAGACCACTTCGGTGAAACATTGAAGGAATTCCGAGAAAACAGCCCCCGTCTAGACCTGCACATAACGGTTGGACCTTCGGGACAACTACTCGAAGACCTCCTTAGCGGAGATCTTGATCTCGCAGTGTGTGTGGCAACCGACGCCACCACCTTCGTCCGAGTACCGCTTCTGGAAGAAGCTCTCTACATCTATGCTCCCCCTGGAACCAACGCTTCTACACCCCAGAATTGGGGTCCTTGGGTTACATTTCCTAGAGGCTCGGTAACCAGAGATCTCATCGAGAATGCGCTTCGCTCGGCAGGCGCTCCATTTGATGTTGTCGCCGAGTCAAACCAACCCGAAGTGCTCAGCGAATTGGTCCACATAGGTATGGGATGGACGGTGCTTCCCCGCATGCAAGCTGAACGTCCTCCCGCCTCTCTCATCTCGATCCGGAAGGCGCCGCTGTTAAAACGGGTTCTCGCTGCAACCACTCGCGATAGCGGCTTAGCCATCCCAGCTGCTTCAACGCTGATATCAAATCTTCAACAAGAATCGGCGAAAGCGACTTAGAACAAATAGGCCATGGAAACGTAATTCCATCCTTGTGGGTTGGCAGAATCACCCAGCAATCACACTCGAACTCCGCATATGGCTGTGTATCGCATCAATGACAACCGGCCACAACGGTTCGGGTAGATCGTGCCCCATGTCACTAACTAACAGGTAGTTTGATCCAGGAATGACATCCGCTGTGCGCGCGCCCAAAGCCGGCAGAACAAGACGATCGTCACGTCCGTGGATCACCAAGGTAGGCACCTTCAGCTTCGCTAAGTGAGGTTCCCGGTCACCACTAGCCAACATGGCGGCAATTTGCCTCCCAGCTCCATCGGGGTAGTTGCAGCGGTCAAACGAAACAGCGGCGTGCTCTTGCGCCAGTTGAAGGTCAAAGTACCTCTTGCTGGACCAGATCGCGTACTCGGCGGAGTAAGCAATGTATGCAGATCTTTCGGTGGGAGTCGGCGCCAACAAGAGAGCAAGCGAATCTTCGGGGATGTCCATCACTTCTCGGGTGCCGGTAGCGGACATTATTGATGTCAGCGAGAGCACCCGATCGGGCTGTTCTATGGCCATGGTCTGCGCGATCATCCCACCAAGGGATGCCCCCACAATGTGGGCCTGATTAATGTCGAGCTCGTCAAGAATGCCAAAAGCATCATTAGCCATGTCAGATAGCTCATAGGGCGTATTGAAAACTTCTTGTCCGTCAAGCGCGGCAGCTACGAGGGAAAGGAAGTCGACTTGCACGCCATCTAATTTTGTTGATAGTCCCGCATCCCGATTATCGAACCTGATCACTTGGAATCCTCCGTCGGCAAGGCGCTGACAAAAGTCCTTGTGCCAGTGGATCAGCTGCGCCCCTAACCCCATCACCAACAAGACTGCGGGATCATCCGATGATCCGATCGTGTCGTATTCCAGTTCCAGTTCCCCGACCCTCGCGCGAGGCATTATCCGGGCCTTACAGGGGTAAACCGAGCATCAAGGTGCTTTACCCCATGGATAAATGAGGACTGCAGGGGATCGGGTGCACCGGCCGCATAGATATCGGGCAGTCTCTGGAGAAGTTCTCGAAACATCACGGTAATTTCACGCCGTGCCAGATGAGCTCCCAAACAAAAATGGGGGCCCGGTCCACCAAATCCACATTGGGGATTCGGGGTGCGCGTGATGTCGAAACGGTAAGGATCTCCGAAAACAGCTGGATCGCGATTGGCCGCAAGGTAGAACATCGCGACCTTGTCCCCTTCAGAAAGTTCCCTGTCTCCCAGAACCGTGTCCTCGGTTACGGTTCGACGCATGTAGGTGACCGGACTTGCAAGCCTGACTATTTCTTCTACTGCGCCTGGAGCCAGATTTTCGAAATCGGTCGCCCACATCGCTCTTTGATCCGGATTGTCGGTCAGGTATTTCAAACCCCAAGAAATGGCGTTCCTTGTTGTCTCATTTCCCGCGACAACGAGAAGAACAAAAAAACTCGCGAGATCAGCCTGATCCAAATGATCACCTTCAAGTTCGGCGTTAACCAACACGCTGGTCAGATCAGTGCCGTCTCCTCCTTTTTTTGCTTCTGCTACTTCGCCCATTAGTTCTGCGAGTTCACCTCCGGCATTGAGCAAGGCTGTTACAAAGTCGACCCCTTCAGGAGTGAACTCCGGGTCACCTACCCCCAAGATGATGTTCGTGTTCTTGAATACCATTTCGTACTCTGAACCAGGTACGCCCATGAGATCGCACACAATCTTGAGCGGCAAGGCTGCGGCCACGTCGGTGACGAAGTCACACTCACCTTTTTCGCCGATGTCATCGACGATGCCCGCGGCTACGGTCTGCACGGAGTCTTCTAGCGCACCCAACATCTTGGGAGTGAAGCCTTTGGAAACTATGCGCCGGAGCCTGGCATGCCGAGGGTCGTCCATAGCAATCATTGAGCTGAAGAATTCAAGGAACTCTGGAGGCGTGTCGGTAATGGTTATTCCTTGTGCCGAACTGTAAATCTCAGGATTCCGAGAGATCACGGATATATCCTCGTGGCGCGTAACACACCAATAGCCTGGCCCTGCTTGGAGGTAAGGATTGTCAGGCAGAGGCTCTTCGAACCAATCTAGAGGTGCTTCAGCATGCAACTGAGCAATACTCGCATCACAGTCGTCCGCGGATTGCAACCAGAACAACGGTTCCATGAGATTGGGATGGGTTGTATTCCAACTACGCATGCCGCGACGCTAACACCCGTAATTCTGAAAGCATGAAACCGTGACCTTATCTAACTCAAGCCCCGCAGAAATTGTCGACCAATACACGGAGCAGATCTACCATCAACGCAATCTGAACGCCCTCGAGACTTTAGTAGCGGACCCGATGATCCGACATGAGCCTGATGGAAGTCGAGTAGCTCTGACCATTGAGGAAGCGACCCACCGCATTGCTTCATTGCATCAACAATTCAGGTCAATGAGATTCACTAATCGAAAATTAATTGAAGATCATGAATCAGTCGCGACCGCGTACGAAGCCGATCTGGTCGACCAGAACGGAGAAGTGTCAACCATATGCGGGATAGAAATCTTCACCATTCGAGAGGGACAAATCACCGAAGTCTGGAACGCCCCTGCCGGCAGTGGGTCTTGGGGATGACACCTCGGAACTACGTCGTCCACGGAGCCGGAGGTATCGGCAGCGTCATCGCGGCCCGCTTAGCTAGCGTCGGTCGGCGCGTGCAATTAGTCGCAAGAGGGCCTCATCTTCAAGCCCTTCAGACACAAGGGCTTACGGTTACGCAAAACACCACCGGCACATGGGACCTCCCGGCTGAAGAGAGCGCTCGCCAGCTGGACATCGATGATCAGACACTCGTCCTTCTTGCAATGAAAACCGACGACACCTTCGACGCCATCGAACAACACGCGTCGCTATACAGGGAACTGCCACTGGTGTGCTGTCAAAACGGAGTCACTAATGAAGAATGGCTTTCGAGTCGGGGTTATGAGACTTACGGGTGCACAGTGATGGTGGGCGCCGAAATCACTGAACCGGGGATTGTCAGGCATTCCGGGGGGAAGATACTAAACATCGGGACTTGGCCTACGGGAAGCAACGCTACCTGTGAGGCTCTCGTATCCGATTTGGTTGCCAGCGGAATGGATGCGTCGATTGACGAGCAAATCATCGATGGTAAGTGGGGCAAGTTGGTCAGAAACTTGGCCAACGCTTATCTGGCTTTGACGAACCTCTCAGTTCAAGAAGCCTCCTGCGACCCTGTTGACCGTCGATTCATAGCCGACGTAAACGAGGAGGCAGCGGACGTACTGGAGGCAGCGGCCATTTCAGCCCGAATGGTCGGGAAACGGACTCTGCGGGAACAAATTGCTCGACTTCGCGAACCCGGCCGCTGGCCACCCCAAACTTCATTGACCGAGGAAAGCAGGTCTTATCCAAGTACCTGGCAAGACCTCCAGTCTCAGCGAGGAAATGTCGAAGTCGATCACTTCAACGGCGCTATCGTCCGACTCGGTGAACAACACCAAGTGGCCACACCGCTCAACCGAGTGCTCAGGGATCGCTGTATCTCAGCTGCCAAGAATCGTTTACTTCCTGGATCGGAAACAACCGCGTCGCTTCGGTCAGCGACCTCGTAACGTGCCCGGAGTGGGATTCGAACCCACACGCCCCGTTAAGAGCCGAGGGGTTTAAGCCCTCTGCGTCTGCCATTCCGCCACCCGGGCCGATTAGTGCGGCGCTCTAAGCCTAGGCCCCGAGATTGGCCACGACGCCCTCTTAGGCTGCTTCGGCACTATCTCCCACGGGTAGACGGTGGACCACCACAGTGGACCTGTGCCTGAACTCAGGCGCGACATCTTTCCCGACCTGCATTGCCGCTCGCCACAAAAGATTGCGTATTTCACCCGAGCGTTCAGTCGATAGCCC
Organism: Acidimicrobiaceae bacterium; assembly: GCA_002721305.1. Classification (GTDB taxonomy): domain Bacteria; phylum Actinomycetota; class Acidimicrobiia; order Acidimicrobiales; family Poriferisodalaceae; genus UBA6944. The sequence continues at coordinate 49,388 of PBKA01000010.1, read as the reverse complement.
GTTACAGACCACTACCCCTTCGATCATGTCCGCGATGACGGCTTCGAACTGCCTGTCCTTAATGCGGACGGCGACGATACTTCCAGATCTGTCCTTTCGCAGAGTTCGGTCTATTTCCCCTGAACGCGGTGGGCTCCGAAAACCCGGAACGGTGAAACCGATTTGAGATCCCAGTCGACCGATGACCTTGGCCACCATCGAGAAGCGCACAGACGGAGCACTATCAATAGTTGCTACCGATCCCGCTGTGGTCGCTAAAGGCAAACCGTCGTCAATAATTGAATCGGACGAATTTCGATCACTGTTTTCCATCAGATACAGGTTCTACTAGGGGTGGGACAATCAGCGCGGAAGTTCTTTACGTGAAGTAAGACGCTTTCACTTGGGGCTAGCTTGGATCCGTGGGAACTGACAACGAAGTCTCTAGGGAAGCATCATCCGAGAGTGTCTCTCTAACTCCCGCTCAGCGAGAAACACTCGAATTAATTCGCTTGCCAAGCGATCAACGCATTACCCATGACCCAGCTTTACGGCCGCAATTACACCTTGAATTAGAAGCGGCAACCGAAGATCTCGTAGATCTAATCGACAAGCCCTTATGGATATCGAAACGCCAACTGCAAGCTGTGAACAGTTGCGAAGCCCTCTACGAAGCCCAGCAACTCGAACCTTTCGAATGGCGCATCCCAATGACACGTGGCCAGATCTTCCACAAATGCGTCGAACTATCTATTCATTTGTTCCCGGCGAGAACTGCTCCTGAGCTGGTGGACGAAGCACTGTCAAGCATCATCAACCGCGGCGACGGCCTAGCGGACTTTTTGTCTAGCTTGAGCGATATCGAACGCGCCGAAATACGAAGCGATGTGTCATCTCTGTTGCAAACGTTTTTTGATACGTTCCCGCCCTTGAAGAAAGCTTGGAGGCCCACAACTGAACTTCCTCGAAAAGCAATCCTCCACAAAGGGAAAATCGTTCTTCAAGGACGGTTTGACCTGACGATCGGTCAGCCGGACGAGTCCACCGCCGGTCGCGTGCTCGTAGAGCTCAAAACCGGGCGCGCCGTTCCCCATCATTTGGATGATTTACGCTTTTATGCCTTATTGGAGACCCTCGTGGTTGGAGTGCCACCAGCTCTGCTAGCGAGTTTCTATGTTGATGCAGGCCGAGTCCAGGTCGAACACGTTGATGAATCCCTGTTGCAATCAGCTGTAAAACGAACTGCCCACGGGATTGAACGGCTACTGCATTTACGACTCAAGAAGAGTCGTCCTGAAGTCCGTCCTAGCGCGTCATGCAGATGGTGCCCTATATCCGCCGAGTGTGCACCTGGTCGAGCTTGGCTTGAGGATGCCAACGGTGAGGGCGCGTGGTGACACCAACTCGAACTGGGTGTCCTAGACCCTGACCGCCATATCAGACACAAGCTGCCAAAGCTCTTCTCTTCTTTGCTCCCACTCCTCGGACGTGATTCCAAAGCGCATGTGATCTTCCCATGCTCCAGCAATTCTCAGATAGCCCTCTGCGAGACCTTCGTAACGGATGCCGAGTTTTTCGACAACTCGGCGACTCGATTGATTCCTGGGAATGATGGATATTTCAAGCCGGTGCAAGCCAGCTCGGTCAAATGCGTGGGCGAAAACAGCCACTAAAGCCTCAGGTATAAAACCTTGGCCCGCCCAACGCTCATCCACCCAGTAACCAACATGCCCGCTCTGAAATGCTCCCCGGGCAACGTTATTGACGTTGATCTCACCGCAAAAGTGACCACGGTGCCACATGGACCAGGCGAACCCCGTTCCTAGCTGGCGCTCTCTGTCTCGTGAATTGCATCGGGCGGCAAAAGCTGCCGGGTCCTTTGATGGATCTGGGGCACCAACCGCTGCCTCAGGCTCCCATTTGGTTAACCAGCTTGCACAACGTTGTCGCACTTCGCTCCACTGAGCGAAGTCGTGCGGCTGTAATCCTCGTAACAGCAAGCGTGGGGTGTGCAGATCAGTCACCGTCGGAACACTAGCGTGCCAGAACAGCAGCTATTCAAGCTCAAGCATTTCGGCTGCTAGTCCATCGAGCAAATCGCGCTCGCGAACAAGGCACTCATCAACCCCCCAGTGGCGCATGATGGCAACCAAAATACAACAGCCGGCAACGATCACATCCGCTCGCTCCACTTCAAGGCCAGGGTTGTGTTTGCGGTCGTTGAGTGACTCGGTCGCCAAGGTTCTGAACACATCTTCGGCAGCTTGCCGACTAAGTCGGAACCCGTCAATGATTTTCGAATCATACGGTTCAAGCCCTATCTCCACTGCAGCGATAGTTGTGATCGTTCCAGCAACACCTACCAGTGACCTCGCCGTTCCGAGCACGGGTAGTTCTCTATCTATGTCGTCTAGGTGCGCCCGTGCTACCTGAATCGCCCCACTTAGTTCTTCAGGTTTTGGGGGATCATGCACAAAAAATTTTTCAAAAAATCGAACAGATCCCATGTCCACTGACCGATACATGTCTGCGGAGCGAGTGCCGTACGAAAACTCGGTGGAGCCACCACCGATGTCGACAACCAAGAAAGGCCCCTGTAAATGGTCCAGGTCTGTGGTGGCTCCAAGGAATCCATACCGCGCTTCTTCTTCTCCAGATAAGAGTTCCACTTGATGATTCAGAGACGCTGACACGGGCCTGATGAATTCATCTCGATTGGTCGCATCTCGAGCTGCGCTAGTCGCTACCGCTCTGAGTTTTCGGACATCGTTGTCCGAAATGATCGAATTGAATTCGTCGACAGCCACCAGCACACGTTCAATTCCGTCTTTGCTGAGACGACCGGAGCTCACTAGCCCTCTCCCCAGCCCGGTGATTCGGTGGACCCGAATATCAATCGAGTCGCCATCGGTGATCAGCAAACGGCTGGTGTTCGTTCCGAAATCTAGGACCGCAACTGGGTCACGTTTAAGCAAGGCGAATCACTTCGAGTTGTTCGACTACCCACGCCCCAACGGGATCATCATTCGTGACCAAGTGATGTGCGAGGTGAGTGTGCAAACATTTGACACCTTCTCGGGTGCCCCCTACTCCCCCCGAGGGTCGAGGTCCTACATGACCGAGGGGAATTTGCGCATCTCGTTCCTTTGCGTAACGTTCATGAGTGTTCTGGAGTTCAGTAGCATCAACCGCATTTTCTGCAGCTCGGACTCCCCCATCACCTTCCAAACGGGCAACCAGTTGGCACAACTCGCGGCCGACTAACCAGTACCGGGTGGGCATCGGTCGACCGTTGTTCATGATGGGTCCGTTACGAATGACCACAGGCTCTCCGTTGCTATCAACAACCACGACTTCAAAATCCCCCTCGGGTGGGCGACCCAGCAGGGTTGTTATTTTGTCAACCTCTTCTGGGGTGGGACTGTCAATCGAGGACACTTTCGCGGCATCGACAACCATGGCAGAGTCTGGGGTTCCTACCGCCTACGGCGACGTAAGAGAACCAGCACTAGCGCGACGAGCGCGAAGGGACCGAATCGTTTGAACAGCGGTGCCCCAGCGGTGTCAAGCAGATCAACTGGTTCTGGTTCCGGCATATCTATCTTGCGCGGTCCCGACTCATCTGTCGACGCGCCATCCTCGGACGATGAGTCCGCTGAAGCAGCCGAAGTTCCCGACTCCCCGACGTGCGAACTCGGTTCAAGCAGTTTTTGTTCGAGGCTTTCTACAAATTGTCCGATGAGCTTTTCAGAAACATCAGCCATTACACCCCGCCCAAACTGAGCGACTTTCCCCGTCACTTTCAACTCAGTCGTTATAACGATCTTGGTTCCGTCGCCATCGGCAGTCATTTCCGCAGTGACCTCTGCTGCGGCGTTGCCCGCTCCGCGGGTGTCACGACCGCTGGCGTCAAGAACGACTCGGTGTTCACTCTCGTTCTTTTCTTTGAACTTGGCGACGCCTTTATATTGCGCGGTGATTGGCCCTACCTTGACCTTTACTTGGCCTTTGAATTCCTCGCCATCAATCTCCGTGAGTTGAGCACCAGGCATACAGGGCGCTATGTATTCAACATCCGTCAATGTCGCCCAAGCCTGCTCGATAGGAACACCCACTCGGAATTCGTTTTTCAACTCCATTGCCCCAGATCCTCCACGGTATCTATGTCATTGGGAGAGCCTTCGCAGGCTACCTGCTCAACTAGTTCCGGCCTCGTACGAAGCAAAACCCGCGCCCCTTCGTCTCCCGAGGACGGGAGGAAGGGCCACACAGACTTCCCCAGACGCACCGGATTTCCGGGACGTCCGTCGTAGCTGGCGACAGCTATTGGTGAACTGCTCCGAGCCAAGAGACGCCAAGCCGAACTGAGTACTCCGGGTTGATCTCCTAATCCCACTATCAGCGCCTCAAAACCACCGTCTATGGCCCACGCCACAGCTACTGCGAGGGATGTGGCTATGCCATCTTCGAATTTCGAATTGTTGACGATCTGCAATTCAGGAAACCCGGACAGCGCCGCGTCTAATTGGGCCGCGCCCGTGACAACAATGCAACCAGCCAGACCGGAACCCACCATTGACCGCGCTGCATGGGCTACGACCGGCTCGCCATGAAGATCAGCGAGGAGTTTGTGGCCGGTTCCGTGAAAGCGAGATCCGCTTCCAGCAGCAAGTAGGGCTCCAGCTACTCTCACGGACTCAGTAGGACCGAGGTAAGCCGAGAACTTTGTTCGAGACATAGTTCAGAACCATCTCTTGGCTGACGGGCGCGATTTTCATTAGACGGCTTTCGCGCCAGTAACGTTCGACGTCGTATTCTTTGGCGTAGCCAAAACCTCCATGGGTCTGCATTGCTCGATCCGCGCATTCAAATGCGGCTTCAGAGGCCAAATATTTCGCTAGATTGGCCTGCGCTCCGCAATCAAGTCCGTTGTCATAACGCCATGACGCGTCCCTAATAACCAATTCTGCTGCATGAAGGCGCGCATGGCTATCAGCAAGAGGAAACGCCAAACCTTGATTCTGACCTATCGGACGACCGAAAATGACTCGTTCGTTGGCGTAGTCGACGGCCTTGGCCAATGCTGCTCTCCCGATTCCAAGAGCCTCCCCTGAAATTAGAATGCGTTCTGGGTTCAGCCCGTCCAAGATGTAACGGAAACCTTCACCTTCTTCTCCGACACGCCGGCTAACTGGTACCCGTAGACCGTCATACCGAACTTCACATGAGACAACAGCGTTACGACCGACTTTGGGAATCGGTGTTATATCGACGCGTGGGTCCTGGAGGTCCACCAACAACAGCGTCATGCCCTGGGTCGGCCCGTCGCAAAGCTCCTTGGGGGTAGTCCTCACCAGCAGCAAACAAACGTCGCAGTAAGGCGCTTTGGTTGTCCAAACCTTCGCGCCTGTTATGACATATTCATCGCCATCTCGTTCAGCTCGAGTTCTAATCGAGGTGGTATCAGTCCCTGCATCGGGTTCGGTGACCCCAAACGCCGCGTGGAGTGAGCCATCGGCGACTTTGGGGAGGATCTCATCAGCTAGTTCCGGGGAACCATACTTGCGCACTGGTTCCATTCCGAAGATAGACAGGTGGATTGCCGAACACCCGTTCATGGCCGCTCCGCTAGCGGCTACTTCTTCCAGAACAATTGACGCTTCTGTGATGCCCTGACCACCACCACCAAACTCTTCTGGGATGGCGATACCTATCCATCCTCCATCTGCCATCGCTTGGTAAAAGTCCCAGGGAAACTCGTGCTTTTCATCCTTTTCTCGCCAGTACAAGTCGGGAAACTGCGCGCACACCCGCCTGACGCCGTCTCGAATGGCTTCGTGGTCTTCAGATGAGGAGAAATCCATATCAGGAACGGTAGTGGGCGCCGAGCAAATTGGCTCAGTGAATCGACCCTTTGGCATCACTTAGGCTAGGTGCCGCATGGCCGGTTCGTAAGGCGATGATCTCTGCGACGATAGATACCGCTGTTTCCTCCGGGGTTCTGCCTCCGATGTCCAGACCAATTGGAGATTTAACTCGTTCCAGTTCTCGGGTGGTGACCCCTTCTTCTAATAACCTTTGAACTCGTTTTTCGTGGGTCTGACGCGATCCCATTGCACCGAGGTAACCGACGCGTGTGGGCAGAGCTCCCATAATTGCTGGAACATCAAATTTGGCGTCGTGAGTCAACACACACACGGCGTCTCTGGGGCCCAAATCGTCACCTATGCGAGCCAGAAGGCGGTCGGGCCAGTCCACGACTACCTCATCTGCCATAGGGAAGCGGCGGTGAGTCGCAAATACCTCTCGCGCATCGCAGACAGTCACTCGGAATCCCAAAAGCTTGCCTTGACTAGCCAATGCGCGGGTGAAGTCAACAGCTCCAAAGATCACAAGGTGAGGTCGCCGGGCGTGACATTCGATAAAGACACTGATGTCGTGTTGTCGAGCCTCACCCTGCGGTCCATAGTGTCGAACTTCACTCGTGCCCGCTTCGAGCATCGCTACTGCGTCTCGGCTTACAACTCTATCCAACTCTTCTCCCCCGAGACTGCCGAGCGAGAAGCCCGATTCCTCAACGAGAAGCTTGGCACCGACGTTTGGTCCCTCAACCAGCGTGGCGAGCGCTACGGGCACCTCTGAGCGAATCGAATCTCGAAACCGTTCATAGATCGGCGTTACCAATTGAGTTCCTCAATGAACAGGTGGATAGTTCCGCCACAAGTCAAGCCGACCGCAAAGGCCTCGTCGTCGCTATATCCGAACGAGGTGATTCCAGCGGGGCGCCGCCCTTCAAGAAGTTCTATCGCTTCACCGACCACTGCACCTTCGACACAGCCCCCCGATACCGAACCAGCCACTTCGCCACAATCATTCACGGCCATTGCGGCACCCGGGTCGCGAGGACCACTGCCTTCAATATCTACAACACGTGCCACTGCCACTTTTTGCCCGGAGGCGAGCCACCTTTCAATGTCGTCAAAGATCTCATCCATGTTGCAATGCTCCCATGTTTAGGCCGAGACAGCTTCGGCAAGTCGTTCAAGCGATTCGAAAGAGTGTCCCTCAATGAAATCATCTGTATGTGGCAAAGCGGCAGCCATTCCACGGGCCAGAGGTGCATAACCTGGTGTGTGTTTCAGTGGGTTGACCCAGACCTGCCGGTGGCTGACCCTATGTAGGCGCTGCATCTGTTCACCTAACATCTCTGGTTCTCCTCGATCCCAACCATCGGAAAGAAACACCACTATCGCGCCCCGGGCCATGCCTCTCAGACCCCAAAGATCGTTGAACTCTCTAAGAGTCGCGCCCAACCGAGTTCCCCCTGACCAGTCATTCACCGCTTGTGAAGCGGCCCTGAGGGCGGCGTCGGGGTCTCGTGAAGATAGTTCCCTAGTGATTCGCGTCAAACGGGTGCCAATTGCGAAAGCTTCTACCCGCGTTCTGCCGACCACAGTCGCGTGAGCGAACCTAATTAGCGCGCGGGCGTATGGCTCCATTGAGCCCGAAACATCAATTAACAGAACTAGGCGACGGGGTCGGCGGTCTTTTTGAAGAAACTTTCGGACTATTGGCTCCCCGCCCATCGCGAGCGCGCTCCGGAGTGTTCTTCGCATATCGGGTGTCCGGGTCTGATACTTCGACGGCAATCGTCTACGCGAAGGACGCAGGCTCGATGCAAATCGAAGGCCGCTCATCAATCGTCGGAGCTCGTCTAACTCACGGTCGCTGCATTCCGCGAAGTCCTTTTCTCTCAGAGTTTCTGTCGGGCTGTACCGAAGTTGAAGCGTGGGTCCTGCGTGGTCATCGGAAGCATCGGGAATGTCACCTGTACCGTCTTCGGTGTCCACTGCCAGCGATACCGAAATCGGCGGCAGCTCGACTTCGATGCCAGATGGGCGTTTCTGTTCCCAAAAAACCTCAAAGGCGCGGTTGTACGCACCGACTTCTTCAGGATCAGAAATCAACGTTGCTCTACCAGCCCAGTAGACAGAGTCACGTTCATGTAGTCCGAGCAACCCGAGTGCTTCGATGAACGAAGTCACTCTACTCACGGGAACTTCTAGCCCAAGCCCGCGAAGTATTCGACCAAAAGACACCGCTATTCGTGCGGGACTGGACCTGAGGCCGTTGGTCAGCGTTTCATCCATTTGCTGCGGCGGCCATGATCACTTCGATTCCCTGGCTTGAAACCCGTTCTTGGTCTTCTCGGTACTTCAGTACCGTCCCAAGTGTTGCGCTGATTGTCTCTTCGGTGAGTGCAGACTCTCCCAATTTTCCCAAAGCGGTTGACCAATCAATCGTCTCAGCTACTCCGGGAGGCTTGTACAAACCCATTCCTCTCATAGCCTTGACCGCCAAAGCCACCTGACGCGCTAAGTCGGCATCGACTTCCGGGGCCTTGAGCCGGATTATCTTGACTTCCCGTTCAAGGTCCGGATGATCGACCCAGTGGTACAGACAACGTCTCTTGAGAGCATCATGTACATCTCGTGTTCGGTTGGACGTCACAACAACGAGTGGCGGTTTGTCGCCGCCGAAGGTTCCCAGTTCTGGGATTGTTACCGTGTGATCTGAGAGGATCTCCAGCAAAAACGCCTCGAACTCATCGTCTGCCCTATCTACTTCGTCAATGAGAAGAACCGGTCTGTGCTCTCCGGCGTAGTCGATCGCTTGAAGCAACGGCCTACGAATAAGAAATCGTTCTGAGTACAACTCATCTTCCACAGCCTGGGAATCGCTTTCGGCCCTACCAGAAGCCTCCGCTGTTCTGAGATGGAGCAGCTGGCGCGTGTAGTCCCATTCGTAGAGGGCTTGGGACGCGTCTATCCCTTCATAGCATTGGAGTCGGATTAACTCTCCCCCAGTCCAAGCAGCTAAAACTTTGGCGAGTTCTGTCTTTCCGACTCCTGCATCGCCTTCAAGGAACAAAGGTCGTTGCATCGTGATGGCCAAATAGACGACGGTGGAGAGCCCGTCATCGGTCAGGTAGTGGTGGTCGCTTAATGCTGCCGAGACTGCAGCCGGGGAGTCAGGAAAGTTAAACATGCGTCAAACAGAATACGGGCTAGGAGGGATTTAGCCCCTAATGACACTTCATTCAGCACAACCCTGGGGTTTGGGGATATCTTGCCGCCAGGGATTAGAAGGGATTTGAAAATGGATCTTGGCATCAGTGGACGAACTGCGGCAGTCGCAGCAGGCTCAGCGGGCCTTGGGCTTGGGGCTGCCAAGGCTCTCGCAGCCGAAGGGGTTCGAGTCGCTATTTGCGGGCGAGACGCCGCCAAACTCAGCGAAGCTGCAACCGCGATTGGTGGAGAGGTCATAACTCTTGAGGCGGATCTATCAACTCCGAGTTCAGGGCGCGAATTTGTCGAACAGGCAACTGCTGAACTGGGGCAACTGGACATTTTGGTGACGAACGCAGGCGGCCCACCGCCAGGAACCTTCGAAAACACCGATCTGGACTCTTATCAAGAAGCCTTTGACATGAACTGCAGAGCCATGATCGAGATGTGTCGGTCAGCAATTCCCGCGATGCGCGATCGCGGTTGGGGCAGGGTCTGTGCCATAACCAGCGTCGGAGTGAAACAACCGATCGAATACTTGATGGCGAGTTCCGTTGCTCGGGCAGGTCTCACCAGCTTCTTAAAAATTACGGCGCGCGAAGTTGCCGCTGATGGAGTCACTATTAACTCAGCGCAACCAGGAACTCATTGGACTGACAGGGTTGCAAAGATTGTTCCAGATAAAGAGACAGCTGCGTCTACGGTTCCAGCTCGTATCACCGGCGATCCCGACGACTTTGGGGCCGCGGTCGCTTTCCTTTGTTCGGAACAAGCCAAGTTCATAACAGGCACGGGGCTACTAATTGATGGTGGTCAGGCGTCGGGACTTCTTGATTAGCGTTGTCGATTTCCCAATCGATGACTAAAGGCCGGAACCGGTTCCGTGACTTCGGTACTTCGCCCGGTTACGAAACTCCGCTGGCTTCCAGAGCTCTTCGGGTGAGTACCTGAGCTAAATGACTTCGATACTCGGGTGAAGCATTGAGATCAGTCGGGGGTTCGGTTCCCTCAGCAGCGGCTTCCGCGGCTTCCGCGGCCGAGGCGCCGCCTGCTAGTGCCGCCTCAACGCCTGAAGCGCGAAGTGGCGTCGAACCCATATTCACAAGCGAAACCTGTGTTATGCCTTGAACTTCGACCGCCGCGACTCCAACAATCGCCCAATCCTGTGCTCGGCGATTGAACTTTTGATAGTTCCAAGTTGCTCCCGGAGCTTTGGGAATTCTTACTTCGGTAAGCATTTCGTCCTCTGAAAGGGCTGATTCAAAGTATCCGGTGAAGAAATCCGCTGCCGTGATCTCTCGCACACCGTTCGGTCCTTGAGCCACCAGCGAACCTCCCAACGCCAAAACGGCCGCCGGAAGATCTGATGCCGGATCGGAGTGAGCAAGTGAGCCACCGAGTGTGCCTCGGTGTCTGACTTGGGGATCACCAACTTTGCTCGCTACGTGGGCAAGCAAGGGGCATTCTGAAATAAGTAGATCGCTCGTTTCAAGACTGCGATGCTTGGCAAGGGCACCTACGGCTATGTGGTCGTCGCGGTCGTCGATGTAGCTCAAATCTTCGACGCCTCCGATGTCGACCAAGACGCTCGGAACCGCAAGCCGTAGCTTCATCATGGGGATAAGGGAATGCCCTCCCGCAAGGAACTTCGCTTCGTCGCCATGCTCGGCGACGAGAGCAATCGCTTCCTCTGCTGAATCAGCTTTCTTGTAGTCAAAGGCTGCTGGAATCATTTGTTCGCCCTTTCAGCTCACGTCCTGGCCACTACAGGCCAGGACCGCTTTGACGATGTTGTGGTAGCCGGTACACCTGCAAAGGTTTCCTTCAAGGCCTTCACGCACCTCGGCTTCTGTTGGCGCAGGATTTTCTTCGAGTAGCGAGCAGGCAGCCATGACCATACCCGGGGTGCAGTAGCCGCATTGAAGGCCATGGTTGTCTTGGAAGCTTTCCTGCATCGGGTGGAGCTGATCTGCCGAAGGAGCAAGACCCTCTATCGTTGTCACGTCCTGCCCGTCGGCTTGGACAGCCAGCATCGTGCAGGACTTAACTGATTCGCCGTTGACGTGAACAGTGCACGCCCCGCAAGAAGAGGTGTCACATCCCACATTCGTACCGGTAAGCCCAAGCTCATCGCGCAAGTAATAGACCAGCAAAGTTCGAGGTTCGACTTCGCTCGTACGGTTGGCACCGTTTATGGTCACGCTGATTTCCACAGTTGTCCCCTTCCTCCAACAGTAGGGCGGCCATTAGCCGGCCCCAATCATGCCCCATGAACGGGCCGATTGCCTCACTGAATGGCGGACTTCTTTTATGGACTCAATTCGAAACTCACATCTAGCGCTGCCGGCAAGACCTGCGTCTACAGAATCCTCTCAGCAAATCTCGATATCGCCGTACCGAATTTTTACCGATTTCGGGGGCTATGAACATCTATTTCAAATCAGAGTTAGATAAGTTTTCAGTAATGTCAGCCGTTGAAGCAGAGAACAAGCGAGCAGTGAACACCAAAGCTCAGATTTTGGATAACGCACGGGAACTTTTTGCGACTCACGGCTACGACGGCACTTCAATTCGTCAGTTAACGGCAAGTCTCAACATAACTCCGGCAGCTCTCTACTATCACTTTGCTTCCAAGAATGATGTGTTGGAAGGGTTGGCGAAGAAACTCCACGACGGCAGCGACGCGTTATTGCAACGCATTCGTGAGTTTGATCAGAGCGCTGAATCGATGCGCGAGGCGCTGTGTCAGTATTACGACTTGCTTGCTGATGACATCCACGTGTTTCGCTTGGTATACAACGACGCAGCCATCCAGCACAGTCCAATCGGTCAACGGTTGCGGGGACAGGCCAGAGATTTTTACGCATATCTTGTTGGTCCTGAGCCTTCCGTTGAAGACCGGATGCGGGCCGCAGGTGCGGTTGGGATCATCAGACTTTCATTAGAACAACGTGGAGTCGATCCCGCGAAGTATCGCGACGTCGTAGTGGAACGAGCCGTTCGCGTAATGACCGACATCTGAAAACCCCGGACACCGCCTGGGCTTAGTCCAACTTTCCTGTGATCAGATACTTGACTCCTGGCAGATGCCAAGCGCGCGGCAAATCCACTATGTCGGCAGGAACCACTACAACTCGAAAGAGTTCATCTCCTTCTTGCACATAGGACATTTGCTTTCGTGCGATACGTTCCTTCTCTATCTGATTTTTTGCTCGATCTAGTTTCGTTTGAAGTTCAGTGCGCAACTGTTCGAGTTCACTCAGTTCCAGTTCCTTTTGCGCTATGGATTCCCCTTGCTCTCGGTACTGTCGTAATGGAAGGAACGACGCTCCGACAAGAACCAGTGCCGCAATAACTACAACAGCAATCAGAGTCCGTCGCCCAAATAAACCGAGTCGAAATCTCGCGAAGCGAGCCACAAATGTTCGCAACGACGCTTGGGCGCGACCCGTCAACCCTCGGCGGGAGTCCTCGCCCAACTGAGTATTGGGTGAATCAGTCAAGTGCCAGTGCTTCCAGGCCTCTGTAGGAAGCTGCTTCACCTAGATCATCTTCAATTCGGAGCAACTGGTTGTATTTCGCGACACGGTCTGAACGAGCGGGCGCTCCCGTTTTGATCTGACCACAGTTAGTTGCCACCGCAAGATCAGCGATCGTCGTGTCTTCTGTCTCCCCCGAGCGGTGTGACATGACGCTCGTGTATCCACTCGCGGTGGCTAAATCGACTGTTTCTAGCGTTTCTGTCAAAGTACCTATTTGGTTGACCTTGACCAAGATCGAATTCGCGATCCCACGATTCACTCCATCTTCTAGACGTTCACTATTTGTGACGAATAGATCATCTCCCACCAACTGAATTCTGTCGCCCAAAGCGGTTGTGAGATCTGACCAGCCATCAAAGTCTTGCTCGTCCATTCCATCTTCGATGGACACGATTGGGTAACGGTCGACGAGGTCCGCGAGGTACCCGGCAAAGTCTGTCGAATCGAGATTTCTGTTTTCCCCCGAAAGTTGATATTTACCATCGTCGTAGAATTCTGAGGCCGCCGCATCGATGGTGAGAGCAATTTCCTCTCCCGGCACGAAACCCGCCTGCTCGACAGCTTCGACTAACAGGGCGAGCGCCTCTTCGTTGCTTCTCAAGTTTGGCGCGAATCCCCCTTCATCGCCTATCGCTGTTGATAGTCCCCGATCGTGAAGCACAGATTTAAGGACGTGATAGGTCTCTACACCCCAACGAAGCCCTTCAGAAAATGATGCGGCTCCCAGGGGCATGATCATAAATTCTTGAAGGTCAATGTTGTTATCCGCGTGCTCACCTCCGTTAATTACGTTCATCATGGGAACAGGTAAAACGTGGGCGTTAGCCCCCCCGAGATACCGATAGAGAGGCGTGCGACTTTCGATCGCTGCAGCGTGCGCGAGCGCCAGAGAAACCCCCAAAATGGCGTTGGCTCCAAGTCGTTCCTTGTTGGGGGTTCCGTCCAGATCGATCATCGTCGCGTCAACGACGCGCTGGTCCAAGGCATCCATACCTGACAGAGCACTCGCGATTTCAGTGTTGATGTGTTCGACCGCCCTGAGGACTCCCTTTCCTCCAAATCGTTGACTTCCGTCGCGCAGTTCGATGGCTTCAAACTGGCCGGTAGAAGCTCCAGACGGCACTTGAGCTCTACCCAGAGCTCCACTGGCTAGCCGGACTTCGGCTTCGACTGTCGGGGTTCCTCGAGAGTCAATGACTTCTCGACCAGACACATTCAAGATGCTGCTCATGGAACGACTCCAACCACGTTCTGGAAATGAACGGCCGGCATAGGCTCAAGTTCGATGGTAGCTGTGGCCGGGCACAATATCGAAGGCCTAATTCAAGCTTTATGTTCCTCAGCAGCTTTTATTGCTTTCCACTGCTCGGCGAGCTGTTCTGGACTCGGCATCGGGGTCTCAGGGTCCCGGTCGAAAATATGGGGATGTCGGCGAACCATCTTGTCGTGAATTCCCCGAGCAACGTCACCCAAGTCAAAGATCCCTTTTTCTTCGCCAATCGCGCTTTGGAGGGCGATATGGAAAAGCAGATCCCCCAGTTCTTCAATCAACCCGTCGAACGATCCTAAGTCGCTTTCCACTAGGCCGATTGCTTCAACCACTTCGTTAGCTTCTTCGATAAGGCCTGCGACAAGGCTGGCGTGGGTTTGTTCCCTATCCCACGGACACTCTGCTCTAAGTCGACCCACTACGGCGTGAAGATGCGTCATCGCGTCACTAGTTGTCGTGGCAGGTAGCTCTGCAACCCATAGGCAGGTCAGGTGATCCGGATCGACATCACGATCTAGTTGTTCCCAGCCGACTTGGAAAATGTTTTCACTCTCGAGACCCAGACGCTGAAGGACGGTGACGACCGGCGGCTTGTCCACGTCTATGGAAACCTTGATGTCCGACAAGACAAACCGATCTTCACATTGCGCTACCAACACAGGCCCGGTTAATCCGATAATTTCATTTTCGAAATTTTGACCATCAACGATGGTGACTCGCCCGGCGACGGGGTCGACTCGAAGTCTCTCCCACGCTAAATCGAGGAACGAGACGCTTGGTATCACCTCTATTGCAACGTCCTCTTGTTCCCGCAAGAGGGCAACTGTGCGTTCGGCGACGAGGGGAGAACCTGGCAACAGATACGCGATGGTTCCGTGACCCTCGGCTTCGGAGAGCAGCCGCTCAACTATGGATGTATATACCTTCTCGACGGAGGATTCCGATTCATACAAGTCGTCGAACGACTTCGCGTCGGTAAAGAGTTGAGCGCAGGGATGACGTCGAGTTCGCAAGAAGGTTGGGTGGTCCCTTGCAAGTGTGCGCGAAGTCTCCGGCACCAAATTTTCGGCCCCGGGACCAATCCCGCCGATGATGATCTTTGGCAACGTTGACCTACCTCGCAGGAGTTACAGAAAGCCCAGCTGGGTCCCAACTTCCAATTCCGTCGTCGACCACCACTTCGTAACCCACCACTAAATCGGCTAGAACTCGCTGGGCGAAGGGGCCCAGCACTGAAAGATTTTTTTCCTCATGTCGTAGTTCTCGAACAAAGAACACCAACCACAAACGCCCCGTTGGACTGTAATCCGAAGCCATTGAGACAACCTCTGACATATCACCAGCGTTCATTGCTCCTAAGGGCGCCGCGCTTTCACCAAATGCATTCGCCCACGTAAGAAGATCCGCGCATCCAACGTCACCATTGGGCGACGGTGTGGAGCCTGCGATGTTGACTTCTGAGGCAACAACTGGAGCTAACTCTCCGGCGTCGAGTCGCTCTCTAGCAGCTACCGCTTCGATCTCGGTTCCAGTTGCAATAACAGTTATGCAATGCGGTGTCGCGAATTTGTCTAGCCGCGGGTCGGCTTTCACAGCTTCTCTTTGAGCCCACTCTTCGAACCCACCTGATAGGTGGGTTTGAACCTGAGAGTTCAAGATCTCATCATCGACTTCGAACTCAATTTCAAACCCTGCCTCGTCGATCGCAACGGCTGCGAGACGGAGTCGCACCATAGAAGTTAAGCGCGCTCGAAACTGCTCCACAGAGGGGTTCTCTGCATCGATCAGACCACTGGGGGGAGATTCAGTCAGGCTGTCCAAGACAGCTTCTATGGTGATATCACCCCCGGGGTAGGACGCGACCACCATTGTTCGGTTGCTGAGGGCGACCACTGTCTCGTAGTCAGCGCGCAATGCGATTCCGTCATCATCTTGATCGATGCGGTCAAAGATTTCGTCACGGTTAAGAAGGCTGGTCTGTTCAGGGCTAGCGCTGCATCCGGCAGCTAGTACCACCAACATGGATATCAACGTCGCAGTTGGGACCTGTCGCTTCTTGATCCAATTAAGTACCACGACGGAAATGGTACGGGTTCAATGCCCTATTTGGTGGGCCGAAGTTCACGAAGAAAGTTAAAGATGTCACCAGGCAGCTTGGGTCCAACGTCTTGAAGGTGGATCGTTAACTCAAGAAAATCTTCTTTGTAGGCCCCACCGTTGAAATTATCTTCACCGATTAGGCGTTGGTATCGGATCTGTTCACTTTGGGTTAATTCGATTGGGGACACTCGTACACGGTTCCTGTGAGTGACACTGATGTCGGCTATTGCCAACCTGACGCATTCAGATCGAAGTAGGGCCGCGTGCAGGAGTGTCTGAGCCGCTTCGGGAACAGGTCCATATCTATCGATCCATTCGGCTTCGATGTCTGCAACCTCTATGAGTTCAGTGACCGCAGCTAATCTCCGATACGCCTCCAAACGTTGTTCTTCAGCTTCGACGTAGTTATTTGGAAGGTACGCCTCGATGGGTAAATCAATGTTGATGTCAGGCACTCGGTCGATCGGCTCACCCTTTAACTCGGCGACCGCTTCGGTCACCATTTCGCAGTAGAGGTCGTAGCCAACCGCAGCTATGTGACCGGATTGGGCTCCTCCAAGTAAATTTCCCGCTCCTCGAATTTCGAGGTCGCGCATAGCTATCCGAAAGCCCGACCCGAGTTGAGTTGCCTCGCCTATAGTTCTCAGCCTTTCGAACGCCTTCTCAGTCAACGCCTTGTTGGGTGGGTAGAAGAGATAGGCGTAGGCCCGTTGTCCTGAGCGCCCGACTCTTCCACGCAACTGGTGAAGTTGACCAAGCCCCATGAGATCAGCCCGATCAACGACAAGGGTGTTGACGCTCGGCATATCGATACCCGACTCAATAATCGTGGTGCAAACTAGAACGTCGTAGGCACGTTCCCAGAAATCTATAACCACCTGTTCTAAGGAACCTTCATCCATTTGGCCGTGCGCCACCCCGATACGCGCCTCCGGGACCATCTCGTGAAGTCGTTCAGCGACAGCAGCGATGTCCTCCACTTTGTTATGGACGAAAAATACTTGTCCCTCGCGCAACAACTCTCGTCTTATAGCTTCGGTAGCAGCTCGCTCATCGTATTCGCCCACATGCGTGAGGATGGGTTGCCGTGCTGCTGGTGCAGTGTGCAACAATGATAGATCTCTGATTCCCGTGAGACTCATTTCAAGGGTTCGGGGAATAGGGGTCGCACTCAGGGTGAGGACATCTACATCAGTTTTGAATCTCTTTATGGTTTCCTTGTGAGCGACTCCGAATCGCTGTTCTTCATCGATGATCAAAAGCCCCAGATTCTTGAACCGAACGTCTTCAGACAACAGACGGTGAGTTCCGATCAGTACGTCGACGGCGCCATCAATGGTTTCTGTGATCACTCGACGCTGCTGCGTTGGAGTGAGAAAGCGGCTTAGCGCTTCCACTCGTACTGGGTGACCTGCGTATCTATCTTCAAAAGTTTGATGGTGTTGCTGTGCCAAGAGAGTTGTCGGGACTAACACCGCGACCTGTTTTCCCTCAGCGATGGCGCTAAAGGCGGCTCGCATCGCGACTTCGGTTTTGCCGAAACCGACGTCGCCACATATCAGGCGATCCATGGGATGCGGTGACTCCATATCCGAAAGGACCTCTTCTATGGCAGTCATTTGGTCAGGGGTCTCTTCGAAACGAAATGACTCGGAAAGTTCTTTCATCCACTGTGTTTGGGCAGGAAAGGAGTGTCCTGTTGATTGCAAACGTGACTGGTAAAGGACTACCAATTCTTGTGCTATTTCCGAGACAGCGCTCCGAACTCGTTGTTTTTGTTTCGCGAAGTCAGCACCGCCCATTCGACTGAGCGAAGGTGTCTCCCCGCCAACGTAGGGACGGATGAACTCTATTTGGTCGCTGGGCAGGTACAACCTGTCCGTACCTTTGAAATCGAGCACTAGGTAGTCCCTCTCAGAACCCATAAGCGTCCGATGTTCCATTCCCGCATACCGGGCGACCCCGTGATGGTGATGCACCACATAGTCTCCGGCTTGTAGATCTTCAAACGTACGTTGAGATCCTTTTGTCGGCCGACCAACTCGATGTGTTCTTCGACGGCCAGTTATGTCCCGTTCCGTCAGGACCGCTAGCGACAGAGTTGGGGCGATAAACCCGTTCTCAAGCGGCGCCGTAACCACGTGTCCGCCTGGGCTCTCCTTATATGGTCCACCTTCTTGGACACTTAGATCAATGTTTTCAGCACGCAACGCTTTTGCGACTCTTTCAGCTGAGCCTTTACCGTCCGCTGCTACAAGTAACTGTTGGCTTGACCGAGAGGACAGATCTCTTATCTGGTCAAGCAGCGGCTCCGGGTTTCCCGCTGCTGTTTTCCAGGGCTGAGTTTCGAATCTAGGGTCCCCCGGGTTCGGAGATGTGTGGGTGATCGTCCACACATCGGACCGACATTTGCTCAACGCTCGCTCAAATCGAACATGAAGCCCGGGGAAGGTTCGAATTTCTCCCCCGGAGTCCAACGCTTTCCACGTCGTTGCCAATGTCTGCGCCAGATCATCTTCTTCCGCTACCAGCTCAGAAGACCGATCTTTCAGCCTCTTGGGATCGAGTAGAAAGAGCAACGAATTGGGAGGTAACAGATCGGCAAGTATTAGCTCTTCGTTGACTAACCATGGAAGCCAAGATTCCATTCCATCGAAGAACTGGCCCGACGCGAGACGTTCCCATTGTTCCTCACCCCATGGCTCTGTGGTCTTTAGTTCCTGCGCGCGTTCTCGCACCCGGATAGTGAGCGCTAGCTCCCGAGCCGGAGTTACAGTGATCGACTCGATGTCAGCAGTGGATCGTTGATCTGAGACGGCAAATTCACTTAACCGTTCAATTTGGTCACCCCATAAATCCATTCTGATCGGAGACGTGCTCGTTGGCGGGAAGATGTCGACGATTCCGCCTCTAACCGCGAATTCACCTCGGCCTTCAACTTGAAGTTCGCGTCTATATCCTTGGGCAATGAGGGATGCCGATAGTTCGGAAATATCTGCCTTTTCGCCACGCTCGAATTCAAGGAGTTGGATGTCTCGGATCTCGGGATTGATGCGCTGAAGGATCGCTCGAACAGGACTGACAATGATCCTCGGCGCAACTCCGTTGTGAAGCTTGTTGATAACTTCGAGCCGTCTTCCCATGGTCTCGGTGGCAGGGCTAACTCTCTCAAAGGGCAGCGTCTCCCACGCCGGAAAGATCTCAACGTCTTCTTTGCTCAACCATATGCGGAGGTCGTTCGCCAGGATCTCAGCTTCGTTCATGGTGGAGGTCACCACCACTATCGGACTCCGGTCGGTTAAGTTCGCGACACCGGCGACAAAAAAGGCCCTGCCTGCCTGCGCTACCGCTATTTGGGCGTTGCCGCGCCCCAGTACCTGTCGGAGCCCTTGGTCAACTGCGAGTCGTCGCGGCAATTCCGATAGGACACCTCTCTGGTTCACGGTTGGCGACCATTTATTTCATTCATTGCTTGTTCCACGCCGCCCACAACAACTGCCTTAACTGCTTCAACTCCAACATCTACGGCGGGGTCGAGTGTCGAACGATCGTCGGGTGATGGCCTTCTCAGAACCCAATCTCTTCCGCTTTGAGGGTCGGGGGGCTTTCCCACCCCTATCCGGATACGAACAAAGTCATCTGTACCAAGGTGTTGACGTATGGAATTAAGTCCGTTGTGTCCGGCGTTTGAGCCACCCCGTTTGACCTTGACACGACCTGGTTCCAGATCAAGTTCATCGTGAACGACCACGACGCGATCCACTTGGTCGATTCCGTTGCGACGAACTAGCGAGGAGACGGACTCTCCGCTCAGATTCATGAGCGTGATGGGACAAGCGAGGATCACTCGGTATCCCTGATAAGTGATGGCAGCAGTTCTGGCTCGGTCACGTTTGGAGGTGTCAAACGAAGTCATCTCGCGTTGCGCTATTTGCTCGACGACCTCATATCCCATGTTGTGTCGGGTACCCAGATACTTAGCGCCCGGGTTTCCCAAGCCCACAACCAGGTAGTCAGCCGGTGTGCCCCGCCGCAGGGCGGCCCGGCGAAATACCGACACTTCGAGTCAACTTAGCTATCTTCGCCAGCATCATCGCCGGCTTCGCCAGAATCATCTGCTGAATCATCTCCGAGTTCTTCGCCTTCTGCGAACTCGTCTGACTCTTCATCTTCAGCTTCGGCTTCTTCTTCTGCCGCGATAGATGCCCTGCTGCGTTGTCCGATCGCAATTAGCGCGTCGTCTTCAGCTTGGGGAACAACCCCGCTGCCGGTTTCGATGTCCGACACACGAACGGGGTTATCTATCGACATTTCGGAAACATCTACTTCGAAGAGTTGAGGGATGTTGCCAGCGGGCGCTTCGACAGTAAGTGTCATCATCTGCTGCTGTACAACAGCTCCCTCTTGTCGAACGATTGCAGCGTCTCCTACCAACGAGATTGGCACGTCCACTACCAGGCGCTGATCAATGTCAATCAACATGAAGTCGACATGGGTCACGCGATTAGCTATTGGGTCACGCTGCATGGTCTTGACGATGGTTAGGTAGTCAGTTCCGTCAATGTTAAGTGTGATGACGGCGTTGGGGCCGGCAGCGTTGAGTGTCGCCCTGAACTTTGGTCGATCTAGCGTCACCGAAAGTGGTTCCGAGCCTTGCCCGTAGAGCACAGCAGGAATTTTGTCGCTACGTCGCAAACGTCGTGCAGAGCGACTGCCGTGATCGCGGCCTGTTGCGGCCTCAAGCTTCAGTTCTGACGACATCGCCAATGACTCCTACGGAATAAGTGATGTTTGCCCAATCCTCTCAGAAGGGCTCAAGGAATTGCCCAGTGTAGGGTGCGGGTCTTCTCATCACTCACCCCAACAGGGACCCAATCGACTAGGAGTGATTTTCTCCATCGAAGATTTCAGATACTGATGTATCTTCGAATACCGATTCGAGCGCGTCGGCAAGAATGCCTGCAGCACTGAGTACCTCTAGTTTGTCGAAACGTTTTGAATCCGGCAGCGGCACGGTGTCAGTGACGATCACCCTGCTTAAAGGAGAATTTTTTAGGCGATCGACCGCTGGCCCTGAGAACACGGCGTGAGTTGTAGCGCACAGGACTTCCGACGCCCCCTGTGTAATCAGAGTATCTACCGCCGCGCAAATCGTTCCTGCGGTATCAACCATGTCGTCGATAATGATGCAGGTCCGTCCGTCCACTTCGCCCATTACTCCGAGCGCTTCTACCTCATTAGTGGATTGCAGGGATCGACGTTTGTAAATGGTCGCGACCTCGCAGTTGAGTCTCTTCGCGTATCGCTCTGCGACTTTTACTCGCCCCGTGTCCGGGGACACGATCACGGATCCTTCCGGGATGAACGATCGCAAATAGTCAATTAGGACGGGGGCCGCGGTTAAATGATCGACAGGGCCTTCGAAGAACCCTTGTATTTGGCCGCTGTGTAGATCGATACTCACCAATCGATCGGCACCCGCTTGTAACAGCAGGTCTGAAACCAGTCGGGCGGTGATGGGTTCGCGACCCTGGGCCTTTCGGTCCTGTCGCGCGTAACCATAAAACGGAGCGACGGCTGTAATTCGTTTGGCCGAGGCACGTCGAGCGGCGTCGACCATGATCAAGTGCTCCATGATCGCATCATTTACGCTCATGTCTTCGGTCGCCGCGTGGGTTTGGATTATGAATACGTCGCCACCACGAACTGACTCCTCGAACCGGCATTTGATCTCACCGTTGGCGAAGTCGATAAGTCCTGGATCACCTAACTCAATACCTAGGTGTTGAGAAATTTCACGGGCAAGAGCGGGGTTCGCCCTTCCCGAGAACAGATGTAATCGCTTTTTGGTTACGAGTTCCATCGCTTCTCCGGACGTAGAAGAGTTGTAGAACGGTCCCGTGACAGTACCCGACGCAACATCTTCTGTGGGCTATTTGACATCAGATCGGTTTCTGAGCAGTAATTCACATTCAGCTAGTTGTTGGCTGTCATTTACTCCACGCACTTCATCTGAGTCATCAACGGTGACTGCTAAAACGTCATTGCCTGAGGTTGTCAGTAGCTCGATGACGTCGGTTAAGTAGTACTCACTTTGCGCATTCGCGCTTCCTACGTCGCGAAGAGCCGAGGAAAGCAACCCGGATTTGAAGCAATAAACCGAAGTGTTGACTTCCCCAATGGTCAGTTCTTCGGGTAGGGCATCGGCGTGCTCAACAATTCGTTTGATTTGACCCTGTTCGTCACGAACGACTCTTCCGTAGCCGGAAGGATCCGTGAATTCCGCCGTAAGTACCGTCGCAGCAGCTCCGGACGCAAAGTGCAGTTCCTTTAGTTCAGCGAGGGTGCACGTCGTGAGGAGGGGCATGTCTCCAGGCAGCACCATCACGTTGTTGTCGTCTGCTTCGAGGTCATTTGGGTCAAGTAGTTGAAGCGCTACGGCAACTGCTTGCGCCGTACCGTTTTGCACCTTCTGTTCTGCGAACTCCAATCCAGATGGGTCGTTCGTTGTTTGAAGCAGCGCGTCTCGAACCCGGGACCCTTGATGTCCTACGACGATGATCAGGCGCTCAACTCCTAGCCCTTCGAGCGCTTTGATGACGTAGCCGGTCATGGGCTGCCCGTCAAGCAACTGAAGTGGTTTGGGTAGCGGCGATTGCATTCGCGATCCCTTGCCCGCTGCTAACACGATTGCGCTCATGCGACGGCCAGAAAGATGTTGGTTCACGTCGATGGATTCCGTTCTTCGCCGCAAGGTCCGCTGCATGAAATCTAGTCGTAGCTACTCCGTTCGGGGAGGAGGGCTCGAACCTCCATTGTCGGGACCAAAACCCGATGTCCTGCCAGTTGAACGATCCCCGACCATCAGAGCACCTGAGTGCTCGGTCGATACCTCCAGCCTAACGATGGGAGCTAGGTGAATCAGCACCTGCGTCAACAATGTCAGCAATTGCCACGTTGGCTCTGGCCGATGGTTCGGCTACCCTGCAATTCCTCATGGGATCCCTTGTCAAAAAGCGTCGCAAGCGTATGCGCAAAAAGAAGCACAAGAAGATGCTTCGACGGACGCGTTACCAGCGCCGCAATAAGTAGCCGCTCCGGCGGACTGACCTAGTTCGGCTAGCCTGCGTCTCCTTTTTCGTCTTGCGCAGGGACTGTTACGACATTCATCGATGTGATCCCTCGATGGGTAAATGCCTCGTGGTGACCCTCCACGAACCAAGTCCCTCCGCTTCCAGCCAGTCGGGCTTGTTTCCCCGTCGCTTCGCTGAGAACGTCACGCCATTCGGCGAGTCGGGGTTCCACCGTGAGAGCTGCTGTTTCAAGATCGTTGCCATGATCACCCGTCGGACTATTTAGCTCGTCCCAGGCCTGATAGACCTCTGGGGTGGATACTCCTATTGGGGGGATCAGAAGAGTCATTCCGAGTTGGCGGTAGGGCAATGGCTCTAATATTTCTCCGATCCCTCTTACCTGCGCTCGGCCACCCTTGAGGCAGAATGCGACGTCGGCCCCTAGTTTTGCGGCGGCGATCGGGTCTTCAAATCCAGCCCATCGTAAAATCGCCGCCGCGTTCGTTGATCCTCCGCCCAATCCTGCTCCTGCGGGGATCCTTTTAATGATCGTCACATCAGCCACTCGGTTTGCCATTCTTAGTGCCTGATTAACGAGGTTGCTGTGGTCGAGAGGCACATCAAATCCAGAGCCTGCGGATCGAACTTTGATCCCTGCACCGTCATTGATCAAGAGTTCATCACAGAGATCTATCGAAACCATCTCAGCGTCAATCAGGTGATAGCCGTCTTCGCGTCGGCCTTTCACGTTAAGTGACAGAGTTAGCTTGGCTGGGCAAAGAATCTCGACAGCGCTCATGGTTCACCCAGCGAGGATAGTTGGGCAAGCGCTATCCATTGGCCTAGATCTAGCTCTTCTGGTCGAGACGTCGGCGAAATGTGTGCCCTTTCAATGGTGCCTTCTCTGAGGTGGCCTTTCAGGCTCTTTCGAAGCATCTTTCGCCGTTGGTTGAAGGCGATGCGAAGTAGTTCAATGACCTGGTTCTCTACCTTCAATTCGATGTTTTTCTCCACCCGCTCTATGGCAACTACAACCGAGTTCACTCTTGGTCTCGGATAAAAGACCGAAGGAGGAACTTGACCGACTATCGAAGCTTGACCTCGTAGCGCCACTCGAACTGATACCGCCCCATAGGCGGGGTTGCCGACTGATGCTGCTATGCGTTCACCCGCTTCTTGTTGGACCATTACCAACAGCCGATTGATGTTCGGGACTTCGTCTAGCACCGTCAACACAAGCGTCGTAGCGATGTTGTAGGGGAGGTTCGCAACAAGGTGCCATCCGGGTGTTGGTACGACATCGTTCCACGAGAGCGCGCGGACATCGGCTTCGATAATTCTTGCTTCATTGCCCACTGCGTCCTTCAGTAACGGAATCAACGCTCGATCTGTTTCGATTGCGGTTACTTGTGCACCTGTTTCAGCAAGAGCAAGCGTAAGAGAACCCAATCCGGCTCCTATTTCTAGAACGCGACTCCCATTCCCTACGCCTGCCAGCCGTGCCATCCGTCGAACGGTGTTGGGGTCGACCACAAAGTTTTGTCCGAGGCTTTTCTTAGGTGTTATCGCTGCGCTTTTGAGCAGGCGCTGGACTTCGCTAAAGGACAGAGTCATTGTGAGGTCTGCCATCTGGACCAACCGAAATAGGCTTTACATCCGGGCCATCCGTTCCATCCTTGGGCTTGCCAGAGCAGGTTCGCGCGGTAAATCTGCTCTTCTCGGGTTGCATCAGAGGGGCTTCCTTCGCCACCCATCCATTGCCACGAGCCCAGTGCAAATTGGAGACCTCCGTAGTATCCGTTGCCTGTGTCTACATCCCAGGTGTTTCTTGATTCGCACCAAGCCATCCGTTCCCACATTTCCAGCGATGGCCACGTATCCAGATACGACTCCCCAAAAATGGTGGGGTCGTTGTTTCGCTCTATCGATTCTCGGGAAGGTTCATCACTGATGAGCAGCGTGGTTGTGGTAGTCGCAGGTATGGGTTCGGTTGTGGTTGTCGTCGTGGCTGTGGTGGGCGGACTTGTCGATGTGGTTGTTGGCGCGGTGGGAACCATCGGCGCCGAGGTACCGGGGACCGACTGAGATTCATTGATTTTTGTGGCTGGGGTGACTGGACTCGTTGTGGTGGGCGGGCTTGTCGATGTGGTTATTTGCGTGGACACCCCAATGCTTGTAGTTGTCGGGTTGATGCTTTGATCATTGTCAAGGGGTTCGACCGACGTGGTGGTCATTACTACGTCAGGATCGCCGAGAAGCGACCTAGTGCTGAAAAACAGGTTCTCGACCAATGACAGCGCGAGACTGCCGACGCGGAACCCTGAAACCGAGAGGTCGGGGACATCTAGATCTGAAATTGTTCTGTTAGTTGGAGGAGGGGCAGTCTGCTCTGCTGGCTGGGTCGAGTCGTTTACTGCCATCGCCGCGACGCCGACAACAGCTGTTCCCAGCAACAGCAGGATGGCGTTTCTCTGCCAACTCTTTCGGAGCAAAGGTTGCACCACCAACCACCAATTTCTCTTGACGCTTCAGGGAGCCTACTGACGCTCGGCGATTATCTGGTCGCTATGTCAGGCCGTAGAAGTCTGAGGCGTTGTTCCATGTCTCTGCCGCGACGACCTCGATTTCTACTCCTCGCGCCGCTGCGACTCCCGCTCCGACCAGCGTGACCCACGCCGGTCGGTTTGCTTTACCTCTTTGTGGAACCGGTGCCAAGTATGGAGCATCGGTTTCAACCATGTATCGATCTGGAGGAGTCAGAGATGCAGCTTCCCGCAACTCTGGTGCATTTGGGAAAGTAACTATGCCGCTAAATGAGAGGTACGCCCCGCGTTCTAGACCCGCGTTTGCTTCACTTGGGCCTCCGGTGAAGCAGTGAAACACGGTCTTGGTTGGTACGCCTTCTGAGTCAAGTAGGTCAAAGGTGTCCTCCCACGCGTCTCTAGTGTGTATTACAAGCGGTAATTCATATTGGTGGGCTAGTTGAATTTGTCGAGCGAAGACGTCCCTTTGTGCATCGCGAGGCGAATTGTCGTAGTGATAGTCAAGTCCGCATTCGCCAACGGCCACCGTCTCAGGGTGAGAGAGCAGTTGCTCGAGGCCGTCGATTCCAGTCTTCGCATCGTGGGGGTGAACACCTGCCGTGGCCCATACTCCTTCGAACCGCTCGGCGCGCTTTAGGCATTCGAGACTTCGTTTAACCGAGGTGCCTACATCAATGAGTCTGCGCACACCCATTTGTTCGGCATCTAGCACTACTTGTGCTGCTATCTCCATGTCGTCGGGTAGATGACAGTGATTGTCGGTCCAATCCATCGTGATCACTTGAGACGGGGGAACAGGGGATCCCCTTTGATCACTGGAAGCCCTGCTGGATACCCGCCCCACTGGATGCTTTCGGGAAGTCGCGTTGGTTCATTGTCGTCTCCGAGCCCGATTCGGCGTCGAATTTCCGCGCAGGCATCGGGGACTGCTGGCGACGCTAGGACGGACACGATTCTCAAGACTTCCAGAGCATCTCCAAGCACGACGTTGACTTCCGGTCCCGGGTCCGACTTCCAAGGTTCGGCCTGTTCCAGATACGCGTTTGTCTCGCGAATAATTCTCCACGTTGAGTCGAGTGCCTCTGAAGGCGAAATTCGTTCCCACCCGTCGACGATGCGCTCGTACTCATCTGCGACGATGGCAGCCAGCGGGCTCTCTGGTTGGGGGGACGTCCCGATCCCATCACATTTTGATGTAACCACCGTTGTTACCCGGCTGAGCAGATTACCAAGATTATTCGCAAGGTCCGCGTTGTAGCGAGCTGTCATACCTTCGTGGCTGAAGTCTCCGTCAGGGCCAAAAGGTTGGTCATGTAAGAAATGATGTCGAACTCCATCGACGCCGAACTCTTCGACTAGGTCTGCTGGAGCGATCTGGTTTAACCGGGTTTTCGACATCTTTTCGCCCCCGACCAACAAGAACCCGTGCACGTGGATGCGTTCGGGAGGGGCGAGACCAGCACTCATCAACATTGCTGGCCAATACACGCAGTGAAACCTAAGGATGTCCTTGCCAATTAGATGAATTCCGGGCCAACGCCTAGCAAACCCTTGTGGATCATCGACGTAGCCAGCCGCGGTGATGTAGTTGGTCAACGCGTCGAACCAGACATAGGTGACATGGGAAGGATCCCACGGGAGTGGGATGCCCCAATCAATGGAAGTCCTGCTGATCGAAAAGTCCTGAAGTCCTTGGTTGATGAAACCAAGGGCTTCATTTCTTTTGGTAGCTGGAATAACGAAGTCAGGGTGGGATTCGTACCACTCTCTGAGTGCTCGTTCGTAGCGACTCAGCTTGAAAAAATAGTTCTCCTCGGTGACATGTTCGACGGGCCGGCCGTGTATTGGGCAGTTGCCGTCATCGAGATCGCCATCACCGAAATAGGCCTCACAACTAACGCAATACAACCCTTCGTAAGTTTGAAGATCCACATCTCCGTTGTCATAGCAAGCTTGGAGGAGTTTCTGCACCGCCGAATAGTGACGTTGTTCACTTGTCCGAATGAAATCATCGTTCGATATTCCCAGTTGCCGCCACGCGTCTTGAAATCTGACAACTGTTTGGTCTGCCCATTCAATCGGCGAGCAGTTCTGTTCTTCGGCAGCACGCTGAACCTTTAGGCCATGTTCATCGGTGCCGGTCAGAAAGTGAACATCGCGGCCTAGAAGCCTATTCCATCTCGCGACGGCGTCGGCGGTAATGGTCGTGTACGCGTGGCCAATGTGAGGTGCATCGTTCACGTAGTAGATCGGGGTGGTGACGTAGTAGGGGGTGGCCACGATTGACATAGTACCGACCGGTGTTGGGGCATCCGTCGAGGTTTCTCAGTTGAGTCCTTGTTCCAGCTTCTGGTGGGCGAGCGAATAGACCCTATTTCGTTGCACTCCCAGGGCTGCGGACACTTGGGTTACGGCACCGCTCGTCTTCGTTCCTTTCGCTAGTTCTCCTTCCAAAGCGTTAATGATCGTCTCATCACTTACCTCTTGCACCTCAGCCGCACTAATAACTATGACTGTTTCACCTTTCACGTCTACCGAAAATCTTTCGCACAACTCCGCCAGGGTTCCGCGCACAATTTCTTCATGCAATTTGGTTAGTTCTCGCATCACAACCGCGTCACGGTCGGGGCCACAAGCTGCAGCAAGTTCGGCGAGGGTTTTGCGCAGTCGTTTCGGTGATTCGAATATGACGGTAGTTCGGTCTGCTAAACCGATGGCCTTTAGCTGAAGGCGCCGCTCCCGTCCTTTTCGAGGCAAGAAGCCTTCCATCGTCCATCTCTTAGTGGCAAACCCTGAAAGCGTTACCGCCGCAATGACTGCGCTGGGGCCGGGGACCACTGATACATGATGCTCACTGGCAACCACGTGTTTAACCAGACGTTCCCCGGGATCAGAAATGGCTGGCGTCCCGGCGTCGCTGACAAGCGCCACGTCTTTACCTTGGGCGAGTAGTTCCACAACGGTTGGGCCGATCGAAGATTCGGTGTGCTCATTAGCGATGAGAAGCTTTTTGGCTTGTAGACCTAAGAGTTCCAAAAGCTTGCCGGTTCGACGAGTATCTTCACAGGCGACGACTTCAACTTCTTCGAGAACTTGGCACGCCCGCTGGGAGATGTCACCCAAGTTGCCGATGGGTGTCGCCACTAGATAAAGCGTTCCTTGATTTGAGTTTTTTTCTGGTTCGTTCATCGCACCTAACCTCAAACCATTGTGTCATCGGGCGGTGAATCGAAACCCAAGCTCCGAAAAGATCACCATCATGATTGGTAACGCGTTCTGTTCATCACACATTGAAGCGGAATTCGACGACGTCCCCGTCTTTCATCTCATAGTCCTTACCTTCAAGACGTAACTGTCCGGCCTCTCGTGCCGCCACCCATGACCCCAGAGCAAGTAAGTCATTGTGGGCGATCACTTCGGCTCGAATAAATCCTCGCTCAAAGTCTGTGTGAATTCGCCCTGCGCATTGTGGTGCCTTCCAGCCATGCTTAAAGGTCCACGCCCGTGACTCTTTTTCTCCAGTGGTCAAGAAGGTACGAAGGCCAAGCAAGTCATGTGCAGCGCGCACGAATACCGGCAGAGCGCCTTCTCCCAGGCCTAGCCCCTCTAGGAGCTCGGCCCTTTCTTCTTCCGGCAGCATTGCAGCTTCAGCTTCAAGTTGAACGGAAAGGGGTAGAACTTCACAACCGGGGAGCGCTGCGCCGAGTTCCGACGCGAGTTCAGAAGCTCCGGCTAATTGATCTTCTCCTATGTTCAGGACTGCCATGACCGGTTTATTTGTGAGCAGGAAGTGTTCTTGAAGAGCGGCTCGACGATCTTGCGACAGATCGGCCCTATAGAGCGGGGTGCCGTCCGAAAGTAGTTGTAATGCCGACTCGAGAGCATCAACTTCAGCTACGAGTCCGTGATCTCGAGGGTCAGCACGCAGGGCTTTGCGTCGACGATCGATGCGGGATTCAACTGATTCGAGATCTGCAAGAGTCAGTTCGATCTCCACGACGCGTAGGTGTTCTAGGGGATCAGTGGGGCCGGGTACATCAGCATCACCGAAAGTTCGGAGAACCAACACGAGGGCATCCACCTCTCTGATACCAGCAAGAAACTTGTTGCCTAGGCCTTCTCCTTGGCTAGCGCCCTCTACTAGGCCTCCAATATCGACGAACTCAGTTGTAGAGTTGACAATTTTTTCGCTTCCGCTCATCTCCGCGAGGGCTTCGAGACGATGGTCGGGGACCTTAACGACTCCCACATTTGGGTCCGTGGTGGCGAATGCGTAGGGAGCAGCAAGTGCTCCTCCGCCCGCTAAGGCGTTGAAGAGTGACGACTTACCCGCATTGGGTAACCCAACGAATCCGAATCTTTCCATTGGCAGGCGAGGTTACCGTCGCGCGCAGCGAAGTCATCCAACGGCTGTGAACGGTACTTGAGCCTGTGAAAGAATCTAGAGACGAAGTCATTCGGGGAGGATGATGTGGGACCATTAAGCGGAGTCAAAGTTGTTGAGTTAGCTGGCATTGGGCCGGGTCCGTTTTGCGCGATGTTGTTGGCCGACCTGGGAGCGGACGTCGTTCGAATTGATCGTATGACCCAGGTGGACCTCGGAATCGACCGGGGTCGAAAATTCAGTGTTCTGAATCGCAGTCGCCGATCAGTTTCAGTTGACCTCAAGAATCCTGATGGGGTCGAAACTGTCCTCAAACTCGTTGAAGAAGCGGATGCTTTGATCGAAGGTTTCCGTCCAGGTGTAACAGAGCGTCTTGGTCTAGGACCCGAAGAATGCCTTGCGCGAAATCCTAAGCTGGTTTATGGGCGCATGACGGGCTGGGGTCAAGAAGGCCCCCTCGCGCACGCTGCTGGACATGACATCAATTACATCGCGCTTACCGGCGCACTCCACGCGATCGGATCTGCCGACAAGCCGTCTCCTCCTTTAAACCTGGTCGGTGACTTCGGCGGCGGCGGGATCTATTTAGCCTTCGGGGTATGCGCTGCTTTACTTGAGGCTAAGACATCGGGTGAGGGACAGGTTGTCGATGCTGCAATGACCGAAGGGGCGGCCTCCTTGATGGGTTCGATTTATGGCATGCACGCATCGGGACATTGGTCTGATCAACGAGAGGACAATGTCCTGGACGGAGGTTCCTACTACTACGGGGTCTATGAAACTTCGGATGGAAAGTTCGTTTCCGTCGGTTCGATCGAAGGGAAGTTTCACGATGAGCTGCTCGAACTCACCGGTTTGGCGGACGCATCTACAGAGGATCGAAACGACCAAAGCGATTGGGGTCACAAAAGGGAGCGGTTGGCCGAAATTATCAAGTCGAAAAGTCGTGATGAATGGGACGCCATCATGTTGGGAAGTGATGTTTGTTACGCACCGGTTCTCGATTTATCAGAAGCACCGTCGCACCCTCATAACGTCGCTAGGGGTTCCTTCGTCGAAGTTGACGGAGTAGTTCAACCCGGACCAGCGCCTAAGTTCAGTCGCACCCCGGGTGAGGTGCAAATGCCACCGCCGGCACCCGGCCAGCACACGGTTGAAGTTTTGACTGATTGGGGATTTTCGAGCGAAGACGTCGAAAAATTGAAGGAGGTCGGCGCAGTCAATTAGTCATCGGCAAATTGGACGGCTTTGGGTCCTTTAGGGAATCACCAGAAGCCCCGCTAACCTTGTCGACATGTCGAAGCGCACAAAGAAAAGAAAACTTCGCGCTCGCCGCAGCAAAGCCAACCACGGCAAAAGACCGAACTGCGGTAGAGGCTGACCATCGTGTGACGCGCTTTAGCGCGTCCGTTCTTCTATAGCAGCGACAACGGCACCGGCAATTAGGCGCGCGCCATTGGATTGGTAGTGGGTTCCATCTTGGGTTCGCACCTCGATCTCTTTGCCGTCATCGTCCATTATGGACTTCGTCCAAAAGCCGTCTGGCGAAACAATGGCGGCTGCATCTATCCACGAGGAGCGTTCCCCATCTCCAAAAACCTCTTCGGTAATGGGGTTGACCGCGTCTGGTAGCGGCACCATGAAGGGAATACGGAAGTGGGGCATGCCCACCCATATAACGAGTCGACCCGGGCGGTCGAGAATTTGCAAGATTCGAGTAACTCTGGAGCGATATTTCTCCACCCAGTCCGGACTCCCCTTCTCGGTCGGTCCACCACGAAATCCTTGCCAGTCGTTGCCTCCAATCGAAATAACGATTACCTCGTAGGGTCCATTCGCTACTTCGTCGTCCAAATAGGCCTCCCAATCGAAGTACCAGTCACTGACGATGCCGGTCGATTTTCGAACGTCCTCGGTGTAAAGCCATCGACTCTCGAGCCGCACTAGTTCCCTGAATCCGAGTGCCGCGCCGCCAGCAAGTGAGTCACCGCCGACCCAGATATTTAGTGGTCTTTGGTTTGTTCCGCTGCGTAGAAGCGACTTTCGATCTTCGCGAGTCCAGTAGTAGTAAGTCTTGTCTTCGCCGAGTTGTGATGAGAGTAGATCCGGCCAGCGTTGAACGGGGGCACCCCATGGATCGAACATCGGTGCGGAGTTTCCATCATCTAACTGAACTTCTTTTTCGGTTTCTTCGGCCCAGATTGAACCGTTGACGGACCAACTCACCGATACCGCCACCACGAGGACCACCGCAGCCCGGTACTTGGCTAGGGCCATAGTTCCCCGACACCATCACTCGCACGACTGATTTCAGCTAGCAGTAACTTGGAGAGCCACTCGCCACCCCAGTGGCTTAGGTGCACTCCATCGCTTAACCGCACATCCACGAGTTTTCCAGATGAATCCGGGAGGTACCTAGCATATTTGCCTGACGCGTCCGTAAACATAGATCGGAGGTCCACGTAGTGGACACCTAGTCTTTCGTCAGCTTCCGCTTGATACACCTCGTTGAGTAGTTGCATACGGGTATCGAAGCCTGCTGCGCGCATCGGCGGTTGGCCAACCCACAAAACAATTCGCTCTTCGTCCGCCGTTGCGATGTCCATAACTAATCCCACGCGGCGTCGATATTCGTCAGTCCACGGGGCACTAAACCGCTCAAGCCATCGACTGTCAGCTGTTCTAATATTTTGTGCGTCGTTACCACCGAACATAAGGACGATCACGTCCGGGTCATGTTCGGTCATTATCTCGGCGATACGCGTGGGCCAGTCGAAGTAATCGGGTCGGCTCAGTCCACTTGACAGCTGTGGTTCTGATGTTCCTTCCACTACGGGGGATTTTTCGACCATCGATACGAACGTTTCGCCAAAAAACTGGACCATTGAGTCGCCCGCCACCCAAACATCGAGTGGATTGTCTTCGGTCCATGGGGAATCGACTGGTTCGCTTGCTGACGTTGAAGATGAAGCTTCGCTTCTTCGCTCCTTTTGCACTGATTCAACAA
Source organism: Acidimicrobiaceae bacterium (assembly GCA_002721305.1). Lineage (GTDB taxonomy): Bacteria > Actinomycetota > Acidimicrobiia > Acidimicrobiales > Poriferisodalaceae > UBA6944. Next base: position 16,422 of record PBKA01000010.1, on the reverse strand, counting down.
CCAGTTCTTCCTGTTCGAGGTTCGTCTCGGTGGTCATTTCGACTTGTTCACGGATCAGAGTTATCTGCTGTTCATCTTTTGCTCGGCCGAGTAAGCGATCACCTATTTCTCTGGGCCACGTCAATTTCAGGGGGGAAGCTACAGATTCTATGGGTGTCCATACAGCTACTGATATTGATCGACTGGTGCTATCTGGAAGGCGTTCCGCTTCAGCAAGCAGGATTGAAGAATTGAGACAAATTGCCACACCCAAACCCAACAGACCACCCGCAAATACTCGACCAGCGGCGAAACCATTGAGGTTTGGCGGATGGTCCGTTCGGTGGTCGAATGTGTTGTTCATCAGAATTGAAAGTAAATAAAGGGGGCGACTCCGTCGGGACCGAGCAAGTCGATGAGAACAAGTCCGATCCCGAATGCCAACCCTTGCGTCGCAATCCCAGACCGATTCAGGCGGTTTTTGAGCCGCGCTACTTCCGATTTAGGGGCGAATTGGGCAGCTAGAGCGAAGCCGATAACCAACACGATGGGAAAGCTTGAAATCTGATCGTTACCCGGGGAGGAGAATATGGCAGCCAACACATCCAGAGCAGCGGCGAATGACTCAGCTCTGAAAAAGACCCACGCGAAGCACACGACATGGAACGTGATTACCCATCTGAACATCGGGTGAATATCCCGATTCGGTAGCAACCGTTCGATCATGAGAGCGACCCCGTGGATCATTCCCCAAATCACGAAGTTCCAGGTGCTGCCGTGCCAGAGCCCTCCTAGGACCATGGTGATGAGAAGGTTCCGATAGGTCTCCGAGTTTCGGCCGCGGTTGCCTCCTAGTGGAATGTAGAGGTAGTCACGCAACCACGAGGAAAGCGTTATATGCCACCTTTTCCAGAAGTCTCTCAGCGAAAGCGCACGGTAGGGACAGTCGAAGTTTGTGGGGAACCGAAAGCCCAGCAGTAGTGCAACACCAATTGCGATGTCTGTATACCCTGAGAAATCAGCATAGATCTGGATCGCGTAGCCATAGACGCCAAGCAGAACATCGTGACTGCTATGACCGTCGGGATTGGCAAAAACGTTGTCTACCAAGGTGCTTGCCAGCCAACTAGAAATCACCACCTTCTTGAACAAGCCCCGGAGTATCAGGTGAAAGGCTTCAGTCGACGGGACCGTCCGAGGGTCAGGACGTTGAGCTATTTGAGGCGCCATCTCCGAGGCTCGAACTATGGGACCGGCCACTAGCTGCGGAAAGAATGAGAGGTAGACAGCGAAATCAAGGAATGGCATTGGTTTCACTAGACGCCGCTTCAAGTCGATTACGTAACTCATTGCTTGGAAGGTGAAAAAGGAAACTCCCACGGGCAATGTCAACTCCAACAACGGAATAGAAGTGTCGGCACCGAGCAAGTTCGAAAGCTCTAAAGCGAAGAAGTCGTAGTACTTGAATACTCCGAGCATCGCCAAGTCACTCACGATTGCAGTTCGTAACCAGCCTCGTGCTCCTTGAGTATTTTGGAGCCGGAGGCACTTGTCGATCTGATTTCCTGCGCACCAATTTGATGTGATAGCCCACAAGAGGAGGAAAACGAAGCGCCAGTTCCACCAGGCATAAAAGAAGAGACTTGATCCAAAGATGGTGATGCGCCAAACCAAGGGGTGCGGGCGCGTCAACCAGTTGAGTAGGTAGACGGCGACAAAGAAAAGGCCAAAGGCCAGCGTTGGGAAAAGCATCGGTTTATCAACGGTGAATGAGCAACGCTAGCGTGCCTGATGAGGCAGGATGAGTTGGTGACTGATGTGGTACCGGGACTTGTGGTTCAACCCGCAGCCTGGATTGTCGCGGATCCGGATTCATCTGGGAAGTCCATCGTTGCCGAAAGGGCTTCTGACTCCGTATTCCTAGATCAGTATTTTTCCACAAAGCTTCAATTCGGAACAGCGGGTCTCAGGGCACCACGCGGTGTCGGACCGTCCCACATGAATCGGGTGACGGTACGCGTGACGGCACGCGCTATCGGGTTACACCTTCTCGATCTTGGCCTAGCGCGGAGTGGTGTTGTTATCGGGTACGACGCCCGACCGGACTCCGATATTTATGCTTTGGACACGGCGCTGTTGTTGACTGCTTTGAAAATTCCCTGCTTGCTGATCGACGATCCATGTCCGACTCCGGTAGTCGTATGGCACCAAAAGATGAGGACCGCAGCGGGTGCCATCGTGGTTACAGCCAGTCATAACCCGGCCCCAGACAGTGGCTACAAGGTTTACGGACCCGACGGATCTCAGATACGACCACCGGAGGATCGAAAGATCGAGTCCTTGATGAATTTTTCTCATCTTCCTGACGATGAGGATCTGGCTTCAGTCGACGAAGTCGAATTTCTCTCCGGAGACGAAGCAATTGCGGCCTATATCGAAGCCGTTATACCGAGCAGTAACCAAAGAGACCCCAGAAGCGACTTCCCTCATTGGGTCTACTCACCCCTATGTGGGGTGGGGGGTGCGACCATGGAAGCCGCTTGCTTTCGAGCGGGTATCCCGTCTCCCGTTCGCGTCAATAACCAATTTGAGCCTGATGGTTCATTTCCTGGCCTCCCATTTCCAAATCCCGAAGAGCCTGGGGTACTTGACGCTGCTTACTCTGTCGCGGATAAAGCAAACGCTCCCCTGGTCGTCGCCAACGATCCAGATGCCGACCGGTTGGCTGTGGCGGTAAGAACCGATCTCGGTTGGCATCAACTGACGGGTGATGAATTGGGGCTCTTGCTATGCGATCACCAGCTCTCGAAGACGTCTGGTGAGAACCGTTTAACAGCTAGTTCATTTGTTTCCTCAGAGGCGGTCGGAACATTGTGCGCCGCCCATGGTGTTGAACACGTCCGCACACTCACTGGCTTTAAATGGATCATGGAACCTGCAGTGTCGCTATCTGACAGCAACTGGATATTCGGATACGAAGAAGCACTGGGATATTCGGTCAATGACCTAGTTCTTGACAAAGACGGTATTGCAGCGGCAATTACATTTCTCGAAATGTGGTACGAACTGAACTCTCGCGGTACTGACCCGTAGGCCCGCCTAGACGAGTTGGCACTCGAAATAGGTCTATATGTGACGACACAAGTAAGTGGCCAATTCGAAGCCGTTGCTATCGAGGCAACGCTCAACAACCTCCGAATCAACCCTCCCACTGATCTGATGGGAAGCCCCATAGTCGCTGTGACCGATTGGTCGACGCTGCCAGATCCATTTTCTGCCAACCTCCTCGAATTTCGATCAGACGCTGGTGTACGAATGGCGATCCGGCCTAGCGGGACTGAACCGAAGGTCAAAATCTATTTGGAGCAAGTCATCGCGAATCCGCGGGGAAATCTTCGGAACCTTCGCGCCGATAGTCATAAGCACCTCGACTCGCTCGGGAGGACAACCCTGGCCTGGTTTGAGATCGATACCTGATTATGCGATCTCACCTGCCAATTCCCTAAGAGACATCTCTGGCCTCGGTCCTACGTGGCCGATGACCTCCTCAGCAGCTATAGAGCCGAGCGCTCCGCAACGTTCCAACTCGTAACCCTGTGCCAACCCGTACAGCACGCCTGCTGCGTAAAGGTCGCCGGCTCCGGTTTTGTCCATGACGCTGGCCACGGGATCTGCAGCAATAGCGATGCGCTCATCAGGGGTGATCAAGATTGATCCATCTGCACCTAGTGTGATCGCAGCTAGGTCGACACGGTCCTGAATCATGTCCGTAGCCACGTCGAACTGATCAACCTCAAAAAGAGACATGATCTCGTGGTGGTTAGCAAAAACGACGTCGACGTGTTCGTCGAGGAGGTCCAAGAACGAGTCGCGGTGACGTTCGACACAAAATTGATCCGAGAGGGTCAAAGCGACTTTCGTTCCCGCGCTGACTTCCGAAGCCGCGTAGCGCATGGCAGCTTTTGCTTCTGGTGGGTCCCAAAGATAACCCTCCAAAAAGAGAAGTTTGGCCCTTTTAACCAGATCAAGATCTATATCGGAGGAAGTGAGCCCGTTGGAAGCTCCCAAAAAGGTATTGAGTGTCCTCTCTCCGTCGGGGGTGATGAAAACGATGCAGCGGCCGGTCGGGTCTTCTGAAGGAGCCCGCGGTGTTGTGTGAACGATGGCTAAGCGGCGCATATCCGCGACAAATACGTCGCCCAGATCGTCGTTGGCAACTCGCCCTATGTAGCCGCATTCGCCACCGAGAGAATTGATGCCAATGACGGTGTTCGCTGCGGAACCGCCCGACACAGTTGTGTGTTTCCCAACGAGTTCATATAACTCGGCCGAACGATCCCCGTCTACGAGGTTCATAGCTCCCTTGATGGCACCAATTTCATCAATAAATGCATCGTCTTGGTGAGACAGGACATCAACAAGAGCGTTACCGAATCCGACAACGTCGATGTCTAAGTTGGGCGGGTAGGTGGTCATCGTTCTTTCGGTGCAGACTGCAAAGCACCCTAGCGACTCAACCCCATGAAGTCCGCAATAGGCCGCTAGGGTGCGCCCTGTGACCCAGCAAAATCCTCATCGACTTCCTCGGCAGGTACTTCCTAGGCATTACGCCATTCAGCTCGAGCCCGATCTGGGTCGCAGCTCATTCGAAGGTCAAGTCGTTATCGATCTTGAAGTCGTCGACGAAACAGACACGATCATTCTGAATGCTGCTGAACTGGAGATCGGAGAGGTTCGAGTTGAGCAGGGCGAGTTAGTTCAGGCGAGTTCGATCAGCCTTGACGACGACCTCGAAAGAGCGTCATTTGCTTTTCCTGTTGTGCTTCAACCCGGGCACGCTCAACTGTTTTGTTCTTTCAAAGGAACGCTCAACGACAAGCTCAGAGGGTTCTACCGATCTACTTGGAGGGATGAACAAGGTAACGAACAGGTGATCGCGACGACCCAATTCGAGTCGACCAATGCTCGAAGGGCGTTTCCTTGTTTTGACGAGCCTGATCTCAAGGCTTCTTTCGCCGTGACCCTACGGGTTGATCGCTCATTGATGGCGATTAGTTGTGGCGAGTTAGTCAGTTCGACTGATCTTGAGGACGGTCGTCGTGAAGATCGTTTCGCTGACACGATGATCATGTCCACCTACTTGGTGGCTTTTATCGTCGGCGAACTAGAAGCAACGGAAGCGGTCGATGTTGATGGAGTTCCTCTTCGGATCGTCCATGTGCCCGGGAAAGGCGACTTAACTCAGTTTGCGTTAGAGGCCGGCGAGTTCAGCCTTAGGTGGCTTGTCGATTATTACGACATTCCCTACCCTGCTGGAAAGTTAGACCTCGTCGCTGTTCCTGATTTTGCCTTCGGCGCAATGGAGAATCTTGGCTGCGTGACGTTTAGGGAAACGCTCTTACTCGCAGATCCACGACGAACAACTCAGGCCGAGTTAACCCGCATTGTGGATGTCATTGCCCATGAGATCGCCCACATGTGGTTTGGGAATCTGGTGACCATGGACTGGTGGAATGGGATCTGGCTCAAAGAAGCGTTTGCGACGTTCATGCAAGTTGCCGCCACTGATGCGTTTCGACCGCAATGGCGTCGATGGGACGGGTTTTGTGTTGAGAGAGGTGCCGCCTTTGACACTGATTCGCTTGCTTCAACTCGTCCAATCGAGTTTGAGGTCATTTCGCCTCAAGATGCTGAGGCGATGTACGACGTTCTCACCTACGAAAAGGGTGCTGCCGTAGTTCGAATGTTGGAGCAGTTTTTGGGCGCGGAGCAATTTCGAGACGGGGTCAAGCACTATTTGACAACTCACAGTTATGCCAACACGACAACCACTGACCTCTGGGACTCCCTAGAGCTAGCTTCGGCCATTCCTGTTCGAGCCGCCATGGACACCTGGATTTTTCAGGGCGGTCATCCAATGATTGCTGTGGGTATGACTTCCCGCGGCATCTCGATCAGACAGTCGCGTTTCGGCTATTCCGACGTTGAGCCCGCCCTCTGGCATGTCCCAGTAATTGTTCGAGCTCAAGTTGGATCTACTGATGTGGAGAAACGAGTCCTTCTAGAAGGCAACCAGACGGAAATCGATCTGGGAGGTGCTCCGGAATGGGTTGTGGTGAACGCGGGCGGTCATGGTTTTTACCGGGTCACTTATGAAACAGATCTACTCGACGCCTTATCGAAGCGCGCCCTCGACGTCTTGGCTCCTCCTGAGCGTTACGGGCTTGTAGACGACACTTGGTCTTCGGTCTTGGCGGGGAGCATCGACGCGGAAACCCATCTTTCGCTAATCACCAGTTTGGTCGCGGAAACCGATCTCGCTGTGTGGCAACGGATGCTCTCTTCGCTCGAACACTTATATTCGATTGCCGACGAGAGGGGCCGCTCTCGGTTACAAATACTCATCCGAGATTTGTCGAGCACTGCCTTGGGGGTTCTCGGCTTGGAGCCATTAGATAACGAGCCCGACCTGGATCGCGAGTTGCGCGCGTTGCTTTTCGCTTCGGCAGGAACGACGGGTGCTGACAAATCAGTGCGGGAATTAGCCGAAGGGATCTTCGCCGATAGCAACGCCGGTAAGAGCACAGAGCCTAATTTGACAGCAGCAGCTATTCGGGTTGTGGCAGCGGCAGGCGGCCAGCAGACCCACTCTGAATTAGTCGCTCTCTACCGCGAAGCTCCGACTCCGCAACTAGAGGTCCGCTACTTGATGGCGCTCTTGGAATTAGAGCAAGTCGACCTCTTCAAAGAGACTCTCGAGTTGTTTACCTCGGAGGTCCGCACTCAAAACGCGCCCTATCTTCTGGGGGCGGCGATGACGCACAGAAGTCACGGGTATTTGGCCTGGGAGCTAGTTCGCGATCGTTGGGAGGAACTGAATAGAACATTCCCTCAAAATTCGATCCCGAGGATGGTAGGGGGAATCCGATCCTTGTCTACCCCCAGTGTCGCGGCGGAAATTCATAGCTTCTTTGCCGACCGTCCAATTCCTCAAGGGCAATTGACGCTAGCGCAGCATTTAGAAAAATTGACTGTGAATGTCGAGCTTCGCTCGCGAGAAGGTTCCCGAATCGGTAGGTGAGTCCCTTCGCAACAATTCGCCTGACACAATGAAGAGATGTTCGGCCGACCGCCCCGACGAAAGTTAGGTCCTCGTTACACCTTGTGGTCATCCTTGGTTTCGCTTGTGCTGGCTGTTGGTTTGGTATGGACCGTGATTTATTGGTCTGGCTCCGTACTCGATTGACCTAGACGGTCAGGTGCAGAGATCGAACTATTCTCGTCGCGCACTAAGGCGCTCTCTGCTCGGGATGCTTCGCTCCATCGATACATCAGTGCGACAATTGTGCCCCACACCACGGGGATTCCACCCAGTTTCATGACGAGACCTGCCAGTTGCTGGTCGGTGGTAGCACCCAGACCGTGCACTCTTGGAGCCAATTCGTAAGTTGCGTATAAAGGGAATCCTGCAAATGTGAGGAAGCCGGCCGGCACGGCAGGAACTACTCCCAAGGCCAAAAACAGATAGGCCATGCGACCCGGGTAGCTGGTCATTCGATGTTCAGGGATGGGGGAAACTATGGGGGCCCATACCACTAGGGCTCCGATTAGCCATACGAAATCCATCGCGAATGACCCGAATTGGGTCCCTCGAAAGTTGTCCACAGCCCAGGGAGAGTGGGTAACGATGAGGACAGCATTAAAAAGTACTCCGGCCACAACGGGGTTTGCACACCGCCCCATGAGTCGGTAGAGCCGTAGCCGTCCCACTAGTCGACGCGCCATCCATTCCGGAACTCCTAATAACAACAGTGGTGCCACGGCCATCGTGTACATCAAGAACTGCAACATGTGAGCCGACGCCAAGTAGCTGGCTCCCAATAGTCCAAGAGGCCAGTCAGTTGCTAGCCAAAGCAAAGCGACGGCGGCCAGAAACGTGCGTCGTTTCGATTTCTCATGTTCGTGGTGCCTCGGTGCTCTTCGTTGAAACGCTAGATAGGAGCAGGTCAGGAGAAGTATGGCTGCCCATATTCCCGGATAGGCGCGAAAATTCCACGACCAAGGTTCTTCGAGTGTGGAACACCAGAATCTCACCCATTCACACCTTTCCTTCGATAACGCTACGCCTCCAGACTTGGACGCTACCGGAGGGCTGCGAGTATAGGTAGATCACGAGTCCATGTCGTCTGCCGAGTTGGGTGCGGATACTGAGTTCGACCAAGGCCATCAGGGGCAAAAGCAAAAACTCGGCCGTCGTGGCCTAGGTCGTTTGTGACTCCCTCGTCATCTGTGGACGCTGATGCCACTAACGCAGAGAACTGCCGTTGAACTTCGACCAACCGCTCTTTAGTTCCTGTCAAGCCGATGAAGTCGACACTGAACTGATCCAGAAATGTTCGGATGACGTTCGGAGTGTCGGTTTCGGGGTCAACTGTTACGAACAACACCTTGACGTTCGGAGGCATACCTGGCCGAGCCAGAACATCACTGAGTTGTTCGAGGTGCACGGGACAGATATCGGGACAGGACGTAAAGCCGAAGTAGACAAGGCGGACGTTCCCTTGAGTGTCGGAACGCATGGCAAAGCGCTGGCCTGCGGTGTCAACCAGCACTGGATCCGGCATGGGAAGAGGTTCATCTAATTGCAGCCCTGAATAAGGCTTCTCTAAAGAACTCGCTGCACAAGAAGCGAGTGTCAGGCTGACGGCAATGAGAGCAGCGGCAACCCTGTAGAGAGAAGGGAAGTGAACAACCTTTCTCCCTGACGTGGAGGTGAGGGGAATTGAACCCCTGGCCTCTTCGATGCGACCGAAGCGCTCTACCAACTGAGCTACACCCCCATAGGGACGTTTGGATGATACGTGAAAACCGTTTGATGAAGATGACTGGTATTTGGATTCACTTTGTTCAGCGGAGTTACCGTGTTGCGCTTTGTCCGTTGCCATCGTCCGCTTGCTCCGCGGCAATTGCTATTTGTGGCTTCAAGTAATGAATTTGAGCTACACGTTCGATCTCTTTCTTGCGACGCTGGTTCAAAAGAACGAGGTAACAGATGAGAGCGAGGTCGAACAGTACGTGGGTCACCCCAACAACTGCTAGACCTCCTACGGCCCAACCGATCATCGTCATAGCCGAACCAAGCATCAGAAGGCGCAAAATGTCGCGCCGCCGCACCGCGGCCTCACGGCTGTTGTTGGGTACTGAGCTTCGGGGGCGTCGGTAAACGCCTCTCCGATCAACCGTTGCTACGCGAGCACCAAACGGGGCCGGTAATCCTGCAGCAGGAGTTGCATGTGACAGGGTGTCCAACTGGCGTCGCCAGGCAGCCATCGGAGTTCTGCGACCGCCTCGGTACAAGAAGGCGCGCACCCATCCCGGAACGAGAACTACTGCCCAAACAGCAGCGAGAACGAGGAGAACTATTTCGGTCAAGCTGACTTCCCCTCCTCGGTCCTTCCATCACCCGTCTCAACAAAGCCAGGCCCTCTAAGTATTACGAGACCGCGCTCTTGATGCAATGTCTGGGCAGTATCGAATTCAGTCTCGGGTATAGGTACCGGATTTACCACCGGTCTTTTCCCATAGCGCCAGATCACTGATGACCATGCTCTTATCAATAGATTTACACATGTCATAGATGGTCAACGCTGCGACTGAACACGCGGTTAGAGCCTCCATCTCCACTCCTGTGCGCTCTACGGTTTCTACCGCAGCAGTAATCCCTACATGGGCGTCCGCGACCTCAAAATCAATCGAAACGGAGCCGATCATCAACGGGTGACACAAGGGGATCAGGTCCGAAGTTCGTTTAGCGGCTTGGATTCCTGCGACACGGGCTACAGACAAGACGTCTCCTTTGACGACATCTCCGTCGACGATCGCCGACATCGCCGCTTCTGACATCTCAACTTGGCACTTAGCGACTGCCTTCCGTCGCGTGACCTCTTTAGCCAAGACGTCAACCATGTGCGCGTGGCCGGAGGCATCAAGATGAGTCAAATCTTCTCGTTCAGGCTCACTCATCTTCAGCCTCCGATTTGACTCATGGTGCGACTTGGACGAATGAAGTTGACCTGACCGATGGAATGACCAGCCCATTTGGTTCCGACTGCATCAACAATCGCTTTGGCAATCTCTTCGTCACTGGCTTCATTCCTCAGGAGAGACCGCATATCAAATTCATCGACTGCGAAAAGGCAGGTCCGAAACTGTCCTTCCGCCGTTAAGCGCACTCGGTCACAATCACCACAAAACGGTTTAGTGACTGAAGCGATGACCCCGACTTCACCCTTGCCGTCGGAGTAGCGCCATCTTTCAGCCGGTTCGCTACCACGGACAACGGGTTCGATGGGGATGACGTCATTGATAGTTTCAACAATTTCTGCAGCGGGAACGACTAAATCTTCGTTCCAGATTTCTCCTGCTTCAAGGGGCATGAACTCAATGAAGCGGACAGTAAGACCCTTTTCTCTTCCGAATTCCGCGAAATCGATGATTTCGTCATCGTTAATCCCTCGCATCATAACGGCGTTGATTTTGACGGGCTGTAAGCCGGCGTCAACCGCTGCATCTATGCCATCCAAAACGCGGTCGAGTTCGTCGCGCCTAGTCAATTCAAGAAATCGTTCCGGACGCAGCGAGTCGAGGCTGACGTTGATGCGCTTCAACCCAGCTTCAGCGAGCGCGTTCGCATGTAGCCGCAGCGTCGCCCCATTTGTTGTGAGTGCTATATCCACGTCCAAACGCGCTAGGCGCTGCACCAGTTCCGGAAGGTGTGCTCTCACAAGTGGCTCTCCCCCGGTCAGACGAATACCGTCAAAACCAAAATGCCTGGTGCACACTCGGGCGAAGCGTTCAATTTCTTCGAAGGACAGGATTTCTTCTCTCGGAAGCCACTGCATTCCCTCGGCGGGCATGCAGTACTGGCACCTGAAATTGCAGCGATCAGTCACAGAGATACGGAGATCGCGAACGACACGACGGAACGGATCGACCAGTTGCTCGGCAACTATTTCTTCGCGCATGGTTCAAGCGTAGCGACGCTTCATGGTTCACACCTATTTGAAGGCCTAGCTCAGTGAAGCAGCAACACGTTCACGCTGTCACCTGCTTGGTATCCGTCCCCGTCGGGCAGGACTGCCAGAGCATTGGATCGAGCCATTGAAGCGAGCATGTGTGAGCCCTGCCCTGAAATGGGATATACGACTAGGTCCGAATCTTCGTGTTTGGCGAATACGCGAGCGAAATGAATTTTTCCGTCAGGTCGCCTGGGCAACGGGCTCGCCGCTACGCCCTGGATCGTTGATCGAATGGGCTCCGAAAATCCCATCATGGACCGCAAGCCGGATCGGGCAAACAACTCGTAGGAAACCATTGAGGAAACAGGATTTCCCGGAAGACCGAAGATAGGGGTGTCGCCGACGGTGCCAAACGCAAGAGGCTTAGCGGGCTTTATTGCGATTTGCATCCACCGCATGTCTCCTACACGGTCGAGCACCTCCTTGACATAGTCATAATCCCCCATGCTGACCCCACCGGAAGTGATGACGGCGTCACAATCTCGCGAACCTTGAATTAATGCCTTTTCGATCGCTGCTTCGTCATCGGGTAGAAGACCGAGATCGACTGTTTCGAATCCATCACCACCCAACAACGAAAGCAACGTCCGTCGGTTGGAATCCCGTATTTGGCCTGGAGCCAAGGGGCCACCATCATCCACCAACTCGTCACCGGTAGACATGACGCCAACTCGGAGTCGAGGGTAAGCCTCAATCTCTTGTATCCCCAAGCTGCACAGCACACCCAAGTGTCCGGCCGTCAACGTTGTTCCCTTGGGAAACACCAACTCCCCAGCGGAGACGTCATCACCAACTGGTCGAATGTGATTTCCGGATTCAACTGAAGTTTCGATCGTCACCATGTCTCCATCGACAGTTGTCTTTTCGACCATCACAATCGCGTCGGCGCCATCGGGCACGGGTGCCCCGGTCATTATTCTGCTCGCTTCACCCTGACCCACGCTCTTCAGCGGGTTATGGCCGGCGGCAATCGTTTCCACGATACGAAGCTGTGTCGGAGCATCGGTGACGTCCGTTGATCGGACGGCAAACCCATCCATTGCTGTATTTGCGAACGGCGGTAATGACTCTTCTGCGACTACGTCAACCGCGGTGACAAGTCCGAGCGCGTCACTTACTTCCGTCGACACAGGCGCCCGACGCGAACAGCAGTCCATGACATACGAGCGGGCTTCTTCAAGCGAGATCATGTGCCGGAATCTAGCGGCGATAAGACCTCAGTGTCGTTGCTTATCGACAGGTGGCGGCTCGCTTAGTCCTCGCTACAATTTTCCTCGGCCCCGAGGGCTAACCAGGAGTTCACTCACCACATGCCTACCTACCAATACCGGTGCACTGCATGCGACAATCAATTTGAAGTGCGTCAGTCGTTCGCTGACGAGCCAGTAGCCACATGTTTGGAGGAGGGTTGCGACGGTGCGGTAAAGAAAATTTTCGGGAACGTAGGGATTGCTTTCAAAGGCAGTGGCTTCTACAAAAATGACAGCCGTTCAGGTAGCGGCAAACCATCCGATTCCACCAGTTCGACAGAGGACAAAAAGCCGTCAACAAGCACCAATGAGGGCAGTACGTCAACGTCTGATTCAACATCTAGTTCAACAGAAAAGTCCTCGAAATCCGATGCGTCCAAGAAGACCAAAGACTGATCAGCGCACAACTAGAACCATGATCAGTAGGAATGCTAACGCCACTCGATACACAGCGAAGCCCGCGTAACTTCGTGACTGAGTCCATCGCAACATGACACGAACCGCGAACCAGCCTGTCAGCGCAGACGTCACGGTACCGGCGACCAAGGCGTTCCACATGCCCGACGGCAAGCCGTCTGTCAGAACTCCTGTCATTCTAAAAAGAGCAGCACCAGCAATGATGGGCAACCCCATCAGAAAAGCAAGCCGTGCTGCATGAGGTCGGCCATAGCCAAGCCGTCGAGCAGCGGTGATGACGACCCCAGAACGGCTGACACCGGGGAAGAGAGCCAGACATTGTCCAACACCCATTACGAGCGAGTGGGCCGCTGATAGTTCCGTGGAGGAACGCTCATCACGGGCGTGCCGATCAACCATCCACAAGAGAACTCCGAATACAGCTAGCCCGACTGCGATGAGCCCTATCCGATCACTTTGCCTTAGCAAGAACGCCTCAAACACCACAGCAACTAGGGCTGCAGGCACAGCCGAGAGCATGAGAAACCAGCCGATTCTCGCTTGAGTATCCCAAGGCCGACGTCCGACTAAGGCACTCAATCCAGCCCCTGAGTAAGAACGGACATCCCTCCACAAGCACGCTGTCGAGCCAATCAGTGTCCCGAAGTGGAGCGCTACATCAAAGGTGTTTTCGGCTCTTGTGTCTCCGACAAATTCATTCCAATTGAATAACCAAGGAATAATTTCGAGGTGACCGCTGGAGGAAACCGGCAAAAACTCGGTAAGTCCTTGGGTGATACCTAAGACGATTGCGTGAAAGATTGGCATGATTGCGGCCGTTGGCGACGCGATGGCCGGTTAGTCGGCAGTCGACGGGACGATACGAGGTTTCCAGCGTCTTGGGGGGTCGTAGTAGTGACCCACTGGTTGGCCAAGTCGCATAGATTTAAGGAAGTCCACTGGGTTGTCAAAATCTGGCATTTGCATATAGGCAGCTCCTAAGGCCTCAGCTACGTGAGCGTCACTCCCAGCGCCAATAGCCAAATCATTTGCAGTTGCATAATCTGAAGCTTTCTTATTGAGGCTCTTAAGACTCGTCTTCCCATTGAGAACTTCAATGCCGTCAACAAGATCTGAGGCAACTAGGTCGTCGAGGACGTCGGACCGCAAATTGTTACGAATCGGATCAAAGGGGTGCGGCACGTAGACGATTCCTCCTTGTTCGCGAATATTTCTGGCGGCATCCTCTGGCGGAATTCCTTGGGGGATGCGTTCCTCTAAGAAGAGCCCGATTATTTCCCCAGCGTAAGTCTTCAACTCTTCGCCGATGACTACCCGACACGGCAGTTGATCCACGAGTTCTGTAGCGCCTCGAATCGCGTTGTGATCAGTTATGCACAGCACGTCGATTCCGGAGGCAACTACCGACTCTCGAAGTTCCTCCGGCGTGGTTGTCGAATCACCCGACCACATGGTGTGAGAATGGAAATCTACGCGAACCCAGCCTTCGGGGCAGGGGTCGCCGAGATGGGGGTGACGCTCAAGCGCTTCAGGTGATGGCAACGAAGGCACGGCCAGCAGGGTACCAATGGGCTCGTCTTGTTCGCCCGCGCGTCTCACATACCTGACAACGCGACGTCGGCTATTGCAATCGACGCAACCCCTGATCCGGTCGGCAAAAATTCGAAATCGCCGCCGATTGCAACAACATCTAGAAGCATTCTCTGAAGCGTTGAAGCGATCGTGGCTTCCCTAAAGGGTGCCCCCAACACACCGTCCTTTATGTGGTGACCGTAGGCTCCCACGGAGAAGTCGCCGCTAACCGGGTTGACTCCACTGTGCAAACCATTGACACCTCGGACGAACACTCCCGAACCAATCTGTGCGAATAGATCGTTTCGATCACCAGTTCCTGGAACTAGGCAAAGCGCGTGTATTCCCACCCCCGGTGTTGAACGCGCACTCCGGACAGCCGAGCCCGTTGATTGAACTCCTGCACGTCTAGCGGTGTAGGAGTTGTGCAAATAGTTAGACAGGACACCATCTTCGATCAGCACGTTCTTACGAGTAGCGAGACCTTCGCCATCATGGTTGTCAGCGCCGAGCGACTCTATGTTTGTTGGGTCATCAAACAAGACCAGGTTGGGCGACGCGATTTGTTCACCCAAACGGTCCGCAAATGGTGACCTGCCCTTTATCACCCGATCACCTGTGAGGGCGCCTGCGATCGTTCCAAGAAAAGCGGCCGCTACTGAGGGCTCAAAGACCACGGTTAGCTGTTCTGACGCCGGCTTGGTAGCTCCCAACATTCCAGTGGCATTCTCAACTGCTTCGGTGACGACGCGATCAAGATCCAACGCGTCGGGCCGACGAGCTGCGTCTCCGGCGTATCCGATCTGCGTCTCGTCACCATCCACGGCGAGGGGCTGAACGCCCACCGAACAGCTACCGCCCTCACTATGTATCGAAATCCCGGAAGTCGAAGCCAAAGCAAACTCGCCCCAACCATCCGACCAAGCCGCTGATCGAACGCTACTTACTCTTGGATCGGATGATAAGCATCTCTGTTCCAACTCGATAGCCACCGAAGATCTCTCATTTTCAGTCACTTGAAGAACCGCTGGGTCAGAAAGGTCAAGGTTCGGTGGAACGACGTCATCGGGAGCAGCGATACCTTGATGGGGATCTCGTTCCGCGAAGGTCAAATTCTCGCGAGCTTCTTCCACAAGCTGGTTCATTACTTGGCGATCAAGTGAACCGGCACTGGCGAATCCTTGTCGACCATCGACAACGATTCGGATTCCGACCGCCTCAGACATCCCTGAGCGAACTGATTCGATCTGACCTGAATAAGCCTTGACTGTCGTGGACCTGCTACGAGAAACGCACACCTCGAGTTGCTCATTGTCCCGGGCAGCAGCTACCAGTCGATCCGCTACTTGAGGAAGTTCGAGCCTCTTCGTCAACTTGCCGTACCACCGATGGTGAGGGCTGCGACTCGCAGCGTCGGTTGACCATCGCCTACAGGTACACCTTGACCATCTTTGCCACAAGTACCTGGACTTCCCATCGCAAAGTCATTTCCGATCACCTCAATGTGTCGAAGTACGTCGGGGCCGTTACCAATTAGGTTGCCTTCTCTGAGAGGTGTTGTTATTTCACCATTCTCGATGAGATAAGCCTCGGTCATACCGAAAACAAAGTCGCCCGTAGCGGTGTTTACCTGACCCCCGCCCAATTGGGCTACGTAAACACCGTTCTTGGTGTCACTAACGATGTCGTGCGGTTCGGTGTCTCCGTTGGTCACATAAGTGTTGGTCATGCGAACCATTGGGAGATGCTGATAACTCTGTCTCCGCCCATTTCCGGATGCAGGCCTACCCTCTGATCGACTGCGCAAGTGGTCCCACATGTAATCAGTCAGAACACCATCTTCAATCAACACATTTTTTTGCGTTGGGCATCCTTCATCGTCAATAGCGATCGTTCCCCATTCAACTCCCATCGTTCCATCGTCAACCAAAGTCACTGATGGGGCTGCCACAAGTTCTCCAACCCGGTCACGAAATACCGATGCACCTTTGTTGACAAGGTCAGCTTCAAGACCATGTCCACAGGCCTCATGGAACAACACACCTCCCCCACCTCGTTCGATGACGACGGGAAGTTGACCACTGGGCGCTGGCCTAGCCGACAACTTGGTTATGGCTCCCCCCCCC
>PBKA01000009.1 GCA_002721305.1 Acidimicrobiaceae bacterium | reverse complement strand
GCAGGCGACTCATAATCGCTCGGTCGCGGGTTCGATCCCCGCTCGGCCCACTATCCAATTGGCTCTAGGGGTTGGTATCCTCGGCCTCTGCCTTCCGGGGTAGCTCAGTTGGCAGAGCAGCGGACTGTTAATCCGTTTGTCGTGGGTTCGAGCCCCACCCCCGGAGCCACTTTGACATCTTGTAACCAAGCCACCACCTACCGGGTCGACGCGTCGTTCGCGGGTTGGGTGCGTAACCATTCAACAATGGCTTCGACCGCGGCGGCCCGGGTTTGGTCGCTGTGCATTTCTTCTTGACGTTGGGCTAACCATTGAACAATCGGTTGGTGTTTTCGTAGTTGTTCGATGTCGTTGACGTCGTAGCGAAGTTGGGTGTTCCATCGGTGAATTACCGCGTCCAGTGCTCGAGAGACAAGTTCGACCGGGTCGGCGTCGACTTCTTCGACCAGAAGGCGTCCGACGAGCGTTGCTACCGGTTGAGAGAAGTCGTTGACCCGATCACGCCACCCTTCACTGGTGACCAGGGAATACGCCTCCACGGCGACGGGGTCTGTGAACATGGCCGGTAGTACCAGTGCACTGACGGCTTCGGGCTGGTGGATGAGCGCTCTGAGAACGTTCAGTTCAACAGGCGGCGGTTGCGCTGGAGGTGTTACCTCACGCCGATTGTCGGAATCCGGGGAGTCTTGTGGTGGTGTGGGGGTGTTGGCCTGTTGGGGTGGGGGGTTTACGATGAGCCGACGCATCTGTTCGATGTCGACGCGAACTTTTTGTGCGGTTTCCACCAAATACTGATCGCGTACTACTTCATTGGGATGTTCGGCGATGATCGCTCCAGTGTCCGCGGCGGCGCGTGCTCTGCCTTCTACCCGCTCTAGGTCAGCTCGGTCGAGGACTCGGTTGATGCGATAGCTCAAGAAAGGTTCGGCGGCGTTGATTGCCTCGGTGAGCGCAGCGGGGTTCTCTTCTGCTAGTTGTCCGGGGTCTGTGCCTTCTGGGATCGCGGCAACAAATACTTCTGCGTTGTGTTGGTGTTCCCATTCATAAAATCTGTCCGCGGCGGCTTTTCCTGCTCCGTCAGCGTCGAACGCTATGACGATGCGTTTGGCGAAACGGACCATGGTTTTCACGTGCTCGTCGGTCAACGCGGTGCCGCAGGTGGCCACTGCCCTGTCAAGTCCGGCCCGGAAACATCCGATGACGTCGGTATATCCCTCGCACACAATGATTTCGTCGGCGTGAACGATTTGTTTCTTCGCCCAGTGAAGCCCGTACAGCACTTTGCTTTTGTCATACAGACGGGTGTGGGGGGTGTTTTTGTATTTCGGTTGCTGACCGTCTGGGAGCATCCGTCCACCGAAGCCCACAACAACTCCGTTGGCGTCACATACAGGAAACATCACTCGATCTCTGAAGAAGTCGATTGCTCCCCCACGCTGACCGGGCCGCCCCAGACCTGCTGCTTCAAGTTTTTCGGTTGCGACACCAAGATGGGAAGCAAGCGCGTCCCATTCATCGGGTGCATAACCGATTCGGAACTGTTCGACTGTTTCTGAGTCGAATCCTCGGCTTCGCAGATACGAGCGGACCTTTCCTGCTTGCTTTCCGCTGCGGAGTGTCTGGTGGTAGAACTCTGCGGTCTTTTCGAGCAAGTCACTGAGTTCTTGTCGTTCTTTCCTGTTCGTTCCATCGGATGAATCGGTGTAGCGGAGAGCTATACCCAGGCGGTTCGCTAACCATTCGACTGCCCCAACGAAGTCAAGGTGTTCCATTTCGCGGACGAAGGTGATGGCGTCACCGCTTTTTTGGCATCCGAAGCAATAGAAGAAGCCTTCGTCCGCGTTGACAGAAAATGATGGTGTCTTTTCGTTGTGGAAGGGGCAAAGGCCACTGAATCGTTGCCCAACCTTTTTCAGCGCGACGTACTGGGACACAATGCCCGCGAGGTCTGATTCGACCTTGACGCGTTGGAGGTCTTCGTCGTGGATGCCCATTACTTGTTGACGCTAGCGCCTATCGGGGGGCACCTATTGCTCAGTTCTCGGTGGTTCGGTGTATTGCTGCTTGTGCTGCGGCAAGCCGGGCGATCGGGATTCGTGGCGGTGAACACGACACGTAATCGATACCGGTTGCGGCGAGCAGTTCAATACTGGTGGGATCGCCTCCGTGTTCCCCGCACACACCGATCGGGAGATCGGGTTTGGTGTTTCGTCCCCGTTCAACTCCGAGTTGGACGAGTTCTGTTACCGCTTCGGAGTCGACTTGTTGGAACGGGTTGTTGTGAAGAAGTCCTTGCTCCAGGTACAAACCCATGATGCTGCTTTCAATGTCGTCCCGACTGAATCCGAATGTCAACTGGGTCAGGTCGTTGGTTCCAAAACTGAAGAAATCTGCGTGTTGGGCCAGCTGATCGGCCACCAGGGCAGCTCTTGGTGTTTCGATCATGGTTCCTATCTTGATCGACGCTCCCGGCGAGTGTTCTTCGATCGTGGACTGGATGCGTTCTCGTATTCCTGCGAGTTCTTCGCCGCTGACGGTGAGGGGGATCATGATTTCAACCAGCGGGGTTCCTCCGCTGGCTGTTCGATCAGCGATCGCGTCGAGTAGGGCGAGGGTTTGCATTTCATATAGGCCGGGTTTGAGCCAGGCAAGTCGAACACCGCGAGTGCCAATCATCGGGTTTCGTTCCCGCCATCGCCGGGCTGCTCGCAGAAGATCCTGATCGTGTTGATCTAGCTCGTTTCGTGCGGCTGCTTCGATGAGGTCTTCTATTTCTGGGAGGAATTCGTGCAGGGGTGGGTCGAGGAGGCGCACCGTTACCGGTAACCCATCCATTTCCTCGAGGAGCCCTAGGAAGTCTTTGTGTTGGCTGTCACGCAAGGCTTGCAGTGCTTGTGTTTCTTGTTCGGCGCTGGCTGCCAAGATCATTTTGCGGATGATCGGTAGGCGTTGCTCGTCGAGAAACATGTGTTCTGTTCGACATAAACCGATCCCCTCGGCGCCGTTGACGCGGGCAACTTTGGCTTCGTCTGCGGTGTCGGCGTTGGCTCGGATGTTGAGGTCGCGAACCTCGTCGGCCCATTGAAGTAACACGGCGATTTCTGGGATCGGTTCAACGTGGGTTGTGTGAACGGTTCCTCGTATCACGTCACCTGATGTTCCATCTATGGAAAGTGTTTCGCCGACGTCGATTCTTTCGCCGTTCACCACAATGTGGTCGTCGGCTATTTCGATGTTTTCTGCACCACAAACAGCTGGTTTGCCCCAACCTCTGGCAACGACCGCCGCGTGGCTCGCCAACCCACCGCGGGTGGTGAGAATGCCCACAGCTACCTGCATTCCGTGGACATCAGCCGGAGAGGTTTCCTCCCGCACCAAGATCACGTCGTCGGTGGCGGTCATCGCTTCATCTGCGGTCAACACGATCTTGCCGACAGCTGCCCCCGGTGAGGCTCCAAGACCTTGGGTGAGCACATCACGGGTGGAATGTTCAAAACCGGTGTGGAGCACTGCCTCCAGCTGGGTGGGTGAGATGCGCAGCAGTGCTTCTTGTTTGGAGATAGTGGGGTTTGGGTCTGCGGCGAGTGACACCGCTTGTTTGATTGCCGCTGCTGCTTCTGATTGGGATTCCACAGGGTTCATTATGACGGGACGAGTAGTGACGCTCGAATCTCTCCTAGTTCCCGATCAAGTTTGTCCCACGTCTCGCAGTAGTCGCCGCTGACATATATCTGTCCATAGACCGAAGTGGCTGCGATTACCCCGGGTAGTTCTTCGTGGGTTGCCAGCCAATACATGGTTGCTTTCGGGGTGTCTGGTAGCTGCGCCCGCTGAAACGACTTACCTCCGTCTTTGCTGACTTCGATCGCACCTGTTTGTCCCGGGATGTAGTCGCCGACGCACACGATGACTGTGTCATCTTCCCAGGGGGTACGAATGCACCGTGAGTACGCGAATTCAAATTTTGAGCCTTCGAAGGGCTGAAATTCGTGCCAGTCCCAGTTGTCTCCCTCGTCGTCGCTTCGACCGAGTCCGAAGGGCGAGGTGATGAGCAGTTCCGTGTGGTCACCGTTTTGTCGAACAGCGAAGCCGTGAACATCGTTTTAGAACTCCGATGGTCCCAGCGCACCAAGTGATTCCCAGGTCGCACCGCGGTCGCGACTGCGATGCAGGCCGTCGACTTCGACCGAGGCGTAGATGGTCGCCGGGTCATTGGGGTCGACGACCACGTTGGTTGTTCGTGGAACTCCGATCGGGCACGTGTCGCTGATCGTTGTGTCTAACTCCACGAACGACTTTCCGCCGTCATCGGAGGCAAACAATCCGGGTCTGGTTCCCGCGTAGACACGTTCGGGGTCGTGGGGGTCGAACGCGAGGGACCAGATGGGTCGATCGGTGAGTTCGGTTGTTTGTTCCCAACGACTGCCACCGTCGTGGGATTGGTAGATGCCGTCGCCGTCCACCGAAGCTAGGAGATGTTGAGAGTCGCGGGGGTCAACAGCCAACGCCCGCACGTTGGACTCGGGGTCCATTGGTCCTTGGATTTGTCGCCATTTTTCGCCGCCGTTGTATCCGACCCATAGGCCGCCGCCGACTGTCCCTAACACGATGGTGTAACTCATCTTTGCTCCCCTCACCAAACAGGCTAGTTGTCTCTGTCGGTTGATTACAGAGCTAACTGTCCTGTGAGGTAGCTGACGAGTTCCCCGGTCGGAACGCGTTGTTGTTCCATTGAGTCTCGTTCGCGAACCGTGACCGCGTCATCCTCTAGGGAATCGAAGTCAATTGTCACGCAATACGGGGTGCCAATTTCGTCCTGGCGACGGTACCGCTTGCCTATGGCCTGAGTGACGTCATAATCACACATGAAGTGGGGTTGCACCAGGGCGAGGACTTCTTCCGCTTTGGGTAACAAAGTGTCTTTCTTGGACAGTGGCAGAACCGCGATTTTGTACGGGGCCAGGCGGGGGTGGAGTCGCAGAACTGTTCGAGTCTCATCGTTCACTTGTTCTTCGTCGTACGCGGCCATGAGAAACGCCATCATCGAACGGGTGGCACCTGCGGCGGGTTCGATGCAGTGCGGCACGTATCGTTCACCGGTGCCCTGGTCGAAGTATTCGAGTTTTTGGCCCGAGTGTTCAGCATGTTGCAGCAGATCGAAGTCGCCTCGGTTTGCTATTCCTTCGAGTTCTCCCCAGCCCCACGGAAACAAGAATTCGACGTCACTTGTCCCTGAGGAGTAGTGACTCAGTTCGTCGTCGTCGTGTGGTCTGAGGCGAAGCTGGTCCTCGGGGATTCCGAGATCGAGGTACCACTGGAACCGTGCGTTCATCCAGTAGTCGTACCATTCGTTTGCTTCGTCGGGGGGGACGAAAAACTCGAGTTCCATTTGTTCGAATTCTCGGGTCCGGAACACGAAGTTCCCCGGGGTGATTTCGTTTCGGAATGATTTGCCGATCTGTGCGATACCGAACGGTGGTTTCTTTCGGCTTGTTTCGAGAATGTTTTTGAAGTTGATGAACATGCCTTGCGCAGTTTCGGGACGCAGGTAGACGTCCGCTCCGGAGCCTTCAACCGGGCCGGCTTGTGTTTTGAACATCAGATTGAACGCTCGAGCCTCAGTGAAGGTCCCCGACGTTCCGCAGGAGGGACATGTGTTGGGGTCGTCCAACTGGTCTTCTCGGTGTCTGGTTTTGCATTCTGTGCAGTCAACGAGCGGATCGCTGAAGTTTTCGAGATGCCCGGAGGCTTCCCATATTTGAGGTGGACTCAAAATGGCGGCGTCTAATCCGACGACGTCGCTGCGCAGTTGGACCATGGACCTCCACCAGGCGTCTTTGACGTTGCGCAACATGAGAACGCCGAGCGGTCCGTAGTCGTAGGTGCTGCGAAACCCTCCGTAGATTTCCGCTGACGGAAACACGAAACTTCGTCGTTTGCAGAGATTCACTACTTTGTCGAAGAGCGCAGAATCGGGCGAAGCCATGGCGCCGAGAGTACCGACCACTTACCCTGTCTGGCCACGCAATTGTTTGACTATGTTTGCCTCACGGTCCAAAAGGGCGATGTGAGTGTGTGGAGGGTGTATGCGATTAGAAGGCAAAGTTGCTGTCATTACTGGCGGAGGTAACGGTTTGGGTCGGGCGACGGCGCTTCGTTTCGCTTCCGAGGGGGCCCGGGTTGTCGTCGCCGACATTCTTGACGAGTTGGGCGAAGAGACGGCTCAAATGGTCACCGACGAAGGCGGGGTTGCTTCGTTTGTCCACTGTGACGCAATCAGCGCCAACGACAATCATGCAATGGCAACCCATGCTGTGGACTCCTATGGGGGGCTCGACATTCTGGTCACGGCCGCAGGGGTAAGCCATCCCGGATATAAGAGCGGGGACCAAGATGCAAGCGTGAAGTGGTTCGCGAAACGCATGGATTATTTCGAGCGTCCGGCTGACGAGTTGTTGGAGCTCGATTTGGAGGACTTTCGTCAGGTCATGGCCATCAACTTGGACGGGACCCTTCTGGCTGCCCAGGCGTGTGCCGCGCACATGATTGAAGCGGGTAAGGGTTCGATAGTGACCATCGCTTCAATTGCTGCCAAACATCCCGACGCCGGCCCTATTCCGTATGTATGTTCGAAATCTGCGGTGTGGATGCTGACCAAAAAACTGGCCCGACTGTTGGCGACTTCAGGGGTCAGGGTGAACGCGATCGGGCCGGGCTATATCGATACGCATATGACGAAAATGATTGATCTGATTCCCGAAGAACGATTAACACAGTTCTTCGCGAACATTCCTATGGGTCGCAAAGGTGTCCCCGAGGAAATAGCCAATACGGCCCTGTTTCTCGCCAGTGACGAGGCGTCGTACTTCACAGGGGAAATTTTGCATCCCGATGGTGGTTACTTCACTGAGTAGCAGAGGTAAATTCGGTTAGGGTTGATTTGTCATGTTGCGAGATCGAACCGTTGCGTTTATGTGTGTGGTGTTGACCGTTCTCGTATGGTCCACACCGATCACCTTCTTTGACACCGAATTCGAAGGTGTCGACAACGACAGGATGACGTGGTCATGCCCTCGTCCTATTCTTTCACCATCCCCAGCCGCCGTTGACCTCGATGTGGTGCGCGCTGAGTTAGCCAAAACGCCCGACGGGCCTGTGGAAAGTCAGCATCCGCAATGCCGGTTGTTGAACGGAACTCAACTGGTGTTGGGGTTGCTTTCTTTGGCGGGTGCAATCTGGAAGGGCCGTTTATGGTGGTTGTCGACGGCTGACGCTCGGGAAGAAAAGAAGTTTGCTCGTCTACACGCCAAAACTTCCGGCCAGCCCAAAGGCATGCTCGATTAGTTGATTGTGGCCCCGGGCGGTTATTGCAACAGTTCGGTACTGCGAAGCCGTCGCTCAATGTGGAATTCCCACAGTCGATGTGTGATCGATGTGACTTCATCTGTGTGCGGTGCCTGTTGAACTTCCAGCACGGCGGCGAGGGCTCCTCCCAGGGTTGCTCTCATGAGTTCCAATGCTGAAGGTGAGATGGCCCGGCCTCGTTGATGGGCGGCGCAGGTAACTCCACCAATACCGGGGTCAAAAAACTCGAGATCTGCTACCTCTCCACCGATGACACACTGATCTAACGCAGGGGCGACTCCCTCATGGGCCAGAAGCTTCAACATGAAAGCTGGAACGACCAGCACCGGGTCACTGTTCTGCAATGTGTCGAGTGCTCCGCACAGCATCCGATACAAGTCGCTGTCTGGTTGCTTGTCTTGCGCTATTTGGTCGACAGCTTCAGCAATCGTTAACGCTTTACCCAAGCGGTCGAGGTTGTCACGCACTTGTGGCCAGTGGTCTCTGGTTTCTGCTTGGGTGACGATGTCGAGGTCTCCCCGACCTGTGTAGAACTGCAGGTCGAGGTGGCGTAAGAGTTCCAGGCGTCCGCCGTATCTGCTGCGGGTTTTGCGTACGCCCTTGGCTACTGCCCTGACCTTGCCGTTGTTTTCGGTGATGATCGACAAGATGCGATCTGCTTCACCCAGCTTGTGGGTTCGCACAATGACGCCGCTATCTCGGTAGTGCGCCACAATCCAGCCCTACCTGTTGAGACCGCCGAAGCGACGGTCGCGGGCTTGGTACTCGAGAATGGCGTCATAGAGGTCTTTGCGGCGAAAGTCTGGCCACAATGTTTCGGTGAACAACAGTTCGCTGTACGCGACCTGCCACAACAAAAAATTGGAGAGGCGATGTTCACCGGACGTTCTGATTAAAAGATCGACGTCGGGCATGGTGGGCTCATACAGGTAGCGTTCCAATTTTCGTTCGTCGATGCGGTCAACGGGAACATCGTCGTCGAACATTTGCTTCACAGCATCGATGATCTCCGCTCGCCCGCCGTAATTGAACGCAATGGTGAGAGTCATATCGGTGTTGTCTTTGGTGAGTTGCACTGCTTCGTCCATTCTTCGCAGAACTCGCTTCGGAACCTGCCAGTTCTTTCTTCCTGCGAAACGGATTTGGATTCCCATGTCGTTGAGTTCATGGGAACGGCGCACCAGGAGTGACTCATTGAAGTTCATCAAGAACTTCACTTCTTCTGGAGGTCTTTTCGAGTTTTCTGTGGAAAACGCAAAGACGGTCAGCCATTGAACCCCAATGGCTTGGGCCCCTTCGATGGTGTCGAAGAGAGCTTCTTCGCCTGCGGCGTGACCTTCTGTTCTCGCTAATCCTCGAGCTTGAGCCCAGCGGCCGTTGCCGTCCATGACACAAGCAATGTGACGGGGAACGCTTGACAGGTCGAGAGCATCTGGGATCACAGTTCGCCGGTTAATCCGGTTCGCGGAAATCAAGCAGACGGTCCAGTGACTCTCTTCGTCTTTGCCAATCTTTCTCCACTTTGACGTGGAGTTCGAGGTGCACTCCTTCGCCGCTGTTGGCTAGTTGTTGACGCGCTGCGGTACCGACTTGTTTGAGTACTTCCCCGTTGCGACCGATCACCATCCCTTTTTGAGAGTCGCGTTCGACCAGAATTTCGCATCGGATGCGTGGCCAATCCCATTCGGTGATCCGTGTCGCGATGCTGTACGGCAACTCGTCGCGGAACATAGCGAGAAGTTGTTCCCGCACCAGTTCAGCAACGAACCATGGTTCTGGGAGGTCTGTTATTTGGTCGGGGGGGAAATATGCGGGGCCGTCAATCATTCGGCTTTCCAGATAGTCGACGAGTTCTTGGACCCCCTCACCGGTACGTCCAGACACCGGAAAGTATTCGTCGGCTTCGAATTCGGATGATTGTGCGAGTTGTTTGACGATCGTTTCTTTGGAGGCTTGGTCACATTTGGTGACGATGACCACCGACTGGGGCGGCAACCCGTCAGCTATGAGTCGGTCACCGCGACCAATCGGGGCGTTGGCGTCTATCACCAGGCACACGACGTCCACATCGTCGAGCGCTGCCCGGGCCGTCTCGTTGAGTCGTTCTCCGAGTTGTGTTACCGGCTTATGAATACCGGGGGTGTCCACGAAAACAATTTGGCTTTCTTCACGGTGGAGTACCCCCATGATGCGCAGCCTGGTTGTCTGCGGTTTGTCTGAAACGATGCTGACTTTGGTTCCAAGTATCTGGTTGATCAGGGTTGACTTACCTGCGTTGGGGCGTCCGACAAAGGTAACAAAACCTGATTTCATCCCGTTGCCCCGGGGCGAGCAGCAATGAGATTGATGCGTCGATTGTCGATTTCTTTGGCGATGAGTTCCCAACCCTGGTGCTCAACGCTTTCATCGACCTTGGGCACATGACCTAACAGGCCGAACACGAAACCTCCGACGGTGTCCCACTCTCCGTCTCCGGTGCTGATTCCTGTGAGTTCCTCGAAGTCGTCTATGGGCAATCGGCCCGACAGAAGCAAGGATCCGTCTGCTTGTTCTTGGACTAGGGATTCTTCCCGATCGAATTCATCGACTATCTCGCCAATGAGTTCTTCGAGGATGTCTTCGAGACTGACCAGTCCAGCTGTTCCTCCGTATTCGTCCACGACGATCGCTAGATGGGATTTTGATGCCTGCATTTCACGCATCAGTTCAACGACCCGCTTGGATTCGGGAACGAACACAGCTTCTCGCACCAAGGAACGCATATTGGTGTCAGTGGGGTTCTCTAGTTGTGCCGCGA
The DNA here is from genome assembly GCA_002721305.1 of Acidimicrobiaceae bacterium. Classification (GTDB taxonomy): domain Bacteria; phylum Actinomycetota; class Acidimicrobiia; order Acidimicrobiales; family Poriferisodalaceae; genus UBA6944. Next base: position 21,714 of record PBKA01000009.1, on the reverse strand, counting down.
CGAGATCCTTCGCAAGCACCAATCCGATGACATCGTCAACGGTGTCCCCCACGACGGGGAGCCGGGTGAACCCTGTGTCAACCACCACGGACAATGCTTCGTGCACGGTTGAGTGTGATTCGAGGGTCACCATGTCGGGTCGGGGCACCATCACTTCGCGGACGATGGTGTCACCTAAGTCGATGATTGATCCGATGAGGTGGGCTTCGTCGTCTTCGATGAGGCTCGCTTCGGCGGCAGCTTCAGCTAACGCCACCAGTTCGTCTTCCACTACGGGGTCCAGTACTTCTTGGCGGGCACGCGGACCGAAGCGGCGCACCAGAACCATCAGCGGTTGCGCTATCACTTGCAGGGGGACGAACCGCGCGAACATGCGCGCCGGTCGAGACAGCCATTTGGCCATTTCATCGTTTGCTTCTATAGCCCACCTTCTGGGAATGGCTTCCCCGATGACAAACAGCAGGAACGCGGCTACCGCGACGCTCAGCACCGTGCCACCAATTGTTCGCCCTATGTTGACTGCTAGGGCAATCAGACCCACTTGGCTGATAACTCGCAAGATGGTGACCGGCGCCAGAAGTATCTCTCGGTCTGAGATGAGCTCTGCTAGTCGAAGTTCATCGCTGCTCGCTTCGTCGAGGCCGGCAGCTCGCGCTCGACCTAACCGAATGAAGGTGACCTCGATAAGGCGAAACACCACGAGTGCCACCAGTAGTGCTACCGCAATCAGTGTGACGAGTGCCCCTTGCATTAGACCTCACTTTCCCGGAAAGCCGCCAAGTGAGTGCGTTCAGACTTTTGCATCTGCTGTTGTTCGTGTTCGTCAGCGTGATCCATGCCCAACACGTGCAATATTCCATGGACGACAAGCAGGTCGATCTCGTCGGTGACGGTGCCTCGGTGCCCGGGGTAGGAGTTCTTGTTCGAGGAGCAATTGTCTGCTGCCACAGAAGGACAGATGACGACATCTCCCAACAGAAGTGGGGTGTCGCTTGTGTCTTGTGGTTGGGTGGCGTGTTCGTCAATGGGGAATGCCAGCACATCGGTTGGGCCTTGGTGCCCCATGTGTTGTTGGTTGAGTTCAGCGATGACGTTCGAAGAGACGAAGATGACGGATAGTTCGCTGGCACGGTTGACACCTTGCCTGTCCAATACAGCGGTCGCGAGTTGTTGGTAGCGCATCATGTCGAGTTGCACATCGTCTTGATCATCTGTGACGTGGATTGTCAGGTGATTTCGGGTAGTTGTTTTCGACGCGTTGGTCGCCGACTCTGATGGATTCAACGATGTCACGGGCTCTGCGACGTGCTGTCGCGATGTTCATAGGCATCGACGATGGCTTGAACTATTCGGTGACGAACGATGTCGCGGCCGCCCAAATGGACGAAAGCGATGTCGGGAACGTTGCTCAGAGTTTGTTGCACATCACGTAGTCCGCTTTTGCCCCCGGGGACATCTATTTGGGTGATGTCACCGGTCACGACAACTCGAGAACCGAACCCGATACGGGTCAGAAACATTTTCATTTGCTCAGGGGTGGTGTTTTGGGCTTCGTCGAGAATGATGAAACTGTCGTTGAGTGTTCTGCCGCGCATGAAGGCCAGTGGCGCAACTTCGACAGTGTTTTTCTCAAAGAGACGTTCTGCTGACTCGACGTCGTACATGTCGTACATGGCGTCATAGAGGGGACGCAGGTACGGGTCGACTTTTGCCATGAGGTCGCCGGGTAAGAAGCCCAGTCGTTCCCCGGCTTCGACCGCTGGCCGGGTAAGGACGATTCGGCGAACTTCTTTCGCCATGAGAGCTTCAACTGCTAGTGCTACTGCCAGCCATGTCTTGCCGGTTCCTGCGGGGCCGATGGCAAAGGTGATGATGTTGTTTCGTACCGTCTCGACGTATGTTTTTTGTCCCGCACTTTTTGCCCGGATGATTCGACCGTTCGGTGCTTTGAGGACGCGGGTGGAGAGAACTTCGCTGGGACGCTCATCTGATTTGACCATGTCGATCATTCTGGCGACTTCTGCTTCCCCCAGTCTTTGGCCCCCTTCGAGGACTTGGACCAGTTCAGAGAAAACCTGGCCGACTATCGGCGCTTCGGGTCCTTCGACCGTGATTTCGTTACCTCGAACGTGAATCACGGCCGCGTTGAAATGGTCTTCGACGATCCGCAGGTGCTCATCTCGTTGACCGAGTACGCCCACCATGAGGTGGTTTCCTGGTACGTGAATTCTGACTTGGGTGTCGCTCAAATCCGCTCCTGCGACCGCGAACTACCACAGGAGGCTAGCGCCAGTGGATGTCGTCGCGAGGTCGAAATTTTAAACACCCGCTTTCAGCCATGTCCCGGGGCCGTTGTGTTCGTTCAAAAGTTCCGGGAAACATCGTGAACCGAGAGGTGGCGTTTCAAGAATTCGACCTGTAGGAGCAATATGTTCTCGGCTATTTCTTCTTGGGGTGTCATGTGGGTGGTGTTTGAGAGTGGGAGCACCTCGTGGGGTCGGCCAGCCGCCAACAGCGCCGCGGAAAGCTGCAGGGTGTGGGCGGCGACCACATTGTCGTCCGCGAGTCCGTGGATGAGCATGAGGGGTCGTTGAAGATTGGTTGCATCTCTGAGAAGTGAGGTTCGCTCGTAGTTGTCTGGTTCTGCGTCGGGGTGACCCAAGTATCGTTCGGTGTAGTGGGTGTCGTAGAGGCGCCAATCTGTGACCGGTGCACCTGCTACTGCTGCGTGGAAAAGGTCTGGTCGTCGAATGACTGCCAGTGCCGCTAGGTAGCCGCCAAAAGACCATCCACGAATTCCGACTCGGGAGAGGTCTACCTTGCCTGGGTACAGGTTGGCGATCGCATCGAGGGTGTCGATCTGGGCTTGCAGGACGGGTTCCGCTAGATCGCCGCGAACCATCCGTTCCCATCCGTTTCCTCTTCCCGGTGTCCCTGGACCGTCGGTGATCACGACGCAGAATCCTTGATCGGCGAGCCACTGCGACAAGAGGTAGCTGTTGCGGCTTCGCAAGACTCGTTGAGCGTGGGGTCCACCGTAGGGATCTAGGAGAACAGGCAGAGGTTCGTGGGGTGTCGCTGTTGGAAACAACACGGCGGTGTGGGAGTTGAGGGGACCTGTCTGATGAAAGTCCACTTCCGGTGCAACGAGGGGGGTCGCAGCGAGTGAGTCAACAATCCAAACATTGTCATCTGTTGCGACCGTCACCTCTGCAGCGTGTGCCATAGAGCTGTGTTGAACTACTGACACCGACTGCGAACGCTCCGCGTGGGTGATTCCGTTGTCAACAGAGCAACGTCGGGTTCCGTCGTCTCGATAGGACCATAAGTCGATACTTGTTGGGTCTACCGAGGCCGTGTACGTGATGGTTGATTCATCGACGTCGACAAGGGATCGAACCCATTGGTCTGGTGCCGATAACGGTTCGCCGTTGAAGAGGAGGCGACGAGTGGGGCCGTGTTCTTGGATTGTTAGCCAACCGTCTCGCCACCGCCGGGGTGTGCCGGGAACAATTTCAACCCAATCGGGGTCTGTGACCTCCAGCGTTGTGACGGTTTCACCGGTGTCGGCGTTGGCTTCAAGTATTTTCATCGATCGCTGATCACGACTCTGGACTACCAGCGTGAGCGGTTCTTTGTCGTTCCATGTCACATCGACGAGGTACGGGTAAGCGACGCGATCCCACACAATTTCGAGCTGAGAGGAATCGGCCGCGTCCACGACATATATCTTGACTTCGGCATTTGTCGTACCGGCCGCGGGGTACCTGACAGTCCGGGGTTGCGCGCTTGGATCATTCGGTGCGGCGATATACCAAACACCAACATCAGCTACGTCGACTCGGGTCACCACCAGTGTCTGGCCGTCCGGACCCCACCAATGACCTCGATTTCGTCTCATTTCTTCAGCGGCTACAAACTCCGCGCTACCCCACATGACGTCGGCGACATCTTCTGTGATCAACGGGCTAGCCGCTTCAGAACCATCGGTGGGCGCTACCCAAACACTGTTGTCCACTACAAACGAAACGAGTTGACCATCTCTGGAGAGACGCGGATCGAACGCGCCTGTGGAGTTTTTGATGAGCGCGCACGAACCAGTCGCTACCTCTGCGACAAACAGTTCGCCACCGAGAGTGAACGCCGCGTTCGATCCTGTTGCGTCGATCGCGTACGAGGTGATGCCTGCAGCACTTTCCCGAACCCTCTCACGTCGTGCTTGTTCCGCTGCTGGGATCTCTTCACGGACAGCGCTTGCAAGTTCTCTGGGGTCAACGACAACCCGCTCAGTGCCAGTCGCAGTGTCAAGTGCCCACAGAGAATTTATTGGATCGTCAGATCCTGAACTGCGCAGGAACAGAACACAACCACCCTGTTCCGTGACTGTGAAGTCACGCGGGGCGCCCAGGGTGAAGCGTTGGGTGCGTGCATATTGCCGCGGAAAGGTGTCTGACACACTGAAGAAGGTAGCCCTCGTTACCCTCAATAGCGTGCTGATACCTGATCCTCACTCATTTGAAGAATTATCTGACTCAAAAAAGGCCCTGTGGGCCAAATACGGGTCGGGGAAAGATCCCCTATTCGTTCAATTGGTTGGCGTGGCTGTGGAAGAGGTACGTGTCGACTATTGCCGTCTCTCTCTCCCCTTTCGCTCAGATCTTTTGCAAGCTGGGGGAGCCATTCACGGTGGTGTGCTGTCCACCCTTTTGGACACCTCCTGCGTTCCGGCGGTTGGAAGTGGGTTTGATGAAGCACGTCCGTACAGCACCATTTCCATGCATGTCCAATTTTTGTCGAGTGCCTCCGACAGTGATTTGACTGCTGTTGGTTGGGTGACCCGCAGGGGAAAATCGATCGCTTTCTGCAACGCGGCAGTTCACACGGCAGATGGGAAGCCATTAGCGACGGCAGCGCTCACCTTCAAGATTTGAGTCGTCGAGTTGTCCGAGGGTTGTTAGTCGCCGGCAGTTGGCAGAGCTGACAGCACTTGGTCCGCGGTGGGATTAACGAGTACCAGAGAGCCGACCTGCACCGTGGGAACAACTTCGTTTCCTTGGGCGTGCTCGCGAACAAACGCAGCTGCTTGCGGGTCTTCCCAGATGTTGCGATAGGAGATTGATAGATCGGTTTCCCCGAGTTGCCGGTCCAACGCCATACAGAATCCGCAACCTGGACGCCAAAACATGGTGATCTCACCATCTGAACCGCTCATCGGCCGGCAGCTTTCAACGTTTCATAAATTTTCTTGCAGTCTGGACAGACTGGGAAGCTCTCGGGATTTCTGGTGGGTACCCACTTCTTTCCGCAGAGCGCTCGAACCGGCGTCCCCGTCACAGCAGACCGTGTCATGTCGGTCTTGTTGACATAGTGAGCGAAACGTTCGTGGTCGCCTTCGTCAAGGAGACTCTCTGATCGTTGATCCAGGACGGTGTTGTCAGACATTTCTCTCACTCTCGACATGCACATGTTAGGTATGGTGCGGTAAGGAAGCTATTGCGAATTCGAGGGAAAAGTGCCTGAGCGGTCTCACAATGTTGATTCTGCGGCTGGCTGGGTGGTGGTTGCCGCGACGACGATCACGTTGTTTGCGGTCTTCGGTGTTGTTTACAGCTTCGGCGCGATGTTCACCGCCATCAGGGACGAATTCGGTGTGGGCAAAGGCCAAGCGGCACTGTTCTTCTCCATTACGACATTCATCTATTTCATCCTCGGAGTTTTCACCGGTCGATTAGCAGACCGCTACGGACCGCGACCGGTTCTCCTTGTAGGTGCAGTAGCAATGGGCGCAGGCTTGTTTCTCACCTCATTGGTGAACAACATCATCGTCGGCTACCTCACCTATGGGATCGGTGCGGGAATAGGTGTCGGATGCGCCTACGTCCCTATGGTCGCCGCTGTAGGGGGCTGGTTCGAACGAGACCGCACAAAGGCCATGGGCGTTGCGGTGTCCGGGATCGGAGTCGGCACTCTGGTCGGAGCTCCATTAGCGAAACAGCTCGTGATTTCTTATGGCTGGAGATCCACCTTTGTAGTTTTGGGGGTGGGGTCAGCGGCCCTTTTGGTCGTGGCGTCAATCGGAGCCAGGCGACCTCCCGGCGCTGGGACTCAAGAAACGCCACCTCCTTTGCGTTTACTACTTCACGACCGCCGGTTTACGTGGTTGTACACATCGATGACCTTCCTCAGTGCTGGATTGTTCGTACCGATGATCTACTTGGACGACTATTTGGACGCACAAGGCAAAACCGGAGGCGCTCTGCTCATTGGGATTACCGGGGCGGCATCTGTGGTGGGTCGCTTGGCTCTGGGAGCGGTAGGCGCGAAGGTTGACTTGATGCGGCTCTATCAATGCTGCGTCGCAGCATTGGGAGCTAGTTACTTCATTTGGATCGTTGCGGGTGCCAACTACACGGTGTTGGTCATTTTCGTTCTCGTCATGGGAACCGCTTACGGGGGTTGGATCGCTCTTTCTCCCGCAGTGATTGCATATCTTTTCGGCCCGGTGGGGCTGGGTGGAGTGCTTGGCGCCTTGTACACCTCAGCTGGCATAGGTGGGTTGTTCGGACCGCCGCTCATCGGTGTTGTCATTGACGCCACGAGCTATGAAACCGCTATTGGTTTAGCCATCGCTCTGTCCGCTATTTCCCTAGTGCTTCTTCGAACAGCGACCCGGGCCGCTGAATCGACCGCTGTTGATGCAGTCCAGCCAACCGAGGAGGTACCAGCAACAGCATCAGTTGCGAGCGCCTGGTTGGTTCCCTCTACCCAGGGTGGAATGCGACTCATCCGTCGGTGAGAACTGGGGGCTCCTCCCAACCAATCTCCGCACATCCCTCCAAATACCATTGGAGCACCGACCCGGCGTCGGTCACCGATTCGACATTTCCGTTCTCGTCGAGGTTGAGATTGGCCCCATATATCTGGAACCAGACGTCGGTAACTTCAGTATTTTCCTCTGGCACGAGAAGGGTGTGAACCGACCCAGCCGGCTCATACAGGAACGACCCAGCACGATTGACGTAGTCGCTTTCTTCGTAGTGCCAGCTACCGCTCATCGTGTAGGCGTACACCTGGCCGGTGTGTCGGTGGGTTTGCACCGCGGTACCTGGCTGAAACCTGGTTCGAACAATCCAAAGGCTCTCACTGATTTTCGCCGCGAGTAATTTGACTTCGTTGCCACGTCCGCTATCAATCCAAGGCAGGTCGTCTTCCCCTCGGTGAATAGCGGTGGGTTCTAGTTCGATCATGGTCATGGTGTCCCCCTTCGGTATAGCTGATGGTAGTTGTCACTCTTCAGGTCCGAAGATCAAATCAAAAACCTCATCTGCTTTACGTTCGTGATTGCGGTGAACTAGCAGTTGAGGATTTCCGTCAATCGCCCATCGAATTCCCCGCGCGTCAAGACTGTTCGTTAATTCAGCAATCTGATCGAGGGTGAGATCCTCAAGTTCGTACGCTGGACCGTCGGTCGCCGCAATGTCGAAAATGTCGATTTCTTCTGATATCAGTCCCGCTGCTGCGAGTTGTTGGGCCTGTTCGGACAACTTCTCTTCGTCGCCGTCTTCTACCAACTCTCCTTCAAGAATTTCTTCCTCATCCATACCAGTGATTATGTCGCTCTTTGACCCCTAGCCTGCACATATGGGTGTCGGCAGATTTGACTCGCTATTACTGCTGTCGTTTGGGGGTCCTGAAAGCTCTGAGGACGTTATGCCGTTTCTTCATAACGTCACCCGAGGGCGTGGGGTCCCTGAGGAACGGTTAGCTGTCGTCGCTGGTCAATATGAACTTTTCGGCGGTAAGAGCCCGATCAATGACCTCAACCGAGACTTGTTGGAGGCACTTGGCGACGAGTTGGCACGTAGAGGTCATGAACTGCCAACTTTTTGGGGGAACCGAAACTGGCATCCGTTCGTGTCCGACACCGTTGGCGCTCTCGCGTCCCGGGGACATGAATCGACCGTTTGTGTGGTGACGTCGGCGTTCAGTTCTTACTCAGGGTGTCGCCAGTACCACGAAGACCTTGACCGGGCACGTAACGAAGTGAGTGACGCTCCTGATATTCAACGCGTCAGGGTGTACTGGGACCATCCAGATTTTCTCGGCGCTGCCGCCGATCTGCTTGCCGAGAGTCGCGACGCCGCAGGCCTGTCGAAATCGACCCCGGTGCTCCATACCGCCCACAGCTTGCCTCTCTCCATGGCCGCGACATGTGATTACCAGGAGCAACTCAACGAAGCGGCATCAATCGTGAATGATCTCGCCGGTATGACCGGGTCATGCGAGGTGGTATTTCAGAGTCGTAGCGGGCCTCCATCGGTTCCCTGGTTGACCCCGGATATAGACAGCCACCTCCGTGGGCTCCCCGAACGTGGAATATCCGAAGTGCTGGTTCATCCCCTGGGGTTCGTTGCCGACCACATGGAAGTGTTATTCGACCTTGATACTCAAGCTGCTGCTGTGGCTGAGCAATGCGGCATCAAGATGGTACGCACCCCTACTGTTGGCACACATCCACGGTTCATCTCTATGTTGGTCGACCTTGTGGAGGAAGCTGCCGGTGTGCGCGCCGACCGCCCCAGCTTAAGTACCAGCGGTCCACGTCCCGATAGCTGCCCTCGCGACTGCTGCCCCGCATCTACAAGCTCAGACCGTTGAGTTAACCGGCCGCCTTAAACCGGTCCGCTACGGGTCCAGACTCCCCGGAAATCCAATGACTTCGGCATCGCAGTTCATAGGTCACTTCAGCGGTCGAGCCGTCGTCTATGAGTACGACATCGCCGTCGTAGACCTGAACTCCATCATGAAGTCTGGCGTTATGTGTGGCTGCCTTCCCACACCAACAGCGAGCCTGGACCTGAAGTTCAAGACGCTCGTCGGCAATTTCAAGTAGCCGAGCCGAACCGGGAAACAACTTGCCTCGGAAGTCGGTCAAAAGACCAAACGCGTAGACATCAACGTCGAGTTCGTCAACGACCAGCGCAAGTTGTTCGACCTGAGCATCGGTGTAGAACTGTGCCTCGTCACAAACCAAATAATCCAAAGCCCCACGTGCCGTTTGATGACTGATGGCCAATGCCTGAAAGTTCAATGCCGGGTGAACCTCGACCGCCGGGGTGGACACACCCAAAGCACTCGACACGTGCGCCCCGGCACGGTCGTGCATACTGCACAAAAGTCCAGTCGAGGTCGCTGACAAGTTGTGGTGGATTTGTAACGCAAGTGTCGACTTTCCTGACGACATTGTTCCGAAGGAGAATCTCAGGCTTCCCATGGTCAACAAATTACACACATGTGATACGCCATGAGACCATTCACCCGCAACCGCTCGTGCTTCCACACGAGCGACAGCTGTAACAAGTGCCGGCACGCACCATCTGATCCCCGCACGTGGAGCACAACGGTGCGTCATTCAAGGTTGCTGGAGTCCCAGATGGGGGGTCGGGAACTGGTTCGGCGCCAATGGCTGTCTCCACGGTCGCTTCTTCTAAACCCGGCAGGTGTTGTTCCGTTCGTTCATCGCTGGACAAGATCCCAAGTTGTTGCCGCTCTTCGATCGACAAATATTCCAGTGCAAGACGACGGAAAATGTAGTCAACCAAACTGCTGGCGATCCTCAATTCGGGGTCGTCGGTGATTCCGGCTGGTTCAAAACGGACATTGGTGAAGGCTTCAACGTAGGACCGCAGCGGAACCCCGTATTGCAAACCGTGGCTTACCGAGATCGCAAAGGCATCCATGATCCCCGCCAAGGTCGACCCTTGTTTCGCGACGGTAAGGAAAAGCTCTCCGGGTCGACCGTCGTCATATTCACCGACCGTCATATATCCGTGGCAATCAGCGACACGGAACGAGAACGTCTGTGATCGTCGTGTACGTGGCAGCTTTTCGCGTTCGGGTATCGACTGCGCCTCAACGATGGCAGCGTTGACAGCTTCACCGATCATTGCTTCGTCGCCTCTGCCAGTCGACAAAGGTTGACCGACTTTGCAGTTGTCCCTGTAAATCGCGACTGCTTTCAACCCAAGCTTCCAGGACAACAGGTGCAGGTCCTCTACGTCTTCGATGGTCGCGGTTTCTGGCAGATTGACAGTTTTTGAGATCGCGCCGGAAACAAACGGTTGGGCAGCTGCCATCATGCGGAGGTGACCCTCATGGTGGATGACGTTGTCACCCATAGAGCACTCAAACACCGGCAGATGGTGTTCCAGCAAATGTGGTGCACCCACGATGCTGCCTCCCTCGAGGAGGTGCGCTTCAATTTCGGTTACTTGTAGGTCGTCATATCCCAAGCGGCGAAGCGCGCGTCCAACGGTCTGATTGACGATCGTCAGATCACCACCACCCACAAGTTTTTTGAATTTGATTAATCCCAAGTCGGGCTCAATGCCCGTCGTGTCGCAGTCCATCATGAACGAAATAGTTCCGGTGGGGGCTATGACGGTCGCTTGGGAGTTTCTGACGCCATGTTTTTCGCACCCTGCCACCACATAATCCCATGACGCTCGAGCCGCTGTCATCAAATCTTGAGGTGCGGAATCTGGGACCGACGCAAGCGCCTCTCGGTGAAGCTGTAACACCTGGCACATCGGGTCACGGTTGTAGGCGTACCCCGAGAACGCGCCAACGCGTTGCGCAAGATCGGTAGAGGTAGAGTACGCCTCGCCGGTCATAAGGGCAGTAACCGCCCCTGTCCACGCACGGGCTTTTTCGGAGTTGTACGGCATGCCGAGCGCCATGAGCATCGCACCAAGATTGGTGTACCCCAGTCCTAGCTGACGGAAATCTCGCGACGTTTGGGCGATGGTCTCTGTCGGGTAGTCCGCGTTGCCGACAAGTATGTCTTGCGCTGTGAACACGATCCGTACCGCTTGACGAAAGCCTTCCAGGTCAAACTGGTCGGCCTTATCACCGTCGAGAAACGCCAGCAGATTGAGGCTTGCAAGGTTGCATGCCGAGTTGTCGAGGTGGAGGTATTCGCTGCAGGGGTTCGATGCGTTGATTGGGCCGCTGTTCGCAGCCGTGTGCCAGTTGTTGATCGTGGTGCTGAACTGAATTCCTGGATCCGCGCATTCCCATGCCGCTTCGGCTATTTGACGAAACAACGAGCGGGCCCGATATCGCTCAATGACCCGTCCGTCAGTGCGGGCCGTGACCGCCCATTCTCGGTCCTGCTCAACAGCTTGCATGAACTCGTCACTCAAACGAACGGAGTTGTTCGCGTTCTGGTATTGGACTGAATGAACGTCAACGCCGTCGAGGTCCATGTCGAACCCTGCGTCGCGTAGCACCCTGGCTTTACGTTCTTCGAGAGCCTTGCACCAGATGAACTGCTCTACGTCGGGATGGTCCACATCCAAGAGCACCATTTTGGCCGCACGACGAGTTTTGCCCCCGCTCTTGATGGTTCCCGCTGAAGCATCGGCGCCTCGCATGAAGCTAACCGGACCACTCGCTTCTCCCCCACCCCGTAAAGCTTCCGCCGAGCCCCTGATACGTGACAGGTTGACGCCTGCACCAGATCCACCCTTAAAGATTCGCCCCTCTTCGGCATACCAGTTCAGGATCGAGTCCATGTCGTCTTCGACGGACAAGATGAAACAGGCCGATGCCTGTTGAGGGACATCGGCAACACCGATGTTGAACCAGACGGGGCTGTTGAATGCGCAGTATTGGTGCAACAGCAGCCACGCCAGCTCTGCTTCGAAGATTTCGGCCTCTTCAACATCTGTGAAGTACCCGTCAGTTTGGCCCCAAGTGCGGATGGTTGAAGTGACCCTTTGGATGACTTGACGCAAAGACCATTCACGATCGGGCGCCCCCACAGAACCCCGGAAATATTTTTGGGCGACGATATTCGATGCCGTAGCGCTCCAGTCCACCGGAAATTGAATGTCCGATTGTTCGAAGCTGACGGAGTCGTCCAAGAAGTTGGTGAGCTTCGCGTCGCGCCGTTCCCATTCCACAGTCTGGTAAGGGTCAACGCCGGCCCCACAGAAATAGGCCTGCAGCCGTTGAGGGGAAAGCGAGGCCGACTGGTCAGATGTAACGGTCATCGTTTTCTCCATTCTAGGCGGTCAAAGAGGCGAGGTTTGCGGCGGGCCGGAGGCCAATCCAGTGGGTGTAGCTCCGCTTCGCCCTGACCTCGAAGCTGGGAACTCCTTTGTGTACCAACGAACGAAAACTCGTTAAGAATCTCCGGTACGTCGGTTGCACTCCTTCCGCTGGTTGGTCGCCCAACCCGCCGCGCTTATGAATGTAGGAAGAATTGCTTGTGGACCGATAGAGGGATAACAAAAAAGTTCTGTGGGTGAGTTGGGGATTTCTTCGGCTAGTTCTACACACCGCGACGAATGCACACGCGCGGTGGTTGGGTGACATTGGCGCCCTTCTCTGCAACATCGAGCATTCGTTGACTTTCGCGACGCCGGTCAACGCTGTGAACTGGGCAAACAGCCACCCGGGCTTCTCCTGCTCTCCCCACAGGTCCTTCCCGGTGTGACCATTTCTTCCACACCATGGCCCGCGTCTGCTTTGAGTACCTGTGGAGAACCACTGATGGTGGTGAAGGACATCTTTGTCACGATTTGGAGGTTTGAGCCCCCATTTGGGAGTCGGCCGTGTCAACATCAAGGAGTGCACCAGATATTCCCGCCACCAGCCACCGAAGTTGACCCTGACGACGTGTACCGCGACGAAAGACCGCTGGTCGGAGACCGACCGTGGCTGATGATGAACATGGTGTCCACGATCGATGGCGTTACCGACATCGACGGGGTGTCCGCTCCTCTCGGCGGCCCCGGGGATAAGGACATTTTTGGAACCATTCGCACTCTTCCCGACATCATTCTGGTTGGGAGCACAACCGCGGTGTCTGAGCACTACAACCCGCCTTCGACCAGTGTGAGCACCAAAGCCAGACGACTCGCCAATGGGGCGTGGCCCGTAGCGCGCATAGCGGTCGTGAGTGGACAACTCGACTTTGATCTGACCCTGCCCATGTTCCAGAGGCCGGCTCAACGACCCATCGTTGTAACTACCGTTGATGCTGATCCCATCAAACTGGAACGGGTGACCGAACACGCTGATCTGATCCAGTGTGGGGACACTTCGGTCAACTTGCTGCAAGCACTGCGTGATTTGGCCGAACTTGGAGCTCAACGGGTGCTGTCTGAGGGAGGGCCGTCGCTCAACGGCGGTCTGCTCCGAGAGGGTCTGGTTGATGAAGTGTTCTTGAGCGTCGCCCCCCTGATGGGCGGCGGCGACTCCCGGGGAATAACTCGGGGAGACATCCCACCTTTTCAGGAACTCATCTTGCGACACGTATTGACTGAGGATCATTTCTTGTTTCTGAGATACACCCAGGCGCCCCAGGCCTCCGATACTCGCTGAGCAGTTGTTCCCCTATGGGAGGACCAGGGTCTGTCCTGCCATCAGTGAATGGCCATTGTTGATCTTCGCGATGCGGTCCACCAAAGGTCGGATGTCACCGGTCGGCTGCAGCTTCCGTGCGATCGACCACAGGGTGTCACCCGGTTTCACAATCACAACCTGCCCAGCCGCCAGCGATTGACCAGCAGCGCTCTCGAACACCGTCTGAACTTCCAGCGACTGTTCTCTCGAGCTGTCGCCGATTAACGACTCGGCGGCACCAACCAATACCCATAACAAACCTGCCGCGATGACCAGGCAGACGATACGACGTCGCCAGTAAGTGGCCGAAGACTGACGGTGTTTCGCTCCATGGGTGAGAGCACCATGGTCCCCCGCCCCGCCGTCCACAAGACGCAAATGGCGACCACCGACCAAATCTCCCTCGTCTGCTTCGATCTGCTCTAATTCTGCTCTCAGGACTGCAACCATCGTATTTCCCTACATCGCTGGGCTATTCCGAGCCCCTCGTTTCTCAATTAATTGTGCAATTGGGGTGTGACACCCGTTTCTGGTCCAAATAAACACTGTTCGAACACTTGTTCGACTGAACCAGAACATTTGTTCGCTGTCAAGTAAAAATCGAACGTGTGTTTGCCCGTCGCTCAACCTGCTGGTACCGTTTGAACGAACAAACGTTCGTGACTGGAAAAGGAACCACCAACATGGCTGACCACACAATCACCGATCGCCAGCGAGCCATTCTGGAATTCATTGAACTGACGATGCGTGATCGTGGTTATCCCCCCGCGGTGCGCGAAATTGGTGCTGCTGTAGGGCTCAACTCACCGAGCACAGTTCACTCCCACCTCGCGCAACTAGAGAGCGCCGGGTATCTGCGACGGGACCCAACAAAGCCTCGAGCCATTGAAGTGTGCTTCGATGCCTCATCTGGGGCGATAGCGGAACGTCGTCCCACCCGTCACGTGCCTTTAGTAGGTGAGGTTGCGGCCGGTACCGACGTTTTGGCCCAAGAAAATGTTGAAGAGCTGGTACCCGTACCTGAAGACTTCACGGGCGACGGCGAACTGTTCATGTTGAAGGTGCGGGGTGATTCCATGATCGAAGCCGGCATCCTCGATGGCGACTTTGTCGTTGTGAGCCGTCAGAACACCGCATCGAATGGGGACACCGTTGTAGCTGGAATTCCCGGAGATGAGGCCACCGTCAAAACCTTTACTCAGCAGGGTGACACTGTCACGTTGCTTCCAGCAAATTCAACCCTCGAACCGATGGTGTTCGCGGCCGCAGAAGTAGCGATATTCGGTCGGGTCGTCACCGTGATGCGCCGTTTGTAGCTTTCGCTATTTTGCATTTGACCGAAAGTTGAGCGCAAAGTCCAGAGTTGTGATGGACTGCAAGCGTGTTTACGCCTGCTCCAAACCCACCGGCCGACCTTGATCAGTCTGGGGCTGTTTGGGTGCCTGTGCGGTCCGGTACCGCGTTCGTTGAACCGGGCGCTGGTTTAGTTCGAGGCGAGCAAGCACCTATCGAGGCCCCAACTTTCTTCCTGGGCATGTTGGACGGTACGCCCGTGTATGCGGTCGACCTTCACGAATCTTCCGATGAGGCGGATCTCGAACCAGTTCATCTAAGGAAGTTGTACGGCCGAATCCCCGATGAGGAATGGGTCGTTGCCGGGCGAGCTGAACAAATCGTCAACTACGAGCGAACCCATGTCTATTGCGGTAGGTGCGCAACCCCGACCGAGACCAACCCTCACGATCGAGGGAAGGTGTGCCCCAGTTGCAACCACATGGCTTTCCCCAGACTCAGCCCAGCGATGATTGTGCTCGTCGAAAAGGAAGACCAGGTTCTGCTCGCGTGGGGGCGTCAGTTTCCCGGTCGTTTCTTCAGCACCCTTGCAGGCTTCGTCGAGCCAGGAGAGAGTCTTGAACAAGCGGTTGCCCGGGAAGTGATGGAGGAGGTCAGCGTAGAGGTGAATGAAATTCGTTACTTCGGCAGTCAACCCTGGCCGTTCCCTCATTCATTGATGTGTGGCTTTCACTGCACTTATCAGTCGGGAGAAATTTCCATCCAAGAAGAAGAGATCGTTGAAGCCGGGTGGTTCCATGCGAACGACCTGCCACCCTGCCCCATCGGAGGTATGTCGATTGCGGGTTGGTTAATCCAAGATTGGTTACAACGACAGGGCGTTGCCTAACCGCCGTCAGGGCGCACTCGAACCAGGCCCTGTTGAGCAACAGTTGCTACCAGTTCGCCTTGGGCCGTGAACACGTCGCCCGTGGCGAGACCTCGGGTGCCTTTAAGCTGGTGGGGGGCCAAGTCGAACAAGAGCCATTGGTCAGCGCGGACAGATCTGTGAAACCAGACCGCGTGGTCTAGAGAAGCGGCCATGTAAACGTCATCCCACTTCACGTCATCGGACTCGTCTCCAACGAACGCCCGAGCGGGATGAGCGGCGACGATGGCGTCCATTGGGTTTGTATCTGAGAGATATGCGAGCGCAGCGAAATGTTCATCGGCTGTGTCGCCTATCGGCTCGGTGAATTTGGTCCACACCCGATGGCGGGCTGGATCGGTTGACTCATGTTCTAGACGCGCGTCAACTCCGATACCCCAGTCAATTTTCTGTGACTCTTCAGGTGGTGTCAGGTCGACGGGAATGGCCGAAGTGGCAATATCTGGTCCGTCTTCATCACGTTGAAACGAGCACGAGAGATTCAATATCGCTCCCCCGCTTTGTCTGGCCACTACTCGTCTCGTTGAGAAACTTCTACCGTTTCGTAGTCGGTCGACCTCATAGCGAACCGGTTCCTTGGGATCACCACCCAAAATGAAATATGCGTGAAGAGAATGAATCTTGTGTCCTTCGGTATCGACCGTTCTCATCGCAGCACACAGGGACTGCGCTATCACCAGGCCGCCGTAGATGCGTCCCCATTCATAGAGGGGACTCTCGCCGACAAAGGCATCGGCGCCATGAGGTTCAAGAACCAGAATTTTCGATACATCGGTCATGTCCGATGCCACGTCACGCCATCAGCCGTGTCCTCGACCGCGATCCCTGCTTCCGCCAATTGATCTCTGATGCGATCCGCCGTCTCAAAGTCTCCTTCGCTTCTCGCCGTTTGACGTTGCTCAATCAAACCCTCAATCTCTTCAGCTTCTGGGCCTGAATCAGTGGCTCCATCGTCAATTCCGATTTCGATACCTAGAGCAGTAAACAACATCGCTGCGGTGCGAGCCTTGGCCCCTGCCACTGCCAATTCGCCATCATCTAGCCCAGCGTTGGCTTCGCGGACGAGGCTGAAGGCTTGGTCAAGAGCAACGGGAGTTCCGAAGTCGTCATCCATGGCTTCTCTAAAAGCACCTAGAGATTGAGGGTCTGTGCCACCGTTTACTAGATCAATGTCAGCGGCTCTCATGCGTCGATGGAAAGCATCCAACCGATCGATTGCAGCGGCCGCCGCCGATAGAGCGTCTCTGCCCATTTCCATAGCCCGGCGATAGTGGGTTTGCAGGGCGAGTAGACGCAAAGCCCTGGGACCCGCTGTGTCGATAGCTTCAGCCAAATTAGTGAAGTTGCCCAGCGATTTAGACATTTTTTCGCCAGCAACATTCACCATCGCGCTATGAACCCAGTGACGCGCGAAAGGTTGACCCGTAGCCGTGACTTGAGCCCATTCGTTCTGGTGGTGAGGAAAGCAAAGGTCATCGCCACCGCCGTGAATATCGAAACCGGGTCCAAGAGCGCTGAGGGACATGGCGACGCATTCGGTGTGCCATCCTGGACGTCCTACCCCCCACGGAGTCACCCACGACGGTTCACCCGGTTTTGCCGCTTTCCACAACGCGAAATCAAGCGGCGACCTTTTGTCCGCGTCGACATCTACTCGTTGTCCAGCGTCGTCAAGGAGTTGATCCAAGGAACGGCCGGCGAGTCGCCCGTAGTCGCTAAGACCCTCGACGGAGAAGTAGACGCCTTTCTCGGGTACGACATACGCGGCGTCGCGTGCCAGGAGGTCACTAACGATGTCGATCATCCCATCAATGAACTGAGTTGCATGGGGACGAGACTCAGCAGCAATAACGCCAAGTCGATCCATCTGTTCGTCATAGGCAACTGTGAACTCCGCCGCGACTTCTGGCTCAGTTCGTCCTTCGTCTTCCGCTCGGGAAATGATTTTGTCATCAATATCAGTGACGTTGGACGCGACCGTGACCTTGTAGCCACTCCATTCCAGGTATCTACGAATCATGTCGTAGGTAAGAGCTGTTCGACCGTGACCAAGGTGCGGTACGTCGTACACGGTCGGGCCACACACATACATCGCCACTTCGCCCTCTGTTCGGGGAACAAAAGGCACCTTTTGGCGTTCCATGGTGTCGTATATGTGAAGGCTCACGTCAATCTCTGTGTTTAGAGGTTTGTCTCAGATTTTCGGACAAGAAGTTACTAATTCGCAGGGTACCGTTAGCCCCAGGCTTAACAGTGCGTCATTAAATCGATCATCGCTTGTCTGACAAAAAGTTCCGTTCGAATTCAGGCTTCAAAGAGGTGTCATTGGTCACGTGACGGACCAGACTGACCGTGTGTCCGTGTTTTTGTATCGTTTGGGTCGGGCGTGTGTTCACCACAGGTGGAGAACTATCGGTGTCTGGTTGTTCGCATCAGTCGCGCTCATTGGTTTGAACCGTGCTGTTGGCGGAGAGATGACCAATGGCTTCGTTGTTCCAGGACTCGACAGTCAAGAAGCGTATGACCTTTTAGCCGAGCGGTTTCCAGCGGAGGGTGGTATCAGCGCGCAGGTGGTAATCGAAGCACCAGAAGGGTCTCTGCTGAGCGACCCTCAGCAACAAAGAGAAATAGCGGCCATGACTGCATCTCTCAGTGCCATCGAAGGGGTGGAGACGGTAGTTCCACCGATTTCGGGCCAGACGGTCAGCCGGTCAGACACCATTGGCTTGTTTCGAGTGGGCTACCACCCCGACTATCTCCCTTCTCTGTCGATGATAGAAACACTTGAGGAAGCCGGACGCCTGTCCAATGCCACCGAGGGCGCGTTGAGAGTTGAATTCGGTGGTGATCTGTACAACTCCGTCGATCAACCAGAAACTGGACTCGGGGAAATGCTGGGTCTGGCGTCGGCCGTCTTAGTTTTGCTCCTTGCTTTTGGAAGTATTGTGGCGATGGGCTTGCCCATCGGTTTGGCATTGTTCGGTTTGACCTTGGGAATCGGTGGAATTATCGGACTGGTTGCTGTCGGAATGGATGTCCCGGAGTGGACTCCAAACATGGCTTCGATGATCGGCCTCGGCGTGGGAATTGACTACGCGTTGTTCATCGTCACCCGGTTTCGCGAAGGGTTGGCAGATGGACTCACTGTCGAAGATGCCGCAGGACGGGCTAATGCGACTGCCGGGCTGTCCGTGATTTTCGCAGGTGGGACCGTGGTTATCGCAATCTTGGGGTTGGCGATGGCCGGCATTCCCTTCATGACCGCCGCGGCAGTGGCCGTATCGGTTGTCGTGGCACTGATGGTCCTAGCTTCCCTTACAATTCTGCCTGCGTTGCTGGGTTGGGCCGGGCATCGCGTCAACCCCAAAAGAAGCCGCTATAGCCCCGAAATCCATGCCAACAAAGGCCCGGGTAGGTGGCAACGATGGGGTGACCATGTCGCCAAACACGCATGGCCGTACATGTTGTCGACGTTGGCTTTGCTGATGGCGCTCACGGCCCCTGTCCTCGACCTAGAACTCGGATTCCCTGACCAGGGAATCCTCCCCGAAGAGCGCACTTCGCGTCAGGCTTACGACCTCCTCGCCGAAGGTTTCGGTCCTGGCTTCAATGGACCCCTCCTTGTGGCAATTGACACCTCTACTGTCGGTGACCAGGAACTGGACTCCCTCGCCGCGACCTTGCGAAACAACTCAGGGGTTGCTTTCGTTCAACCACCTGAACGCAGCCCTATTGGAGAAGCGGCAACCATCCTTGTCTTCCCTACTACTGCCCCCCAGGACCCTCAAACGGTCGATTTATTGTCTCAGATCAGAGGACCAATATTTTCCTCCGTGTTGAACGAGGAAGCTCGAGCACATGTTGGTGGTGCAACCGCTTCATTCGCAGATGTCTCGAAACGAGTTCAAAACCGCCTACCCGTTTTCATCGCCGGAGTAATCGCTCTGAGTTTCGTTCTCCTGATGTTGATGTTCCGGTCAATTCTCGTTCCGATCAAAGCGGCGTTGTTGAATTTGCTGTCGATTGGAGCGGCGTACGGAGTGTTAGTGATGGTCTTTCAGTGGGGTTGGGGTCGAAGCCTCATCGGCGTGCAGGAGGCTATGCCCGTGGTTTCCTTTATCCCGATGTTCATGTTCGCTGTGCTGTTCGGTCTCTCAATGGATTATGAGGTCTTTTTGTTGAGCCGAGTGAAAGAGGAATATCTTCTGAGCCGCAATAACTCTCAGAGCGTGATCTTCGGGATTTCCAACACCGCCCGAGTGATTACATCTGCTGCACTCATCATGATTTCTGTCTTCTTGGGATTCGTCGCCAACCCAGATCCGATCCTAAAGATGATGGGCCTGGGCTTAGCAACGGCAATCTTTGTTGATGCGACAATTGTTCGAGTCGTACTCGTTCCCGCGTCAATGAAATTGATGGGGGACGCCAACTGGTGGTTCCCTCAGTCGTTGAATTGGTTGCCGCGCCTAGAGATTGAGGGAGAAGAAAGACTCCCCGATCGCGAATTCGCCTCAACCGGCGATGCTGCTAATTGACCAAATCAAGCCGTTGTGCCCGGCATGCAATACCAAGCCCGCCCACCAACCGTAACGAACCCGGGCGATGGTGAACATGAGTCCCAACCAAATCTGTGGGCTCACCACCAGTGGCGCTACCAGTACCGCAAACAGGGACCATTCGACGTCAAAGTTGACGATGTGGATGAGGCCAAAAATTAGTGTGACGAGGTAAATAGGTAGTCGGGGACTTCTGTCCCACCGCCTGTCCATCAGCTCTCGGAAATCTGTGCTGAAAGCCAGTCCACCTGCGCCAACCGCTAAAAGAAGGGTGAACCAAAAGACAAAGCCGCCCGTACCGGCAAAAAATATCGCACCCGCGGCTAGGGATAGCGCTACCAAGCCCGGCCGGAAGCGGCGTTGAAGAGGAAGACGGTAAATGACCTCCTCAAATAATGGGGCCAGAAGCACAACCAAAAGAAATTGTTCAGCGAGCGACCATTGTTCGAGTTCGGATTCGAGAACGCTCTCGTAGCCGGCTGCACCCGACAATCCGCCGAAAATCATCCAGAGCAGCACAGAGCCCAGAAATCCCGTGCCCAGAAGCTGTGCTAATCCGCGGCATACTCGGCGGGGATGCGGCATCTCATCCCAGTCGGGGTGGACAATGAATCTGGGTCCAATTGTGGGTCGAGTCGAATCAGGTGGCGTCATCGGTTGTTGTCGCATCCGGGTAGAGATGTTTTAGGGTTCCGGGTTGGACACGGCTTTGCTCGATAAAGGCCGCTACGTCGGGTTGCTTCAGTCGAATCACCCGTCCGATCCGGTACGCGGGGACGCGCCCTTCGTCGATGAACCGGTACAAGGTGCGCTGTGTCACGCCAATCTGATGCGCAGCTTCCTTGCTGGACACCCAAAGGGCTGTTGGATCGACCATTTCACAAGGCTACGTCTGAAAGCTTCAGAAGATGTCCTTCATTATCTCAAGGTCGAGCTGTTGTTCATTTGGGATCTAGTTGTCGGCACGAGCTTCGGTCTCGTCGTTACGATCATCCCGCGGTATCGGTTTTTGTTCGTCTGAACCGTCGTCGGCTTCGAACTGTTGATCGTCACCTCGGGCTACTTCTGGATCTTCGCGAACTTCGTTATTGCCGGAACCACCGAAGAAGCCCCCTATTGCTCCTCCAGGGTTGAAAAAACTTGGTCGCGTTCCTGTGCCACTAGTGGTGGAGGAAGGAGCGGAGTTGGCGAAAAATGCCGCTGCTGATGGCGACCGGGTTTCTGCTGATTGTTGGCTTTCAGGTTTGAAGAAGGCCGCCGGTGCCGCTTCTCTTTCGGCCTGGGTTTCAGTAGCGCCTGGGTTGAAGAAATTTTGTTCAGGAGTCTCTGTCTGATCAGGTTGTTCTGCAGATGTGGGGTCCTGGGATTCGTCGTTCCTCGTTGCGTTGCCGACTGGGTCAGCTTTGAAGAAGAAGTCTTTCGCTCCACCAGGCATCGCCCCGGGACCATCACCTTGCGGGTCGCCTTGACCATCAGCTGGACCCCTCATAAAGAAGTTGTTTAAGCCACCTTCACCACCGT
>PBKA01000008.1 GCA_002721305.1 Acidimicrobiaceae bacterium | reverse complement strand
TGCTGGAAGGTTGTGGTTCGGGCCTGTGGACAGGAGTTTTGTTTGTGGAGCTGATCGGATTCGAACCGACGACCCCCTGCTTGCAAAGCAGGTGCTCTAGCCAACTGAGCTACAGCCCCAACGAATACCTGAGGGTACCGAAGGAATGCTGGACCGCGAGTTAAGCAAACAAATGAATTTGCGGGCATGATCAAGGGAAGAACTTTCTATGTGAATCCATAATTCCTTTGAGGAGGAACCCCAATGACTATGCCTGCGATTTCCCTAGCCGCAGTAACTGGCCGCCGCCAACAAACTCTCGAGGTAGCTGCTGAGATTGAACGTCGAGGCTTCACCGGTATTTTTTGTCCATCGATGGGCGACTGCGTTGCTCTTTGCCAGGCCATTGGTTCTGTGACCAATGAAATCATTTTCGGTACCTCAGTCCAACCCATCTATTTCCGTAACCCTGAGGATTTGGCGGCTACCGCGGCGTTCATTCATGAAATCAGCAATGGGCGTTTTCGGTTGGGAATCGGCGTCACCCACGGACCTGTCCACCAACGTCTAGGGATCACACCAGGTAAACCACTTGCCGATATACGCGATTATGTGGCCGCGATGGAACAGGCTGTTTCTCGCCACGGTGAGTTGCCCCCAATTGTGTTGGCTACTCTTCGAAGAAAAATGGTGGACTTATCAGTAGAGATCAGTGCCGGGGCGGTCTGGGCCAACGCAAGCCGAAATGATTTCAACAACTCTGTTGCCGACATACCTCAAGATGTTCAGGACAGTGACTTTTTCATCGGAAACATGATCCCTACCGTTATCGACCCCGACAGAGAAGCGGGAGCTGCCAGAAACAGGAAAACCCTTCAGGGATATGTCGCCCTTCCCAATTATCGCAACTACTGGAAACAAGCAGGCTACGTCGAAGAAATGGAAGGGATCGAGGCGGCTCTCGAAGAGGGAGATCGTGACCGCGTTTCGACTTGTATGACGGATGCCTGGTTATCAAACGCAACACTTTATGGATCTCAAGACGAGGTTCGAGACGGTGTTGAAGAGTGGGTGGACCAAGGGTGCAAGACACCTATTTTGGTGCCGTCGAGTACTAGCGGCGGTCAAATGCACGCGATTCAGGAGCTCTTCGATTGTTTTGCATGAAGCCTCTACCCTGAGAACCGCGTGTTCCCTGAAATTGATCTCGACGCAGCTATGGCCCGGCTTCGTGGCGTCGTCGCCCGGACACCGATATTGAGGTCGCGACTCCTTGACGAACGGCTTGGAGTCGAAGTTCATTTGAAGGCCGAGCACCTCCAGAGAACAGGAGCATTCAAATTCCGGGGAGCTTTCAACGCCATTGCGGCACTTCCCGAGCCGGTGCGTAGGAGAGGGATCGTTTCATTCTCGTCCGGCAACCATGCGCAAGCTGTCGCTCGGGCCGCGCAGCTGTTCGCGGTCCCAGTAGTAATTGTCATGCCTCACGATGCCCCGGCTTCGAAACGTGCCGCTACAGAGAGTTACGGGGCCGAGATCGTCTCTTATGATCGTTACTCCCAAAGTCGAGAAGCCGTCGCTGCGGAAATTCGTCACCAACGAGATCTCGCCCTGATCCCGCCTTTTGATCACCCTGATGTAATTGCCGGCCAATCAACATGTGTCCAAGAGTTTCTCGAACAATCCGGGCCTTTCGATCAGTTGATTGTTTCTGTCGGGGGCGGCGGTTTGATCTCCGGTAGCGCTCTTGCGGCGCACCGAGAACTTCCTGATTGTCGGGTTGTGGGCGTTGAACCCGAGTCCGGCAACGACGTCCAAATGTCCCTTCAACAAGGCAGAATCGTTGAAATTGAAGTGCCTGACACCATTGCGGACGGACAGCAGACGACGTCTCCGGGACGACACACTTTCAAGGTGATGCAACACCATGTTGCGGAAGTTGTCACAGTAAGCGATTCGCAGATTCTCGATGCCATGGATTGGTTGTTCCGGTATCAAAAGCAGGTGGTTGAACCTAGCGGTGCCTGCGCTTTAGCTGCCCTGTTGACTGGTCAAGTGAGTCCTGTCGGAACCCGGGTTGGGGTGATTCTGTCTGGCGGAAATATTTCACCCGAAAGGTTTATCGAATTGCTGGCATCGCGAGACGAACGCTGAACGAGAACTAGCTCGCCTTGCTGAGTGATTTTTTCTGACCGCGGTATTGAACTTCTTCGTTTCGATCAATTTCGGGATCGATTACCCAGGGTTCTAGGAAAGAGCGCCACCGTTGGCTCCATGTGTGTTCAGCTGTTACCCGTGACCACGCTGCCTCTCCGACTTTGCGTGTTTCTTTTTTGTCAGCGACGAGTAGCGGAACCAGGTGCGGAAGGTCATTCATTGATTCGTACACAAAAATTTCGTCCCCGGGAGCGAAAACGCGTTGCACGACGGGCCTTGCCTGTACCAGGGAAGGCGTGCCCACTACCGCAGCCTCATACACACTGCTTGTAAGGCCTAGCTCCCAGTGGGAGAGACGAATCGCTGATTGATGGGAAAGCGATGTCTCTAACTCGACTAAAAGATCAACTCCGGCAAACAGAGAAGCGCGATCTGGTAGCGGCAAAGGATCAACAATCCGAACATCGAGTGGTAGCTCGCCCCAGCCGGTTCCCATAACCATCACATTGTCAAGTTGATCGAGGCTGGCTGCCACATCAACATTGACGGGGTCAGCATCCCCCAGCAGGAGAACCCCTGCGCGACTTGATGGGACAAAGTCCATTAACGCCGGCGGATGAACCGCCGGTTCAATTATCGATAGTCGGAAAGTCCCCAAGGATGAATATTGCTCGAAGGTGTCTCGATCCGGAACTGTTACCAGGTCGTACTCGCGAAGGTCGTCCGCCAATTCACTGAGATCTGTCGAACCGTTCGGCTCCGTCGGACCTGTGTGCACACAGACGGCCACGGTTCCCGCAGCGGCGGTTAATGCGCGAATTTCGCGTCTGTCGGGAACCCCTGCGAACGCAATCACTATAAGTATCTCTGGGGAATACCGGTCGAGCCCCCACTGGATTGCAGCCCTCGTCGGAGCAACGGCGACGACCTCGTGTCCTAGAAATCTCAACGGATCGGCGACTTGTAACCGCAAAGGTGAGTCGATGGCATCTACCCCATGGCCACTTACAACTATTCGCATTGTGGAAGGTATCCCTATGAGTCAGGCTGATCGGTCCCCTTCAGGGCCTCCTGCTTCAGTGTGGAACACTTTCGCTTGGTTTTCGATGACCTTTGGGGGTTCATTTCGGAGACCTCTCATTACAACGAGCACAGCAGCAAACAAAACCACTAGTGATGTCCACACATTGACTCTCATACCAAACAATTCTGTGGCCTTGTCAATACGAAGTAGTTCTATCCAGAGCCTCCCTACTGTGTAACCAGCCACATAAACAGCCCAGCTGTAGCCCTTCTTCAGATTTGGGAACAGCCTCGGGACAGCGAATGCGACAAAGCCCGCTACCCCGATATTCCAGATTGCTTCATAAAGAAAAGTTGGGTGAAAGGTTTCGGAGTCGAGGTAACCCATAGGGCGTTTGGGGACATCTATCTCGAGACCCCACGGCAAGTCTGTGGGTCGACCGAATAGTTCTTGGTTGAACCAGTTCCCAACTCTCCCGATCGCTTGAGCAACAGGGATTCCTACCGCGGTGGCATCGAAAACTGCTGGAACGTCACCGCCATCACGTTTCACTGACCACCATGCAACTAACGCGCCTCCAGCCACCGCTCCCCATATTCCGAGACCTCCTTTCCATAACTGGGGAATTTCCAGCCAGTTGTCTCGAAACCGATTGAAGTCCGTAGCCACGTGGTACAGCCGGGCTCCAACAATTCCGGCAGGGATCGCCCATGTAGCCATCCGATGAACTACCGAGGGATCACCTCCCGACGCTTCATACCGGCGACTGCTTATCCATACCGCCAACAAGGCGCCTAACGCGATCATTAGACCGTACGCTCTCAGCTCTAGAGCGCCTATCTGGATTGAACTCGTAGACGGGCTAGGGATCGCAGCAAACATGATGGTCTCCATCTACGCCGAGGATATAAGTAGTTCGGCTACTTCTGAGTTGTCACCTGCCTCAACCCCACAACACCGGCGCGCCCATTGAAGGGTTATGTCGTGGAGATACCTTCATAAACCGCTGCAGTGATTCCTCGCGTTTCCAGTTCCTGAAGCCAAGGAACAGGGTCATCTAGCATCCCCAAACTCCACGCACCATGCGGTAACGCCTCCTGGAGTAACCATTCCGCGGAAATAGACGCTAGAGCTCCAGCTACCGCCGACGGGTAGTCAATCGCCCCAATGACATCAGTTGCTTGGTCACCTTCGAGAACACCGCGGATTTCGACACGGATCGCGCCGGGGCCTCCATCGGTGTGAGGAGGTCTGAGCATTGGAAGCCATGCCGTGAAACGATCTCTTCGGGTTGCGGCCACTTTGGCCGTGATCCGATCAGCACTTGGGAAACTTGCTGCTAATAGCAACGGATCGGGAAGAGCCGCTCTATAACAATCTCTGGCTCCGAGTGGGTCGGGAAACCACACCAACTCCCTACCGGTTCCACTGGGACGCTTTATCCAGTCGCCGTTGCGCCATTCAACAGCGTCTTTGGTCCGTGCTCGGTGAAGTTGTCGTTGACATGCTGGTCCCCCGGTGCCCATTCGAGCAACGTGAACTTCCTCCACCTGATCGAATCGCTGTCCACAGTGCCGCGCCAGAAGACAACTCATACCCGGAGAAAATGCCGCGCCGACGATAACAGCGCGCTCTGCTTTGTTCGCTGTCGCATCGAGATCCAGTAGTCCTTGAACGTCGCCCACCGCCTCTGAAACAGACACCACGTGTGACCCGTTTCCGAGGGCTTCTTCCGCAAGCTCCGCATGCCCTCCGCCGGGTTGAGCCAACACCGTAATCTCGGCTGCCGGAAGAGGGCCGGGAGCAACCACATCGACATCAACATCGAGCAACTGCCTCACGAAGCCGTGAAGTCGTTGAGGTCGTCGAGCGCCAAGGATCAAACGGTCAACCAAGCCCGAAGCTGTTAGTTGCCGCGCGACGCGTCTACCGACAACCCCGCAACCAATGACGGCGACAGTTGGCACTTCAGCGAAAGTCCGGCCCGCTGAGCTGTCTCCACTTCCCTTGGCGGGGCGGGACACCACCTGAACCTCTTAGTCGTAAAATCGCGGCAACAACGGTTCCTACTCCCATTGCCAAAATTGCTCGGCGTAGTGTTTTCACAACTGCCTCCGCTTAAAAGTTGTCTTACTGGCTCTCGTGAGGTGAATCGTCCGAAACGTGGGGCTAGCTGGAGTCGAACCAGCGACCTCACCCTTATCAGGGGTGCGCTCTAACCAACTGAGCTATAGCCCCGAACGAGTGTCCGATGGTAGCGGGGCTAACTATGTCTAGCCAACGTCATTGCGTTTCCGACGGTGCCTGGTCCTCTTCCAATAGTGTCACTCTGACACCTCCGACGAGGTCACTGATCAGGTTAAAGATGATCGTCAGGACCACATTCAGTGCGACCCCGGCAACAAAAAGCACTGCTCCGATGACAGTCGCCCGCCGGAAAACCTCATCACCATTGATCTCCCACACTTCATAAGAGCCAACTTCGGCGATAAACGACTCAATATTGGAAATGATTCCTGATTGAACTGCCGCCGCCCACAGCAAATAGCCCGCCAGTACTGTCGCCCCGTAAAGACACGCATATAACAACACGGAGACCTTTAGGACGGACCAGGGGTCGATATGGCGGAGCGTTCTACGAGTTCTCTTGACCCGAGCGCGGCGACGTGACAGCCACCCTAAATCATCTTCAGGAATTGCTATTGGCCCAGTAGGGAGAGCCACATCAGACAGGACTGGTTGCGGTTCTGCTTCCTCAATTGTCGGCGGGTCCATCACCGGCGGTTCGCCAGCTTCGATCACCGGCACGATGCCGGTGACGTCCGCTACGGGCGGTGCTTCGGCCTGCTCATGGCTCTTCGGAACAGCAGGAGGACGCCTTACTACGGTCCGTTCCCTAGCGCGACGGCGTTCTTCCTTCCCTTCGGATCTTTTAGACAGCCCGGTTGTTTTACGTCTTCGATTTGAACGTGAGGCTCCACTTTCGTTATCTAGGCCGACCGCGCGCGCAAACGTCTCGTCGTCAACCCCGTCAGTGAGCGGATACTTTTCCTCTGGTTGATCAGGGTCAGCCACACCTCGAAGTGTACGGCAGACCCTGTGTCAGCTGGTCGCGGACCTCAGTTCACGGTTTCGGCTTCAGCCATTTCGTCAAGGTCCAAAGTGACCGGAGATAGCGCCGCAACTGTTTCTTCTTCCCCAACGTTCATCACTTTGACCCCTGTGGCATCCCGGCGCTGTTCTGCTATCTCTGACACTGCTGTTCTAATCAAAACACCGCCCGATGAAACCATGATGACTTCGTCCTCTAGGTCCACCATTCGGGCGCCGATCACTGCCGCTCCCCTAGCTTCGGTAAGTTTGATGCCTTTGACCCCCATCGTTCCTCTGCCCTTTCTTGGGTATGCCTCTATTGGGGTCCTCTTTCCGTACCCACCTTCTGTGACTGTCAGCAGGTGCCGTTGGTCATCTTGTGAAGTCGCCGCCGCGGCTACCACCACGTCGTCCGGGCGAAGTTTCATTCCTCTCACTCCTGCTGCGCTTCGCCCCATGGGACGCACTTGGTTGCCCGCAAAGCGAATCGCTTGACCTCGGCTACTCACCAACACAACATCGTCAGTTTCACGAACTTGGATGACCCGAACAAGCTCGTCTCCTTCGCGGAGGTTGATTGCTATGAGACCATTGGTCCGATTCTTATCGTATTCAGTAAACGTGGTCTTCTTCACCACTCCTTTACGGGTCACGAACAACAGAAACTCATCGGCAACGAATTCCTGTGTGTCAATGACCGCCTCGACCACCTCATCGGGTTCGAGTTGCAAAAGGTTGACCACAGCAGTTCCTCTGGCGGTCCGATCCATCATCGGCACCTGGTACGCCTTTAGTCGATACACCTTTCCCCGGTTGGTAAAGAACAGGAGATACGAGTGGGCAGTGGTCGTCAACACACGAACCAAGATGTCATCGTCTTTGAGACGAGCTCCCTGCACTCCTCTTCCTCCGCGCCCTTGAGTCCGGAAAGTGTCGACCGCCACTGATTTGATGTATCCACCCTTGCTCAACGTTATGACGACGGGCTCGTTATCAATAAGGTCCTCGACCTCCATGTCGCCTTCATCGAACACAATCTGTGACCTCCGGGGGGTGTCGTGTTCCTCCCGTACCTCACTGAGTTCGTTCTTGATGACAGTGCGCAGTTGGTCGTCATTGCTCAGAATTTCTTCAAGCTCCTTTATCCGATCCTGTAATTCCACCAGTTCTTCCTCAAGTCGGGTTCTCCCCAGCCGAGTAAGGCGTCCCAGTTGCATATCGAGGATGTGGTTTGCTTGTCGTTCGCTGAACGTAAACGGATCAAGTTGAAGTTCCGCAAGCGCAGACACCCTGTCTTCGCTAGCGCGAATCAACGTAATGATTTCATCAATCAGGTCAAGTGCCCTCAAGAGCCCTTCCACGATGTGCGCTCGATCCCCGGCCTGGTTAAGGCGGTGTTCGGAACGTCGAGTGACAACTTCGATTTGATGCTCCACGTAGGCGTTGAGGGCGTCACTCAAGTTGATCGTCCGCGGTACGCCATCAATCAAAGCAACCATGTTTGCCGCGAAGCTCGTCTGCAAGGGGGTGTGCTTGTACAGGTTGTTCAAAACGACGCTCGCTGGAGCGTCGCGTTTGAGCTCTATGACAAATCTGGTCTTGCCTTTGGCTGACTCGTTACGGAGCTCTCGAATGCCGTCAATGATCTTTCGGTCAACTGCGTCAGCAATTTTCTGTTCGATGTTCTCAACTGACTGCTGATACGGGATCTCGGTGACGACAATCTGTGTGTTGCGCCCGTCCTCAACTATTTCCGCGCGAGCTCTGATTCGAATCGAACCCCGCCCCGTGGTGAATGCGCTAGTGAGCCCTGCTCGTCCCATGATCAGACCCCCTGTAGGGAAATCGGGACCTTGGACAAAATCCATGAGATCAGCGACTGTCGCGTCGGGATTGTCTATGAGATGGAGTGTCGCATCGATAATTTCGGTCAAGTTATGGGTCGGAATATTTGTTGCCATTCCCACCGCTATCCCTTGGCTTCCGTTAACAAGCAAGTTCGGGAAACGGGCTGGCATTACCACTGGTTCTTCGCCTGAACCGTCAAAAGTTGGAATGAGGTCAACTGTCTCCTCATCGATGCTTTCCACCATTCGCATCGCCAAATCCGTCAACCGGCATTCTGTGTATCGGTACGCAGCGGGGGGGTCGCTCGGTGACCCAAAATTGCCATGGGGATCTATCAAAGTGTTCGCCAAGCTAAACGGCTGACCCATTCTGACCATGGCCTCATAGATCGCGTTGTCACCGTGCGGGTGATAGTTGCCAATGACGTCACCAACGACAGTCGCGCACTTTCTGTGAGGCCGATCCGGACGAATTCCAGTGGAAAACATCGACCAGAGGATTCGTCGGTGAACCGGCTTCAAACCATCGCGAGCATCAGGGAGTGCACGAGCGGTAATAACCGACATCGCGTAATCAAGGAACGACTGTTCCATCTCCTGTTGTATCTCTATTGGTTGCACAGAAAGGTGCAACTCGTCATCAGGTGGCGTTAAATCAGTCATCTCTGTCAGATGTCCAGGAATCGAACGTCATGGGCGTTGTTTTGGATGAAACCTTTGCGGCTTTCAACATGCTCCCCCATCAACACGCTGAAGATGTTGTCGGCTATTGATGCTTCGTCGACGGTTACTTGAAGCAAGGTCCTCGTTTCGGGGTTCATCGTCGTGTCCCAGAGCTCATCGGCGTCCATTTCACCCAGCCCTTTCAGACGCTGAAATTCACTCTTGTGGTTTGGGCGGTCGGTAAGGAACACAGTCTTGGCGGCGTCATCTTTGAGGTAAACCGTGTCACTTCCGGCTTTGGTTGAATACAGCGGGGGCTGAGCGATATAGACATGGCCCCCCAAAACCAGCTCCTTCATTTGGCGCCAGAAGAATGTCAGCAGGAGCGTCCTAATGTGGCTGCCATCTACATCAGCGTCGCAAAGTAAAATGACTTTGTGGTAACGCATTTTTTCCGCATCGAAGTTTCCGTCGCCGACGCCTGCGCCGATGGCTGAGATAAGTGCCTGAACCTCGGTGTTTTGAAACATTTTTTCGAGCCGTCCGCCCAAACGTTCAACATTCAATATCTTGCCGCGTATCGGAAGAATCGCCATGGTGCGCGGATCTCGGGCATCTTTGGCCGAACCACCGGCAGAGTCTCCTTCAACGATGTACAGCTCGGTTTCGGCGGGATCACCTGACGAACAATCGGTGAGTTTGCCAGGGAGACCGGCCCCCGCTAGCGCTGACTTTCTTATCGTGTTCTTGGCTTTTTGTGCTGCGAGGCGCGCTCTGCGTGCGTCGATGGCTTTGCCGATCGTCCTCTTGGCCTCTTTCGGGTGCTCTTCTAACCAGTCCGTCAACGCGTCGTTGGTCGCTTTTTGAACCAAGCTGCGCATTGATGTGTTGCCAAGCTTTGCTTTCGTTTGGCCCTCAAATTGGGGTTCTTGCAACCGGACACTTACGATCGCCGTCAATCCTTCTCTGATGTCGTCCCCTTGCAGGTTGTCCTCTTTCTCTTTGAGGAGATTCTTTGCGCGGGCGTACCGGTTCACGGTCGACGTCAAAGCGGTCTTGAATCCTTCCTCATGCATGCCTCCTTCGATGGTGCTGATGCCGTTGGCGAACGAGTGGATCCCGTCAAGTTGGTAACCGGTGTTCCATTGAAAAGCTATTTCGACTTCGTCCCCCTCCTCCGCTGCAGCCAGATACCCAACGTCTTCAAACAATGGGTCCTTGGCGTCATTTAAATGGCGAACAAAATCTCGGATTCCGCCGTCGTATCGAAATTCGGCTTCGACAGGAGGTTCTACTCTTTCGTCGCGGAAAGATATTTTCAACCCGGCGTTCAAGAAGGCCATCATCTGAAACCGTTCAAGCAAGGTCTGGGACCGGAATTCGGTCGAGTCAAAGATTGTCGGGTCCGGCGAAAAGGTCACAGTGGTGCCGGTTCGAGAATTCGGGCTATCCCCTTCTGCAGACAGAGGACCCTCTGGCTGGCCCCCATTGTGAAAGCGTTGTGTCCAACGCTTTCCGTCCCGATCAATTTCAAGGTCCACGTTCATGGACAATGCGTTCACTACAGAGACACCGACTCCGTGAAGACCTCCTGAGACCTTGTAGCCACCTCCCCCAAATTTTCCGCCGGCATGAAGAACCGTCATTACGACCTCGGCTGCAGACTTATCTGGGTATTTCGGGTGTTCGTCTACTGGGATCCCCCGTCCGTCGTCTGCCACGCGACATCTTCCGTCAGGGAGAATGGTCACATCGATAGTGGAACAGTGACCGGCCATCGCCTCATCAACCGAATTGTCGACAACCTCGTACACGAGATGATGGAGTCCCGCCGGGCCTGTTGAACCGACGTACATACCGGGGCGTTTTCGGACCGCTTCCAATCCTTCGAGAACCTGAATATTTTCTGCCTGATACGTGGCTTCGCTCACTGAACCCCTTTTCGTGAGCCCAATATTACCAGCAGTAGGGGGACCAAAGAGGTAGGGTCGAAACCGTTATACAGCTTCTGAAGGCTTCTGAAGGAATTTATCTGTCTTAAGACCCTTTGACGTGAACTGTGAGCCCGTCAAACCGCAGCTTCCTGTCAATTTGGGTCAATTTGTCGAGTAACTCCCTCTCCAAATACTGTATTTCAGTGGCCCATCCAGGATGGTCAACATCAACGAGGATGTTCCCTCCAACTATCCGTCGGGGCTTGCAGTGTTCAGCGATCACTACACCAACTGCCTCCTCCCAATGCTGGTGGAGCAGGTACATCGCCCCCCCATCACCAAAATCGCTCACGAGATGTTTCAAAACTTCACGGATAGAACGGGGACCGTGCCAACGCCCTGTTGTCTCGTCGCTACTCATGAATTTGACCTTCAACGATGTTGAGAGTTTGAGAAGGATTAACTCCAGCTGGCACCGTTCCTGTGGCCGACGTCAGAATGATTTGTGCTTCCGGGAGACATTCGACGAGCAGTCGAGCGCGGCTCTCATCAAGTTCAGAGAACACGTCGTCCAAAAGAATTAGGGGTTGATCCCCGGAAACCTCTTGGATGTAACAATATGTGGCAAGTCGCAAAGCCAACGCCAAACTCCGCTGTTCACCTTGCGACGCATGGGAGCGAGAGTGAAGTGCTCTCAAAACAATTGTCAAGTCGTCACGATGAGGGCCCACCAGTGTCATTCCTCTTCGCAGCTCATCATTCTGTGCCCTTAGTAACGCCTCGGAGAGACCCTCTGCTCGCCAGTCAGCATCGAGCTGCAAGGAAATCACATCTTCACGGCCTGCAACGTGCTGGTAATAGTCGGACACCAAGGGCTCGAATCTAGCGATGAAGGCTTCTCGGCTGTCACCTATAAGTTGTGCTGCTTCGACAAGTTGTTCATTCCAGATGTTTAAGTTCGTCTCGAGAGACGATGTCATCCGCCCCTTTGCTTGTTTCAAGAGATTGTTTCTTTGGCGCAAGATGTGGTCGAAGTTTGTGCGCACAGCGCGAAACTCGGGGTTCGCGATGGAGATTGTGTCATCAAGGAGCGCTCGCCGAATCGTGGGCGCCCCTTTAATTAGCTCTAGGTCGTCCGGACTGAAAACCACCACGCGGACCGTGTCCCCAAGATCTCGGAATCGTTTAACTTTTTGCTTGTTGATTTGAGCCTTAGATCGTCCTTGTGTTGTGAGTTCAATTTCAACCAACGACAACCGCCCCTGTTGTTCAACTTCCGCTCGTATGTAGGCGGATGATTTACCCGAACTGATGAGAGCATCGACCTTGGCACCGCGAAAAGACCGCGCCCCACTGAGGAGGTATAGCCCTTCAATGAGGTTGGTTTTCCCATGACCGTTTAACCCAACCACCAAGGTGGTGTTTTGGTCCAACTCAACCTCAGTTTCACGATGGTTGCGAAAGTCAGTGAGCCACAGGCGCTTGATGATCAACGGCTCAACAACTGGGTTAAGACACTCGGACGGGCATCAGTAGATACAAAAAATCTCCACCTTCACTTGACCGAAGGACCGCCGGTTTCAAGGCATCTAACGTCTCAAGAATGACCTCGTCGCCAGGCGCTGCTTCTAAGCCTTGAATCAGGTAGTCAGGGTTGAAAGCAACGGTGAGCTCATCGCCACTGTATTGAGCATCAACCTCTTCGTGTGCTTGCCCCACATCTTGAGTGACGGCCATCAACTCTACGGAATCTGACTTCTGTGTGATTCTTAGTGGTGTTGTGTCTCGAGCCATCAACTTCACGCGTCTGACCGCCTCTAGTAAGGGTTCGCGCCCGATGGTCAACTGATTTGGGTAGCTGCTCGGAATCAATTGCCTGTAATTGGGGAACTCGCCTTCGATAAGCCTGGTCGTGACCTGGACCGAGCCGTCGTCAATGGACACATCAAAACTGACCTCGCGCTCTCCCAGCCGCACTGTGACTTCCTCGGAGTCGCCCAACACACGACTGAGTTCGTCCAGGGCTCTCGATGGAACGAGCACTTTTTGTCCTTCACTCAACACTGTCGCCTCAGGTAAATCTCTCACCGCAAGTCGATATGAGTCTGTGGCGACAAGACGAAGCCCTCCGTCTTCAGCCGACATTAAGACCCCAGTCAAAATTGGTCGCGCGTCGTCACCACTTGCGGCGCGAACCACCTGTTTTAGCCCCGCCGCGAGCTCGGCTGTGGTCACTGTCACTTCATCGCCCGACGGGTCAGTGAGTACCGGAAAGTCGTCGACTGGAAGGGTTCGGACCGCAAATTGTGACCGGCCTCCGGAAATCTTGGCCTCCTCCCCTGATACCTCAACTTCGACAGCACCAGAGTCAAGGGACCGAATGATGTCGACGGCAATTCGAGAAGGCAAGACGGCCTCTCCTGCTTTTTTCACATCCACAGAAACAGAAGCGCGCACTGTGATTTCTAAGTCACTTCCGGTCATTGTCAGTGTGTCTTTTTGGGCCTTGAGGTGGATTCCAGTTAAAACTGGCAAAGCCCCGCCGCGACTACTCACAGCTCGGCTTGCTGTACCCAGTTGCTCGACAAGCGCATCGCGTTCACATCGAAATTTCACTTTGTCTTCTTCCTTCTAATGGTTTCTTAAAATTCAATAATGGCAATAGGTCCTGTGGATTGTGGACAAGTGCCCATAATCCCTAGTCAGCATTGGTTTCGTTATCGACACTACTGTCCACCGTTGCCCACAGAAGACCCACGCGTTGAAATGAGATCCCCGATTTGTGTGGATAACCAGAGTTTGTCCACTTCGTCCCCACAACCTGATCCAGAACCTTTACCACTGTCTAGTTGGACTTAATGTCCGAAATCAGAGCGCTGACTTGATCGTAAACTTGACGCCTTTCTGCCATCTGGTTCCCGACTTTTTCGACCGCATGCATCACCGTTGTGTGGTCCCGGCCTCCAAATTCGCGAGCAATCGCCGGATAGCTAAGGTCGGTTAATTCACGAACCACATACATGCTGATTTGTCGTGCTTGGACCAGGCTTCGGTGGCGCCGCTTGCCTTTCAACTCATCAACTTCGTACCCAAACATCGAAGAGGTGGCGTCCAGAATTACACCCGGGGTGATCGGCCTCGACTCGTTGTTGTGCACAATGTCACCGAGGACCCGTTCCGCGAGGTCAACTGAGATGGGTTCGTCGGTCAGCGACGCGTAAGCGCTCACGCGGATTAACGCCCCTTCGAGTTCCCGAATGTTGTTGGTGATCAATTCGGCTATGAACTCAAGAGCTTCGTCCGGCACCTCACTTCTCGCGACTTCTGTTTTTTTCCGAAGAATGGCCAATCTGGTTTCGAGGTCTGGTGGTTGGATGTCGGTGATCAGTCCCCACTCGAACCTGCTCCTCAGCCGATCTTCTAGAGTCGCAATATTTCTTGGAGGGCGGTCAGAGGACAGGATGACCTGGCGGCCGGCACCATGAAGTGAATTGAACGTATGGAAGAACTCTTCTTGCAGGCCCTCTTTCCCTTCCATGAACTGGATGTCATCAATCAACAGGACGTCGATGTCTCGATACCTACGTTTGAAGGTGTTGGTGGTTGACGTCCGAATGGCTTCAACGAACTCGTTGAGGAAAGTTTCCGTTGAGACGTACCGGGCTGTGTAGTTGGGATAGGTGCTTCGGATGTAGTGGACGATTGCTTGCAGAAGGTGTGTTTTTCCGAGTCCAGCCCCACCGTGAATGAAGAGAGGGTTGTAGCTTCGGCCTGGCGTTTCCGCCACAGCCAAAGCGGCTGCATGGGCGAACCGGTTACTGGTGCCCGTGACGAACGATTCGAACGTGTACAGAGGATGAATGGTGTCGGTGTAGGAGTCGGTGTGTGCGTTGCTCTGTGTGTGGGTGCTGTTGTTCGGGAACCCTAAGCGGTCTTGGAGGTCGGGAGCGGCTGGTGACGTCGGTTCGATATGTGACTCTTCGACGACCAATGGTGGCTGTTCGAGCTCGGGTTGGACTTCGATTTCGATCGCCTTGGTGTCGCATCCTGCGTCCGCTAGAGCTGCTTCCACCATGGGCAAATATCGATTAAGCACACGGTCGCGAATCACACTGCTCGGAGCGACCAAGACAACCCGTTCAGTCGACATTGCCACCATATGAAGATCTCGGAACGAGGTGAGCCAAACCGCCTCCGACACCTGGCTTCTGAGAAGGCCGCGACACGTAGTCCATACAGAGTCGGCATTCAGGCCGATAGACTGCTCTGCGCTGGGATTTTCTTGGTTATTCAACGTTTCTTCACTCACAAGGCCTCACAAGTCCCACCGTGTGGAAAACCTGTGGCTGTTGTGTAAAACCCCAAGATCCACTTAATCGCGAGTTGTGGAACCTAGCACTCCGTGGTGGTGAAGAGAAAAAATACTACTATAAGTGGCAAATCTGTAACTATTGCGCAGCATTTAGCACGTTGCGCGCGAGAACCGCGGAAAACGGCGAAAAATAGGGACTTTCAAGAGTGATGTTTCTGTTTCATTGCATTCCCCTCTAGGCTGAGTTCGTTCTGGTGCAGTCATATGACTCACCTGGCGAGATTTAAAAACTCTTATTCAACCGTCCTAAATTGTGAAGTTTCTTTGAGGCAATCGCGGACTCCAGGTGCAACAGTGGTTGCTTTGCAGATCACAGACCTGGCTCCCTCCCCTTCTGGATATTTCGTGGGACCCTTCCGCCCCTAATCGGAGGCCGAGAAAATGAAACGTACCTTCCAACCCAACACCCGTCGACGGGCCCGTCGACACGGGTTTCGTCATCGAATGTCCAACAAGGCTGGACGATCCATCATCCAAGCGCGTCGAGCTAAAGGCCGACATCGGCTGAGCGCTTGATTGAAAGTTGTAATCAAAGGACCGATTTCGCCGAGCTGCAACAGGCCAATCGGTTTTCTGGGCAACACTTTTGGATGATGTTTTCTCCCGACGCCACTCTTGAATTCCCCCGCGTCGCGTACGCGATCGGCCGCCGGTATGGAAACGCGGTACGACGTAACCGCATCCGCCGGCAAACCCAGGCGATCCTTCACCGGCACGCGGCCAACTTGCCTAGGGGCCGGTATCTGATTGGGGCTACGAGTTCGACGCGTCGCCCGTCTTTCATGGAACTCGAGGCAGACATGACGGCTCTTATTTCTAAATTGGACCAGCCAGGATGAGCGTTCTTTCTGTGAGCTTCACCAAACTGATTCGCTTTTATCAGGCCCTCACCAGTCGCCGCCTCCCCACCTGTCGCTACCTCCCCACCTGCTCGGGGTACGCCATAGAAGCCATTGATCAGCATGGAGCATTGCGTGGAGCGGCTCTGTCTCTGCGACGTATTTCTCGGTGTCATCCATTGGGAGGTTGGGGGTATGACCCAGTGCCATCACCAACTCAGAAAATCAAAGCCTGATGTTTGACTTAATCGCCCGCGTCCTCGCTTGGTTTTACGATTTTTCAGCAAGCTACGCGATTGCCATCGTCCTGTTGACCTTCCTCATCATGCTTGTGTTAACACCTTTGACCCTTAAAGGAACCCGGTCAATGATGCGTATCCAGCAGCTCCAACCCGAGCTGAAACGCATTCAGACGAAACACAAGGGCGACAGACAGAAAATCAATGAAGAAACGATGGCCTTGTATCAAAAACACGGGGCCAATCCGCTTGCTGGTTGTCTCCCAACTCTGGTCCAGTTACCCGTATTTATAGTTCTTTACCGGGTCATCAATGGCATGACGAAGATGGGGGGCGACGGCATTCCTGACCCGTCTTATCTCAAAAAAGAATCGTCGTTGTACCAAGACCTCGTCGCTGACGGCGGTGAGATGGTCTCATTCGGCATTGATCTCTCCGAATCAGCCAAAGATGTAATCCAAGCCAATTTTGTTGACGGACTCCCCTACCTAGCGTTAGTGGGTATCACCTTTGTGTTGTCGTTCCTTCAACAAGCACAGATGAAAGCCCATCGAGGAGACGCTGCTGTCCAAAATCCTCAGATGGAAATGCTGATGAAGATCATGCCGTACATGCTGCCTATTTTCGCATTCCTGGTGCAGGCTGCTCTGGGGGTCTATTTCGTAGCGTCGAGTCTTTATCGCATCGGACAACAATCCTTCATCCACAGGACAATGAAGCCCATTGCGACAATCAACGCAGCGAGCGAAGCAGAGACGATCGAAGCGGACACGATTGCGGAAGAACCACCAACAAAAGAAGTTCCCAATCAACGCTCACAGAAGGCCATCGCGGCCCAGGAAGAACGACGCCAAGCACGCGAAGCTCGGAGCAAACAAAGAAAGTCAGGTGGCTCTGAGCGCCCCAAAAAAAACCCACCCAAAAAAAATCCACCCAAAAAAGGACAAAAGACCGAGAACGACAACGACCAGCAACCAATCCAATCCAAACGAACCTCCGGTGACGGACGAACCCGGAAGAAACGGAAGTAGAAAATGGATTGGATCGTTACAACAGGTTCGACCGAGGAAGAAGCACTAGAGGCCGCATTGGACCAGTTGTCCGTCACATACGATGACGTAGAGTACGAGGTGCTCAAGGCACCTAGGAGAGCGCTCCTCGGGTTCGGCACCCGACGAGCCCAAATAAGAAGCCGTGTACGTCCGGTAGCGGCCCCAGCCAAGCGAGACCGGCGGCGCCCCCCACGATCGAACAAACAGAACAAAGCCAAGAACAAGGGTTCTGCAGCGGAACGGAAATCCAACGCCCAAAAACAACAGCGTGCCCCTAAGCGGAAACCCGCTGAAAACCACAAACGTAAGCGTTCGCCGAACCCACCTAATCACCAGGAACAACGCAGTGGTGTCGCTAACGATCGGAAAGAAGGTGCGGTTTCCACGACGCGCAAACGCACCTTGAAGGCAGACGGGGCAGCCAAACGGTCATCGAACATACGTTCGACAACCAACAACGACAACCCCTCAAGAGAACACCCGACAACAGCTCGTCGGACAAGGAAGATCGACCACTAGGGAGATATCCCGCGAACAAGAGCAGGAGACTGCAATGACAACTGAAGCCAACGTTGAAGAACAACAACAAATGGTGGGTGAGTTTCTGGTAGGCCTCGCCCAATCATTTGGCGTCACCGCACAAGCAGAAAACGTATCAGCCGATGAAGACAGTTTTGAAGTGAACCTCACCGGTGACGACAAGGAGTTGGGACTTCTCATTGGGCCCAAGGGGAATCATCTCGTCGCAATCCATGAGGTCTCGAAAACGATGCTCCAACGGCGCCTGCCCGGGCTCAACCGTGCGCGCATCAGAGTCGATGTCGGCGGCTATCGGAGCCGGCGCCGGGAAGCCTTAACCGCATACGTTCAAGAATTGGCACAAAACGTTGTCGAGTCCGGCGTCGAAAAGGGTTTGGAACCGATGAATGCCGCTGATCGCAAAGTAGTGCATGATGCGGTCAATGAAATCAGCGGCGTCGGCACAGTTTCAGTGGGTGACGAACCGCGACGCAGAGTCGTCCTTGTTGTAGCTGACGACTGAGAGAAGTCGTGAGGCAGGCGGCACTGACCGCAACCCTCAGGCGAGCACAAGTCCTTGGGTATATCGGTACGGGTGACATTGGTAAATACATCCACCATGCCCAGGCACATCTGCAAGCAGCGCGGCCGACTCCAAACTCGAAATGGTGTGACTTGGGCTCGGGCGGAGGCTTGCCGGGGCTTCTGGTAGCTCTGGAACGACCCGATTTAGAGCTGACTCTTATAGACCGATCAGTAGCACGCGCAAAGTTTTTAGAAAATGCACTGCGCGAAATAGGAGCAGCAGAAAACGTTGAAGTAGTGACTGGTGATGCGTCTGAAGTAGCTCACAATCCTTTATATAGGGCACGATACGACGGCGTTTTCAGTCGTTCTTTCGGCCCCCCGTCTGCGACCGTTGAATGTGCTGTGGCGTTGTTGTCCCGGGGCGGCCGCTTGGTAGTGAGTGAACCTCCCGAGCCGTCAGAGGAACGCTGGCCGTCTGGACCCCTGGGAGCGCTGGGGTTTGAGAAGCTGACGGTTGTTGAGGGGCCGCCGAGGTTCGTCACTATGTCATTGGCTAACTTCCCCGAATCCGGTGTGCCCAGAAAATGGGCCCGAATTCGCAAGAAGCCTCTGTTTTGAATGTTTCACGTGAAACCACAAACGGGCAATTAATCATGTTTCACGTGAAACCGTCGGGTAAATCCTTGACCTGCTCGTCGCGAAAGACTGAGATTGGCCTGTCCACACATTGCTAATTCGACATTTCAAAGAGGCCAGGAATGCCACGAATTCTTGCCGTCGCCAACCAAAAAGGCGGAGTAGGGAAGACCACCACGGTTGTAAGTGTCGCCGCCAATGTTGCTCTCTCGGGGAAGCGGACACTCCTCATAGACCTTGACCCTCAGGGCAATGCGACGACAGGGCTTGGGATTAGTCCCCATGATGTTGAGAGCTCGAGCTACAACGTTGTCGTCCAACAACTCCCCATTAGAGCGGCACGAACCAGAACCGTTGTGGAGGGCTTGGACCTTTTACCCGCGACAATGGATCTCGCTGGCGCTGAAATTGAACTCGTTCCAATGTTCAGCAGAGAACTACGACTCCGGTCGGCAATCTCGTTAGTCGAAAAAGACTACGACTATATCTTCATTGATTGTCCACCTAGCTTGGGAATGCTCACCGTTAACAGCTTGGCGGCCGCGGCTGAAGTAGTAGTTCCCTTGCAATGCGAGTACTACGCGTTAGAAGGACTGACCCAGCTGTTAAAAAACGTTCAATTGGTGCGAGAAGGGCTTAACCCCGAGTTAGAAGTTACCGCCATAGTCTTGGTTATGTTCGACGCTCGGACGCGCTTAGCCCAAGAAGTAGCGGAAGAAGTCCGAGCCCATTTCGGCGACCTTGTGTTAACGACAGTGGTGCCACGATCGGTTCGGTTATCTGAGGCCCCCAGTTACGGGCAACCGATCGAATTGTACGACCCTTCAAGTCGGGGGGCGGCCGCCTATAGGGCGGTTGCCAATGAAATCATTCGGCGACAGATGACAAATTTTAGCGAGTCGGAAAGGAGTCCATGATGGCGCGCCCACACGGGGGACTGGGACGAGGTTTGGGAGCGTTGATACCTGGCCCGAGTCCAACAAATACAGCCATGACCGGCGACAGGAAGGTTGCCACCGCAGCGGATGCTCAAGCATCCGCCGGGACGACAGACGCTGGGCGGCTTGGTGTTTATATTGAGATCCCACTGGAGGAAATTGGGGTCAATCAACTACAACCGAGAAAGGCATTTGATGACGATGCGTTAAAGGTGCTCGCGGATTCAATCGAACGCTTCGGAGTACTACAGCCGGTAGTGGTGAGGGCTTCATCTGGTGACAAGCCCTATGAATTGGTCGCGGGGGAGCGGCGATGGAGAGCATCTCAACGGGCGGGAAAGAAAACAATTCCCGCGGTGATCCGCAATTCAGACGCAGAGTTAAGCCTGAT
This sequence comes from Acidimicrobiaceae bacterium, assembly GCA_002721305.1. GTDB lineage: Bacteria > Actinomycetota > Acidimicrobiia > Acidimicrobiales > Poriferisodalaceae > UBA6944. Next base: position 50,425 of record PBKA01000008.1, on the reverse strand, counting down.
AGAGGCCTTGGTCGAGAATTTGCACCGAGAGGACCTCAACCCCGTGGAGGAGGCAGCTGCCTTTCAGCACCTCATAGACGACTTCGGTGTGACACACGGGGAACTTGGAGAGCGCCTTGGGAAAGGCAGGGCAACCATTTCCAACTCGTTGAGACTGCTCGAGTTGCCGGCAAACATTCAACTAGCACTGGTCAGCGGAGACCTCACAGCTGGGCATGCCCGGGCGTTACTGGCATGTGACTCAGAAACACTTCAATCGAAGCTTTTGCACAAGATCATGCGGGAAAATCTTTCTGTTCGGGAGGCTGAAGAAATAGCTCGCGGTGGTTCCAAGCCCTCAAAAGGAGACTCCCAACCGACAGCGAAGACCTCTTTGCCGGAGGCCTCTGCGTTGGAAGTGCAGAGGCAACTCGGCGATTACCTAAATACCACTGTGAGTGTTCAAATGAGCAAAAAACGTGGAAAACTAGTGATCGACTTTGCCACTTTAAGTGATCTACAGCGAATATATGACCTTATCTACACACACCAAGAACACCTCAACGGGGGACATCAATAACAAGAATGTCGTAAACCTCTAATCGAGACCTACCTCAATGAAGGACCGGACAGCGCCAGTCACTATCAACGACATGTCGTGGTGGTTCCGAACCAGAGTGTTCACATCGTCTATTCGTAACAACAAGGCAGGCATCCGCGTTTCACGCAACAAGGGAAGTCTCATGCCCTGGGAGGAAATGTCAGGAAAGAGAGAACGGAGACTTTCCGCCATAGACGAGCCGAGCTGTTGTCCCGTTGGGCTTTCGAAGTGATCACCCAAGAAGTGGCAAATAGATGAACCCTCGTCCCTAATTTCGACCCCGATACATAAATCTGCACCAAACGTATTTGCTTGTTGAGCGTGACTGCTCCAGTCAGGGTGGTGGCTGGTCAGCACCTCAGCGCCCGCCTCGGACAACGACCGACGAAGGGATGCGATTACCGCGTCAAGACCTCCGCTCTCGGCAAGAAGAATCTTGTAACCATGCAGTTCGCTACTGGCATTCAGAAATCTTTGCTTCTCCTGCAGTCGTGTGATGTCTGATGCCTCACCGAACCTCTCACCGACTTTGTGTAAGAAGTCGACGGTTACAGGACCACAGACCCCATCAGGTACCAACCCAGCGTTTAATTGAAAATCCGCCAGCGCATCGGCCGTCTGTTGACCGTGGATACCATCGATTTGTCCCATAGGAAAACCAAGAGCGGTGAGCAGCCGTTGAAGATCGGCCACATCATCCCCCCGAAGAGGCGGCGATTGGAGATACAACAGTCTTGAGCCGAGGCGATGTCCAGCCTCGACGAGTTGACTCCAAGTTTGGGGACCGCAAATGCCGTCCACGTCGATAGATCGATGTTCTTGGAACTCTTTGAGGGCAGCGTCAGTGGCAACGCCAAAAACACCGTCCAAAGAGTCGATGGCGTGGCCCAAAGAAATCAATCTGGTTTGCAGATCTCGAACATGGTCCCCTTGAGCCCCGATGCCAAAAGGACGAACGAGAGAGGGGTCTACAGGAATTCGCCAATCTCCTCCAGCAGTGCGCCTTTGGGTTTCGCTCCAATGAGTTTCTTGGCAGGCTCACCATTTTCGAAAACAATGAGAGCCGGGATGCTCATGATTTCGTAGCGTCGAGCGAGATCGGGACTGTCGTCTACGTTTACTTTGGCGATCCGGATGGCCTCTTCTTCAGACGCTATTTCTTCGAGAATTGGAGCAATCATTTTGCAAGGACCGCACCACTCAGCCCAAAAGTCAACAAGTACCGGTTTGTCCGAAGAACTGATCGCCTCGTCAAATGAACTTGCGTCAAGGTCAGTAATTCCCTCAGCCATCTTTAACTCCTTGTCTTGGGTGAAGGCACTCTAGTCCCAAACAGTTTCTAATTATCGGCTTACCTGGCCTATCAGCACCTCAATCAGTGGTCACTCACCGGTTTCTTCCAGCCATCTTTCAGCGTCTATTGCCGCCATGCATCCAGAGCCCGCCGCAGTTATTGCTTGGCGATAGTAATCATCCTGAACGTCGCCACATGCGAACACCCCCGGAACCTGGGTCTCACTGCTGTTGGGTTTCGTAACGAGATAACCGTTGCTCTTCAAGTCCAACTGCCCGGCGAAGAGCGAGGTGTTTGGCTGGTGTCCAATAGCGATGAAAAGACCCGTTACAGGCAGGGAAGCCCTTTCTTTAGTAACCGTGTTCTCAAGGATGACCCCGGAAAGCTTTTCCTCGCCGTGCACCTCAACTACTTCGTTGTTCCAAAGAATCTCAATCTTGGGGTTGTTAAATGCCCTGTCACGCATAATTTTCGAAGCGCGAAGTTCATCTCTTCGATGCACTAAGTACACCTTTGAGGCGAAGCGTGTCAGGAAGGTTGCCTCCTCGACAGCACTGTCGCCACCGCCGACAACAGCGATTTCTTGGTCTTTGAAAAAAAATCCGTCACATGTGGCACAAGTCGAAACCCCGTGTCCAATGAGCCGATCTTCGTTGGGCAAACCCAGCATCAAACTTTGAGCTCCGGTCGAAACAATCACTGAGCGGGTGCTATAGCTCGTGTCACCGACTTCGATTGTGAACGGGTGCTGGCCGAAGTCAACTCGTGTCACCTTGTTGGTGATGAACTCGGCACCAAATCTCGAGGCCTGTGCTCGGAAATTCATCATTAACTCTGGGCCCATAATTCCTTCTGGAAAACCGGGGTAATTTTCAACTTCCGTCGTCAACATCAATTGGCCCCCTGGCTGGTCACTTGTGGAAGAGGGTTCTCCTTCAATGACCAGTGGGGACATGTTCGCTCGAGCGGTGTAGATCGCAGCCGTCAGACCGGCTGGGCCGCTTCCGATGATTATGACGTCGCGAATGTCGTTCACATTGTCTCCATTGGGGTACAGACCTTTGCTCAACTAGCGCGTTTCGACCACAGAAACATTCCAACCAAAGCGAAAAACACGCCCAACAGAAGATAGGTCGTCCAAACATCCCCCGGGAGTAGCTGATTGACAATTCTCACCATGGCGATCATCAATAAGCTGACGCCGGCAACCACGGCGACAAAGAACACAATGCTGTAGACGAGCAATCGAGCGATGAAGAGCAGGGGACCGGTGGTCTTCCCACGCACTGACTCAACGGTGCTCACTACGAACTTCGTTGCTTGTGCCGCCAGACCGGTGTCTGATGACTTTTCAGTTGAGGGAGAAGTCACAAAGGGATCTTATCTAGGAGCCTCGATGCATTTGGATTGGGGCAAAGAGTTATCCATACTTTGGCCGCCCCGTCACAGAGATTTCACTCACTGTCACGCGATGACCACCCGCTGGCAATTCCCGCCCCAGCGAGGTTATCCAGAGTAATAAGGTCGCCCCTGGCACACCTTCCAAATCGACGGTGATGGTTCCACTGATTTCATCACGAATGGCGACGGGATCACCCCACTCCTGGATACCACCCCCCGTTTTTTCAGAGGCAAAAATCTCAAAGGACCAATCGATGGTCGGGGAACTAATTCTGAGGCGGTCGATTTGTTGCGGGGGACCCAGCGAAATGATGAGACCGACACCGTCTTTCAATTTGCCGAAATCAGCAGTCGTGTATCTCTCGGTGTACCAACCGCTGCTGCTGTCGCCGTTGTTGATTAGCTCAACTTTTTCAGGGTGTTCCAGTCGTCGACCGTCACCCTCTGGATCAAAGGGAACAATCGAGACAATTAGAAGCTTGGACGAAATTGATTCAGGCCGAGCGACCACCGTCGTTGTTACTGAAGTGGAGTTCTCGAAGTTGTCGATGACTATGGGTTCTTCTGCTTCCAATCGGACCACTTCGCGTACGTTTTCGACGAGTGAGGAACCGACTTGAGTTCGGGTCACCAGTAGACCTACCAGGATGACGACCGCGGCCAGAATCCCGACGAAAGCAGCAGGAGCAAGCCACGAACGCTCTGCTTTCAGGTAATCGATTTGGCCCGGCTCAACAACGGAAGAAACTCGGTCCAAGTCTTGGTTGAGGGATCTCAGTGCCAGTACCAATGCAGAAGCGTCGGACCATTGGTTATCACGGTCAACTGATCTTCTTATTAGTTGCCTGAACGATGAGGATATTGCCGGATGAATTTCGTGGCGACCTTGATGGTCGAGTTGCGGTCGAAAGCCGACAAGCAACTCATGAATCAATTCACCAAGGGACACTATGTCGTCTTGAGGTCGTGCGGGGATTGTGTTTGCGTCACTGGTTGGGGGGCCATCAACGATGACAACAGTGCCGTCTTTGCGTCGACCTATGTGTTTTGCTTGGAGATCGCCGATTGCGAAGCCCGCAGAGTGAAGGGATAACAGTGCTTCTCCGAGCTGGGTGGCGACAGCAAGAGTTTCTTCAGGTGAAAGGATCCCCTCCAAAGCAAGATGTTCCTCAAGGCTTGTTTCAGGCAGGGTTTCTGTCACCAGTCCGACTCGATCGTCTAGCTCGATGGTGTCCAGTACATGGAGAAGAGAGGGATGTTCAAGCCGTACAAGGGATCGCGCTTGGAGCTGTACCCGTTTTCCAACTTCGCTCGAGGGATCCAATATCCGGATTGTTACAGGACGGTCCAAGGTGCGATCTAACCCTGACCAGGACTCAACTAGGCCGTGGTGGAGACGTTCGTCAATGCGGTATCTCTGATGATCTTCGGCCATTGGGTTAAACGGAGCGCCTAGTTGGCTGTTTGGAAAGCGACACCTATTGTCCCAATACCAGCGTGTGCGCCAACAACTGGCCCAACTTGTCCTACGAGAACGTCGACGTTGACCGCGGCCTTGATCTTTTCTACGAACGCATCAACGTCTTCGCAGGCCGCGTGGAGAACACAGATTTGCTCAATCTGACCTGCGTTCTCTTCGACGACCGCAACGAGGGTGTTGAGGGCCTTACCCCTAGTTCGTTGCTTGCCTGCAGGTTCGACTACTCCGTTGCGAACCTCAATCAATGGCTTGATTGAGAGCATTGACCCCAAAAGGGATCCAGCCGCGCCGATTCGGCCCCCTTTGCGCAAGTTCTCCAAAGTGTCTAGTGCCGCGTGCACCTGTGTCCGCTCGATGCAATCGAGGGCATGGGCGGCGACTTCTTCAGCACTTGCGCCTGATTTAGCGGCGGTTGCAGCGCCCACCACAATTGAGCCAAGGCCCATTGTCACTGTCCGGCTATCTACTACCGTGACTTCGATTTCATCCTTGACCATGAGAGCCGCTTGTTGAGCGGCTTCAATGGTCGCCGAAAGTTCACCACTCAGAACGATCGCGACGACGCCCGCTGCGCCTTGTTCCGCTGCTTGCTGGAATTGTTCCACGAAGGCCCCAGGAGCAGGCGCAGCTGTAGAGGGCAACTCATCGATTGATTGACACTTCTCCCAAAATTGATCAGTAGTGAGCTCGAATCGGTCAATGAACTCAGTATCGCCAAAACGAATCTTTAGCGGAACGACTTTGATATTCAGATCAGCGATCACCGCATCTGGGAGATCGCATGAGCTATCGGTGACGATGTGAACCGAGGTCATAATGATTCTTCTTCCTTTTCGGGATTTGTATTCGGTCGGCTGTTTCGAAAGTCGGAAACTAAATGGGAGAAACTCCGCGTCCGCAACAGAATGGAAACAGCTACATGTATAGCCAGCACTGCGACCACTAGGAACGACATTTGTAGAAGTGGTTGCTCAATCCTAAGGTCTCGAAGAACCAAGGCTGTGCATAAAGCGCATAACGCCGGCAAGATATGTCTCCAAAGATCCGAACCGCTCAGCCGTTTAGAGCCCCAACTGCCAAGCACATGCTTTCTCAGCAGCCAGAACTCCATCCAAGCTCCGATTGCCGAACCCAGAGCCAAGCCAACCGGCCCCAGCCTTGCCGGTAGGTTCGAGGCGTTGCGAGTCGCCTCAGGCAGTGGCCCCCAAACAAAATTCCAATCGCCAAACCCAATCAAGCTTTGATTAAACACCAACACCTGTTCGAGTTGAAACATCAGAGTCACGCCAAGAGCTGCAGAAACCAAGACTCGGCCTGTCGCAATTCGGGTTGGGGTAGTCGTGTCTCCGGCACTGAAGCAGACGTTTTGCAGCAAACGCGATGAAAGTAAAGCGGGAAGCCCAAGAGCATAAGCGCTCAAAGTGAACCCGATTACGGTCAAGTCATCAGCACTAACGCTGTTGCGAAAGCCACCGAGATTGAACAGAGTGTCAGCAATATTGGACCCCACTGCGAAGTACAACGCGAGGACTGGACCAATAAACCAAAGCATCTGCAGCAGCCGCTTTGAGACTCGTTCGTGCATGGTGGCTACATCGGGAGAACGACTCAATTCTGGTAGCTCCGCAGCAGCAACACTGGTGGCTATGAGTGCTACTGGAAGCAAGTAAATGGCTTGGGCTGCAGCCAAGGCCGAAGCTGCACCCACCGACAATAGTGACGCCAGCGCTAAGTCGATGAACGACGAAAATTGCAGAGCTCCCCTTCCTGCAACTGCCGGCACAAATCTTCTAAGCACCAAGACAGTCGAAGAGTCCTTCCAAGCTAAATTGAGGCGAACATGTCGGTTGCCGCGCAATACGGCCGGCAGTTGTACCGCGACCTGCAGCACAGAACCCACCACAAGGGCCCAAGCCAAAGTTTCAGCCGCCGAATTGTTTCTGAGTTCTGTGACAGCCAGGACCACGAGAACCAAAATTTGGGCACTGTTCCAAACAACTGGTGCTGAGTAGCCAAGAAAGAACCGACCGTGGCTATTGAGAATTGCTAGACACCAAGCACTCATCACCAAGATGGCTGTTCCCAAAAGGACGATTCGGACAAGCTGAACTGTCAGATCGAAACGTTCCCCAGTGAAACCCCACGCGATTGATCTAGTGATTGGTTCAGCCGCCAGAAATCCGACAGCAGTCAAACACGTGACTAAACACAAGAGAAAGGAAAGAAACCCTCCGGCGAGTTTTCCTGCCTTTTCGGGATCGGAATCAACAAGGCGGCTGTACTCAGGTACGAAAGCCGCCGATAAGGCACCCTCCCCAAACAGGTTTTGGAGAATGTTCGGGATACGTTGTGCTGCCGCGAATGCGTCGCCGATCAGGCCGATTCCCAAGACATTGGTGACGAGGACGGAGCGGACTATTCCTGAGAATCTTGATAACGCGATTCCTCCTGCGGCAGCACTTGGCCCTGAGTGCCTCATAACCTTCGATTCTTCCGTCTTCTGCTGTCAAGCAACCACCAACTTGCCAGAAACACAGCAGCTCCTATTGTGAGGGCAAGGCCGACTCCGGTCGGGGTTGTAGCACGAAGGGCAGCTTGTGCTCTCCCAACCAGCAGCTCTCCATCGGGAGAGTGAAGTTCGATCGACACTGGAAAAGAACCTGACCCAAGTGCTCTGAGTCTGAATCGGTGAGTAGTGACGCCGGGTTCGAGGACCAAGGTTGTGCTTTCACCGTCATCAAAATCTTCAACCGTGAGTCGTTCGCTGATGATTCGAAGTTCAACGCGCAAAGGAATACCGGCCCTGTTTTGGAAACTGAAGGGCACTGAAGCTTTCTGAGAAGTCAATTGGATTGACTCGTCGGGAGGGATATCTACAAGACTTGTCTGTAAACGGATCAGGTCAACTGTGGACTGCCAAAGATCTTTCTGTGTCAAGGCCGACACTTCACTGGACAAACTGAGCAACAATTCTTGCGACAGGGCGTCGTACTCTTGGGCGTCTTCATCACGGACCATCGACCGGATCGCCTTCAAATGGCGAGTCGCTTCCCTGTAATCAGTGAAATCTTGGTTCACGGAACTCAACCGGCTTCGAAGCCGATGTTGGCGAGGTTGCCCGTCGCCTTGAAGCAACGACCTTGTGACCGCCTCACTCGCCGGCAACGGAGCGAGCCAATCTAGCGTGTCGATACCGCGCAGCAAGACGTCCGCGAATTCTGGTGACCGGTTGTCTCGACCAAGGTCGATCGTGATTAAAGAGTTCGATTGCTCAGTCAAAGCAATAGTCGCTAAATGCGAAAGAATTCGGTGGGCTTCGCTAGCTGGAGTGTCGTGAGCCTGCCTTTGCGAAAGAACGTCGACAACAAGACCCCGAAAGATTGACTTGTCCGAGAGAAGTTCCACCGGACCACGGGGGTTTTTTTCAGGAGCAGAAGACAGTGCAACTGACTCAACGATTAGTTCTCGAATACCTCGATCCCAACGAACATCGACCTGCGACGAATCGGCTTCCCCGTGTCCGACCCACAGAGTCGGGGGCGCCAGCATCCCTATTGTCGCAAGACTTTCAACTCCCATTTGGGTGAGAAACGCGACCTCTTCGGACAAGCCTGCGTCCACCAAAGCAGCTTCATTGATTGGTGTATAGGGGCTTCGAATGAGTTCGTGTTTTGTATTCACGAAACTTGAAGCGACCGATGAGGACAACGTTTCGCTTATAGAAACTGGATGAACTGTGACGCTCACCGGAATCGAACGGTGACCACCGAGAACCGAAAGCCACGTGTCAATGAAACTTGAGGGGTTGTTCGACGCAGCACCCAAGTTTCGAAGATCCGCGACAAACACAATGGGTAATTTGCCAGGAATACTTTCGTCCACTCGAATTAAATGCGTTACAAGCTTGCCGATGAGTTCCTGATTTGCGGTGCGCATCTCAATACTTATGGGGTAAACACCGGGTTGGACCAATCGGATACCGTCAACGCCTGCATCCGTGATCAAAAGTGAAATTGTTGCTAAGCCCCAAACGTCAGGTTGAAGATCCGGTAAATCAAACCTTTGCGAAGCGAGCACACCTCCCAAGTTCTCACCTCTGCTCGAAGCAACGAACTGCGGTTCATCTGCTACGGGCTCATGAATCGTGAGGGTCATCTCGTCGCCATCGGTGACTACGCCAGGAAGTCGAAGAACAAGGTCAAAAAATTCGCCGACACGGGTGATGGGGGATTGATCGATCACCTGTAATCCACCGGCACTTTCTTCACTGGCCACGCCGGGATTCGCCGACATTATCGAGATCCCTAAGGCCAACAGGACAGCGATCAGCATTCGATGGGGTGTCATGTGTCGGCGCTCCACTGCAATACAGCAAGTCCAGCACTTTTTTTACTGAATCCCATGGATTCATAAAGTTCTCGTGCGCCGACATTCTCCATCTGAGTGTTAACCAACAGTTCCCTCACAAAACGTCTCTTGGACCACAAGAGGGCATCAGCTACCAATGAACGGCCAAGCCCACTTCGTTGATGTTGAGGATGAACGGCAAGGCGCTGCAGAAAGCCCAGCCGGCCCGACCGACCTGTGATGGCAAACCCAGCTAATGGATATTGAGCATTGACACGGATACGAGTCTTTGGCGTCGCTTTAATTGCTTCCGAGAGGGCGGATTGATCAAATCTCCAAAATTCGGGAAACGCGCTTTCATCGATGTGGAGAATTGCGCTCCGGTCGGAGCGGCGACCTCTTCTTGTGGGTTGCAAAGGAGTGCTGAGCGGGGTTGCAAAGTTGTGGCCAAGGAGCAACAGCTCCTCGTGAAGAGTGAATCCGAGTTCATAGAAAAACCTTTGGTCTTTTGCCCGTAAGGCAGAGGTAAAAACCTGCTGCACTCCACTTTGCTGAAGAGTCCCTAAATACCCCAAAAAGGGGTCCCTTGAGAGATTTGCGATAGGAGTCAGAGGCGTGACATGCGCGACAGACCTGTTGTCTTCGCGGATTCGCACGCGTACGCCGAAAGCGCTCCTGTTTAGCGGATGGTCTGATGGCACGGACCCCTCCCCTATTGAAGTTATAGGGAGGATCAAGGTAGGTGCGGTCGCGCTTCTACCCAGCTAGGCGTGTCTCGACTTCTTCGAGGGCCTGATCTTCGGTCACATCCATGCTGATTGAGAGCTCAGAGATCAAAATTTGTCGAGATTTATCGAGCATCGATTTTTCACCGGCGGACAGGCCCTTGGCGGATTCGCGCAGCGCAAGGTTTCTAACCACCTCAGCTACCTGGTAAATATCGCCAGATTTCAATTTCTCTTGGTGGTTCTTGAAACGGCGACTCCAGTTAGCAGGTTCGCGAATGTCCTTCTTCGCAAGTAATTCAAAGAGATCTTCAACGTCGTCTTCATCAATCGGTGGGCGCATGCCGACTGAATCGGCCATGTCAGCGGGAACCGAGAGGGTTAAGTCACCGTGTGCGGTTTCGAGAATCAAATATTCTCGCTCTTCGCCGAATGCTTTTCTCTTCTCTCTGGCGGTGATTAGAGCCGCGCCGTGATGCGGGTAAATCACCCGGTCGCCGAGGTCGAACTTCATTCCCACTCCATCAAACTTCTGCTACCCGATCCCGATGTGGAATCCGGGTCTCTAAGGTTGCCAGGACGAAAGCAGATCTCCAACTAGTTGGGACTAGATATCTGAAGGCAATTTAGGAATCGCCCTTAAATCTGTCCGAGTTTGTCGATGTGCGAAGCTACGGTTTCTTTTCATGGACGGTATCGCCCAATCCGATCGGGATGACCTTGATCAGCGCGTCGGACCCCTTGCTAATCGGTTTGTTTCATCCGGGTATTGTTTTTTTCTTGTGGGAGGTGTCGTCCGAAACCTCTTTTTGGGTGAACGCAGTAAAGATATAGACATAACCACCGACGCCTACCCAGAACGCTCCGCAGCGATTTTGGAAGATTGGGCTGACACGGTGTGGCGACAAGGAGAGCGCTTTGGCACGATTGGAGCGCGCAAGGGAAACGTCGTTGTCGAAGTGACCACGCACCGTTCTGAGCACTACATGGACGATTCCCGTAAACCGCAAGTGGCATTTTCAGGGTCGATTCATGATGATCTTGGGCGGCGAGATTTCACTGTTAATGCAATGGCGATCGAAGTGCCGTCATGGGAACTGGTAGATCCTTATGGCGGAAGGAGCGATTTAGCTCGAAGGGTTTTACGAACACCCCTCGGACCCGATATTGCCTTCTCAGAAGATCCGCTGAGAATGCTGAGGGCTGCACGTTTCTCTTCGGGTTATTCACTGGTTCCCGAACAAGACCTTGAAGACAGCATTCGGCACATGGCCGACCGTCTCGCGATTGTTTCCAGAGAACGAATAAATGATGAACTGACAAAGCTCTTGCTGGTTGATCATCCGAGCGAAGGGCTTGCTTTACTTCAGCGTACTGGCCTCTTGAATCAAATTTTTCCTACAGCAAACAGGATCAACGAGGTTGAACCTGAGGTGCTTGACCTCATCGAGAGCGACTTATCTCTTCGATGGGCTGGATTGTTGTGGGCGATGGCCGATGATCCAAAGCAGGGCCGAGACCTCCTCAAAGAGGTTAGAGTGCCGAATTCGCTGTTATCCAAGGTTGTGGCCATTGTGGAAGCGGCACACGAGTTATCGGCTGTCGCGGACAAACAGCTGGCGACGCTGCGACGCCTTTTGCACGTGACTCGCCCGAATACGGAGGACGCACTGGTGATACTCGGCGCCTATCAGCAAAGCCCCGAAAACGAAATTCTAGAAGCTCTTCGGCAACTTGAACTAGATGAAGGGACGGAATCGGTTGATGTACCGCTCGATGGATTTGAAATAGCGAAATTGATAGAAGAAGAGGGCCCGCCGGTCGGAGTCATGCTGCGGCGATTGTTGGAGTATCAACTTGAACAGGGTCCTCTATCGGAAGAAACGGCCAGGGAACTGGTGTTGGAGTGGAAAACCAAGCGGTAGTGGTGGCTACGCTATTTCCGTGCAGTTTCACACGGGGTTAGTAAGCGCTGAGGAACCAGAAGGTCCAGCCGAAATCGACTACCGGCTCCAACGACGCCGATTATTGGATGAGATTGAACGTGGCGTCGTTGATCGTGATGAAGCTTGTGACGTTCACCCGGAGCTCTTGCGGGTCGCACGCAACGTCGCCCCAGCAATCAATGAACCTTGCCCCTTATGTCAGACAGATGAGTTGCGAATTGTGGCGTACGTCTTTGGACCCCGCTTGGGTCCGGGAGGTAAATGTGTGATTTCAGACGAAGAACTGCAAAGAATCGGTAGACGTCGAGGGAAGTTCACTTCCTACGAGGTAGAAGTTTGCGCCGGATGCGGCTGGAATCATCTTCGCCGCCGCTATCCCCTCGGATGATGCTCATGCAGCTAGCCCAGCTGAAGCGCTGTTCATAGGTACTCTCGCTAACCAGGGCTGACCGTTCAATAGTGCTGCGGGAGCTCGTCACGAGATATGGCTGACCCAGTTATGGCAGAGACGAAAGCGGCGGGAACTCCTGTTTGGCCTGCCGTTTTCTATCTGGTTTTGGTTGGGCTAATTCTTGGATTCACCATTTTGGTCCGAACGGCTGGGGCCACGGTGGTGGCGTTGGAGTTGAAACGCGACGCCGATGCAATTGTGTATGACCGCCATGGCGTCGAATTAGGCCGTTTTCACTTAGAGCCGAACATGCTTCCGGTGACGTTGGAACAAATGTCGCCAATCTTGGTTGACGCGATCTTGATTGCATTGGACAGCGACTACCTCGACCCCGAAAAAACTGAGACGTGGCCGCTCCTCGTCTCAGCCCTTGATGGCAGCTTTTCGTCTGTGACGCCTTCCATCACCCAGTTGTATGTGAGACTGCAAAATGGAGTTCCGAGGACCCGAATGGATGCGCTCCGCGAGGTCTCCAGCGTCATCCGCCTAGAGCGTGCGCAACCCAAAGAGGCGACGTTTGAGGAATATTTGTCTCGGGTTCCACTCGGGAGGAACAGCTACGGCGTCGAGGCCGCGTCTTTGGCTTGGTACGGACGTAGGTCGAGCAAGCTAACAATCAGTCAAGCGGCTCATCTTGCTTCACTCATTTCTAACGGGGCCGCGCCTGGTACCGACGAAGCCGATCGCGATGATGTGCTGTTGGCATTAAACAAAGCGGGCCTGATCACAGATGGCGAATTGGCAGCGCAACAACAAGTAACTCTGGCTGGTCTACTTAACCCCATAGAGGCCGCGAGCCCTAAGAATCAAATGGTTAGCGGTATCGGGTTGCGGGTTCCGCTGCAGAAAATTTATCGAAACTTGCTTGATAGCTATGGCCGAGATGCAGTACTGCGAGGCGATATCGAAGCCATCTCAACCATTGACTTTGATCTTCAAACCCGGGTTGCCGGCGTGGTCCGAGACGCGATGTCGAAAACGGCGATTCAAGAAGCCGCGGTTGTCGTGTTTGATGATCGCAACCAGATCCGTGCAGCCTATGGCTCGGAGGATCGGCTATTTGATCGCGACTTGGCGCAGGACCGAACCGCCAGCGACCTCTTTGGAGTGGAACATCGATCAGAACTTTTCAGTTGGCCAGATGAGATCACAGTTGTTCAACTAGGCGAATACCATTCTGTGTTTGCTCGTAACGGCCGAAGATACGAGACAGCAATTTTGCTTGAAACCCGTGACCGGTCCGGCGAGACGGTTGATCGATTTAGCCACGACTTCTCAGAGCTGGTTGACACAACAACCGCTCTTCGGCTCACACAACAACTTGACGACTTTCTTTTCACTAACCAAACCGCTGGTTTAACCGACGGCGAAATACCCGTGAAAGGAAAGCTAGGAATTGATTCCGAACAACGGATGGCCTGGTTCGGTGGAGCTAGCTCGCGATTCACTGTTTCGTTATGGATTACCGCCCAGTTCGATTCCACGAGTTCGGAAAAAGAGAACAACGCAAACAATTTGTTTCTTGAGCGAGAAGCACAGTGGTTGACCCGAAAGATCTTCGGTGAAGCCCACAAAGAAATGTAGGGGCAAATCATCGCCGGTCTTCTTTCGGTGTGCTTTGGGTGGGTTTGGGCCATTTAGGCAATACCGTGGTGTGCTCACGGCGGCGACCACCTAGTGGCGCCCCAGTTTTCTGAAAATTTAAGAACCCCTGCCCCATGCGGGGCCCCGGTCACGGGTCCGAAGGAGGAAACAGCGTGCGCGCATATGAACTCATGGTTATCCATGACGGAGACCTTGATGATGTTCAGGTTCAAGACGAACTCAAGGATCTACGCAGTCGCATCGAAGAAGTCGGAACCGTCGCTGACTTTGACTTCTGGGGTAGGCGCCGGTTTGCCTACGAAATCGACCACAAAACCGAAGGCTATTATTCGGTGATTGAACTAACTGCCGAGGGTGGAGCGATGGATCCAGTTGAACGAGTGCTGCGGATAGCAGACAACGTTGTTCGCCATAAACTGATCCGATTACCTGAGAACGAAGCCGCTCGACGCGGACTGCTCGCTGAACCTGCTTCGCCAAGCAGTGCGGACTGAAGTTGGGAGATCAAAATGGCTTTCGATAACAATGTCGTACTCGTTGGAAACGCAACTCGAGACCCAGAACTAAGGTTCACCCAAAGTGGCGCAGCGGTTTGCGATTTTGGGCTTGCGTGGAATCAACGTTCACAACAGGGTGAAGACAAAGCTCATTATTTTGAGATTACCTGCTGGCGAGATCTGGCCGAAAACGTAGCTGAGTCAGTAACACGCGGCATGAGGGTTGTTGTCTACGGCCGTCTTGATTATCAATCCTGGGAAACTCAAAATGGAGAAAAGCGCTCAACCGTCAAAGTACTTGCCGACGAAGTGAGCCCTAGCATCAGGTGGGCAACCGCCCAAGTAAGCAAAAACGAACGCGGGGGAGGGGGCTCACCCCAACCACCACAGCCCGCTCCATCAAATGAAGGCTCTGATTTTGGAGCCGGGTATGAAATCCCCGACGAGGAGCCCTTCTAATGGCCGGTAAGAAAAAGCAGCCGCGTATGAGTCCAAAGGACCTGCGAAAACCGCGCAAAAAGAAGGTCAGCCCGCTGGTTAAAGACAAGATCGAGTATGTCGACTACAAGGACGTCAACCTGTTAAGGGCGTTCATATCTGACCGAGCCAAAATTCGAAGCCAACGAGTATCGGGCAATGACCGACAACAGCAGCGTGAGGTAGCCAAGGCGATCAAGGTCGCCCGAGAAATGGCGCTCATACCCTACGCACAAAGGGTTGTGACCCAACGCAAAGGCGACCGCCGCAGAGGCCGCTCTGATCGGGACGATGCTCGCTACGAGGAGATGGACGACGACCCGCAACTAGAAATGCGGTCAGACGAATACCGAGACCCTCAGGGCAATGGCGATGGCGACGCAGCTGACGACGCCATAGAGGGGGAGGCGACCGAATGAAAGTCATCCTTCGCGCCAACGTTGAAGGCGTAGGTAACACCGGAGACGTAGTAGAGGTGGCAAACGGATATGCCCAAAACTTTTTGGTGCCTAAGGGATTAGCCATGCGGGCGACCGAAGGTGCCACCAGCCAAGCCGCAGCGATGCAACGATCTCGCGATCTGCAAGACCTCAAACAAAGAGAAGTGGCAGAGGAAGCGGCTCAGCGACTGGGGGCAGTAGTTGTGTCAGTCCACGCCCGTGTTGGTCAAGACGACCAGCTTTACGGGTCGGTTACCACCACTGAAATAGCGGAAGCAGTTCATTCTCAGACGGGAATCGAACTAGATCGCAGAAATATGTCACTCGAAGAACCCATCCGTCGCGTCGGAACTCACCAAGTCGAGATGCGTCTTCACCCCGATGTGCGAGTGCAATTGACCGTGGAAGTCGCTCCAGTCGAATAAGGACATACAAGGTCCTACGATCTTCAGTGCCCAAAGGGAGCCATGGCCCTAGATAACGCTATTGAAGTTCTTGAATCTGAGTTCCACGGGCTAGTGATTCACAATGTTCATGTTGAGCGTCTGTGGACCGGTGCTCGGTGGGCGGAAGGGCCGGTGTATGTGCCTAGTGCCCAACAGCTCATCTTTTCTGATATCCCGAATGATCGTACGCTCAGATATGACGAGCGAACCGGAAACGTTGACATCTTCGAACAGCCAGCATTCAACGCCAACGGGCACTGCCTCGATCTCCAGGGCCGGTTGGTCACAGCTGAACATAGGGGCAGAGCTATCAGCCGCATTGGCCATGACGGAATTCGAGAAATTCTTGTAGACCGATATGAACAAAAGCGCCTGAATTCGCCCAATGATCTCGTGGTCAAGTCCGACGGAAGCATTTGGTTTACGGACCCGACTTATGGGATTGATAGCGACTACGAAGGCGACATGGCTGAGTCCGAGATCGGAGAATGCTACGTGTATCGATTGGATCCCGCCGGCACCCTGGACGCGGTAATCCAAGACATGGTCCGCCCGAACGGTTTGGCATTTTCGCCCGACGAGAAAATCCTTTACGTCGCCGACACAGGGAGCTCCCATGTTGGGTCGAAATGTCCACCGGACATCCGCGCCTACCCGGTATCGGGTGATGGGGATTCTGTGTCGACTTCGCATTGGACTCTCGCAACTTGCACTAGCGGAGTGTTTGACGGTTTCCGTGTCGACGCTCACGGGAACCTATGGACTTCAGCGGGAGATGGCGTGCACTGTCTTTCGCCCGAAGGGACTTTGATTGGCAAGATTCGGATTCCGGAAGTAGTGGCAAACGTCGAATTCGGTGGACTAAAGCGAAATCGCCTGTACATATGTGGTACGACAAGTCTTTATTCAATGTATTTGAACACGCGAGCTGCTCGATGAGAAATACTGCGCGCTGAACTGAGTGAACGTTCTGCGCGATGCTGTAGGTGGAGAAAAACTATGACAACTGTGATTCCGGCACCCGACGCAAACAATGAATGGCGACTTTCGACACCCGGGTCGGCGGGTTGGGAGCGCTCACCTCGCCCTGAAGCGACAAATAAATATTTCATGGTGTCTACGGACGGACATGCCCAAGAACCAAAAGATCTGTGGGTTACTCGGATGGATGACAAATATCAGGAACGGCTCCCTGGGGTCATCATCGGCATGAGAGGTGAAAAATTTCAAAAAACCGAAGGCTTTCGGAATCCGCTGAAACTCAACAACATAAAGTTCGAGGGCCAAGATTTACTTCGCAATAAGGCCGGGTACACGCCAGAAGAGCGACTCGCAGATCTTGCGGCCGACGGCACCGACGCCGAAATCATTTTCCCTAATAAGGGTTTGACGATGTGGGCCACGAGTGATCCGTACTTCAGTCACGCTATGTGTCAGGCCTACAACGACTGGGCGTGGGAAACTTTTGGACCCCATAACGACCAATTGATACCGATGGCATGTATCGCACCGGCGGCGCTCGACGAGGCGATCGCTGAAATCCAACGCTGCGCAGAACTCGGGTTCAAAGGGCTACAACTCCCGAGCAAACCAATATGGGGGGCACCCGACCACGAAGCCCTGAACTACAACCTGCGTGAATTTGATCCATTGTGGGCTGCTATTTCAGAAGTGGATCTACCTGCCACGTTTCACATTTCCACGGGCAGAGACCCTCGAACATCACGCAGCCGTGGTGGCGCGGTCATCAATTACGCCGTTCACTCACTTGCCCAAAACATCGAACCGATAGCAAACCTTTGCGCATCGGGCGTTGCAGAACAATTCCCGAATCTACGGTTCGGCAGTGTTGAGGCAGGAATTGGCTGGGTTCCTTGGGCGATACAAGCCATGGATGAGGCGTATTTGAAGCACCACTGGGCGGTGAGGCCAAAACTTGAACTGTTGCCGAGTGAATATTTCAAACGCCAAGGATTCGCGACCTTCCAAGAAGACGCGGCCGGACTTGACTTGGCTCTCAGCCATGGGTTGGTGTCCAATTTCATGTGGGCCAACGATTATCCCCATCATGAAGGCTCTTGGCCTCATTCCGCTGAAGCCATCGAGCGCACCATGGGCGAACTAGATGACCTGAGCCGAGCGAAGATCCTTGGTTTGAATGCAGCGGAGGTTTTCAAGATTCCAATACCTGAGCGTTATTTGGGTTATGAAGACGCAAAGGCAACCGCAGGGAACATTTCCTAGGGGCGCACCGCATTTAACCCAAAATCACTTGCCGCGCGATTCTTTGTGTGTCGACGGTGTAGATACCACTAGAGGTGGTTTGTCACACATCCGTCATCTTCTGTGGATAACTAGAGGGGTTTTCCACAGAAAAAGGCCTCTAAATCCCCAATGTCTGCCCCTAGTACTACACATGGGAAGTCTGAAAAGCTGGCACCAATGACTAACGACCCGTCTTTTACCCCGCCGCCGCCAAACTCCAATACCCGTGTGCCACCGCACAACGCGGACGCTGAAGCATCGCTCCTCGGAGCGATGTTGCTGTCGCGCGACGCGATCGGTCCAGCTGTTGAAACGCTTAACGGCGACCAGTTCTATGTACCGGCACACGGATACATCTTTGATGCGATTGCGTCCCTCTACGGAGCCGGAGAGCCAGCTGACCCGGTCACTGTCGCTGAAGAACTGACGCGATCAGGGCTGCTTGACCAAGTCGGAGGGCCACAAAGGTTGCTGGAGTTACAAACGGCGACGCCGGCGTCATCCAACGCTGGACGCTATGCGCGCATCGTTGAAGAACACGCGATGCTCCGACGCCTGATCGGCGTTGCCGGAGACATTGTTGAATTGGGATACAGCCATCCAGAAGATGTGGTGAAAACCGTCGACGAGGCCGAAGCGATGATGTTTCAGATTGCCGAACGGCGGGTAGTCGACACCACCAAGCCAATACGAGAGTTACTTGATGCCAACCTCGATCGTTTAGAGGAACTTTATGAACAGGGCAATGACATCACTGGTTTGCCGACAGGCTACGTCGATTTTGATCACTTGCTGTCCGGGTTACAGCCCAGCAACTTGGTGGTAGTCGGAGCTCGACCCTCAATGGGGAAAACAGCTTTCGGTTTAGGCATGGCAGCTAGCGCAGCACTTGAAGCTCAACGACCTGTCCTGTTTTTCTCACTGGAGATGGGTCATCTTGAACTCACACAGAGGCTGTTGTGTTCAGATGCCAGGGTTGATTCCCAAAGAATGAGAAATGGAAATCTTTCCGAAGACGATTGGCCCAAGATCACTCGCGCTGTTGGCAAGCTGGGTGAAGCTCCAATTTGGATTGACGACAATCCGAACTTGACAGTGATGGAAATCCGAGCAAAGGCAAGAAGGCTTAAGAGCCGACTCGGTGATTTAGGTTTGATTGTTGTCGATTATTTGCAACTAATGAGTGGACGCGGGAACGCGGAAAATCGACAGGTCGAAGTTTCAGAAATGTCCCGTGGCCTCAAGATTCTTGCTCGAGAACTTGAGACCCCAATCGTCGCTCTTTCACAGCTGAGTCGTGCCTTGGAGTCCCGAACCGATAAGCGACCCATGTTGGCTGACCTCCGAGAATCTGGATCGATAGAACAAGACGCTGACGTGGTGGCATTCATCTACCGGGATGAGGTGTACAACCCTGAATCGCCGGACATAGGTTCCGCGGAAATCATTGTCGCGAAACATCGCAATGGACCCACAGGCGTCGTCCGCCTCGCGTGGCTCAGCAATTACACGAGGTTCGCCAACATGAGTCGCTACCAAGATCAGGCATAACGGCAAGAAAGATGTTCCTGGGTCCCGACTTAATTCCGATTCTGCTGCTTGCGCTCGGCGCAGCTCTTGTCGTGGGCAACGGGTTGGCCATGTTCAAACCGCGACTCGAACCACGAGCAGACAACGAACTGGCTCGGGCTCCGATTGGCCGCAGCCTATTGATGGTCGCAATTGGTTTGGTAGCAACCATTTGGGCTTTAGCAACGCTCGTCGGATGACAAGCATTGATGGTTTGGGTTGTTGGAGCGGGTGACGGGAATCGAACCCGCGTTCTCAGCTTGGGAAGCTGACGTTCTGCCATTGAACTACACCCGCGAAGTGGTTGAGTTAGTTGAGAGCGCAGTCTAACGATGAACGAGTTCTCCAAACCTCTCCGCATCGAAGCTCGAGGCGATTCATTATCCGCGGCGACGCTAGAATTCGATTCTTATGATTCTCTCGGACCGAACAATCCGTGAACTCCTGGCGGAGGGAAGAATTGTTATTGATCCCCTGGATCCCCAAGACATACAACCCTCATCTGTCGATCTTCACCTTGATGACCGCTTCAGGGTCTTTTTGAATCACACCCAAAGAGTCATCGACGTTAAACAAGATCAAACTGATCTCACAGAGGAAGTGAAGGTTGATAGCGGGGATGCTTTTGTTTTACACCCAGGGGAATTTGCGCTCGGATCAACACTTGAACGGGTCGCAATTCCCGACGATTTAGTAGGACGCATAGAAGGAAAATCTTCTCTGGGTCGGCTGGGATTGCTGATCCACACAACAGCGGGATTTGTTGACGCCGGCTGGGACGGCCATTTGACGCTGGAACTCTCGAATGTGGCGAATCTTCCAATAACGCTCTACCCCGGAATGAAAATCGGTCAGATCAGCTTCATCCAAATGACCACCCCTGCCGATGTACCCTACGGGGCTTCGTCTTTAGGCTCGAAGTACCGAGGTCAACGTGGCCCGACAGCTAGCCGGTTTCACGAGAACTTCGAATAAAGGCTCAAGTGGTATCTGCTGATTCGCTCTGAGATGCTTCTAGCGCTTCTACTAAGTGAATCGAAATGTCGGCGACTTTGATTTGGTCTTCCTCGAAGCCGTGCCCTTTGACCCCGTCGTCGATCATTACGTAACAGAACGGACAGGCGGTGGCGATTCGACTTGCTCCCGTGTTAATCAATTCTTCGGAACGCTCGTCGTTGACCTTTGTACCGATGGTCTCCTCCATCCACATTCGAGCGCCACCGGCACCACAGCACATTCCTTTAGTTCCATTTCTTGGAGCTTCGACTATCTCTACTCCACTCAGGGTCCCAATCACATTTCTAGGTGACATATACACATCGTTGTGTCTGCCCAAGTAGCAGGAGTCGTGATAGACGATTCGTTCATCTAGCTTGGCCTCGCTGAGATCTAGTGCCCCGGATTCGACTAGCTCTTCGAGGAACTGGGTGTGGTGGAGGACTTCCCAATTCCCACCATATTGAGGGTATTCATTCTTGAGTGTGTTAAAGCAGTGAGGGCATTGGGTGACAATCTTTCTGACGCCCATTTCGTTTAGGTTGCTCACGTTTTCAGCCGCGAGCATTTGGAACAAATACTCATTTCCTGAACGGCGAGCGCTATCGCCCGTGCACATTTCAGATGGCCCGAGTATGGCGAAATCGACACCTGCTCTTTGAAGCAGCTTTGCTGTTGCTTCAGACACCTTTTGATTTTTGTCGTCAAATGAGCACGCGCAGCCAACCCAGTACAAGTATTCGTGGTCGAAGGGGTCTGATGCGTCGACGACCTGTACGTCGATATCAGCGGCCCAGTCTGCTCTCTCCCCATTGTTCATGTTCCAAGGGTTTGCGTTGTTTTCCATCCCCCTAAAGGCACCACCGAGCTCCCCCGGAAAGTCGCTTTCCATCAGCGTGAGGTATCGCCGCATATCAAGGATCTTGTCAAGGATTTCAATATTGACCGGACAGTTCTCGTCACAGGCTCGACAACTGGTACAAGCCCAAAGTTCTTCGTTGCTAATTCGTTCAAACAAACTGTTTGCATCGACTGTAATTTCTTTGTCGATTCCTATCGGCGGAGACACTTCGCCGTGGTCACCACTGGCAGCCATGACTTCTCCTGTTTTGAGAACGATTTCCCTCGGATCGAGAGGCTTACCCGTGGCATGAGCTGGACACACCGCTGTGCAACGACCGCACATGGTGCAACTGTCGGTATCCAGTAGTTGTTTCCAAGTGAAATCTTCAATTACGGACGCTCCGATAGTTTCGATATCTTCCGCTTCCATGAGGTCAGGTAAGGCTCGCATGGCGCCCTTTGGACGCTCCCGATCTTTCAAGTACATGTTGAGTGGAGATGTGAACATGTGACGGAGCATCGTCACGGGCAGCATCACAAGAAAGGCCATGAAGCAAACCACGTGTGCAATCCACATTGCTTGATGCCAACCAGCGACCGCCCCGACCTGATCGACAAGGGCTGATAGTGGATACCCAATAAATGACCACTGTTCGTAACTCGGCCGCCCTTCCACGGCGATCCGAAAAGCTTCAGCCGCGAAACCAGTCAAACCAAGGCAGAGAAGCACACCGAGGATCAGGGCGTGCTCTGGACGAGTCTTTATCTTGATTCGATAAGGCCTCTGCACGTAGCGCCGGACGATGGACCAAACCATCCCGACCGTGAAGGCAAGCCCCGCTAGGTCAGCGACGAAACTGAACCCCTGGTAAGTGCCCCCATGCAAGAACTTCAGCCGCTCGGGTAACTGGTGGTCGAT
Organism: Acidimicrobiaceae bacterium; assembly: GCA_002721305.1. Taxonomy (GTDB): domain Bacteria; phylum Actinomycetota; class Acidimicrobiia; order Acidimicrobiales; family Poriferisodalaceae; genus UBA6944. The sequence continues at coordinate 28,144 of PBKA01000008.1, read as the reverse complement.
TTCCAGAGTGGTGGTTACTGCTAACAGCACCAAGAATCCGTAATAGAGAAGGGCGTGCATCACCCCGGCTGCAGGGTCTCGCAGCAGAGTCTGCATCATTACGCCAGCTCGATAGTCACGTACACGCTTCTTCGCGTTGGACCCAGTTGTTTCTCGACGATCGGGGGCGCCGCGTTCCCAGTTCTTAACCCGTTGCGCAAAATTCCACGCCCCGAACACTATGAGGAGGGGCGTGATCACATAAAAAGCCAGTTTCAAAGCGTCCGGGATGTTCCCGAACACTTCCCGATGAACGGCGTTGTTGTTGTGGAACCCGAAAACCGTAGCGGCGATTCCGGAAATGGCCGTCACCGACGCGAACGCAATTCCAATCGCGAGCGCTAGATGATGTGGCTTTACTCGTGCTTTCACGTAGGTCAAGTTACCGGACACTCGGCTCATGAACAGGATTGAGATCTAGGAAAGCGGTCTCTGAGTCGTGCGAAGTTTATTGTTGACGGTCCGAGAGCACTTCCCTTGATGGCTAAGTCGCTATTTGCTGACCGTCTTTGCAACTCTGACGCTGGCCGTGTTCTTTCTTACGTGACAAGGTTGGTACGTAGAAACTAATCACGGAGGCCTCGCATGGTTCGTTTGGTGACAGCGGTAATTAAGCCCCACCGGCTTGAAGCGGTTGTTGAGGCGTTGCAGGACACCAATGTTCAAGGTTTAACGGCGTCCGAAGTGCGGGGGTTTGGCCGCCAAGGCGGTCACACCGAGACGTACCGAGGTACGGAATATCACGTTGATTTCATCCCGAAAGTCAGGGTTGAAATATTGGTCGATTCGGCCGACACGGATCGGGTAGTGGATTGTCTCGTTGAGGCGGCCCGAACCGAAAAAATTGGTGATGGCAAAGGTTGGGTTACTGATGTAGAAAGCGTCATTCGTATACGAACCGGCGAACGCGGCGTTGATGCCCTCTAACTGGTACTTCCCCGTGAGCTGCTTTCAGGTCAAATAGCGCTCAGAGACGGGAACCGATTCAGATGGCGAAAGGTTTGCGTCGAGTTCGTACACGATGGGTGCCCCAGTGGGTATGTCGAGATTTAGTACTTCAGTATCGGACATTCCGTCGAGATGTTTGACCAATGCTCTAAGGCTGTTCCCGTGGGCTGCCACAAGAACTGTGTTGTAGGAGTCGAGGTCCTCAGTGATTGGACCCTCCCAATAAGGGACCAGGCGGTCGACGACATCTGCCAAACATTCGGTGTTGGGCAGAAGATCTTCAGGAACTGAGCGGTATCGCACGTCTGTGTTGGGGTTGTGGGGGTGATCTTCAGGCATGGATGGTGGACGGGTGGAGTAACTCCGCCGCCACTGTTGAACCTTTTCCTCTCCGTGGAGGTCTTTGGTTTGTTGTTTGTTGAGGCCCGTGAGAGCACCGTAATGACGTTCATTGAGTCGCCAACTTCGTCGCACGGGAATCCAAGGTCGTTCGCACTCAGTTAACGCCAAATTTGCGGTCAGTATGGCTCGCGTTTGTAATGAGGTGTGGACGACATCGGGAACTAATCCTGATGAAAGCAACAATTGTCCGGCATCGACAGCTTCTTGGACGCCCTTATCAGTCAGGTTGACATCAAACCAGCCCGTGAATCGGTTCTCGAGGTTCCATTGACTTTCGCCGTGCCGGAGCAGGATGAGCCGAGCGGCCTTATTGACCATAATTTGCACCTTAGTCGGACACCCCGAAGCGATCTCCCAAAATAATTTGTATAAGAAAGTTGTAAATATAACACTCAACTTTTATGATGGTAGATCCTCGAACGTCTAAACAGTTGCAATACACTGAAAACTAAGCGTTTGAGTGACAACCTGACCAAATCCCCACAGCAGGAGACTCTTAATGCCCAAGGCAGTCGGTATAGACCTAGGAACCACGAACTCGGTTGTTTCAGCAATGGAAGGTGGCGAACCCACCGTGATCGCAAACGCTGAAGGAGACCGAACCACTCCGTCAATAGTCGGATTTTCCAAAAACGGTGAAGTGTTAACCGGTGAAGTAGCCAAAAGACAGGCTGTCACCAACCCCGATCGAACACTCGCATCCGTTAAAAGACATATCGGGACGAATTGGACAGTTGAAATTGACGATAAGTCCTATACGCCTCAAGAGATAGCCGCCAGAGTCCTACAGAAACTCAAGAGAGACGCAGAGCAATATCTTGGAGACGAAGTAACTGAAGCTGTTATTACAGTCCCCGCCTATTTCGATGACGCACAACGAACAGCCACGAAAGAAGCAGGACAAATTGCGGGCCTTGAGGTACTGCGAATAATCAATGAACCGACTGCCGCAGCACTTGCCTATGGCTTGGACAAAGAATCAGATGACCAGACCATCTTGGTATTTGACCTGGGCGGTGGCACCTTCGACGTTTCAGTCCTAGAGATCGGAGACGGGGTTTTCGAAGTCAAATCGACCGCCGGTGACACCCGACTAGGTGGCGATGACTGGGACGAAAGAGTGATCGATTGGCTAGCCGATTCCTTCAAAGGCGACCACGGGGTGGATCTTAAAGCTGACCCTATGGCGCTCCAACGCCTCAAGGAAGCCGGCGAGCAAGCCAAGAAAGATTTGTCTTCTAAGCAAACAACACAAATCAATCTTCCGTTCATCACCGCTACCGACAGCGGCCCATTGCATCTTGACTATGAGTTAAGCAGAGCCAAGTTCCAAGAGATCACAGCTGACTTGGTCGATAGATGTAGGGCACCTTTCAAACAGGCAATAGACGACGCGAGTTTGAGTTCGAACCAAATTGACCATGTGATCATGGTGGGAGGATCAACACGCATGCCAGCGGTGCAGGAACTTGTCCTGGAAATCGCCGGCAAGGAACCTCACAAAGGAGTGAACCCCGACGAAGTAGTCGCAGTAGGAGCCGCCATCCAAGCCGGTGTTTTGAAGGGCGACGTGAAAGATGTCCTTCTTCTCGATGTCACCCCGTTGAGTCTCGGTATCGAGACCAAGGGAGGTGTTATGACAAAACTGATAGAACGCAACACAACTATCCCGACAAAACGCACCGAAGTTTTCACCACCGCCGATGACATGCAGCCGTCGGTAGAAATACACGTCCTGCAAGGAGAACGAGAAATGGCGTCCGGGAACAAAACTTTGGGCAAATTTCAACTGGTCGATCTTCCGCCCGCGCCGCGGGGGGTGCCGCAGATTGAAGTCACGTTTGACATCGACGCCAACGGAATTGTGAACGTGTCCGCAAAAGACCGGGCAACAGACAAAGAACAGTCGATCACCATCAGCGGCCAATCCAATTTGAGCGATGACGATATCGACAAAATGGTGAAGGACGCCGAGTCCCACGCAGAGGAAGATCGTCAACGTCGCGAAGCAGCTGAAGTTCGGAACAACGCCGACGCGTTGGTCTACCAAATAGAGAAACTCCTGTCGGACCAAGCCGAAAATGTTTCCGACGAAGACAAAGCCGAGGTCGAAGGCACTTTGGCGAAGCTCAAAGAGACACTCGAAGACGAAAACGAAGACGTGGAAGCAATTCGTAAGGCTTCGGAAGAATTGACGGCAGTCAGCCAGTCGTTCAGCCAAAAGCTGTATGAGTCCGCTGCTCAACAGAGCGGCGATGCTTCCCCGGATCAATCAGGCGAGGGCGAGGACGTGGTTGACGCTGAAATCATCGACGAAGACCAGTGAAAGACGAAGGGACCGATCAACCCGAGCAGGAAGCCCTCGAACTTGAAGTAGAAGACGAGTCCTTCCCCATGAACCCAGGGCAAGAGTCTTCAGAGGCATCAGAGGATGTCCCACTCTCAGTGGAGGACCTAGTCGAATCCTTGGAAACTGTTGCTGCTGAACGGGACGACTTTCGCGATTCGCTGCAAAGGCTTCAGGCGGAGTTCGAAAACTTTCGTCGCCGTAGCTCAAAAGAAGCTGAGCAACGAATTTCACACGGAATTTCCCGGATAGTGGAAGCCCTTCTGCCTGTCCTCGACGCGTGTGATGCTGCCACAGCCCAAGGGCTCGATGAAATAACGCCCATCCGGAATGCGCTCGAAACGGTTCTCGCCAATAACGGTTTGGCGCGTATCGAAGTGTTAGGAGTCCCGTTTGACCCGACCCTGCACGAGGCAATGTCCTTCGAAAGCGGGGGAGGAGACGAGCAAGTAGTCGTCGAAGAGCTCCGGGCCGGTTATCGGTGGGGCGAGTCGATTCTTCGTCCCGCAATGGTAAAGGTGAGCAGCCAGTAATTGGAGCTAGTCGTAGTAGGGAGGTGAATGATGACGGTCCAGCGTGAATGGTTTGAGAAGGACTACTACGCAGTCCTCGGGGTCTCATCAAACGCTTCAGCTAAAGAGATAACAAAGGCTTATCGAAAACTCGCGCGCTCCCATCATCCCGATGCTAAAGGCGGCAATGAGGATCGTTTCAAGGAAGTTTCTGCTGCTTATGACGTTCTAGGAGATGAGACGAAGCGCGAAGAATATGACGAAGCGCGCCGCTTAGGACCTTCAGCTATGGGTGGTTTCGCCTCCGGTTCAGACGGATTCAACGTTCACTTTGAAGATTTTGACGATCTAAGTGGAATGTTTGGAAATCTGTTTGGTCGCGGGCAGCGCGGACCAGTTCCGATTCGCGGAGTAGACCAAGAAACCCGCATACACCTCGGCTTTCGAGACGCCATTGACGGCATCACAACAAACGTGATGCTTAGTGGTTCTACAAACGGGGACCGTCGCCAAGCAAAGGTGAGAATTCCAGCTGGGGTCGATACCGGCCAGCGGATCCGTCTAGCTGGGAAAGGTGGAGCGGGGCGCAACGGCGGCCCCAACGGCGATCTCTATGTGGTTGTCGAAGTGGCTCCCGACCCAATGTTTGGTCGAAAGGGTCAACATTTGACGTTACTTATCCCCGTCACATTTCCTGAAGCTGCGCTCGGTTCTGAAATTAAGATTCCCACTTACGATCACTCTACGGTGACGTTAAAGATTCCAGAAGGTACAAAATCCGGAACGACTTTTCGAGTGAAGGGACGAGGCGTCCAAACCGCAAAAGCGAAAGGCGATTTGCTCGTAACGGTCGAAATTGTTGTACCGAAAGAGCTAGCCCCAAAAGAAAGAGCAGCAATTGAAGCGTTGCGAGAGGTAACCGACTGGTCCCCTCGCGACGATGTCAAGGAGGAGAGTTAAGCATGGGCCCAATCTCATCGACACCTGATCCAGCTCGAGCGGTGTACGTGATTTCCGTCGCGGCTGAACTTGCCGGGGTTCACGCCCAAACGCTCCGGATCTATGAACGTAAAGGTTTGGTAGAACCAGCCCGTACCCCTGGCGGTAGCCGCAGATACAGCGATGTAGACATTGCATTGCTTCGGCGAATCCAAGAACTAACTAATGAAGGCTTGAATTTGGCTGGGGTCAAACGCGTGCTTGATCTTGAACATCGGGTGTTGCAACTTGAAGCAGAAATGCGTGAACTCCAAGCGGCGGCAAGCGCAACCCTGATGGAAACCCATCGTCAGTATCGGAGGGATTTAGTACCTCTCCAGCAATCGGTTATCCCATGGCTCGACCCGAGACGTCGCCGTTGACCCGATTCATGAGGCCATACATCCAAGAAAAGAGGGCCGGCCTTTAATTCATCCCAGAAAAGTCAGCTTTCGCAATTAGGATCTGACAACGTCAACAGATGACGTTTGGAGTAGTCCGTGCCGGGATCAATTGTGGTCGGGACCCAATGGGGTGATGAAGGCAAGGGACGAGTTGTCGACATAGTGGCCAAAGAGTGCGCCCATGTTGTGCGATACCAGGGCGGCCACAACGCAGGGCACACACTCGTTGTTGACGACGAGGTCTTCAAATTACAACTCGTTCCGAGCGGAATCTTGTATGACCACGTGATCCCGATTATTGGCAACGGCGTAGTGGTAGACCCATATGTTTTGTTGGCCGAGATTGACATCTTGACCGCTAAGGGCGTCAACTGTCAGCGCCTCATGTTGAGCCCACAAGCACATCTGGTTCTCCCATACCACCAAATTCTTGATGAGTTAGCCGAAAGTCAGTTGGGTGACAACAAACTCGATACTACAAAACGAGGGATCGGCCCGGCCTACGCCGATAAGGCTTCGCGGGTGGGAATACGCGTCGAAGACTTACTTGACCCCGCCCACCTAAGGGCGCGTTTGCGCAGTGCCCTAGCGGAGAGGAATGTGATTCTTCGTGACATCCATGGGCATAAAGGGGTTGACCCTGATCAGTTAGCAGAAGAATTAATTCGAGACATCGCCCCAAGAGTCGCGCCGTACATAGGCGACACGGTGGGGCACCTACACGAGGCTTTGCATGCAGGGCAGCGAGTTCTTTTCGAAGGAGCTCAGGCAACGTTCCTCGACTTGGACCACGGAACCTATCCGTTCGTAACCTCTTCGAACCCCGTCGCGGGCTATGCCCTCGTTGGTGCGGGAATTGGCCCGGGCGCAATCGACCAAGTAATCGGAATTGCCAAGGCCTATTTGACCCGCGTAGGTGCGGGCCCGTTCGTAACTGAATTAGACGACGCGGTCGGAGAACACCTTGTTGACGTCGGTCAAGAATATGGGACCAACACGGGACGTCGACGCCGCGTCGGCTGGTTTGACGCCGTCATGGCCCGTCAAGCCGTGCGACTTAACGCTTGCACGGAAATTGCCCTCACCAAGTTAGATGTTCTCGACGAACTCGAAACCATCAAAGTGTGCGTCGCGTACGACGTCGAGGGTGAACGTTATGAATATCTTCCTCACCTGAGACGTATGCACGACAAAGCAGTTCCTGTATATGCCGAATTCCCAGGGTGGAAACAGGACCTGTCCGGGGCAACGGATCGTAAAGACCTTCCGAGAGAGGCAGTCGAATATATATCGTTTCTCGAACGCCAGATGGGTGTCCCGATCCGATTTGTGTGCGTGGGTCCAGGACGCGAGCAGTATTTGCGGTTCGCCGCATGAAGGTTTGTGTGATTGGCTCCGGGGGCCGCGAACACGCCCTTGCTCACACGCTTTCAACTCACGCAGAAGTGGTTGTGACACCTGGCTCCCCGGGCATCGAAGGCAGCACTGGAGCGGCCGCAACGGAAGTAGAAGCAGATCTCTACATAATCGGTCCCGAAGTTCCCCTAGTTGAGGGACTTGCTGACGAGCTGCGTTCAAAAGGATGTCTCGTTTTCGGCCCTGGGTCTGATGGAGCACTGTTAGAGGGTTCCAAAATCTGGATGAAGGAACTTGTTGACGCTGCCGGAGTACCCACCGCACGCTATGCATCCTTCGACGCCAACGAAGCAGACGCAGCGGCAACTTTCTTGTCAACGCTCACCCCACCCTACGTAGTAAAGACCGATGGATTAGCGGCAGGCAAAGGCGTCCTAGTCACAAACACGTACGCAGAAGCAGTGGAGGATGCGCGAAACAAACTTTCTGGTGACTCATTCGGAGAAGCGGGCCGCAGCATCGTCATCGAAGAAGGATTGAGAGGTCCCGAACTTTCGTTATTTGCGCTGTGTGATGGGCAGAAGGCGGTGCTCATCCCCACTTCGGCCCAGGACCACAAGAGGCTGCGTGATCAGGACCGCGGACCCAACACCGGGGGGATGGGGTGTTACTCCCCAATGCCTGAACTGACTTCGGGGGATCTTGAGCAGTTGATGGAACTAGCGGTGCACCCAACTGTCCAAGAACTGAAGAAACGTGAGATTGATTACAGAGGTGTCCTCTTTGCAGGATTCATGCTCACTGCGGACGGCCCGAAACTTTTGGAATACAACGTTCGATTTGGTGATCCTGAAACCCAGGTGATACTCCCCCGCCTAGAAGGCAATGTCGCCGAAATCTTTATGCAGGTAGCAATGGGCGACTTAAAGAGCCGGCCGACGGTTTCCCCGGACACAATGGTCACTGTCGTTCTGGCGAGCGAGGGATACCCCACCTCTCCGAAAACAGGTGATGTGATTGACGGCATTGAACAAGCGCGAACAATCGAGGGCGTCACAGTGTTTTGTGCGGGTGTCGGATCAAACAACGAAGACCAATTAGTTACAGACGGGGGCCGAGTACTCAACGTATGCGGACGTGGGGAAACATTGGACGAAGCAAGAAATATCGCGTACCAAGCGGTACGAGCCATCTCTTGGCCGGGGATGCAGCATCGAACCGATATTGGTGATTCGATTGAGTTAGAAATCGGCCAGGAGGAAGGTACATGAAGGTCGCCATTCTGATGGGTTCGCCCCGAGACGACGACAAGATGGCTGGTGCATCAGAGATGCTCGAACGCTTCGCCGTTCAGCACGAGGTCCATGTCATGTCCGCTCATCGAAACCCCGAACAAGTTGCGGATTTTGCCAGCAATGCACGTGCCAACGGATTCGGCGCAATCATTTGCGGCGCAGGGATGGCCGCTCACCTAGCCGGAGTCGTCTCAGCCCACACCACTTTGCCGGTTATCGGCGTTCCTCTCTCCGGAGGCATAAGCGACGGCCTTGATGCACTGTTGTCAACCGTCCAAATGCCGCGAGGCATTCCCGTCGCCACGGTGGCGGTTAATGGCTCGGCCAACGCCGCCGTTCTAGCCGTGGAGATGCTCTCCATCACAGACTCTGAGCTTGCCAAGAGCCTAGAAACTTTCAGAGACGCAGGTGCAAGGTGACATCGGACAAAGCCCAAGTTTTGAATGTGTTGGCGACCCGCTATGCGTCCCCTGACATGGCGCAAATTTGGAGCGCTGAAAACAAGATCGTCCTCGAACGCGAACTTTGGGTCACAGTTCTCGAAGGACAAAAAGACTTGGGTTTAGATGTCGATGACAGTGTCATCGACGCCTACCGATCCGTCATGAACGATGTAGACCTGGAATCAATTGAGCAGCGCGAGCGCGTCACGTTGCACGACGTCAAAGCTCGCATCGAAGAATTTGCAGAGCTTGCAGGTTCTGAACACATCCATAAGGGCCTGACGTCACGTGATCTGACAGAAAACGTAGAACAACTGCAGATCAAACAATCGATACAAATCATCCAGCAACGCCTAGCGACTGTCATTGTTCGGTTCGCCGAACTTGCTGTGCGTTATCAAGAGGTAGCCATCACAGGGCGAACCCACAACGTTCCGGCTCAGATGACCACGCTTGGGAAACGCTTCGCCAACTTGGGCCAAGAGACCCTCCTAGCGTTGGAACGTATCGATGGGCTGCTCAGTCGGTATCCACTGCGTGGCCTTAAAGGACCCGTTGGCACTCAACAAGACCTGCTCGATCTTTATGAAGGTGATTCAGGGAAGGTGGAAGCACTCGAGCGACGGGTGGCCGACCGACTCGGATTTGAACAGACGCTCACCGCCATCGGGCAAATCTATCCCCGATCCCTCGACCTGGACGTCATTAGTGCTCTTGTGCAAACAGCGAGTCCCTTGGGCAATCTTGCTTTGCAAGTTCGACTCATGGCCGGTTTAGATCTTGCGACAGAAGGCTTTAGCCAAGGCCAAGTTGGTTCATCAGCGATGCCTCACAAAATGAATGCACGCTCAGCTGAACGGATCAGTGGCTTCATGGCTATCTTGCGCGGCCACCTTACGATGGCGGCTTCAATAGCGGGTGACCAGTGGAACGAGGGCGACGTCAGCTGTTCGGTAGTCCGCCGAGTCGTTCTCCCGGACGCATTTCTCGCTCTAGATGGCGCGCTTGAGACCGGACTAACTGTCTTAGAAGGGTTCGGTGCATACACCTCGGTCATTGAGCGGGAACTAGAGCAATATTTACCCTTTCTCGCAACCACGCGAATCCTCATGGCTGCCGTTAAAGCAGGGGCAGGTCGAGAAGAGGCTCATGAACTTATCAAGCACCACGCGGTTGCCGCCGCGCTGGAAATCCGCGAAGGCAGTTCGGGTGTCAACGACTTGGTTAACCGACTCGCCAACGATCCGAGTCTTCCCCTAGAAGGTGATGTGATTCTAGAAATTTTGGAAGATCACGGAGCGTTCTTCGGCCTAGCCGACACACAAGTCCAAGCTTTCGCGCAAGCCGCAGCCGAAATTAATTCTGCCCATCCGGGTGCAGGGTCCTATCACCCTGCCCCAATTCTCTAGTAGAGAAGAGACGTGAACGAACTCCAGTTATTGCACAGCGGAAAAGTCCGGGAGATGTACGTCGTTGACGAGCGACATCTTCTGATGGTGGCAACGGATCGAATATCAGCCTTCGATGTCGTATTCGACGAACCAATACCAGACAAGGGCCGAGTCTTAACAGCGATGACTGTCTGGTGGTCAAATTACCTAGGATCAACCGCCGGAACGCACATAGTGTCTGCGGACCCATCTGAATTTCCTGAAGCCGCCAGACGCCCAGAGTGGGAAGGCAGAGCACTCCTTGTCCGGAAAGCCGACATGTTGCCGCTGGAATGCATTGTGCGCGGGTACATAACCGGCTCGGCATGGAAGGAGTACCGAGAATCAGGGACCATGCACGGATCGTCTCTACCAGATGGCCTATTGGAAGCCCAACAACTCCCTGAACCCGTCTTCACGCCCTCGACCAAAGCCACTGAAGGCCATGACATCAACATCAGCTACGAAGAAGCCGTCGATATGGTTGGCCCACAATTAGCGATGCAGGCCAGACAAATCTCAGTGGATGCCTATACACGGGCCTCGGAACACGCCGCGCGCAACGGTGTGATCATTGCCGACACAAAATTTGAACTCGGCCTCGTTGACGGCGAAATGGTGATCGCCGACGAAATACTCACTCCCGACTCATCAAGATTTTGGCCAGCCGAAAACTGGGATCCGGGAACCACACCCGTGTCTCTTGACAAACAACCGGTCCGCGACGCCACCGAGGCCACGGGCTGGGACAAATCCCCACCGCCACCACCCTTGTCGCCCGAAACCGTGGACGCCACGCGCGACCGCTACATAACGGCTTATGAACGAATCACTGGTGAATCCTTTGGGCAGTGGATCGGCGCGCTCTAATGCGCTTTGAAGTCAAAGTTGAAGTATCGCCCCGAGAGGGGATAGCGAACCCCGAAGGCTCAACAATTGAAAGAGCGCTACCTGCACTGGGGTTCGTTACGGCAGGAAACGTCAGAGTAGGCAAGGTGATACACCTCCAAGTTGACGCCGATTCGGCCGCGGACGCCAAATCCTTGGTCGAAGACATGTGTAACCGCTTCCTCTCCAACCCCGTCATAGAAGACGCGCTGGTGGAAGTGCGGGAAGGATGAGTTGTCGAGTTGGGGTAGTCCGATTTCCAGGAACCAATTGCGAATTCGACACGGTAGATGCGATTCATTCATTGGGTGGAGAAGCCGAAGTTCTTTGGCACGGTGATTCCAGTCTCAAGAATGTTGACGCGGTCGTGATACCTGGAGGATTCGCGCACGGGGACTATCTGCGATGCGGGGCCATCGCCAAGTTTTCCCCGATCATGGAGTCCATAAACTCCTTCGCCAAAGAAGGAGGTCCGGTCCTGGGCATCTGTAACGGATTTCAGGTTTTAACCGAAGCTGAACTACTCCCGGGCGCACTGCAGAAGAACGCAGGAATGAAATTCCTTTGCTCTATGCAACGGATCGACTTCGTGTCAACGTCCAATGTGCTTGGTCGCCACGCAAAAGCTGGGGACCGGTTACGGATACCCATAAATCATTTCGAAGGTAACTATGTGTGCTCTCCGGAAGTGTTGAACCAGTTGGAAGAAGAAAACAGAGTTGTTTTCCGCTACGTCGACAACCCGAACGGTTCGATCGCTGACATAGCTGGCATTTGCAACGCAGAAGGCAATGTAGTTGGGATGATGCCTCACCCCGAGCGAGCAACTTCGCCCCTTCTCGGCTCGACGGACGGAACCACTCTTATCCAATCGTTGCTCATTGCGTAAGGAGCTGCACCACAAAATCAGACGTGGGGCATCCATGAGAAAAGCAGACGTGCGACTAGATTTAGAACGTGAGTCCCGCCCCTGAAGACGCATCAGTCCATCGGGCACTCGGACTCAGCGATGACGAATATCAACGTATCCACGGCCTTTTAGACCGACACCCCAACCACCTTGAGTTGGCAATGTACTCGGTGATGTGGTCAGAGCATTGCTCGTACAAGTCATCCAAGATCCACCTGAAACGGCTTCCCACGGAAGCTCCGTGGGTGTTGGTTGGTCCGGGAGAGAATGCCGGGGTCATCGATGTTGGAGATGACATAGCGGTAGCCATCCGTATCGAAAGCCATAACCATCCGTCAGCAATTGAGCCATATCAAGGCGCCGCGACAGGGGTAGGCGGGATTCTCCGAGACATCTTCACCATGGGTGCCCGCCCGATCGCGGTCATGGATCCACTCCGGTTCGGGCCGCTTGACGATCCTCGGAGTCGATGGATAGCGGAAGGTGTTGTCAGCGGCGTTTCCGGCTATGGGAACAGTGTTGGTGTCCCAACGGTCGGAGGTGAGATCGTCTTTGACGAAACCTACAAGGGTAACCCACTCGTCAATGTCCTAGCCATGGGCGTGTTGCCGTCTGAACGACTTGTTCTGGGACAGGCCAGCGGCATCGGGAATCTCGCTGTTCTTTTGGGCGCCTCGACGGGAAGAGACGGCATTGGCGGGGTAAGTGTCCTGGCTTCGGCAGGCTTTGGTGAAAGTTCAGAAGATGCCGATAAGCGACCCAGTGTGCAAGTTGGTGATCCATTTGAAGAAAAACGACTGTTAGAAGCATGTCTTGAATTGCTAGATGAAGGTTTAGTCACCGGAATCCAAGACCTGGGAGGAGCAGGGATCACCTGCGCAACCAGTGAAACAGCTTCACGCGGTGGCGCCGGTATGGATGTAGACGTCACAGCCATTCACGCTCGAGAAGAAAACATGGAACCTGTCGAGTTAATGACTTCGGAGTCACAAGAACGAATGCTGGCGATCGTTGAACCCAAAGACCTGACCCGGGTAATTGAAATTTCTTCTCGATGGGAAATAGAAGCGAGCGTCATCGGTCGTGTAACTGATAACGGACAACTCAGGGTCCTCAACGGCTTCGATGGTGAAGTCTTGGCAAGCCTGCCTGCATCGACGCTCCACGACGATGCCCCTGAGTACGACCGACCGCTTGCACCCCCTCGCGACCTGACCGAGCGCCGATCAAAGGACGCATCGCAAGGTTCGGCCGACTGCGTCAACGATTTGCTGAGTTTGTTACGTGACCCAGCGTGGGTGTACAGCCAATATGACCACCAACTGTTCCTCAACACAGTTGTCGGTCCAGGAAACGACGGGACATTGCTCCGTCTTCGACACCCGCGGACTGGTGAAGAAACGGGGAGAGGAATTGCTTTGTCCACTGACGGCAATCATCGTTGGTGCCACGTAGACCCCCGTCAGGGGACAGCGATGATTGTTGCTGAAGCGGTCATGAATATTGCTTGCGTCGGTGCTTACCCCTTGGCTGTTGTCAACTGCTTGAATTTCGGAAACCCGGAACATCCCGAAGTCATGTGGCAACTGTCCGAAGCAGTAGATGGAATGACCGAAGCATGCATAGCCTTCAACGCACCTGTAGTGGGTGGCAACGTCAGTCTCTATAACGAAACCAACGCAGTGGACATAGCCCCGACACCAGTCGTCGGAGTGATTGGGATGCACCCTTCCTTGTCCGTGCCGCCACCAGTCATCGGCTTACCGACCGACGCATCGCTCTTGGTACTAGGTCAAGTTCCCGAAGCTGATGTTTCCATGGCAGGAACCCAATGGGCTTGGGAGATCGGCGGCTGCAAAGACGGGACACTGCCCACCTTTGATCTCGCACAAGCCGTCCGGACCGCTGCGTTCATTGCTGACGCAGTCCAGAGGCAACGACTAGTGGCAGTGCACGACGTGGGCGAAGGAGGTCTCGCTGTCGCAGCCGCGGAAATGGCAATCGACAGTGGCGTCGGAGCTCAAATCAATTATCACAATGACCACATTTCGATGTTCAACGAGTCAGGCGGTCGCGTTCTAGCCGTCGTCCAAGACGAACTCCTAGATGCTTTCATGACAGACGCCTCGGAACATGAAGTGCCAGTGAGAGAAATTGGCCGAACCGGAGGTTCATCTTTGACCTTCGGGGCCGAAATCACGGTTCCGTTAAATGACCTAGAAAACGCCTGTCGAAACGAACTTCCGGAAGCTCTAGGTCGGGGAACCATTAGCGCATGACCACAGAGGGATCAGGAGTAGAAGTCAACAAACCTCGAGAAGCATGCGGCGTTTTTGGCGTTCTCGCCGCGGACAGCCCAGTCGCGCATCAGACCTACCTTGGGCTTTATGCGCTGCAACATCGCGGCCAAGAATCTGCCGGCATAGCAGTAAGTGATGGCCAAAACGTGACGGTAGTCAAAGACATGGGTCTGGTTTCGAGTGCGTTTGACGATCGAATTCTTGCTGCACTGGAAGGAAACGTTGCCATTGGACACACCCGCTACTCAACGACAGGGTCTAGCTCGTGGCGCGCATCGCAACCTTTTTACAGAGACGTGGGAAATCTAGAATTCGCGTTGGCGCATAATGGCAATCTCGTAAATACGGCGGAACTTGCCGAAGGGGCGGGGATGCTAGAGGGCACGGTGACCAGTGACAGTGACCTCGTCGCAGAATTGGTTGCCCTCGAACTGGCGAGCGAAGACGCACCGGACGGGGATGAACTTCCGTGGGCGTTAGAGCGCGTCTTGCCGCGGCTCCGAGGTGGATTTTCTTTCGTGGCGATGGACCGTCACCATTTGGTTGGAGCTCGCGGCCCCGAAGGATTCTGGCCACTTTGCCTAGGACGATTAGATAATGGTTGGGTTGTCGCATCGGAAAGCCCGGCACTAGACACGGTCGGCGCGCACTTAGTTCGCGAAGTCGACCCAGGTGAGATGATCGTTATTGACAGCAACGGCTGGCGGTCACAGCAACCGTTTGAACACCCTGACCCGAAGCTTTGCATTTTTGAATTCGTATATTTTTCCCGACCGGACACGGTCCTTTATGGCCGAAATGTGCACTCGGCGCGGCAACGCATGGGAGAACAACTCGCCGATCAGGCTCCTGCTTCAGCTGATCTAGTGATGCCTGTCCCAGAGTCGGGGATACCAGCCGCTCAGGGTTTCGCGCGAGCGAGCGGGATCCCGTATCGGGACGGACTGGTCAAAAACCGATACATCGGACGCACCTTTATTGCCCCATCCCAAGAGATGAGGGCTCTGGGCGTAAGGATGAAACTCAACCCGATACGCCATAACATCGAAAACCAACGTCTCGTGGTAGTCGATGATTCAATCGTCCGAGGAACAACCACAAGAGCAATAGTTGAAATGCTTCGAGCTAGTGGTGCTGCCGAAGTACACCTTCGAATTTCATCTCCCCCGTATCGCTGGCCATGTTTCTACGGCATGGACACCGGTACCCAAGCAGAGCTAATGGCATCCAATCTAACCATGGAGGAAATACGTGAATATCTGGGTGTTAACTCCATTGCTTATCTGGAATTAGATCGCCTTATCGATGCAACTGGCGCGTCGGGGGCCGGCTTCTGTACAGCATGCCTCAACGGACAGTACCCAGTGCCAATACCTGAAGGAATTGGAAGAGAAGTATTAGGGCAACGAAAAGACGAACATGGATCCGCGTTTATATCTGCGTCACAAATGAAACTCGGTCAATGAGCTCTGAAATCACCTACTCAGCCGCCGGCGTGGACATCGAGCGCGCTGACGAAGCCGTGCAACGACTGATCCCTCATGCCCGCTCAACGTTTCGTTCGGAGGTCATAAGTGACGTCGGGGGATTCGGCTCGGTTGTTGCTATCCCAGAGACATATCGAGAACCAGTACTTGTATCTGGAAACGACGGCGCGGGCACAAAGACGCTCGTGGCCCAAAAATTGAAGAAGTACGACACGATAGGAATCGACGTCGTTGCAATGTGCGTCGACGACATCGTTACTTGTGGAGCCGAACCGCTCTTCTTTTTGGATCAGCTAACCGTCGGGGAAGTTGACCCCGAACAAATTGAGCAACTAATTATTGGGTTCGCCGAAGGATGCCGCCAAGCCGGTTGTGCATTGACGGGGGGCGAAATAGCCGAACACCCAGACACGATGAACCGTGACGAGTTTGATGTTTCAGGCTTCGCCGTGGGCGTTGCCGAACGAACGAACATCCCGACCAAATCGGCAGTCGAGGCGGGGGACGTTCTTGTAGGCCTAGCTTCACCCGGATTGCGATGCAATGGATACAGCCTTGCGCGGCGCGTTTTGATGGACGGGCGTCCCCTTGATGACCCCGCGTGGCCTGATGCTGATGTGTCCCTCGGCGACGAACTTCTGCGTCCCTCCGTTATCTATGCGCCGACCGTGTTAGCCGCATTTCGACAATTCGAAATTCATGCTGCAGCGCACATCACTGGTGGTGGGCTAGAAGGCAACCTGAAGCGGGTCATTAACGAGAACGTTGCCACCCAGTTGGATGTGACCCAGTGGCGCCGACCAAGAATCTTTGATCAAATCGCTGGCGAAGGCCCAGTTTCGGAGAGTGAAATGCGCAATGTCTTCAACATAGGTATCGGCATGGTGCTCATCTTGCCGAGGGAACAAGCGGACGCAATGATCGAGCTAGCGAGTCAAGATGGTCACGAAGCATGGACCATAGGGCATGTCGAAGAAGGAAACGGAGAAGTGCGGTGGGCTGACAAGTGAGCGGACTTGACCCTCGACGGACAGAATTAAAGGAACACCTGCTTACACACGCAGTTCGGACCGGTGACTTTGTTTTGAAATCCGGTCGGCGGAGTTCATGGTTCATCGACGGGAAACAAACCGCCTGTGACCCAGTTGGTATCAAACTGATCGCAGACATCATCCTGGATGAGGTCGAGGGTATAGATGCCATCGGTGGATTGACCATGGGGGCAGACCCGGTGGCCTATGGCGTTTCGGCAATAGCGGCTGACCGCGGTCAACAAATTCGGAGCTTTAGTGTCCGAAAAGAGGCGAAAGACCATGGGGTCGAAGGTCGCATTGCGGGCGCGTTACGTAAAGGCGACCGCGTCGCTATCACCGAAGACGTTGTAACTCGAGGTGTCTCACCGATTGAAGCAGCGACAGCCGTCCGAGCATTTGGTGCTGAACCCGCGATAATCATCGCGGTTGTAGATCGTGGTGGGACCTGTGGGGCACTCGCGAAACGAGAAGGAATCGACTTCTTCGCGCTCCTGACAGCTATCGAATTGGGCTTTGACTACGAAGGTCCGTAAAACAAAAGCAGTAGGACTGTTTGGACTCGGCG
The DNA here is from genome assembly GCA_002721305.1 of Acidimicrobiaceae bacterium. Classification (GTDB taxonomy): domain Bacteria; phylum Actinomycetota; class Acidimicrobiia; order Acidimicrobiales; family Poriferisodalaceae; genus UBA6944. Next base: position 10,806 of record PBKA01000008.1, on the reverse strand, counting down.
GGGCGTCCCGCCACAATAGAACGCTCTCGTTTCGTACCAGGAGACCCGATGTCGCGTCCAACGGCTGCCTTTTCGGCCACATTAGAAGTCGAACTCGCCCACGAGCCGGGCACACTCGGCCGACTGTGCACAGCAATAGGTGATGTGGGAGGCAATATCCGCAGCTTGCAAGGGTTCACTGTCACCGGGGGTTCCCTGCGTGAAGAAGTCGTGGTCGACGCGGCGAGTGAAGCCCATGTGGAGGAAATCTGTGAAGCCGTTGACGGATTAGAGGGAATCAAAGTGATCAGCGCAGTCGATCGCACATTCAAGATTCATGAAGGCGGGAAACTCGAAACGATAAGTCGTATTCCCCTCAGAGATGCCGATGACCTTTCAATGGCGTACACGCCAGGGGTAGCGCGGGTTTGCATGGCGATTCATGAAGATGAATCAGCGTCTCATGAATTAACGATCAGAAAAAACACGGTCGCTATTGTCAGTGACGGAACAGCTGTTCTGGGACTCGGGGACATTGGACCCGCTGCTGCGATGCCAGTCATGGAGGGCAAGGCACTGTTGTTCAAAGAATTTGCCGGTGTCGATGCTTTCCCGATTTGTATCGACGTTGACACTCCCGAAGAAATCGTCGAAACGGTAATTCGCTTAGCACCGACGTTTGGGGGCATAAATCTCGAAGACATAGCTGCTCCGGGAGCCTTTGAGGTGGAAGCTGCGTTGCGCGAAGCGCTTGACATTCCTGTATTCCATGACGATCAACACGGCACAGCGGTGGTCGCGTTGGCAGCTCTAGAAAATGCCGTCCGCATCACGGGCAAAGATTTCAATGATCTACGATGCGTGATCTTGGGCGCGGGGGCTGCCGGAGTAGCTTGCGCGAAGATTCTTTTGGGTCGCGGTATTGGCGATGTTGTCGTGTGTGACCGACAGGGCACGTTGTATCCCGGCCGCGAAGGCATGAACACCGCAAAAGAGTGGATTGCGGACAACACAAACACAGACAACATTGCAGGTTCAGTAGGTGATGCGATGGTCGGCGCTGACGTGTTTATGGGGTTGAGCGGTCCCGGGTTGATTACTCGAGGTGATGTTGCGGCAATGGCAGACCGAGCAATTGTTTTTGCGATGGCTAATCCAGATCCGGAAATTCTTCCCGAGGAGATCGCCGATATCGCGGCGGTGGTTGCCACTGGGCGAAGTGATTATCCGAACCAGATAAACAATGTTCTTGCGTTCCCGGGGATCTTCCGAGGCGCATTTGACGCTGGAGCCAGTGACATCACTGAGGGCATGAAAATAGCGGCGGCCTCGGCGATTGCGGCAGCGGTGTCCAGCGATGATCTCTCTCCCGAATTAGTTATCCCCACAGCGTTTGACCGGTCGGTTGTTCCAGCAGTTTCTGCCGCAGTGGCCGCTGCGGCGAGAGCAGATGGCGTTGGTCGGGGCTAGCCGGGACGAAACATGACATTCAGGGCTTGATCAGTGGTTCGTCTCGAGCGGCTAGCTGTTAAGAGATGATCTGTTAAGGGTACCCAAATCAAAGAAAGTCAGGGGCTCGCGGCCCCTGACTCTCTAATGTGGTCGGGACCGGCGTCGATCCGGTGACCTCACGCTTTTCAGGCGCGCGCTCTGCCAACTGAGCTACCCGACCGCGGTCCCGACGGGATTTGAACCCGCGACCTCTGGCTTGACAGGCCAGCGTGAACTCCAGACTTCACCACGGGACCAACCGTGCTTGCCGCCAAATAACCGACAGGCAAGAAGTTGAATTCTGTCGTGACCGGTCTCGTATTGCAACTTCAGAGGGCGTATTCACCGCTCCGAGTCAATTTGGAATCGCGGATCCAACTCGCTATCCGAGACAGGGCGCATCAATAACTCAACGGCATTCCAAAGGGTACGCGATAGGGGATCGAACAAGATGGGAAACAGCACACCAACAGGTGTGGCAATCAAAAGTAGGCGTGACGTAGGTATGTTCGTCCCGAAGACGACCAAACTGAGTGATACCAGGGTGAGGATTAAAGCGGAGCTCACCACGGTGTTGACTGCGACGGCGCCAAGTGAATGCCCCTCCATACGTTCGAAGCGGAGACCGCATCGCGGGCAGTTTTGGCGCATCGAAAACATGCCCCACTTTTTGAATAACCCTCGCGAACCGCAAACACCGCAAGCCAGGGTCATGCCTCGCCACAGGATCTTCATCGGCTCATCACCCTTTTCAACCTGCGTGCCAAATTGCCCCGCTGACCCACTTTGACCTCTGTGAGATTTCGCCACGTGGCCAATAACCGGAGTTCAGTGGCAAGACTCTCGATGGTCTCATCGTCGATGTCTTGGGTTTCAGCGTGAACCGCCGGGACATGGAGTACTCCCGACTTGTTGTCGGCCTTAGCGTCGACTCTGGCGCACAGTTCATTGTTGTGGAGGAATGGCAAAACGTAGTAGCCATGCACGCGTTTGTTCGCAGGAACGTAAATCTCTAAGCGGTATCGGAATTGAAAGAGTCTTTGTGCACGCGGTCGAAACCAAACAAGGGGGTCAAAAGGGCTGAGAAGAACAGATTTAGAGTTAGCAGTGGTGAACTTGGCGTCAGGGAGGATATATCCAGGTCGATCCCACCCCTCCACAGCGACCCGCAGTAGTTCATTGTTTTCAACTAATTCCGTGACACGTTGTTTACCCTGAAGTTTCGGAAGTCGGAAGTAGTCAACTAGGTCCTCGATGGCTGCCACGCCAAGATGAACGGCTGCCCTCTTTATTAACTCGGCATGTGATTCCTCTTCAGTGTGGAAAGTTTCGAGAGCGTGTGGGGGCAGAACCCTTTCAGAAAGATCGTAAAGGCGAGTGAAATTCTGGCGTTTGCTGGTCGAGACTTTGCCGATCCAAAACAACCACTCAAGAGCAATCTTCGAATCTGACCATCCCCACCAAGGGCTATCTTTGGGCTTTTTTTGAAGTTCACCTGCAGTTACAGGCCCATTTTTTCGGACATAATCCTCAACCTGCTTGACGAACTTTGGGTTCTCGGAAACAAATTGCCGTATCCCTTTCCACAACTCTCCGTTTTCAGCTCGTCGCATACGCCACCCAAATAAGGGCAGATCCTGGACTGGTAGAAAACTGGCTTCATGGCACCAATATTCAGTTAATTCCCGCTGTTCGTAAGCTGCTCTCTCCAGCAACGTAGACAGACCGTCATGGGAGCCCCCGAGGCGGGCTCTGAGAACCAACAAGTGAGAGCGCGCGATTGCGTTTACTGCGTCAATTTGCAGCACTCCGAACCTTTTGAACGCCCACCTCAAGTGCCTGATATCGAGTCGTGTTGATGAAAACGAGCTCTTGCGGTCGAGTCCCTGAGCGGATACTGCCAAGGAGCGTGCTTGCTGCGATGACAGGTGACCTTTGTTCACAGTTGTCATCTCAAGATGAAGATTTCAGGTGGAACGAATCAGCGTTCTTCTTTGAAAATAACGTGCTGGCGGATCACTGGGTCGTATTTCTTAAGTTCGATCCGCTCACGAGTGTTCGTTTTGTTCTTACGTGTCGAGTATGTGTAACCCGTTCCAGCAGTCGATTTCAGTTTGATCACAGGTCGTTTGTCGCTTTTTGCCATCAGACTTTCTCTCCACGACGGCGAAGGTCAGCTAGCACTGATTCAATTCCGCGTTTGTTGATGATCTTTATTCCCTTGGCGCTCACCATCAAAGTTACGTGACGCTTTTCATTCGGCACATAGAACTTCTTTTTTTGAATGTTGGGCTTGAACCAACGTTTGTTGCGGCGGTGAGAGTGAGAAACGGTAAAACCGGTTGTGGGTCTGCGGCCGGTTACTTGACAGACGTTGCTCATAGGAACTCTCAGATTGGATTGGTGTGGCGGTGGCCGCCGTTTGGAATATCGACGTTTAAGGCTAACAGCGAGGTGGGTTAAACACCATGTCTCGTACTTCGCCCATCTAGCTATACGTGGGGGATGATCTCTCGGCCAACTCGTTCAAGAACTTCATATCGCGGATCGAAATTAGGAAGAATCATCAGTTGGTCGAGACCGCGTTCTTCGAGTTGCTGGAGTCGGTCAATTACTTCGTCTGCTGTTCCGACTATGCAGGTAGCGTCGATGAGTTCGGGGGTGACGAACCGCTCTTCTTCGGGGATTACCCAGCAGTTATGTCCTGCGTGGATTCGTTGGTGAATTCGTTCTGGGTCATAGTCGGCGAGCATCGAGGTGTACTCGTCCCAAATGCCATCAAGTCGGCTGCCAGGGGAGCGACCTAGCTGGCGGTACTGATCGTAGGAATAGTGAACCGATGCCATGGCCATGGCTCCTGCCTCCGCTTTAACCCGAGGACTTTCGATGGTTTCCCCGTCTTCAAGGACCACGATTGTGGTGAGGGAACAAGTCAAATAGTCGTCTCTATCGAGTTTTCTCCCTGCTTCGGTGGCGCCCCTTTCAATCATTTCCCACATCCGATCCATTACTTGAGCATCGGGTGGTATTGACATGACAGCTCCGTCTGCATGCTTCCCGGCTAGGGCTAATGACTTCGGACCAAATCCTGATACGTACAACGGTATGGGACTATCAAAATTCACAAACCCCTTGTCGGGCATGATGTGACGTATAGGGCTGACATGACCTCCGAAAGAATGCGAGGCCTCCTCGCCCTTTAGCAGGGGTTTAATGGCCTCAAGGTATCGATCAAACTCAGCAATTTTTTGGGGCTTATGGCCCATGATCCGCATTGCTGTGTTTCCTGTTCCCAAGCCGAGGAAGGTGCGACCAGGTGCCAGAGCATTAATGGTTGCTATTGAGGCCGCCGTCACAGGAGCCGGTCTTGTGCCGGAGACTGACACACCGGTCCCAATGTTGATGGTGGAGGTCCGATCAGCGACCAAAGCGAGAGCCGCGTAACAATCGGACCAAAGCATCTGGCTATCGGCTAGCCACGCGTGTGAATAGCCGAGCTCTTCGGCCCGGACGACGTAATCGATATCCCCGACATGTGAAGCAACGCAGACGCCTATATCCATGACGGAACCCTAGAACACAATGCTTATCGTTCGCCCAGGGCGAACAAGCCACCCTCCCTAGAACCTATATAGATCTTGCCGTCCCACACCGTTGGTGTTGCCTCGAGACACCCACCAATTTCGATGCGCCAAATCTCAATGGGTTCAACTTCGGGTTGTTGGACACCGTAGGCGCGTACATATCCACCGCAGTCCCCGACTATGAGAATGTCGCCGACGACTACCGGGGAACTCCAAAGTGGCCCTTCGAGACGCTTGGACCACAATATGTCGCCGCTATAGCGATCTACTGACATGAGTTTGCCGGAGTTTGTCGTTACATAGAGGACTCCTCTATGTAAAGCAGGGGTGCTCCAAAATCCCCCGGGCAGAGTTTGGTTCTCGTGGAGCGACCAAACCACCGGCGCAGAGGGTTCTAACGGGTCCAGCTTCACCAGCTGTCCGACTTCCTTTGATCTGGGGGTAGCGCGCTCGTACTCAGCGGCGACATAGAGAAATCCTTCTTCGTCAATGACGATCGTGGCATCGACGTCATCGCCCATCCACCAACGAAAAGTTCGGACAGGGGTATCACCCATCAACAACGGGGAAAGATCCCAGCCTTGGACTAGACCGCCGGAGTTAGCGAACCACACCGTGTCGCCGGAAATAGCCACCGAGCTCTCTATTGAAACGTTGTTGTCCCCTAACGCCTCAAGTAACTCTGGATCCCAGCCGGGAGCTTGGAAAACTATTTCGGGGGCCACCGTGACTCGGCCAAGCCGGTCCAAAGAGCGGTTTAGACGAATTATGTGTAGCCAACTGTTTTCACCTCCGGTAATGAGATGATCTTTAAGAATCAAGGGCGCGCCGTCCCAATCGTCATTCCACATCATGGGGCTGACTTCGTCCCCGGCGATGCTCCAAAGCTCCGTGAGACGGTCAGGACGGTCGAAGGCCAATATTCTCAACTGACCATCTCGAGAACCGCTGTAAATGAGAGGGAAACCGTCTGGGTCCACCGTGAGAGACCCTTTCACGATGTCCCCGGTGATAAAGGGTTCCAAGGCGGGTTTCCCGGTAGATGCATCCAAGATATGGATGCCGCGGTCATACGCACCAATGGCCAACCATGTTTTGTTTTCCAACTCCCACACCGCGGGTTGGCCGGTCCATCCGATTCCACACCAGTTTGTTGTACGCCCGCGCGTCGTAGATAAAGAACATAAGTTCCCTTGTTCCGGGAATCTCCATAAAACCTCCGGCATCAACGGGACTGGGCCGCGTCCGTACCATGATCGAGTTGGTGACCCTCGAAAAGTCAACACCCCCTCCACGGCATCCCCCCAAGGAAGTTGCACCGATTTGGGATCCCACCAACCCTCGTAGGGTTTGGTTGTCGTAGTCGCCCGGGGGACTTCAACCTCGAAGGTTGTCGTGGTGGTGGTCGCCGGCGGAGGCGCGGCCGAAGTTGTAATAGATGTCTCGGGTACTGACGAAGTAGGTGCTGTGTGTTGTGCGAGAGTAGGCGGGGTAGTAGTTGGATCTTCAACCGAACAGGCAACTGTAAGCAGCAATAGGAGCACTGGTATGTTCCATCGCCAACCCATCATCGGACCTGCTCATCCAGAAGCTCAGGTTCGGAAGATGACATGCTCATTGTGGATCAGATCCTATTCGGGAGGGCTGGAGTGTCGGTGACCGTGAATTCTCATCCAACCTTCATCTTGAGGAAGTAGACCAATATCTGATGGCTATACCCCAACAACCCGCGGACACCAGCGCTGTTGTCGGCGTTGCCGATGACGACAAGAGAATTCGACAAGCGTTGGTACGTGCGCTGCACTCAGAAAATTATGGAGTTTTGACCGCAGCGGACGGGTTGCAGGCACTCAAGATCGCTGACCAAGTCGACATCATGATCCTCGACCTGACAATGCCGCATCTTGGCGGACTCGAAGTATGTCAGCGATTGCGTTCCATGGGATCGGACTTGCCTATCTTGCTGCTTACGGCTCGCCAGGAAACCGAGCATCGCGTAATCGGTCTGGATTCGGGTGCGGACGACTACTTAGCGAAACCGTTTGCTCTTGACGAGCTGCTGGCGCGGATACGGGCTTTATTGAGGAGGAATAAGCGGTCGGAAACCTCGATTGAAGACCCTCTCCTCCGCTACGGGGACCTATGCCTTGACAGGCAGGCTCGCCAGGCATATCGGAACGACAAACTTTTGGATTTGACCCGAACTGAATATGAGCTGCTGGAACTGTTTTTGGAGCATCCGAACCAAGTGCTAACCCGGGATCAAATTTATGAGGCGGTGTGGGGTTATGACTCAACGCTGGCATCCAACAGTTTGGAGGTCTACGTGGGGTACCTGCGCCGCAAGACAGAAATAGACAACAGCGACCGATTAATCCGAACCGTGCGCGGCGTTGGCTATGTCCTCAGGTCCTCATGAGTTTTCGTACTCGCATAGCCGTTTTAATCGCCGCTGTCGTCGCCGTCGTCGTGGCTGCAGTAGCGGGGGTATTCCTTTATATGGCGAGAGGTAAAGCTCTTGACAGTCTGGATGGCAAGTTGCGGACTCGGGCGGCTTCGGCCGTGCAGCTGGGAGACAAACTTGGACGCCCTCAGGAATTCGATCGGCGACTTTTCGGCCAATATTTGCCCGACGACGTTTTGCTCCAGGTTTTCGACACGAGAGGGCGAATCTGGGCAAGCAACGTCGAGCCGTTGCCGATCAGCGCGGACCACCTGGCCATTGCTCGCGGACGGCTACCAGCCAAGATAAGCACCACCGAAGTTGTTGGACACCGAATGAGAGTGCTTACCCTCCCTCTGAAATTGCCGGGCCGGGCAATGATGGTTGCCCGCCCGATGGACGAAGTGGACGAGCAATTAGCCGGCCTGTGGCGCATTAGTCTTCAAATTTTTGTCATTGGGGTCGCTGGAGCCGGTGTTGCCGGCTTTATTGTCGCGGGACGCGTCGTTCGGCCCGTCAAACGGCTTACCGAAGCAGCAACCAACGTTGCGGTTACTCAAGACGTTAATCAGCCAATCAATGTTCAAAGTGACGACGAATTTGGACAATTAGCAGCCAGCTTCAATCAAATGCTCGGCGCGTTGAGCGCCTCGCGAGAGCAGCAGCACCGCTTGGTTACTGACGCAAGTCACGAACTTCGCACCCCCATCACGAGTCTCCGGACCAATCTGGAACATATCCATCGGAGTGCCACGGTGACAGACGACGAACGTCAGGAAATTCTTGATGATGTGTTGTTCGAATTGGACGAATTAACTGGGTTAGTGACGGAGCTTGTCGACCTTGCAACGGATCGACACCAGATGGGTGAACCTCTCCGGGTGGAACTTGATGAGCTAGTGGATGCAGTTGTCCAACGGCACCGACGAAGAACGTCCTCTGCCATCAACTACACCGCGGAGCCATGTGCGGTGATGGCGGTGCCCGCGCTTCTTGAAAGAGCTGTATCAAACATGCTCGATAACGCGCTCAAGTGGAGTCCCCCCAACGCTCCGGTTCAGGTAGAAGTCGCACGAGGTTCGGTTGTGGTGCGTGACGAGGGTCCGGGTATAGCCGCCGACGAACGCGAACGAGTATTCGAACGGTTTTACAGGACAGACAAAGCAAGGCCCTTACCTGGGTCCGGCTTGGGTCTTTCCATAGTTCGCCACGTGGCCGAAAGCTTTGATGGTCAAGCACGAATAATTGATGGAGGGACCCCAGGAACAGCAGTAGAGCTTTCGTTGCCGCAAATCAGTTAGATACTTTGTGACATCTTTTGGCGTCAAAAAGAAACCGTGGCACCCCCAACGGGATTCGAACCCGTGCTGCCGGCGTGAAAGGCCGGTGTCCTAGGCCGCTAGACGATGGGGGCTAGCAGGCCCAGACTAGGCCTCTCGCGTCAGGAAACCACTGATCTCGCGAATCGATGGTTTAGTTGCTTGCTACCTCAACCAACTCGCCGAGCAAATGACTCAGGTACTGGTAGATCGCTCTCTGTTGTTGATCCGGGTCGCTTGAGGGAGCGAATGTTTGTTCTTCATCCTCGCTGACATCCAAATGAGTGCCGAGGACCAGGCGCACGTCATTGATGCTTGTTATCCACGCGGTCAAAGTTTCAGGAGTCAATTCTCTGTCTTGAAGCGTCGCCTCAACCACATCTAGATGACCGAGTCGCCGTTCCAGTAGTTGATCCCGCATCAAACGCTGGTACTCGTGTTCGTGCTCTGGATCGTCAACATACGCGGTCGGGTAAAGCCGCCGAATGGAGGCGTCCACCGAGCCTTCCGGGGAAGTTGAAAGAACCAGCTCTCTCAATTGTTCAACGAGATCGGCAATCAACTGACGTTCTTCGTCGGTGATGTTTATCTCGATGGATCCGTTTCGTTTCGCGCGAAAGCGACGATCAAACATCCCTTCACGAATCCTTCTGCATCGTCGCCCACAATCCGTATTCATGAAGTCTGAAGACGTCTAACTCAGCTTTTTCCCTAGTGCCATTTGAAACAACGGCGCGCCCTTTTTCGTGCACATCAAGCATCAACTGTGTTGCTTTCTCAGAGTTGTAACCAAAAAGCTTCTGAAGAACAAACACGACATAGCTCATCAGATTTATCGGATCATTCCAGACCAAAACCACCCAGGGGACGTCCTCATCGGTCAACGAATCCGGGACCTCTTCACCCGTGATCACCGGAGAACTTTCGACTTCCGCCCTAGTCTCATTTGAGGCGTCAGAAAAGATATGGGACACGTCAATCCGCCTTGAGCGCACGCATATCAGACACTAGTAGCAGCCGAATCACCATCACCCAAAGGAGGGTGGCGCCTGCCACATGACAACCCACCAACACAATTGGCAATTTGGTGAAGTACTGGACATATCCGATCGTTGCTTGCCCAAGTGCGACAATCAGGAACATGTTTGTTCTCCGTTGAAGGCAGTTGCTTCCTAGGCCGCGGAGCTTCAGTTTCAGCAGTATTGAAACAAACAAAAGGAGAACGACCGCGCACCCGTGGATTCTGGCCACATCGGGAAATGAAAAGTTCAAGCGTTCGACATTTTCGTCTCCTCCGTGTGGACCTGTGGCGGTCACAACAGTCCCTGTGAATATCACCAAGGCGGTGATGGTGGCGACCGTGTAAACGTGGAGTCGAACGAGAGGCCCGATCGGCGTTGTCCCTGCAGACGATTGGGTTGGTCGGGCGAGATGTTCAAGTACCACCGAGTTCCAAATGAGAACCATTGAGAGCAGAAAATGACCCATGACGATGGGTGGAGATAGGTGGGTTAAAACGGTTATTGCTCCTAGGCCTATTTGTGCTGCGACCCCAGCAACTAATCCCCAAGACCACCTAGTGAGCGCAACCGCAGGGGGCACGCGTCGTAGCGAACCCAAAACCGCTAAGACCACGACGATTGACACCAGCCCGGTCACTAACCGATTACCAAATTCGACCCAAGCATGGACGTCAGCTTCGGGTACAAGCTGACCTGGTTCGCAATTTGGCCAGTCGCTGCAACCCAATCCACTGCCGGTAAGCCTTACAGCGACGCCCGAGACCACTATTGCCGTGAGTAACCAGAGGGCGCATCGAGTCAGCCAATGGTATTGGCGAGCGTTCAAGGAGATGATTCTCACAGTACTGAACCTAGGACTTAAACAACATTCTGCGCGAATCACCTCATCTAGTTGGGTCACCGAGCGTTTGGGCCGTATCGTGGCGCACGATGGAGTACAGCACGACAGCCATCGAAAGTAATGGCAG